>DATKKV010000009.1:0-9851 GCA_035542735.1 Bryobacteraceae bacterium
GTCACGACGAGCTGCTGCATATCGGTGTAGCGCCAGGGCCCGCGCGGATAGCTCGGCCGGAGCGTTGACATCACCGGGTACTTCAGGAACCAGTCTGTGGCTAGCTCTTTACCGTTTCTAGCGCCAGCGGCTCTGATGTCCCGGCTTTTCTCTTTTAACGTTTCCATAATTAACTCCTCAAAAATTCGGGTAACGGCAGATTGGCCCGGTTGGGCGGGCACACGTACGGGAAGGACCGGCTGCCGGGTTTGGTTGGGGCATCGACGCCATCTCCGAAGCGCTTGCCCTGTCCGCCGTTGACATACAACGACAACATGTCGTCCAGAATGTCGTCATCGAGCCAGCGCCCGCCGCAGCTTTCGGACGGCCGGCCGTCGAGGACGGCCTTCTCGATTTCCAGGAAGTTGCCGGGCGCAAAGGGACGCGCCAGGTTGAGGATCAGGTAATCGCCGATCAGCAGATCGCGGAGCGGATGCCGTCCGTCCGGTCCGACTGGCCATGCGATCTCGCCGTCGAGGCCATCGAAGAAAGCGAGGTTCGCATCAAGACGCGATTCGTACAGCGGGCGGTATTCGGCGGAAAGGGCGAAGGCGTTTTCGCGGTTGTAGAGGTCACGCAGTTCCATGCCCCTGGTGCGAGCATCGTGCGCAGGACTCGCGAGCGCGAAGTTCTTGATCTCCGGCCGACCAACCCGTTCAATCCGGATTGATTTACGGAGTCCGGGAACGATGTCTTCGGCCACGGCGCCGACCAGAGTGACGCCGCCGAAGCATTCCACAATTGCGGCGACGGGCACTTCAACGATGATCGAAAGGATGTCCCGAAGCTGAACGGTATTGGCGCCCTGCTGAGCGAACGACAGTTTGCCGGCCATATCGGTTCGGATAGCGGCCTCGACATCCATGAAGAACGGATCGCTGACGAGGCCCGCGAAAAAGCGCAGACCTTGCTGCTCCAGCGCTTCGCCGACGGTGAAACTCGCCGCGCGTCCATCCGAAGTGGCGACCGCTCCAGTCTGGATCGAGGTCCCTTCCGGCACATCGTCGAAACGAACGTCGATCGTGTATTCCGCCTCGCCAGGCGTGACATTCGCGCCGGATATCGTGAGGGGCCGGAGCCGGAAACGATAGATCACGGCATCGCTAAAGAAGGACTCGGGCGTTGCCATGGGAAACGCGTTCATGATGAGGACCAAATTGCCCGGTCGTTCGGGGCTGGGAAACGCGTAGAAGTCGGTGATATCCACTGCTGGATCGCCCATCACCGCAGGGCCACTGAAATGGTCTGACATGGTGTTTTGCCTCCGGCTGCGTTTCAGAATTTCTGCTCGATGATGCCGTTAAGCGCCTTGAGTCCGGGGACGAACAGATACTCCCCACCCTTGACCGTCACGAAGGTAGGGAGGTCGAACAGGAACGGCCGTTTGGCCCCGGGCACGGATAATTGCGAGCCGTCGCCGCCGACGCCGTTGATCGGGTCCTGCTCGTTGGGATCGAGTCCGAGAAACTCTCCGCCCTTCATCCATTCGCGCTGTACGAACTCGAACTGCCGTTCGATATCGGCCTGGATGAAGAGATTGATGAGGCCGCGATCAATCCCGTCGTCTTCGAGCACGCCGTCCGGGAGATGCGGGCCATATTCGACGCCGCGCCGAATTAAGCGGTGGCGCCTCACATGGGTCGCGCGCTTCAGAGGAGTCGCTCGTGGATTGCTGCGGCGCAGGTGTGCGCCGATCGGGCATCGCAAACCCTGATCGTCGCCCGCATACGTGAAATTGTTGCGGCGTTGCGGGTCCGCCGCGATGGCGGGGTCGTCCTTATCAGGCGACAGATCCAGGGGGCATCCGCTGCGCCAGCGCCCCATCATTTTGGCCGCTACGAGCTCCTGGTGATTCTGGTCCTCGGAGGTGTACAGCGCCTTCCCGGCCGTCGCCAAGTAGCGGCGAAACGCGGCGACGTCCTGATAGAGCTTGCGGAAGACCATGTAGGTCCCGTTGAGGCGCAGTTCGGCTGGTTCGGGCGCCTGCGTGCCTTCGGGGCCAGCTTCATCCTCATACCCGAGCAGGAACTCGCCAGGCTTGAGCGCGCGCCACGTGCCGTCCGCTTGCTGCACACCATCGCCTGGATAGAAAGGCGTGTCCGCGCCCTCGATGGGCGGCTGCGAGATCGGATCGGCGAAGCCGAAATGCTCGCCCTCGGACCCGATGCCGTTCTCGTGCGCGAGCGCCTTGGTGTCCTGGATGAACCGCATCTCGACCCCGCCGCTTGCTTTGATCTCTTCGCGGATGATCCGGGTCGGCTCGTCGCGTCCCTCGTCGGAGTCGGTTCTGAGCCACGCCATCGCATGGATGTCGGGGCCGCCCAGACCGCCCTCCCAATATTCCGGCGCGTGCGGCCCGACATCACCCACCTCGCCGGCACGGCCCCGCATTCCGACGCGAAACGCCTCGGGGAAGCTATCCAGCGATCTTTGAGAAAGGCCCAGCGCCTTCAAGCCCTCATAGGTGAACCCGATGTTCACCGTGAAGCGCGTCGCGTGCTCTTGTCCTCGGGCATTGACGCGATTGAACATGTTGCACAGCCATGCGCGCCCCTTCGCGCCATCAAGAAATTTGAGGAAGATGTGGCGTCCGTAACGCATCAGGGTCGGCGTGACGACATTGTCCTGAATATCGTGCACATTGGCTTTCAGATCGGCAGACGTTAGACTTTGTGTCGAAGTTAGAGTGGACATAGTGGCATGCCTCGGATGGAAACAGTTCGCCGGTCGTCGCGGCGGACGAGATCGACCCCAAGGCGAGGCCCAAGGTCGATCCAATTGCCGCGTTCAGCTACTTATGCTGCCTCCGGCGCGTTCCCCTCGACGCGTTCGCGGACGTCCTCATACTGCCACTGGTGTGCGGCATCCGTGTCGATCATCGCGGCGCTCCGCACGGGCTGGTAGGGCTGGGCCAACTGCTTCAAGAAATCGTTGACCTTCTCCTCTAAGTCGCCATCGCCCTCGGCCACCGCACGCTGGAACTTCAGCGTCTTCTCGTACCAGTCGGCCGCCTTGTAGATCTGGCTGATGCTGAGACTCGGAGCGACGTCGTAACACGCCAGGGTCTTGATCTGACCGCTCGCGATATACTGCACAACGTCCCGCGCCGTGTCATCCGGACCGCTCGGGCAGCCGACACATTGACCCCAAATCTTCAACAGGTTTTCCTTCCCATTGAGTACGAAGTCATCGAAGTATTTGTCGAGAGAGCCGTCGAACTGAGAAATGAAGAACAGGGTATAACCGTCGAAGTCCTGAGTCCTGGCGACGAACCAGCGTGCCGTCCGGATTAAGCCAAGCATCGTCGTGGCCTCGGAGAAGGTCTTTCCCGGCCCTCCCCAGACGGGAACCTCGAGGCTCAGCGTATCCGTGAATGCCTGCAGATCGGCATCGGGGTTCAGGCGCCACATACCCGTGAACTCCTTGACCTCATTCCTGCCGCCCGTGCTCATCAGCAGTCCGGGACTGCGCAGACCCCAATGGCTCGCAGAAGTGCGTTCTTCTCGGTTCATCTTAGTTTTCCTCTCTGAGTGCGAAATAAATGAGGGTGATCCGGTGAGCTACCCAGCGCCTCCTGATAATCGCTCCTGCCTTTGCATACGCATTCGGGGCTCCAGAACCATGCCACTGCGGACGTCCTTGTTTTTCTTGCTATTCGTGGAGCATGCGCCGGGGACAGGAACGTCAGTTGCCGAAGCTGCCGAGTCAGGTGCCGAGAATTTCAACAGGCGCGCTTGAATCGGGCGCGTTTTCGCCCAGAACGGAAGCTACTTCCACGCAGCGTGATTGTGGACGACGAAGTGCCTTGAATCAAGTTAAAGAGAGGGGAAGTGAACACAACAGAAGAACTTCATAACAGGCCCCACGTAGTTATCGTGGGCGGTGGATTTGGCGGCCTTCGCGCGGCGCGCGCGCTGAGATCCGCGTCCGTGAAGGTGACGTTACTCGACCGGCGCAATTACCACCTGTTTCAACCGTTGCTTTATCAAGTGGCGACCGGTTCGCTGGCGCCCGCGGAAATCGCCGCGCCTTTGCGCAGCATCTTCAGTAGGCAGAAGAACACGAAGGTGCTGATCGGGGACGTGAAGGACGTCCACCCGGCCGTAAAACGCGTGGTTCTCGCCGATGGCGGCGTTTTTGAATACGACTACCTGATCGTCGCGGCCGGGTCACAGACTTCCTACTACGGAAACGACGGCTGGCGGGAGTGGGCGCCGGGATTGAAGAGCATTGAGGAAGCCATCCATATCCGCCACAAGATTCTGTATGCTTTCGAAGCAGCGGAGCGGATTGAAGATCCGGAACTTCGCCGCGAATGGCTGACGTTCGTCATCGCGGGCGGCGGCGCGACCGGCGTTGAGTTGGCCGGCGCCATTGCTGAGATCGCGCAGCAGACGCTGAAAGACGACTTCCGGTCCATTCATCCGGATGAGGCCCGGATTGTTCTGCTCGATGGCGCTCCACGCGTCCTGGGGCCCTTTCCGGAGGTCCTTTCGAGGAAAGCGGAAAGCTCCCTGGCCAAGCTTGGAGTGCAGGTAAGAACCGGTGTCGTGGTGAAGAGCGTCGACCGCGGTGGGCTCACACTTGAGCGCGGCGCATCGGTGGAGCGGCTCCCAAGCCGAACCGTCATCTGGGCCGGAGGCGTGACGGCAGCATCCATCGGCCGAATTCTCGCCGAGCGCACGCATGCGGAGACGGACCGCAGCGGAAGGATCGTGGTCGGCCCCGACCTGACGATTCCGGGCTACCCCGATATCTACGTAGTCGGCGATCTGGCGCTATGCCGGGACCGCAAAGGCAAACCGCTCCCGGGCGTAGCCCAGGTCGCGATGCAGCAGGGGACCTACGCAGCCAGGGCGATTCTTAAGCAGCTCAGCGGTAAGACCGGCCCGCCGCCATTCGAATACTTCGACAAGGGGACCCTGGCCGTGATCGGCCGGGCAGCCGCCGTCGCCGATGTTTTCGGGCTACACATCTCGGGCCTGCCGGCCTGGTTGATATGGGTATTCATTCACCTGATGTACATCGTCGAGTTTCAAAGCCGGCTGCTCGTCTTCATTCGGTGGGCGTATGAAGACCTCACATTCAACCGCGGCGCAAGGCTGATTACCGGGACTGCGGCGACGGACTTCGATCCGTACCGAGATATCCTCGGCCATGAAATCCGGCCGGGAGCAGATCCTTCTCGCGAAGCGACGGAGATGAAAGTATGACCTATCCAACAACGAAAGGAATCGCTCGCTCGCGGCGGCAAGGTCTCAACTCCTCTGTGTGGGTGCTGCAGGGCATGGCCGCTCTCGCGTTTCTTGAGGCTGGAGCCGCCAAGTTGACGGGATCGCCGATGATGGTCTCGGAATTCCAAGCCATCGGAGTCGGCCAGTGGTTCCGTTACCTGACGGGCATTTTGGAAATCGCGGGAGCGATCGCGTTGGTGCTGCCCCGCGCCGTCTATTATGGGGCGGTGCTGTTGGTTACGGTCATGACCGGCGCGTTGACAGCACATCTCATCAAACTGGGATTGACTACCGCCGCGCCTGCGCTCATCCTCTTGCTGATCACCGGTACAATTGCCTATTTCCGCTGCTCCCGATAGCGGCGGAAAGGTCCGTTATGCCTGCTTTCCCGCGAAACGGCGATAGATGAACGCAAAGTACCCAATCGCCAGAGCCATCCCCGGAAGGAACCAGTACAACGCCACGGACAAACCATATGCTCCCGCCGCCGCGTTGTAGACGGTCAGGCTGAAACGAGGCATGGTATTCGATGGCAGCAGGTTCGGGAAAACTCCGAACGCCGCGCTGGCCAGCATGCCCGCGATGCTTAAACCGGAGGCGAGAAACGCTGCGAGATCCTGCCGGCGGCGGATGAGAACACGTTCCGCTACAATGCCGGCCATGGCGAGGAGAATGCATACGGCGCCCCACGGCTGGGTCCGCAGTTGCCTGCTCAGATTGGGTTGAACCGCGAAGCTCGACGCCGTTACGAGCAGCATCGATCCAACCAGCCCGTTCCAGCATCGCGCCGCAAAACTGCGGGCGCGCTCCTGTAAATCTCCGCAGGTCTTGAGAGCGATCCAAAGACTGCCATGTACGGCCAGCGTCAACACCGCCGCAATGCCTACCAGGAGCGTATACCAATCGATCGCGCCGACCTGCCCGGCAGGCATGAAGCTGGTCCACAGCGGGAGGAAGAAGTATCCGGAGGCGTCGAGCGGAACGCCGCGAACACGTTGCCGAGGGCAATTCCGAATACCAGAGCCAAGGCTGTGCTTGCTAACCCGAATACCACGTTCCAGAACTGCCTCCATTCGGCGCTCTCGATGTGATGGCGAAATTCCATAGCTACGCCGCGCAGAATCAGCAGCCAGAGCACGATCATCAAGGCGAGATAGAATCCGCTGAAGGCCGAGGCATACAGGGTCGGGAATGCAAGAACCAGAGCTCCGCCGAGCGCCAGAAGCCAAACCTCGTTTCCATCCCACACCGGCCCGATGGCGCGAAGCGCGTGGCTTCGCTCCTCCTCTGACCGCGCGACAAAGAGCATCAAGATTCCTACACCGAGATCGAAGCCGTCGAGCAGTACATAACCGGTAAGCAGGACCGAGGCCAGGCAGAACCAAAGTGTCGGTAGCATCATATCCCTCGCTAAGCGAGCAGTTCCACAATTGGAGATTATTCCGGATTGACTTCGCACAGCAGCGGCTGCGGACCCTGCCCTACCTCCCGCGCGATGAGGAACAAGAAAAGCATCCCGAGCACCATGTACATCCCCATGAACCCGAGAAGGCTGAAGAGACCGTTGCCGGCCGATACGTTGGGCGATGCGCCGTGGACGGTCCGCATCAGCCCGTAGATCAGCCACGGCTGCCGTCCCAGTTCAGCCGTCATCCAACCGGCAATCGTGGCGATGTAAGGAAAAGGTACGGCGAGCATCAACGTCCAAAGCAGCGGCCGGAACGAATACAGCCTGCCGCGCCATAAGAGCAAGACACAGAGTCCCGTGACTGCGGACATCAGGGTTCCGAGGCCGACCATGATGTGGTACGCGTAATACAGCAGCGCAACGTTATCCGGCCAGGTGTCGGGCGGAAATTCCTTGAGACCTTTGACCTGAGCGTTCCAGCGTTTGTAAGTCAGAACGCTCAGGACGCCGGGAACTTCGATCGGATTGTCGAGCCGCAGGCGGTCCGTATCGGGCTGTCCGATGAGCGCGACCGGCGCCGCCTTCGTAGTCTCGAACAGGCCCTCCATGGCGGCGAGCGTCACGGGCTGATGCTTCGCGATCATCTTTCCCTGTCCGTCGCCGGTCGGAAAGGCCACAATGGTTGTAGCGGCCAACCCGGCAATCACGCCAGTGCGCACGAATAGTTCACCTTGCTGACGATGTTTCCCGGTCAGCAGGTAGAACGCCCCCAAGCTCGCCATAGCAAAACTGGCAGTCACAACCGACCCGATCATGTTGTGCAGGTATTGCCAGAAAGCCCACGGATTAAACAGCAATTGAGTGAAATCGCTGAGCAGCACCTGGCCATTGGGCCCGATCGTGTATCCGACGGGGTGCTGCATCCAGGCGTTAGTGACGATGATGAAGAAGCCCGAGAGCCACGATCCCAGGAAGACCAGGAAAGCAGAAACGAGGTGGAGTTTCGGACCAACACGCTTTTCGCTATACAGCAAGAGGCCGAGAAACGACGACTCCAGCAAGAACGAGAACACGCCCTCCATCCCCAGCGTTTGACCGATCACACCGCCGGCGGATTTGGAGAATGCTGCCCAATTCGTGCCGAACTGGAATTCCATCGGAATACCAGTGACTACGCCCAGCGCGAAGTTGATTGCGAAGATGCGAGTCCAGAAGCGGGCGCCGCTGTTGTACAGCTCGTCTTTCCGATAGAAAGCAATTGTCTTGAGAATGACGATGAGCAAGGCCAGGCCCATGGTCAATTGCGGAAAAATGTAATGAAACGTGACCGTGAAGGCAAAATGCAGCCGATGGATGGCGAGTGCCGAGCTCATAGTTTTCTCCTGCCGAAGAAGACAGGGGTGCATTCAAATTGAGGCATCGTCCCCTCTCTGGTCTTGCGAGCGTAGTTGCATGCGGCCCGCCATCCCGACTTCGTCATACTGCCGATGGGATGGTATTGCAGAACCAGCGAAACAACTTCGGTCGCGCATCATGGGGAGCCGGCCGAATCGTCACGTGCCAATACCCAACGTCACGTGCCGCCGCGACGGATGATATTTTCAATGCCAGAGCGACGACGTCGCTTCCGAATACGAGCTTCAGCGCCAGTTGCGCCGAGCGCGGGCCGCCGATCTGGTAGAGCGGATTGAGGCCGCCGGTCTGTCCGCCGGCGCCGAGCATCTGGGTCGCCTGGCCGACGAGCGGCAATGTCATGTACTTGGTCGGAGGACCAAATCGGGGTGCTTGAACAGATTGAAGAAGTCGGCTCGGGCCTGGAGCGAGAGGCGCTCGCGGAGATGAAACTGGCGGCGGCGGGTGAGATCGACCTCGGCGGGGTCGAATCCGCGAAGCGTGTTGCGGCCCAAATCCCCCTGGACAGTCCCGACGGGCGCCGTTGAACCCGGCTTTATTGATTTCCTTCCCGCCGGCGACATTCGGGTTGGAGATCCACAGCGGCACGCCGGGAACGAGATTCGGGCGCTGCACGCTGGTCGCCGATGAGAGATAAAGGCCGAAGGTTCTTTGCCGGTGACTACATTCACCGGTGGCGCGGTCCGGGCGTAGATCATCGAACCTTTCGACCAGCTTCCGAAAATCGATTTCCAGATTCCGCGCGGGGATGTCGTACGAAATTGCGCCTGAAAACGTTTGGCGGATGTCATGGCCGACGAGTCACGATTCGACAACGCGGAAGCGCCTCGTGTACGTTTGCGATATGTGCGTCGGAAGAAACGTTATCGATGCTATGTCCCACGTATAAGACAAAAAGCGCCTGAAGGCCATACAGGAACCGATGCCGAAATTGAGCTTGCAGAGCTTGATAGCCGGAAGCCGCACCGTTGCTGAACGGCGCAAAGCCGCTGCCGCGCCTTTACCGTAGTCCCCCGCCTGCTGCAATCACCCAATTGCATGCTTCTAGCGCCATTGTCCAGGGCCCGAGTCAAGCGGCCCGACCGGCTCGACCGGCCGAGCCAACGGGCCTCTCGACATCTCCTACGAAGTCTTTGTACATTGGTTGCGGGTGCGCGATTTTGTGTTCGATAGCACCCACCAGCATAGCTAGCATCGCAACTGCGACTAGCACCCATAAAAGTGCTCGGTAGTTCATAATTGCTCCTTCTGGCGGCGCGACCGGAGAACGAGTCTTCCCCCGCCGCTCGGTTCGTGTCGGGCTCTGATCGGCGCAAGGGCAAGGCCGTGGCGAACCGCCGGGGAGAAACTCACGGACGACTCAACTCTCCCAGCCGCCCCCGAGGTTTCTGTAAATGTCCACCAGGCTCAACAGTTCGCCTAGTTGGGCGTCGGCCAGTCCCAACTCGGAATTAAACGCGTTCGTCTCGTTCGTCAGCACCTCGAGGTAGCTGGCCGCTCCGCCGCGATAACGAACATCCGACAGCCGGGCCGCGTCCTGTGCCGCGGTTACCAGCTCTTGCTGATGCCGCCGGAATTCATGACTCTCCCGGTATCCAATCAGGGCGTCGGACACGCCTCGAAAAGCCTGCTGGATCGTTCGCCGATAATTCAGAACTAACTCCTTCTGGCGCGCCTCGGCTAACCGCACGCCGGACTTGATCCGTCCGCCCGCGAATATGGGCTGCGTCAAGGCGCCTCCAAAGCTCCAGAAGCCA
>DATKKV010000010.1:0-30126 GCA_035542735.1 Bryobacteraceae bacterium
ACGTCCTGGCGGGCGTTGCCGCGTTGCGTGATGTGATGCGGCACGCCCGTGACGACAACCCGAGGTTCCCGAGGCATATCAGCATAGTGCGGAATCCGTCAGATCGCTCTCAGCCGCATCAGGGACGGTCTCGTCCGTCCCGGTTTTCCCTCTCTTCGGCCGTCCCTTTCGTCCCTTTCGACCCCGACCCACCTTTCGACCCAAATGCCAAATGGGTCGTCTTAGCGAAGGCCCTTCAATGTGGCGAGCAACTTATTCGCGTCCTGCCGAGCGACGGCATCTTTCGCTTTAGCGCGGAGTTCCGTTGCATACCCAATCGCGGCAGCCACCGTCAGGTGAGGCTCTGGCACGCCTCGTCTTGCGATCCGCCACTCGCTGCCATCCTCTCGATCAGATCCGGTTTTGGGGGTCCTAACGAGGGTAAACATTACCCGAACATTTACTGCAGGGAGAGTTGAAAAAACCAGATTCGATTGATCAATCTGACCAAGCTCAAGGTACTCGACATAAAACTCAGCCTTATTCCCATCGAACGCCGGATTGCTTACGACGAAGTCCTTAACAACAGTAACTATGTCACGCCGAGGAGTACCTGGCGTGAGGAATAGCGCTGCCAATTTTTCCCAGCCTCCAGGAGATAGCTGTTCTCCATGCCCATCCAGATCGCAAAACCGATTCAGAATATCCCTAGGTGATGGAGTCTGAGGAAGTAGCGGGCCAGAAGTCGCGACTATCAGACCCGCACCAGTAAGAAATCGGCGAACGAGCGAACGATGGAAGGTCATCTTCTCCCCCTTTTGGTAATCACGGTAATGGGAACCGAATTGGCTGTAATCCGTTCGCATTCGGCACCATGTAAACCGGCACTCCCGTGGGCGTTGCCATGCCCTTCTGGAATATCCGCGGAGTCGGATCGGAACTAAAGTACATGCCAACTGGGTAGGCCAGGACCGGCCTATTCAGCTGTTTTGCTATCGCCTGGGCGACGGATAGTTTTCCACCCGCACCAGCATGGCAGGCATTGAGGGTAATCGTAGCGTTGGGACCTAGGTTAATGCTCGAGAGTTCATCGACATTAACAATACTGAGATTGGTGTCCTGACCGGTGTTTTCACCAGGGTGGAGCGCCCAATAGCGGATCAGGGGAACGTCTTGAACCTGAATTTGCCCCCCATGCCCAAAAAACGTGATGCTTCCGTCGATCAAGCCGTTGGTCGTCAAAGCCGCATTCATTGCTAGGACCGATGATACCCTCATAGTAACTACTGCGTTACCGATTGATTGCAAGGCTGATTCTTGGGTCTGCCCAGCTAGATCAAACAGGTGGCCCACATTGTGGTCCTTGAGTCCAGAGTCTCCCACCATGATCAACGAGGTCGTCGAATTCGACCCGTTGGACGAGGGTGTCGTGCTGCCGGGCCTCGTTGCGGATTGCGGATCGGCGGCCCCGGCTGTTTGGATCAGGCACGGACATTGGATAAATGCAGTACCATTCCCAGATGGGTTTCCGCCCGCTGCGGCCCAGTAGCTCGCTCCATCTTCCAAAATAAGTGAGGCCACGAGGGATGTTAGGGCGGAGCCAGACAATTGGTAGTCGTTCCCCGTCCAGGATTGCGTGGTCAAATCGATCTGCCCAGTCGCAGTCCCGCCCTGATCATAATGAGTGCCTGACTGCCCGACCACTCCTCCGTCGGCTGTGGCGATCTGCGGCTGGTCATTCGTCACCGTCCACAGCAGGCTTCCCGATGAGCCGAAGGCGACCATGTTGTATTGAGGATTGTTTGGATCGCCGACGCCGACGGTGCCTACGAATGATCCGTCCTCTCGCTGCACTCCCGGAATGACGGCGGTTACCTGACCGGACACGGTCGGCGCGCCGATCAGGCTCAGACTCGTGCCTGATGTGATCGCCATTCCCGTCGACGCAGGGGGCTGGCCTGTGAACTGAAAATTCTTGGTCCGGCGCCGCTTCGGATCAACCCCCCGAAACCGGGGACCGGCGGCGGGCGGCCTTGAGGGCCGCGACTCCGGAAAATGCGCTACAAACAGGGCCCAGCTTAACAGAATGCCGGTGTCGGCGTTGGTGATCAGGCCGGTTTCAAACACCGGGTATGTGTCGCCCGTCGGTGTCCAGTCCGTGACGTGAATCTTGGCAAAATTCCCGCTGCTGTCGACCCGCAACAACATGAAATGGTAGACGGCAAATCCGCCAACCGATTGCGGATTTAGGACGCCGTAGGAGTAAGTCAGATAGGCACGGCCATCGCCGGCGACGATAAGACTCGATATGTTCTGTGCAAGCGCGTTTTGGGAACTGCTGGTGTCCTCGAGGGACACGCTGAATTTCTGCGTGCCGCTAGTGGGATCGATTCCGACCAAAGATGAACCGATATTGTTGCCGGTCTGGTCCTGCTGGAGAGCGAACACCGTACCATCGGTATGTACTGCCGCGTCCAGCAGCGACGTTGTGGCCGGGTTCGGAAAGTACGAGGGGTAGGCTTGCCCTGTAGCGCCGTCCAGCTTCACGATCGAATTGTTCCCGGAAGATGCACCGTACTGCTGGACAAGGACCAGACCGCCGAGAAAGTCCGGCACGACCATTCCCGCCTGGCTCACGTCCGCGCTCCAGGCGGTGGCGCCATCGCTGGTGATGGCCGCGACGGTGCCGTCGTTCTGTAACCCGAAGATATCCGCCACGCCGCTTGCGCTGGGCACGGCGGGCACAATCGAGGAAAAGCCCGATCCGTCGCCGGGATTGGTCCACAGCACCGTACCGATTGGCGGCGAACCACCGGTTGCCGGCAAGAATTCCACGACATACATCGCCCAGCTCCAGGTGGCGGTGTCCACCGAGATACTCGCCGTTTGAGGGCCCGCGGAGGAATTCACCTTGTCTTCCTCAATGTCGACGTGGTTGCCATCGCCTTGAATCAAAGTATATCCGCTTCCCGCCGCGATAGAGTTCTGCGGGTTGGTCTCGTCCGCAAAGGCGACGAAGAGGAGCGAACCGGCGCTGGGCGTGAAGCCGTTGGAAGTGGGCGTTGTTGTCGGCGTGCCGCCAAAATACGGCAGGGTCGATGTTGTTCCAACGCCCCCGATGCCCGAGTATTCCACCGCCGTCATGCCAACGTCAATGCCAGCGCCGGAAATCGTGACGGTGTTGGCTCCCGCCGCGATATTCAACGCGTACCAGATGAGGATCGAGGTCTGTTCTCCATTCCCGGCGCCGCCGCCGGTGAGTGGCGGAAGCAACGTGTAGGTGTTCCCTTGCGTGTCGGAAATGGTTGGAGTCCCTGGGCCTAAGTACCACGATGCCATTACAACGATGGCGTTTCCCGCGGAATTGTGGCTGGGAAAGGTGACCGAATTTCCAGGGTATGAATAGATGTGGGTGTATTGCACTCGCGTAATCGCCTGTCCGGAGGCGATAGAGCACGAAATAAAACAGAAACATAAAAATGTGTTTAAGGTGATTTTCGCAGACATTGTATTCGGTCCGAGGATAATTGTGGGCTTCTGGAGGCGTGTTTCTTTTCCTCCCGAAGCCGGCTGCCGGCTCAAAAGCCCGCCCCACAAAGAGTTTCTGTAACCCGCGCCCGCTCACTCGGTAATACTGGAGAGGACGCGGATGAAAACTCTCTTCGGCGATGTGCGCTATGCGGTGCGGCGGCTCCGGATGTCGCCGGTGTTCACGGCAGCGGCGGTGCTCACTCTGGCGCTGGGAATCGGCGGAACCACGGCGATCTTTACTTTAGTGGATGCGGTGATGCTGCGCTCGCTTCCCGTCTCCGATCCCGCAAAGCTCTATCGGATCGGCGACGGCGACGACTGCTGCGTTAAAGGCGGGCCGCAGGATCGATGGGGAATGTACTCGTATCCCCTCTATCAGCGGCTCCGCGAGGCTTCGCCGGAGTTTGAGGAAATGGCGGCGTTTCAGGCCGGCGGAGGACGCCTCGGTGTGCGGCGCGCCAAGGTGGAAGAAGCCGCTCGGCCGCTGCGCGCGGAGTACGTCACGGGAAATTACTTCTCCACCCTCGGCGTGTCCTCGTTCGCGGGACGCGTGCTGACGCCGTCCGACGACTTGCCCGGAGCCGCGCCGGCCATCGTTCTCAGCCATCATGCGTGGGAGACAGCCTTCGGGGCGGACCCGTCGGTGATCGGTTCTTCGTTTTTTGTCGAAGGGCAGCCGTTCACGGCCGTCGGCGTCACGCCGCCGGGATTTTTCGGCGATACGCTGCGCGGCGACCCTCCCGATCTCTGGATTCCCGTGCAGCAGGAGCCCACGATCAACCCCGCCGGGACGCTGCTGCGCCAGTCGCCCTCCGCGTGGCTGCGCGTGATCGGACGGCTGCGCGCGGGCGCCACCGAGGCCGGAATCGCTCCGCGCCTCACCGGCGTGCTCCGGCAGTGGTTGCAAAACGACTCCGGCTACCCGTCCAACTGGATGCCGGACGTGATTCGCGGGCTGCCCAAGCAACTGATCAACGTGGTGCCCGCGGGGTCGGGGGTTGCGGAGATGAAGGAAAATTACAGCAGGAGTCTCCAGATCCTGTTCGGGGTTTGCGGATTAGTTCTGCTGATCGCCTGCGCGAACGTGGCTAACCTTCTGCTGGCGCGCTCGGCGTCGCAGCGCGGCCAGACCGCCGTTCGCCTGGCGATTGGAGCCAGCCGGAGGCAGATTGTGATGCAGGCGCTGACGGAGAGCATCATCCTGGCGGCTGCGGGGAGTATCGCCGGATTGTTTGTGGCGAGCGCGGCGGCACGCCTGCTGCTGTCGCTCGCGTTCACGAATGCGCATTTTCTGCCGATCAGCGTAACGCCCTCGCCCCGCGTGTTCCTGTTCGCGTTCTCCCTCGCGTTCCTCACGGGAATCCTGTTTGGAGCCGCCCCCGCGTGGTTCTCGACGCGCATCGATCCGGCGGATGCCCTGCGCGGGTCCGGCCGGAGCACTTCCAGCCGTTCTTCGCTGGCCACCAAGAGCCTGCTCGTCGTGCAGGCCGCTTTATCCGTGGTGCTGGTCGCCGGTGCAACCATGCTGGCGCGCAGCCTGAGCAACTTGGAGCATCAGGATTTCGGCTACCAGATCCAGGGCCGGACCGTCGTGTCCATCCGCACGCCGCACGCGGGCTACACGACGCCGAAAGTGATCGCGCTCAATCGCGAAATTGAGCGCAAGCTCAAGTCTCTGCCGGGCGTGCAGAGCGCGGGCCTGGCGATCTACAATCCGCTCACCGACAATTGGGGCGAAATGGTCTTCGTCGCCGGTCATCCGCCCGCGCAGATGAACGGCGAATCCGGCTCGTCGTGGGATCGGGTCAGTGCGGACTATATGCAGGCGCTCGGCATGACCATCCTTCGGGGCCGCGCGTTTACCGAGGCGGATAACGAAACCACCGCACCTGTCGCGATTGTCAATCAGACGTTTGTGAAACGATTTTTCAAGGACAACGAGGACCCTCTGGGCCAGCATTTTGGCCTGGATTTACCCGAATACGCGTCCAGCTTCCGGATTATCGGGGTGGTCCGGGACGCGAAGTTCGCCGGATGGGGCTTGCGCCGGCCTGCGCAGCCCATGTTCTACGTCCCTCTTGCACAGAACGTCGATTATCGCGACGAGTTGATGGCAAGACTCGAGGCCAGCTCGCATTTCGCCGGCGGAATCGTGCTCAAGACAGGCGCGCAATCCGGCGCGCTGGAGCCGGTTCTAAAGAGAGTGCTGGCCGATGCCGACCCGAACCTGACCCTCATTAGCATCCGGACGATGCAGGAACAGGTTGCTCTGTCCTTCGATGAGGAGAGAGCCGTCGCGAGCCTGGCCGGGTTGTTCGGAGTCGTGGCGCTGCTGCTCGCCGCCGTCGGACTGTACGGCGTGACGGCTTATTCGGTGGCCCAGCGCACGAACGAGATCGGCGTGCGGATGGCTCTGGGCGCGGATCGTGGCAACGTGGTGCGCTTGGTTTTGCGCGGGGCTTCGTTCCGGGTGGCGCTTGGGCTGATCTTCGGAGTGCCTCTGGCGATCGGCGCGGGACGCCTGATCTCGGCGCAACTCTACGGCGTATCGAGCTGGGATCCACTCGCATTGGCGATCGCCGCCGTCACGTTGGGGATCTGCGCATTCGTCGCCGCGGTGATTCCCGCGCGGCGAGCGGCGTCCATTTCTCCGATGGAAGCGTTGCGGATGGAGTAGAACCTCCGTTCAGTTGACATTAATCCCGCCGAGCGTCTGCCGCAGAACGTCGGCGAAGTTGGCTCCGCTTTCAGACCATAGCGTGCGGCGCTCGGGTTTCATGACGCGGTCGATCTCCTCGACTAAATGCAGCAGGCTGCGGATGTTCGATTGACCAACGCGCAGCGCTCCTTCCACGCCGGACACGGGCAGGAAGCGGGAATCGAGGCCGAATTCGATGCGCAGATGGTCTTCGAGTTCGTTATCGAACGCGGGTCCAAAGGCGGCCAACGTCACCGAAACCGGCGATAGCTTCCATTCCTCGCCGTTGTCGTCCCACAGATCCCAGAAGGCGTCGATTTCGACGGCGCAGTCTTCCGGCGAAAATTCGCGGACGGCCTCGAGCAGGGTGTTCGCATCCGAGCCGGGGGCGAATTCGCGTTCGAAAAGGGGAGGCTCGATGTGTTCGAGGGCGTAGAGGCGGACCACTGGTCCTCGCTTGGCGAGCTTCGAAAACGGAAACAGGCCCAGCATGCGTCCGAAGTGGCGCAGCATGTTGGAGGAATTGTACCCGGAGATCCAGCAGGAAAGATAGAGGCGGTCGGACACTCTTTTGGCCTACTTGCGATTGTAGCGCGGCGAGGGCACGAATACCGGCGGAATTGAGAGCCTGAATGCTCTCAAGAGCATTGTCAAGCGCTCTGCTGGCCGCGTCCTTGCGCCGCGCCCAACTCTGGCGTGGAGAGCCCGACGGAGAACTGAGGGCAGCCCTGCGATGATAGAAGCATGCTCACGGACCTGGTGCAGATCCGCCGCTTAGGCGAAAAGAAGCGCGCGGAGAATCTGCAGTTCCGCAAATACCTGAAGTCGCACGAATGGGTGGAGCGGCAATTCCGCCGGGCGGCCGAGGAGGTCACCGACGCCATCGACTGCCGGCAGTGCGCCGAATGCTGCCGCGTCACCGAGGTTCAGCTCGCCGAACGGGATATTGAACACCTGGCCAAGTTCCTCCGCGTCAAAGAGGCGAAGTTCGTCGAGGAGTACACGATGACGGGCGAGGACGGCGAACTGATCCTCAAGCGCACGAACAAGGCAGGATGCGTGTTTCTCGATGGCAACGAATGTACAGTGTACGAGGCTCGGCCCGGGAATTGCGAGCGGTTTCCGCACCTGCTGCGCGGCAGCGGATCCATGGTGAGCCGGATGTGGCAGTTCGTGGACCGGGCGACTTATTGTCCGATCGTCTATAACTGGATGGAAGCCGTAAAGGACTTGACGAAGTTCAAGAAGAGCGCGGGATAAGCTACAGACACATGCCTCGATACTTCACCGTCGCCGAAGCAGAACGGGCGCTGCCGGAGGTAGAAAGCGCGCTGCGGGAGATTCTTTTTCACCGCGAAGAGCATCGGAAGGCACACGAAGTGATGGAGACCCATGCGCGGCGGATCCGGATGGCGGGAGGCTCGCGGGTGAATCCGGGGCCTCTGCTGGCGGTTCGGGCGCGGCGAGACACCAGCGCAGCGGCGCTCAAAGGCGCGGTGGACCGCGTGGAAGAGGCCGGGGCGCTGCTGAAAGACGTCGAGATCGGATTGATCGATTTTCTAGCCCATTATCGGGGCCAAACCGTCTGCTTGTGCTGGAAACTGGGCGAGGATCGCATCCGCTTCTGGCACGGCCTGGAGGAGGGTTTCCGGGGCCGGAAGCCGATCGACGACGAATTCCTGGAAAATCACCGGGGCGAGACGACGAACTGACGCCTGCGTTTGCTATCCTAGTTGCGAGGAATGCTGCTCGCAAGAGAATTCATCGATTACGTCTCCCGTCAAATCGTCAAAAAGCTGACACCGCAGTGGATTGAGACCACCGATCCAGCCGTGGCGGCGGCGTACATCAGCAACGTCATCGAAGAGGATCTGGCAATCGAGGACAGCCTGAATGAGGAAGTCCGCGAGATGCTCAGCCAGTACACAGAGTACATGCGCCGCGAAGGCGTCAGCTATCAGGACATGTTCCGCAAGATCAAGAACACTTTGATCACGCAGCGGAAGGTGATCCGCGCGGCGGGACGCGATTCCGGCGACCACATGAAGCTGTCCCGCGATAAAATCAACGACCTGTCGCACAAGATCGTGGCCGATTTGCGGAAGAGCCGGGATTTCCGGGTGAAGAAGCAGCCCAACGACGTTCGCCTGGAACTCGTCAAGGTGGTGACGGAACTGCTCATGGCCGAGGATAAGGTGGACCGGGCGGCTCGCGCCAAAATCCGCACGCAGAAGCGCGAAATCGGCGAAGGCACCGAGGAGTGGGAGCTTTTGCACAAGCGCTACTACGCCGAGGAGCTGAAAAAACTCGGCATCGATTTGGCGCACTAGTGCACCGGCAGGCGGAACCGCCTGCCCCACTGGTCCCCAGGCTGACTCAGGACCTGTTAAGTTGAGCCTCCTAACGGGCCGCGCTGGCCGTCAGCACGGTGCCGATCTGCGAGGCCAGTTCCTGATGGCTGGCGTCCAGGGAGATTGTGACGCCTCGGCCGCCGGCCTGCCCCTTGGCCTGCGCCTCGCGGATCAGATAGGAAATCAGGCGATGGCGCACCTGCAGCATTTTGAGCGCGACCTCGGGTTTTTCCATGCAGATCGCCCGAAGGTCCGCGCGCGAAACGAACAGAGCTTCCGTTCTCTCCGCGGCGGCGCAGGAGGCCGGGTAATTCCCGCCGTCGAACACGGGCAGTTCGGCCACGGAGGCGCCTGGGCCTTCCATCGCGAGAACCTGCTCCCGGCCGTTCAACGAGGTCTTGAGGATGCGGACGCGCCCGCTGACGACGATGTATAAGCCCTTGCATCGCTCCCCTTCGGAGAAGAGAACTTCGCCGGCCGAGTACGGATGAACTTCGCAGCGATCCGCGAGGGAGCTGAGCTCCGCGTCGTCCAGGGCCGCAAAGAGCGGGGTGGCCTCGAGGATCTGCCGGGGAGAAGGCGCGCCTTGGGACATGTTCTATTCTCGCGCAGCTTCCGTTTAGAGGGTCTTTGCTGGCTCCCTGTTTGCCCTTATACTCGAACAAGCCATCTCGGAGAACACGCGGCGCAGGTTACAGGGGGTGTCGCCGACTCAGCCGCGCACGCCCTGGCGCAACCCGTGATCACCAGCGGAGGTATTGTCATTGCTACCGGCTATCAAACCACTCTCGCGCTGGACGCTGTTTTTCGTGATTTTCGGCAGCGCCATGGGTCCCGCAGCATTGATCGTTGCCACCGCACCCAACGATCCCAGTTCTCTGGGAGGACGGCCGCGTTGGCCTGTCTTCCAACGGTGGCACTGGGAAGCTCAAACTTCGCTTCTATCAACGTCGCCGCGACGCAAAGCTTTCCCTCGGCCTTGACGGGAGTGTCGGTGGCCGTGCAACAGTTCACGCCAAATCCAACCGCCGGAGGAACAACGAACTTCGGCGCGTTCGCCGTCGTGATCGCATTCGATCTAAATATCGAGATTAAGTAAGTCCGCTCTGGCGAACACGATCAAGGAGCGGTCGTATTCTGCGCTCAAACACCGCCGCGCGCGACTTGCGATAATCAGCCAGAGGAGTCTCAATGCGTTGGAAATTCTCAGCGGCCATGCTGATGCTGGCCGCGCGGCTGGTTCCCGGACAAGCCCATCCCGATCACATGGAGCATCATTTCGATGCCAACAAGGACGCCGCTCGCTTCGACGATCCGGCGCGCGATGCCTGGCAGATGCCGGATAAGGTGATCGCGGCCCTCGGCTTGAAACCGGGGCACATCGTTTGCGACATCGGCTCAGGCACGGGCTATTTTTCGGTCAGGCTAGCAAGATCCGCCGCCGCGCCGAAGGTCTATGGCGCGGACATCGAGCCCAGCATGGTTACGTATCTGCGCGATCGCGCGGCGAAAGAAAAGCTCGCTAATGTCATCTCGATTCAGGCGTCGGCGGCGTCTCCGAATCTGCCCGAGCCGGTCGATCTGGTGTTGATCGTCGACACCTATCATCACATCGGCGATCGCGAAGCGTACTTCAATAACCTGGCGAAATCGCTGAAGCCGGGCGGCCGCGTGGCGATCATCGACTTTAAGCCCGATTCGCCCGAAGGCCCTCCGAAAGAGTTCCGGTTCACGCCCGAAAAATTCCAGGCCGAAATGTCCCAGGCCGGATACAAGCTGACTGCGAAGCTCGACTTCCTGCCGCGCCAAACTTTCCTGATCTTCGAGCGCAAGTAACGTGGCCGCACTTTTGACCATGGTCCTCGCCACGCTGATCGGTGGCTCGCTCGGAATCCTCGGCAGCGGCGGCTCCATCGTCACGTTTCCCGTGCTGGTTTACGTCGCGGGCGTCCCGGCCAAGCAGGCGGTCGGCATGTCGATGGCGATCGTCGGCGCGACGGCGCTGTTCGGCGCGTTAATACAACTTCGCCGTGGAAACCTGGCGGTGAAGGCCGCGCTTATTTTTTCGATCAGCGGCATGTTGGGGGCCTATATAGGCTCGGCCGGCACGCATCTGCTGTCGAAGCAGGCGCTGCTGCTGCTGTTTGCGGCGATTATGCTGATCGTCGGCGCGATGATGCTGCGGGGAGGCGCGCATCTCCATCGCGGACGCGAATGCTCGCTGCCAATCTGTCTGGGGGTGGGATTCGCGGTCGGCGTGCTGACCGGATTCCTGGGCGTCGGCGGAGGATTCCTGATCGTTCCGGCACTCGTGCTTGCGGCGGGGCTCGACACGCGGCTGGCTGCGGGAACGTCGCTGGCGGTGATTGCGCTAAACTCCGCCACGGGGCTGATTGGGCAGCTCCGCTATGTCACCTGCGATTGGAGCCTGCTGGGCAAATTCCTCCTTTTCGCGTTCGTGGGTATGGGGATCGGCATCGCTGCCGCAAGGCGCATCCATGACGACCATCTGCGTCGGATTTTCGGCGGCGCGCTGATTGTGGTGGCAGTCGTGATCGCCGGATTAAATCTCAAAGCCTGACCCATAGATCCGATGGGGACTGACCACTGTGTCCCAAGGCGCCCACAGCGATTCGTATAAGCCGGAGGCTGGCCTGCGCCGCGTGGACTCTAACTCGCGAGCTTCTTCTTCGAAAACGGCACCGCGTACGCCGCCGGAGGATTGTGCGCCCGCGCCGACGCCGCCCTCTTATATGCCTCCATCGCCTGATCCTTGTCGCCGAGCTTCTCGTAGGTCTGCCCCAGCAGGCACTGGATGAACGGATCGTTCTGCTGCGCTTTCTGCAGATCCGCCAGCGCGGACTTGTAATCGCCCAGGTAAAACGCCACGTAGCCGGTCAGGTACGGATAGAACGACTCCTGTTGCGCCTTCAGGTCCGTCATCTTATCGAGCGAGGCTCGCGCCTCGGCGATATATTTCCGCGCGTCCGCTTTCTTGCCGCGCCGGGCGGCGATGCGAGCCTCGGCGTGCTGCCACCGGTACTCCCACAGCGCCGCGCGATCGGCGGAGATGTTTGGCTCCTTCAACCCGAGGTCGTGGCCTTTCTTATACCAGGCGGCTGCCGCGTCCAGATCGCCCGCGTCGATGCACACGCGCGCCGCTTCGTCGGCCATTTCGCCTTCCTGATAAAACGCGTTGCCCGGTTCTTCCGCTTCGCGCGTAACCCAGTAGTCCATTACCATCTGCTCGTACTCGGCGGTTTTCTGGCAGTTGCCCTCGAAGGCCCAGGACATCGCCATATTGCGCTGCGCGTTGGCCTTGGCTTGCGGAGTAGCCGCGGAATCGATGGCTTTCTGGAAAAACTCGCGCGCCGCGGCGCCCTTTCCATCCAGATCGAGCTGCACGCCGGGGTTGGGCATGCCCCGCCCTCCAGCGCGCCCCTGGGGCGGCTGCGCAAAGGCGCATGCTGCGGCGAGACAACAGACAAAAGAAGATTTCAGCAACATGGTGAAGTTCTCCAAATCGATAAGATTGTACCGCGAGCGGCGATGCTCATTCCTCGATCCATTTCAACCACATTGGACTTTCACCCGCGCGAGATCTGCAAGCCCTCCCCTACTTTATGGGCAAGGAGTTCATGAGTGGTCGGTCCACTTCGCCAGCGAAAATTTCCGCGTAAAGCGCGTTTTCACACAGAACTCGTGAGCCAGGGGAATTCACTCACGGTATCGCGTCTCCACGAAGGCTTGCCAGCCAAATCGCGACGACAAACCCAGAGTCACAAAGAGAACAAGAGGGAGCAGAAGGCTATTCTTCAAGCTCTCCATACTCCCGCTCCTCACGAAATGCCGTCATTTCTTGGCCATGATACCGCGCTCCGCGCCCTAGAGGTGCGCCAAATGACTCACCCCGATGGGTTTTCTCACGGGCTCGGCGGCAGAAAAAACGAATCCAAATGAGTCGTTTCAAGAAGTAAGCAGCAACGGCATTCAGTTTGCTTGACTTAACGCAGGCCACGCCCATGCAGCCGAATACTGTCGAGATCCCCGTAGATTCCAACCAGGCAAAAGTCGTAAGAGAACACATTGTCGAAATTGTCAGCGACTCCGGCGAAGGCGCCCAAACCTGCGGCCAGATCTTCGCCGATCTGATCTCCCGCGCCGGCCACGGCATCTGGACCGTGGAGATTATTCCCGCCGAAATCGAGCCGCCCAAACGATCCCGAGCCGGGGCGAGCGGCAACCGGATTCGCATCGGGACGGAGAAGATCACCAACGCGGGCGATTGCGCCGATATCGTCGTTGCCTTCAATGAGCAGGTGCTCTACAGCCGCATCGACGCGGGGGCGCTCAGGCCCGGGACGATCGTCTTCGTCGACGGCTCCTGGCTGACTAACTCCGACGAACGCATCGTGGAGCAATATCGCGACGCCATCTCCGAATTTCGCGCGCGCGGTTATGAGGTGGTGCCGCTGCCGATCGTGGAAGAGTGCCTGAAGCACGCCGACGATGTGCGCAAGGGCAAGAACATCTGGGTGCTGGGCTTGCTGTGCGCGATTTACGACCTGGATCGCGGGCCAGCGCACCAGATCATCACGGACCGCTTCAGCCGCAAGGGCGAGGAGACCGCGAAAAAGAACATCAACCTGTTCGACGGCGGCTACGAATGGACGCTGGCGCACGTCGAGCAGCGGTTCCGCATCCCGGCAACGCCGCATGCACAGCCGATGGTGGTGATGAACGGCAACCAGGCGCTGGCGCTGGGCATCATGGCCTCCGGCATCGAAGTTTGCTCCATGTATCCGATCACGCCGGCGACATCGGCGTCCCATTTCCTCGCGTCGGCGTTCGAGCAGACGGGAGGCGTAGTGCATCAGGCCGAGGATGAGATCGCGGCCATTGGATTCGCGCTCGGCTGCTCCTACGCAGGCAAGACGGCGGTGACGATTACTTCCGGTCCGGGCCTGGCGCTCAAGACCGAGTTTCTGGGGCTCGCTGTCATGGCGGAAATTCCGCTGGTCTGCGTCGTAGTGCAACGCGGAGGGCCTTCCACGGGCCTGCCCACCAAGGTGGAACAAGGCGACTTGATGGCCGCTCTCTATGCCTCGCCCGGCGATAGCCCGAAGATCATCCTCGCGCCGGCGACCATTGAAGAGTGCTTTCACTTCATGATCACGGCTCGGAAGCTGGCAGAGGAGTTCCGCGGTCTGGTGATGGTGCTCTCCGATGCCAATCTCGCCACCGGGCAGCAGCCTTTCCCGAAACCTGAGTTCGAGGCAGCTTGGCTGGCTCCGCCACTGGATCTATCGCCCTGGGAAGCGGGCACGCCGGCGCTCAATTGGGACGAGAAAACGGGCCTTTCGAGGCGGCCGATTCCCGGCCAGCGCGGAGGCGAGTACGTGCTCACCGGCCTGGCGCACGACGAGTACAGCCACGTTGCGTACGAATCGTCGATCAACCAGCGGGCGATGAAGATGCGCAGCCGCAAGCTGGCCGTGCTGAAGAGCGCGATGAAGCCTCCCGTGGTTCACGGCGATCCCGAGGGCGACCTTCTCGTCGTCGGCTGGGGATCGACGCTCGGGGCGATCGAAGAGGCGGTCGATGATCTGCGGGCCGAAGGGCTGCGCGTATCCTCGCTGCATCTGCGTTTCCTGTCTCCTCTGGAACCGGGATTGAAGGAGATCTTCTCGCGGTTCAAGAACGTGATGACCGTGGAAGTGAACTATAGCGACGATCCGGGCGACCCGTATATCACGCCGGAGACACGGCGCTACTCGCCGCTGGCGCAGCTTCTGCGCGCGCAGACGCTGGTGGACGTCGATTGCTGGTCGCGAGTGCCGGGCAGTCCGATTCCGCCGAGCGTCATTGAACAGGAACTGCGCCGCAAGCTTCAGGAGGCATCATGCAAGGCCTAAAGAGGGACTGGGAGATCGAGCCCAGCCAGGAACATCACGAATTGAAGGATTACGCCGGCGCCCTGCCCCGCTGGTGTCCGGGCTGCGGCGATCATTCGGCGCTGAACGCGGTGCGCAAGCTCTGCTATGAGAAACAGTTGCCCCCTGAACGGACGGTGATCGTCTCCGGCATCGGCTGCTCCAGCCGTTTTCCGCACTACATGGGCACCTACGGATTCCACGGCCTCCATGGGCGCGCGTTTCCCGTCGCCTGCGGCGTAAAGAGCCGCCGGCCGGACCTGCACGTATTCGTCGTCACCGGCGACGGCGACTGCTGCGCCATCGGCGCGGGGCATTGGGTTCATGCCCTCCGCTACAACATGGACATGACGGTCCTGCTGCTGGACAACAACATCTACGGGCTGACAAAGAACCAAACCTCGCCCACGACGCGCATTGGGGAGCGCACGAATACGCACCCGCGCGGCGCGGTGATCCCACCGCTGAGTCCCTTGACAGTGGCGCTCGGCGTGAACAACGTCTCCTTCGTCGCGCAAACGGTGGATTGGAATCCGGCACACGTCTATGCCACCATCGAGGCTGCGCACGCGCATCGCGGAACATCCTTCGTGCGGATTTTGCAGCGCTGCCCGCACTTTTCCGCGCACGTGTTCGACGAGCCCCTGCACGATCCTTCCCTGCTCCTGCTGATGGAACACGAGGAAGGCGTCCGCATGGAGCCGGATAAAGCGAAGCGCTTCCCTAACCGCCTGATGCACGATCCCAGCAATCTGGCGCAGGCGCGAACCATCGCCTCGCGTGAGGATGTCTATCCCATCGGCCTGTTCTATCGCAATCCCGACGCGGCCTGTTACGACGATTTCACCTCGCGCGGCCTCGCCCAGACGCAGGCGGAAAAACATGCCGCGATCCGCGCTGCGATCGACAAGTTCACCATCCGGGGGCATCATGACCGCCACTGAAAGCGCCGTGTCCCGGGAACATCTTCGAACGTTTCATCTCTCCGGCCGCGGCCTCCCTTCGCTGCGTCCGGCCGCGCCTCTGCGTCCTGCGTTGAGCGAGGAGATCCTGGCCGCTCTGCCCTCGACCGATTCGGCTGAGCCGCTTCCGGCGCTCTACGCGTCTTGCCTAACCGCCGAACGCGCATCCCAGCGGGCGCGCTTTCAGCTTGCGTTGAGACAATCGGTGGCCCATTTGCAAGACCTGTTGGCCATCGACGACGCGAAGCGCGCTCCGGCGTCGGCAGAAAAGACCGCGGCATCGCTGGGGGCAAACGCGCACAAGTTCCTTGCCGTGCCGCAGTTGATCGGAGCGTTCCCGAAACCGCCGCACTCACTGATGGAACGGGAGCGACGCGCGCGCTGCCAGTTTGCGCTGGCGATTCTCGAAGAAGCGCTCGCAGAACCTCACCCGGCGCTTTGGGTTTTCTCCACCGAGGCCGAGGATTGCCCCGCTGGCGGCAAAGCTATCGCCTGCGCCGATCCCTGCGCCGAGGCGCTGGCTTTCTGCGATCGCCAGCTGGCTGAAATCGTGCCCGTGCTGCGAGCGATGCGGGTCGCCCTGCTCGAAGCCTCATCCTCCTATGACGCATCGATCCACGATGAGATGCTGGAGCGCTTCGACTGGCAGACAGCCGACCCTGGTGAGATCGCCGCGTTGCCCGCCATCGTCGTCCTGGAAACCCCGGAGCATCTGGCGCAAAACTCGCTCACGTCTTTTTCGCGGCTGCTTCGCTCCGGCAGACCCGTGCAGATCCTGGTTCGCGCCACGGGCCTTTACATCGAGGACCTGAGCGGCTCCGTCGCCGATTTCGGCGCTCTGGCTCTGGCACATCGCGGACCCTATGTCCTGCAATCGTCGCTCGCCGTGCGCGATCATCTCCTGCACGGGCTTGCTCAAATGGTGCGGACGCTTCGCCCGGCGGTCGCCATCGTGAACGTCGCGCCGTCCTTTGAGGCAGCGCTGCTGTCCTGTTCGAAAGCGTTCCCGTTATTCTACTATGACCCGGATCGAGAGGGCGGCTGGTGGAAACGGTTTTCACTCGTCGAACCCGACCCGTTGTTCGCGAGCCTCACGCCGCTCGACGCGCTGATTCTCTCACTCCGGTTCCGCGACCAGTGCCGCATCCTGCCGGCCGACGCTCCGCAGGAAGACCAGATCGAACTCCACGAGTACCTCAGGCTCTACACGACGGCGCCGCCGCTGCTGGTTCCGTTCCTCAACGTCATCGACGATGCGGGCCACACTCATCGCCTCGCTGTGACGCGCGAACTAGTTCACATATGTTTCGACCGCTCGCGCGCTTGGGATATGCTCGCGGCGCTGGCTACGCCGCCCGCGGAGACTCAGCCGGTCGGCATGGAGCCGGCGGCCGAAGCGTCCATTCGCGAGGAGGCAACGAAGCTCGCGTACCAGCAGGTATTGGCGCTGCTCGCCGATCCGCAGGCGCTGGCGAACTAATGGCACGTCGCGGAGAGATCGTTACTGTGTAGTGTTTGCCGTGTCGAGACTCGACACCTGTTGAAGCCTCCCCAGGCGTCGACATGTATGTCGATGCAGCACGCGTAGGCGCGTGCGCCACGTCTTCTCCGCGACAGGCCACTAGAGCCGCGATCTGGCGGAGCGGTTACGGCGCGACCATTTCCCGTACCAGCGGCTCGATGATCTTCGACAGCACGTCGGGCTTGCTCTCATCCCTGGTCAGACGCGGATACTGCTCGCCGCCGTGGTAGTCGACCTTCAACGTCTGATAATACTCGCCGTTTTTCACCAACAGCTCGATGGGAGCCGTCTTGTTCACCGCCGCCTGAATCGCCTCGCGCAGCACGACGGTGTTGAACTGGCGGCCATTCACCGCGATCAATTTCGTCGCGGGTGAAACGCCGGCTTTCTGGGCCGGGCCGCCGACAGCCACATCGCCGATCGTGCCCTCTTCCGCAACGATCAGCCCGATGGAGTACATCAGGTTCGCGGACTTGTTCTTGTCTTCGCGATAGCGCCACATCTCCGATCGAGCCGAGCTATAGGTCAGGTTCCATCCGCCGTTTTCGATTCCGCCAAGAGGCGCATGCGGTGCGGTGGATTCAAGCCTCTTATGCAGAAAGCCTGCCCAATCGTAAGGCTGTACGGCGTTCAATCCTGCCACGACATCGTCGAAGGTATAAGTCTTCAGCGCCGGAGCACCACCCTGCCCGCCGTGGAACGCGGTGCAGAAGTCGTTGAGCGATTTCTTGCCTTTGCTTAGCTGGCGGATCAGCACATCGACCTCCAGCCAGATCAGCGTTCCTTCGTCGTAATAATCGACGCCCCGCCGGTAGGCGGAATAATCTTCGCGGCCATTGTAAAGAAGCTGCGCGGCAACCGCGGTGTCCTCAAGCGGCCTCCACGTCCGGCCGGCTTTCCGGTCGAGCGCCGCCGCCGTGATCGCCAACTCCTGCCGGAACTCGTCCGCGCTCAGCAGCCCGCTGCGAGGCGTCAAAATCTCACCCAGATACTGCGTCAGGCCTTCATACACCCAGAGCAGACTGCCCTTCATCGCCTCGCTGTAATCGGGCGTGGCCAGGCCGGCGGGCCGGCGATATTTTCCGTTCCAGGAGTGCGTGAACTCGTGCGGCAGCAGGTCCGCGTCGGCCTTTCGCTCCGGCTCGTCGATCATGCCGCGTTCGCCGATGCGGTTGTCGCTCGATTCGTGATGCTCCAGGCCGAAGCTGGCCACGTGATCGCTCAGCGTCAGTAGGAAATGGTAGCTGCGGTAATGCCTGGACCCGAACAACGCCCCCGTTTCCCGCACCAGATTCTTGTAATGCCCGATGGTTTCGTCCGATAGCTCCAGCGCGCGGTCGCTATCGCCCGCGATGTGCAAATAATGCGGCTGTCCCAGATCAGAGCCGAGTTCGATGGTCCGGTAATGCGCTCCGGCCGAGACAGGCGAATCAATCAGCGTGGTCAGCGACGAAGGCTGAAACTGGATCTCATTTCCCGATTCGCGCGCGATCGGCAACGCGGTGCCGTATTTCCATCCGTTCGGAACCTTCAGGCCGGCCTGCACCCTCAGTTGGTCCGACCCAACGCCTTCCGGATACAGCAGCACCTGATTCCAGTTCAACACCGCCAGTTCCGTTGTGGCCGAGGCGCCCGAGGTGAATCCCGCTGCTTCCGGAGGCAACACGAAATCGAAGGTCGCATCCAGGGAACTTGCGTCCGCCGGCACGTCGACATGAAACGCGTACATATTCACCGCGTCACGCTTCCACGTCACCGGCTTTCCGTTCGCACTGATCTTCAGGCCCACCAGATCCACCACAGGACCCGTCGGCGCATGCTCGCCCGGAATCCATTCCGGATAAAGCAGCGTCATCGGCCCCGGTTTGGCAGGAATGTTCAACGACGCGTGCAAGATATGGCGCGGCGCATCGGTCGCATCCACCCGGAGCTTGATTTCGCCGCTCTGCGCCGTCAATAACACGCTGGACAACAGGAACAATACGAACTTGTGCATCCTTATTCGACCTTATGTTCGCGATAGTAAAAAATCAGATCGGTCTGCGGCGGCGCCACGCCCAACTGCCGCAGCATCGCCATGACCTGCCCGCGATGAAGCGTTGCGTGATTGACGACGTGCAACACGATCTGCCACATCGGCTCACAGCGCGCAGCCCCTCGAATATCCTTATAATCGACCACCCTCTGCAAATCCGCCTCGGTCACCGACGCGGCCCAATCGGCCCATCGCTTCTGCACCTTCGGCCACTCCGAGGCGAGCGTCTGCCCGGGCGAGAACTCCGCAAACGACGGACCGGCGATGCCTGGATCGACGGCGCGCGCGCACCAGATGCGGTCGCCAAAGAAGATATGCTCCAGCGTGCCCATCAGCGATTTGTGCGACACGCCGACATCACGCCGATGCTGCTCCTCGTCAACCGCCAGCGCCGCATCCAGCAGTCTGCGCGATGCCCATGCCGAATAGGCGATGTGATGGCGCACTTCGTGAGGCGTCATCGGGCGAGCCACAACTTCATGGTTCGCGACACCAACTCAGAGGCGTCCTGCTGAACGAAGTGGCTGGCGCCGGGGATCGTCACCAGCGTCAGGTCCTTGCCCATCCAGTCCCACGTGTTGTTGAGCGCGCCGGAAAGCAGCGCCGTATCGCCCAGGCCGTGGAACATCAGCACGGGCATCTGCGTTTTCACCACCGGCGAGGAATCCTCGGTGTAAGGCTCGCGCGGGTAATTGGCCTTGTAGTAGTTGAGCATCGCTTCGATATCGGAGCGTTGGAACGCTTCCAGGTATTTCTTGCGCGCCTCGGGGTCCTTCACCCAGAACGTAAGCTGATCCGCCGTCACCATTTTCTCCGCGCCCGGCTGCTGGAAATTACGGGCGTACTGGCTGGCCTTCTGCTGCGCGGGATTATTCGCCAGTTCGCGCATCAGGCCCTTGGGGTGCGGCAGATTCAGAATGATCAGCCTGTCGGTCATCTGCGGGAAGTTAAGCGCTACCTGCCACGCCACCATTCCTCCCCAGTCATGGCCGACGATGATGGCCTTTTCCTGTCCCAGGGACTTGATCACAGCAATTACGTCGCCCACCAGCAACTGCACCTTGTAGTTTTCCACGCCCTTCGGCTTGTCGCTGAGGTTGTAGCCGCGTTGATCGATGGCGACGCATTGATATTTGTCCGAAAGCGCCTCCATCTGATCCCGCCAGGTGTACCAGTAATCGGGAAAACCGTGGATCATCACGACAAGCGGGCCCTTTCCCAGACTCGCGTAATGAATCTTCACCCCGTTTGAATCGGCATAACCGTGAGTCACCTTGGACTCGATATCGGCCGCACGCAGACTAAGCGCCAGCAAAACCGGCAAGATTAGAAATCGCATACAGCCAGTGTAGAATGAACTCGATGCTCACCGAGACCACGTCCGTCCGCGCAGGAGAAGAGATCGACGCCGGGGCGCTTAGCTCCTATTTAGCCGGGAGAATCGAGGGGGTCGAGCACGGGATCGTCATCCAGCAATTCCGTGGCGGCCACTCGAACCTTACATACCTCTTGCGAATCGCCGGACGCGAGATGGTGCTCCGCCGCGCGCCCCTGGGTCCGGTGGCGCCCAAAGCTCACGACATGGTGCGCGAGGCGCGTGTGCTGGAAGCGGTACATCCTCATTTCGCTCCCGCGCCCGAGGTTTACTTAATCTGCGAGGACCCGTCCGTCATCGGCGTGCCCTTCTTCCTGATGGAGCGGCGCCGGGGCATCGTGCTGCGCGACCAGGTCCCGCCCAACATCGCCGTGCATCATAACTATGCGCGCCGCATCAGCCGCGCCATCGTGGATTGCCTGGTGCAACTCCATGCCGTCGACGTTCAAAAAACCGGGCTGATCGCGCTGGGCAAGCCCGAAGGATTCGTCGCCCGGCAGGTAAAGGGCTGGTCCGAACGCTGGGAGCGCGCGCGGACCGAGGCGAGTCCGGAAATGGATCGCGTGATGACGTGGCTGGCGGCGACGCTTCCTCCATCCGGCCCGCCGACGCTGGTGCACAACGATTTCAAGCTCGACAACGTGATGATCGACGAATCGTCGCCCGACCGGATTGAAGCCGTGCTGGATTGGGAGATGACGGCGATCGGCGATCCTTTGTGCGATCTCGGCCTGACGCTCTGCTACTGGAGCTCCGCAGTAGTGCCGGGAACCGGGCACGAGGCGTTGACGGCGGGCCCGGGCTGGTACACGCGCGACGAGTTCGTGGCGCACTATGCCGAAAAAACCGGCCGCGATCTTTCCGCATTGCGCTGGCATGAGGTCCTGGGCGTTTTCAAGCTCACGGTAATTCTGCAGCAGATTTATTACCGCTATTGGAAGGGCCAGACGAACGACGAACGGTTCAGCAATTTCGACCAGCGCGTGAGCGCCCTCACGAAGCTGGCGGCGGACCTAGTGGAGAAGGCCGGTTGAGCATCCTTTATCTGGTCCGGCACGGGCAGGCAGGCACCCGGGAGAATTACGATTCGCTCTCCGACGTCGGGCGCGCGCAGGCCCGCCTCTTGAGCGAACATCTGCGGGAAACGCACTTCACCGCCGTCTATTCCGGTTCCCTCGCGCGCCAGCAGGCGACGGCAGCGGAAGTCTTGCCCGGCGCGAACATCATCGTCGAGCCGGGATGGGACGAGTTCGACCTTTCCCGGGTCTACCGCGAGTTCGCACCTCACTTAGCCCATGACGACGAACAATTCCGGATCGAGTACGAAGAGATGCAGCGCGAGATTGCGGAAAGCCGCGGCGCGCAGGATGCGCCAGTGCATCGCAAATGGAACGATTGCGACCGCAAGTGCGTTCGTGCGTGGGTCGAGGGCCGCTACGAATATTCCGGCGAATCATGGACCGCGTTTGTCGAGCGGATTCGAGGCTCGCTCGCGCGGGTGATCGAGGCCGCGCATGAGGGCAATGTCGCGGTGTTTACATCGGCCACGCCGATCGGCGTCTCCGCAGCCAGGACATTGGAAATCGCCGACGGACGAGCCATGTGGCTGGCCGCGGTGATGTTCAATACGTCAGTGACGACGCTGCGCGTTCACGGTGACGAGGTGCGCCTGTTCACCATGAACGCGACGCCACATCTGAGCGAAGCGCGGCTACGAACATTCCGATAATATGGATGCACTTATGAACTTTGAACATTCTTCCAAGGTGAAGGACCTGCAGGAGCGCGTGGCCGCGTTCATGCGCGAGCACATTTATCCCAACGAAGCCCGGTATTACGGTGAAATCGCCGAGAATCGCTGGCAGCCGGTCAAGGTAATCGAAGAGCTGAAGCCGAAGGCTCGCGCGGCGGGACTCTGGAATCTCTTTCTGCCGGAGAACGAACACGGCGCGGGACTGACCAATCTGGAATATGCTCCGCTGTGCGAGATCATGGGCCGGTGCGCGATGGCGCCCGAAATTTTCAACTGCTCCGCGCCCGATACCGGCAACATGGAGGTGCTGGCGCGCTACGGCTCGCCGGAGCAGCAAGAGAAATGGCTGAAACCTCTTCTGGCGGGCGAGATCCGCTCCTGTTTTTCCATGACGGAAAAAGACGTGGCGTCATCCGATGCGACGAACATCCAGGCGAGCATCGTTCGCGACGGTAGCGACTACGTCATCAACGGCACGAAATGGTGGTCCTCCGGCGGCGGCGATCCGCGGTGCAAGATTTCGATCTTCATGGGGAAGACCGATCCCTCCGCGCCGAAGCATAAACAGCAATCCATGATTCTGGTGCCGCTCGACACGCCGGGCATCAAGGTCGACCGCATGCTCAATGTCTTCGGCTACGATCACGCGCCACACGGCCACGCCGAAATGACGTTCACCAACGTCCGCGTGCCGGCGTCGAACATCCTGCTGGGCGAAGGCCGTGGTTTCGAGATCGCGCAGGGGCGCCTGGGGCCGGGGCGCATTCATCACTGCATGCGGCTGATCGGGCAGGCCGAACGGGCGCTCGACATGCTGTGCCGCCGCGTGAAAAGCCGCGTGGCGTTCGGGCGTACGATCTCCGAAATGGGCACGATTCGCGCGGACATCGCGCAATCGCGCATGGAGATCGACCAGGCGCGCCTGCTGGTGTTCAAAGCCGCGCACATGATGGACACAGTGGGCAATAAGGCGGCAAAGACGGAGATCGCCATGATCAAAGTGATCGCGCCCAATGTCGCGCTTCGCGTGATCGATCGCGCGATTCAGGCGCACGGCGCAGCCGGCGTCTGCCAGGATTTCGAACTCGCGGCGATGTGGGCCAACTCGCGCACGCTGCGCCTGGCCGACGGGCCGGACGAAGTACACATGGAATCCATCGCCAAGTGGGAGCTGGCAAAGTCGGATATGGCAAAATCGGCGAGATGAGCACGCTGACCGTCGTCCGCCACGGACAAGCCCGCCCATTCGACAGCAATCCGGATCAACTATCGGCTCTGGGTGAGGAGCAGGCACGCACGCTGGCCGAATATTGGAAACGCCTCGGCGTGACGTTCGACGAAGTCTGGAGCGGCTCTTTGCAGCGCCAGCGTCAGACCGCAGAACTGGCGCTTGGCCCGCCGCAGATTTCCGGCGATTGGAACGAGTACGACGCCAACGGCATCCTGCATCACTTCGCGCCTCCCTACGAACTGGAGCCAAGCGCGGACCGCAATCGCAAATTTCAAAAAGTGTTCGAGCCGGCGATGCTTTCCTGGATGGCGGCGGAGGAGCATCCGGCCGTGGAAACCTGGAGCGCCTTTCGCGATCGCGTCCTGCGAGCGCTACGGCGATTGCAGGAGGGTCCGTCGAATCGCAACGTGGTGCTGTTCACGTCGGGAGGTCCAGTGAGCGTGTTGGTGCAGGCCGCCATCGGCGGGCACGAGCGCAGTTTCTTAGAAATCAACTGGCGCGTGAAGAACTGCTCGATCACCGAGTTTACCTTCTCACGCGATCGAATTTCGCTCGATACCTTCAACGCGCTGCCGCATCTGGAGCTGCCGCACCTGCGGACATTCCGCTAGCAGGCCGAAGCAGCTTCATTTTTTGGGTCCGATCTCCTGAAGAAGTTCCTTTACCGCCGCGTCTAGCTGCGAATCCTTGCCGGTATAGCTTTCGCCAATCGGCCGAGTGACGGCGATGTCCACCGGCCTCGGATTGTTCTCCATGTTCTTGCCTTCATGATCCTGGATCAGCGTGCCGGGCGTCCGCATGCTGGACCCGTCGATCAACTCGATGGACCCGGTGTAGATGATCCAGCCCGCGGTGGGCTCGCCGACAACTTTTCCGAGCTTCAGCGTTCGGTAGCCCTCGGTGAAATCCTCGGCGTCGGATAACGAGTGCTGATTCGTCACCAGAATCGTGGGGAGTTCCAGCGACCGCTGCCCGAGCTGCGTACGAGCGGGCGCAGGAGGCGCGCCGCGCCCGGTCATCGTTAAATAAGGTCGCCGTGCCAGAACGTCCAACGCATACACGTTGACGAATCCGCCGTTGTTGTTGCGAATGTCGATCACCACGCCGTCGCGGGCACGATTTTCCGCATCGAGATCGATGTAGAGCTGCGTCAGCGCCTGCTCCGACATATCGCGGATATGCACGTAGCCCAGCCTGCCGCCGCTGATCTTCGCGACGTACGCGCGGTTATCTTCAATCCACTTGCGGTAAATCTGCTCGGCGAGCGATCCCACAGGACGCACGACCACCTCGCGGCCGCTCACGTCCAGCACGACGCGCTTATCCACCTTGTGCTGCAGCAGCTCTTCCAGATTCGTATGCGGCCCGATGGCGACGCCATCCACCGCGCGCAATTCCTCACCCACCTTGATTTTGGCGAGTTCGGCGGGGGATTGCGGAACGACGTCCGTGATCTTCAACCTGCCCGTTTTCTCGTACGTGTCGCGATCGAAGCTCAGGCCGAGCTGCCCGGTGACCGGGCGGTTCCCTCCCGCCGGCGCAGGCCCGCTGACGCCGGAGTGCGAAGAGTTCAGCTCGCCCACCATCATCCGCAGCAGGCGATGCAGCTCTTCCGGCGTTTGCACGCCCTCCACCAGGGAGGTGTATTGCGCGCGAACCTCGTTCCAATCCACGCCGTGATACTTCGGATCGTAGAACTGATCGCGCTGGCCGGCCCACGCCTGTTCGAACACCGCCATTTTTTCCGTGGCGAAGTCGACGTCCATCTCCGCGTTGACGTTCACCTGCCGTGCGACCCGCGTTTCTACAGGCATGGCCTCAATGCGGCCGGCTTCCAGGTAATACACTTCCTTCGAATCGCTGGAAAACTGCCCATGCGATTTCTGGCCCGCCGTGGAAGTCAACTGCCGCGCGCCTCCGCCCCCGCCTCCACCGCGTCCGCCCCGGCCCGCGCCCGCGCCGGGCGTTTCATCCAGCGAATAGATATAGAGATTGTTCTGGCCGCCCACCGTCGCGCCGAACAGCAGCGATTTCCCATCCGGGCTGATGGTGGTGTTATTCACCGGGAGGCCAATGGGCAGGAACGAAATCCGTTCGCGGATCCCCTCGAACACAATCTCAACAGGCTTGACGGGAGGTTTCGTTTCCGCAGCCGCGCCGCGCCCGCGCGCCGGAGGCTCGGGCTTGAACAGATCCTCGAAGCGTTCCTCGGTGAACTTCGGCGGAGGCGGAATCAGGTTGATACGCGCCACCTGCGGCGTTTCCGTGCGCTGGCTGGTTTCATAAAGGATGAAGGTTCCGTCCGGGCTCCAGCGGATCGAATTGACGTTGCTATTCGCGAGAAAGCTGATCTGATGCGGTTCGCCGCCGGCGGCTTCCACCACATAGACGTTGCGCAACCCTCCTGTGCCGGCCGCTCCGTAGGCAATCCACTTGCTATCGGGCGACCAGGCGAACGCGCCTCCCGCAAATCCGCCGGCAATGGAGCCTTTCACCAGCGCTTTCTCCTGCTTGGTTTCCGGATCGACGACGCGCAGTTCGCGCCGCTCCCGCACGAAGGCCACCAGCTTGCCGTCGGGCGAATACCGGGGCGTATTGTCGGCCAGCGCGTCATTGGTCAACTGCGTTTCCGCGTGCTTGGTGAAGTCGTAGACAAACACGTGATTCACCGCATTTCGCTGGCTCACATAAACGACCTTGTTCGAATCCGGCGACCAGGAAACCGCCGATTCGGGCCCCGATGTATGTGTTACGCGCGCGGCATCGCCTCCGTCTTTGGCGCTTGATGCGAACACCTCGCCGTGCGCCACCAGCGCGATCTTCTTCGAATCGGGCGAAAGCGCCAGATCGTTAAAAGTGTTGAGCGTCAGATGCGTGGTCCCCGGCTCCGCGACCATCCCAACCAGTCTCAACGGAAGCTGCGACGCTTCGCCCGACTTCACATCGAGTTTCCAGATCTTGAAATCGCGCTCAAAGACGATCGTCTTTCCGTCAAAACTCATCGACGGCCAGAGCACGCGTCCGTCGGTAAACTTCGTCACTTGCTTCGGCTTGCCGCCGAGCGTAATCGACCAGATGTTCTGCGGCCCCGTGCGATCCGACATAAAGTACAGCGACCGTCCGTCCGGCGTCCACATCGGCCATATGTTGCGGCCGTTCAGGTCGACCACTTTTTCATAAGCTCCGGATTCCTTGCGCAGCCAGATCTCGGATTCATCCAGATGGCTGTGCCCGTGGCGCCACCACTGCGAATCGCTGACGCCTCGCGCGGCAAATGCGATGGAGGAGCCGTCGGGCGAAGGCGCGGCATTAAATTCGTTGGTAAAACGGTCCGCGCTGACCGGCATTGGCGTGCCGCCATCGGCGCTGACGCGATAAATATCGTTCTTGCGGCCGACGTCATATGCGCCAGTGGAAAAATAAATCCATTTGCCGTCGCGCGACCATGCGTCCAGCTGCTCCGGTCCGTCGTCGAACGTCAGGCGTTTCAACTCGCCGGTGGCCAGCGTCAACACGTAAATGTCGCCTCCACCGGTGCGCGCGGAAACGAACGCCAGTTTCGCGCCGTCGGGCGAGTACAGAGGCCGCGACTCCTCGGCCGGATGCGCCACCAGAATGTGCGCCTCGCCTCCGTTCGCCGGTGCAACCCAAATATCGCCTCCAGAGACGAACGCGATTTCCGGACGCGTGGGGCACAGCGACGGTTCGGTGAAATAAGGATTACCGGCAGCGCAAGCGAAGACAGCGGTAAAAGCAAGAAGAGCGGGAATTCGCATGATTGAAACTTTTATACCGCACATTTGATAGTCTGAGTGTCCGAACACGTGCCGGAATTGCCCGATATCGTCGTTTATATCGAAGCGCTGGAGCAGCGAGTCCTGGACAAAACACTCCTGCGCGCGCACATCGCCGGGCCATTCTTGCTGCGCTCGGTGGAGCCTCCGCCGACCGCCGCCGAGGGCCACAAAGTGCGCGCCCTGCGCCGCGTCGGCAAACGCATCGCCATCGGATTCGATAACGACGTCTGGCTGGTGCTGCATCTCATGATTGCCGGGAGGCTCCACTGGGTGACAAAATCGGTCAAGCCCGACGGCCGCCGCGTCCTCGCCGCGTTTGAATTCGGCCCCGGCACGCTGACGCTCACCGAGGCGGGATCGCAGAAACGCGCGTCACTGCACGTGGTCCAGGGCGAAGCGGGACTGGAGGCTCTCGACCCCGGTGGAATCGACGTGTTCGCGTCTACGCCGCAGCAGTTCGCAGATCGGCTGACGCAGGCGAATCACACGTTGAAGCGCGCGCTCACCGATCCGCGCCTGTTCAGTGGCATCGGTAACGCATATTCGGACGAAATCCTGCATCGCGCGCAGCTTTCCCCGATTCTCCTGACGCAGAAAATGACGCCGGAGCAGGTCGAGCATCTGCGCCACGCCACGCGCTCCACGCTGATCGAATGGACCGACCGGCTCCGCATCGAAGCAGGATTGAAATTCCCCGAAAACGTCAGCGCATTTCGCGAGGAAATGGCTGTCCACGGCCGCTACGGCCTTCCCTGCCCTCGCTGCGGCACGAAGGTGCAAAGGATTCGCTACGCGTCGAATGAAACGAACTATTGTCCGGCGTGCCAGACCGATGGCAGGCTGCTGGCGGATCGGGCGCTAAGCCGGCTGCTTAGGGAGGACTGGCCTCGCACGCTGGAAGAGCTCGAGGAGATGCGCAAAACGCAGTGATGGTGGCCGAAGTCGGGGTCGAACCGACACGTTGAGTGAACAACGCCAGATTTTGAGTCTTGCGTGCTTTTTTGAATTCTTTTCTTTTCTGGCTGTTGCAACGGTTACTGTGATAAAAAAGGCCCATTTCGTATCACAGCTATCACGTTTCTATCACAGCAAAACGATGCGAATCTATCGAATCGTCTTCTCGCAGCCGACGAGGCTTCCACGATGGTGGCTGCGCTACTCGGCTGTTGCTGGTAGAATTGTGTGCGTGGCCGAATGGCGGAATTGGCAGACGCAACGGACTCAAAATCAGAAAATAACTTCCAGGCGTACAGTTCAAACTACCTGTTTTCAGCAGCTTGCTCGGAATCCCCCGCCCTGTGATATACTTACACAAGTGTTGCACAGTCTGGCCGTTTTGGCGGCCTGAACCCTATGCCAGAGAAGCACACCATCCTCGGCGGCAAGGTCCACGTTTACCGGCGCGAGAACAGCAGCCTGTGGCAGTGTTCCGCCTACCTTGCGGGCAAGAATAGAAGGGTTTCCACGAAGGAGGACAGCCTGGCGAAGGCCAAGGACTTCGCGGAGGACTGGTATCTGGGACTGCGCGGCAAGGTCAAGAATGGTGAACTCAGCAGCGAGAAAACCTTCCGCGAAGCCGCCGTGCAGTTCGAGCGCGAATACCAGATCATCACCGAGGGCCAGCGCAACGCCGAGTACGTCCAGGGCCACAGCGCGCGCCTCCGGGTTCACCTGGTGCCGTTCTTCGGCGACATGGGACTTTCCGAGATCACGCCCGGCCAGGTGCAGGAGTATCGCATTCACCGGCATGAGGAAGCCATGAAGGAACACGGCAAGCCGCCGGCCCGGAGCACGATGCACCAGGAAATCGTCTGCCTGCGGCAGACCCTCAAGGCCGCCGTGCGCCATCGCTGGCTGGACCGGCTGCCGGACCTGTCCGAGCCCTACCGGGCGTCGGGGAAGATCTCGCACCGCGCGTGGTTTTCCCCGGAGGAATACAAGAAGCTCTACACGGCCACGCGTGAGCGCGCCAAGAACCCGAAGAACAACCGCTACAAGTGGGAGTCGGAACAGCTCCATGATTATGTCCTCTTCATGGCGAATACCGGCCTCCGGCCCGACGAGGCCAACCGGCTCGAATACCGCGACGTCAAGATCGTCGAGGACGAGGCGACCGGGGAAACGATCCTGGAAATCGAGGTCCGCGGCAAGCGCGGCGTCGGATACTGCAAAAGCATGAGCGGCGCCGTAAAGCCTTTCCAGAGACTGGTCGAGAGGAACAAGCCGCAGCCGACCGATGTGATTTTTCCGAAGACCCACCGGCAGCTCTTCAACACCATCCTCGACGAAGAAGACCTCAAGAAAGACCGCGAGGGCCAGCCCCGCACGGCCTACAGCCTGCGGCACACCTACATCTGCCTGCGCCTCATGGAAGGCGCAGACATCTACCAGATCGCGAAGAACTGCCGCACCAGCGTCGAGATGATCGAGAAGTATTACGCCTCCCACCTCAAGAACACCCTCGACGCAGCCGCCATCAACGTCATGAAGAAGAAGACGGCAAAGAAGAAGAACGAACCGCCTGCGGACGAATAAATGTTAAACTGAACAAGCGCAGCACTGCGCTGTGGCGGGCTGGCGGAACTGGCAGACGCAGACGGCTCAAAATCGTCCGACCGCAAGGTCATGGGGGTTCAAGTCCCTCGCCCGCTACCATCACTTTCCTTGCCCTGAGCTTCGAAGCCGAATGATTGCGGGTCACCATGATCCCGCTTCGGCGTAGGGGATGGCACCATCCCGCGAGAGGGCAATTTAGCCGGGAAAAGAGCGGGACACCTGTTCACGCCCCGGCGCTCTTCAGGATAGAACTATCCTGACCACATTCCTTGTGAACGCAAGCACAGCCCGAACGGGCAGCATTTTTGTGACGACTGCACAGACGGAAGAGTAGGTCACAGAGCCGCAGCAGGCAGCAAAGGTTTATTCTGAAGGCAAGAGGTTGCCGTCGCTCTATGCCGCC
>DATKKV010000011.1:0-26740 GCA_035542735.1 Bryobacteraceae bacterium
CCCTGGTCCGTTTATTTCTGTGTCCATTCGAGCTTGTCCATGTTGCCAGGAACACAGCGGGTTCCGCCGAGCCAGCGCTCCGGATGCCTATCCGCCACTAGGAGACTGAACGGAAAGTCTCTTGCCCGGAGCATAATTGGAGTTTTCCCAAGATCGGCGAGGTCCTTATCCGGATCAATCGGTCGATGCGTTTTGTACTCCATCCAGGACTCCGAGGTCTTGACTGCGCTACCGCCGCGAATGGTCCAGGTTTCTTCTCGTGTGATCCGATCAGGAATAACATCGAGTTTCCTTTTGAGCTGGCGAACGTTCCCGTTCCTGTCTATCGAGTACTCATCATAAATCGCCGTATCCTCTGTGAGTCGTTCCACGAGGATCGACGAGACGATGCCGCTTGTTGAATCGACAACGGCGACGAAGGTGGGATTCTTTTCCTGAGGAATCTTGGCCCATTCGCGCTCTGTCGTGTATCCGCACAAGAGGCCGCTTTGGGGCACTTCGAGAATGAAGATACGGCTTCCCTCCTGAGCGCTCGCGGATGGGTTCGCCATACTGACACCAATCCAAAACATCAAGATACTCAAAGCGCGTTTAGTCTCCATCGGGATGCTCTGCTGTGCATTCATCGGCGCGGCTTTGGGAATTGACCCCGATTGACACAAGGGACAGCCTGAGTAGCCACGCTCGTAACTTGAGTTTTGGGACACCCCACAGAGCATTCTAAGCTGTTTTTGCGATCTTGACCATTGACTCCGTGGCTCGACGCCATTTGCGTGGCAAGCGCTCCTCCATCGCCGAGACAAATTGTTCTTCTCCCAACGGACGTCCCGAGTATGTGCATTTGCGCAACGCCGTAATCTGGTCCGCACTGCTGTGGCTGCTCAGAAGCTCCGCCCAGGTCGCCGCGCCGCCGCGCTCGACCACCGGTACTCGGCCGGCGATGCGGCGATCCCCGCCCGGCACGGGTTTTCTTCCACATAACGCAGGGCAATCTCCAGGTGCGAATCCGAGAGCGCGCAGGAGTGAAACCGCGCCTGCCACAGGTGCCCGCTGCGTAGCGGCCGTTGGCGCGCCCGAACAGTACGGCCAGCGAGATTTGTACACGTTCTACACAGATTTCGGGCGAGGGAACCCAAAGGTAGAACAAGGGAAAGCGATATCCCTCCCTTTTCAACCTGCGAATCCACGGGGCGAACGTCCGGCTAGCGTCGACTCAAAGGCTATATTCTTGCGCTGGCGCCCAAGCTCATGCAAGCGGGCGAGCATGATCCGGCCGGCGTCGAGCGCAGCACCCTCCGGTGAAAAGCGGAAATGCCGCGCGCGATAAGGTCGGCGTTCACGAACTCATCGATATGAAGAGCGCCGTGAAGCAAGTCTGGCGCGGCGGTGCTTTTCCCGGCTCCGTTGGGACCGGCGAGGATGATCACATTGGGGTCCACGCTACAATCCGAGCACAATTTCACGACGGGTACATTCCGCGAGGAAAGCAAAAGAGACGGTCTTGTAACTTATGGACCATTCAGATCGCCGTTAGCTCTTATACTCTAGAGTTTCCGAGGGTCCATGAAAAGAATCGTTCTCAGCGGGTTTCTTGTGTTCGCGGTGGTTCTGGCGGCGCAGAATAAGCCCAAGAACACGAAAACGAAAGCGCCCGCTCCGGCGGCTCCCGCCTATGGCAACTCCGATACGATTAATGAGCAGGAGTTGAAGGTCTACGATTATTTCCTTGCGTCTGATCAACTCGAGGGCCGCAATCTGCCGTCGCGAGGGTTCGATACCGCGGCGCTGTATGTCGCCAGTCACTTAGCGGAGTGGGGATTGAAGCCCGGCGGAAGCACGACCGGCACCAACGGTCCCCTGCAGCCGTATTTCATGCCGTTTGAGCTGGTTTCGACCAGCGTAGTTCCCTCCGATAGCAAGGCCTCTCTGGCCGGAGTCAGCGGTGGTGGACGAGGCGGTCGCGGAGGCGGAGGCGCTGCGGGCGGACAGGGCGGCGGGACACGCACGGTGAACTACGAATACGGGAAGGACTGGACGGTCACGGCCGGTGGTCGCGGCGGCGCTCCGCTGGAGGCCCTGGAGGTTTCCGGCAACCTGGCCTTTGTAGGGAACGGCTATGTGATTAACAAAACGAACACGGATCCGTTCGCCGGGATGGATGTGAAAGGCAAAATCGTGGTCGCCGCCGGGCTGCCCTCGCAATTGGCCGCGCAGGCGGCTGGCGGACGCGGAGGCGGGCGCGGCGCACCGAATCCGCTGGGAGAGGAGTGCACAGACTTCCTGACACCGGAGCAGGCGGCCGCGAAGAATGGCGCGATCGCCGTGGTGACCCTACAGAGTTTCCAGCAACTGGCGGGCGGCAATGCCGGTGGATTCGGTGGAGGGCGCGGCGGCGGGCTGAACGGCCCGGCGTACACAGTGCCGAAGTTCCGCGCGAAGCCGGCCTGTCCGTCGGTTCCCGCCATCTCGGCCGGCCTGTCGATGACCAACGACCTGTTCCAGGGCGAAAAGAAAAATGGCTCGGAAATTTTCTACGGCGCGGGCTCGGGCGCGAAGCTGGATTCGTTCGAACTGACGGCAGCGAAGAAGCTGAGCCTGAAGGTCGCGACCAAGAGCGAGTCGAACCACGCGGAGAACGTCGTCGGCATCTTAGAGGGCGGCGATCCGGTGAAGAAGAACGAGTACGTGGTGATCAGCGCGCACCTGGACCACATCGGCCTCGCGCAGCCGCTGCCGGATGGGCATAACGTCAACAATGGCGCCGACGACGACGGATCGGGCTCGACGGGGTTGCTGGCAATTGCCAGGGCTTACGCAGAGGGCGCGGCGAAGGGCATGCGGCCGGCGCGCACGATCATCTTCCTGTGGAACGCGGGCGAGGAAAAGGGCCTGTGGGGATCGCAGTACTTCAACCAATACCCCTTCATCGACCTGAGCAAGGTGGTCGCGAACCTGAATATGGACATGATTGGGCGGACGAAGGGTCCGGGCTACACCGATCCCGATAAGACGCACGTTCTAGTCGAGCCCGGTGAGGTAATGCTGGTGGGCCCGAACGTGAGCAGCGACGATTTGGAAAAGACCATCGAAACGGTGAACGACGGCTATCAGAAGATGAAGCTCAATCACTTCTACGATGCGACGAAGCCGGACAAGGATCACGACAACCTGGGTCCGGAGCCGAACGGCCAACGGATTTTCTATCGCAGCGACCACTACAACTTCGCCAAGATGGGCATCCCGATCGTGTTTTTCACTACGGGACTGCATCCGGACTACCATCGCGCGACGGATACTCCGGATAAGATCGACTACAAGGAGATGATGGTTATCTCCAAGACAGTTTCGGCGGTCGGCTGGGTGCTGGCGAATCAGGATGGCCGTCCGGCTCTGAACAAGACGCTTCCCGAGCAGTTGATGAAAGATATGAAGCAAGCAAAGGATCAGGATTGGGGCAAGATTACTCCGGTGTTGGCCCCGCTGCCGGGGGAGCCGTACTAGGAGCGGGACGATGAGGAGCCCCGCCCTTACGGGACGGGGCTATAAGACCTGATCACAAAATCTTCACGCCGGACTCTCGCGCGACCTTGTGGATGTAAGTCCGCGCTTCGGCGTAGTCTTCGGGTGACTTGAGATGCTCCAGCATAAGCGGGGCATCGACGGTGGCCAGTTCCTTCAAATAGGCCGCGTAGTCGATCTGGCCGCGGCCCGGAATCGTCTCCTGAAAATGGACGTTGTATTCGCCCTTGGTTTCCCATGACAGGTCCTTGGCGTGGCAAGAGAGAATCCACGGGCGCAGCTTCGCGAAGCACTCGTGGATCACTTCGGCGTTCCGGTAGAAACGGTCTGGCGTATTGATCACGTTGCAGACGTCGAGATGCACGCCGAAAGCTTTGCGGTCGACCGCATGGATCAGTTTCACGTACGCGTCGGGGCCGTCGGGGAGGCTCCAGGGCATCATTTCGATGGATAGCTTCGTGTCCTTCGGCCTCACCTCGTCGATAAGCATGCGGCAATTCTCGACCGTCGCATCGAAGAATTCCTTCGAGAGGTTCTTGGGATTGGGTCCATACCAGAGATCCGGGTTGAACGATCCGGCGATGTCGACGCAGTTTCGCGCGCCGCAGGCATCCGCGAATTGGAGACGCTCCGCTACGTAGCGGAGATTGTCGCGGCGCTTCGCTGGATCGGGGTCGAGCATGTTGCGCCAGGCGCCGACTTCGGCGATGACCACGTCCTCCGCGGCGAAAGCCTTCTTGATTTCAGACGGACTGCCGTTGGGGCAATAGGCGGCGGTGTAGCCCAGGCGACGATGCTCGCGGGCGAGTTCGCGGGGGTCGTCGGATTTGAGAAAGATCGGACCGCCGAGGCGGATGGGCTTCCCCTGTGCCAGAGCCAGCAAAGGCGTCGCCAATAAAAAACCGCGCCGGGTCATGCCTTTTCTGTCTTGCGATAGGCGATGTTCCCCAGGTGCGCGGCGCGCGCTGCCGGGACCGATGTGCTGAGTGGAGCGTTCGGCGTCTTGCGGCTGCGGGCGCAATCGAGGAAGTTCTGCATGTGGTCGATCGTGCCGTCGCGCTTCGAATCGACGATCAGCGTAGGCGGCGGCAGCAAAGCTCCGGCGTGATTGCTCACTTCTTCATAGACGGTGTAGCCCCAGCGATTCAGCTTCAGCAAGCCCTGATTGCCGCGGAAAAGAATATTGCCGTCCTCAATCGCGCCGGCAAGCGACCCGGTGTGGACCACATTGAACCCTTTCGGATATTGATACGTCGCGGTGATCGTGTCAGGGCACTGATACTCGGGGAAAATATCGCGAGTGCCGAGCGCCTGAACCGCATCGGGCGAATACTCGCCAATGTACCAGTGAATGACGTCGACCCAGTGGCTGAACAGGTCGGTCAGATGGCCACCGCCAAAATCCCAGAACCAGCGCCAGCGAGAGAGCCGCAGAGGATCGAAGGGCTGGTCGGGAGCGGCGCCGAGGAAGCTCTTCCAATCGATGTCCGAGGCGCTGGCGGGCTTCTCGATACGATGGCCGTAGCCCTGGTACCAGGAGGATTGAATCAGGGGCACGGCTCCCAGACGGCCGGAGGCGAAGATCTCCGCGGCGGCGATGTAATGAGCCCAGCTGCGCTGCTGGTAGCCGACCTGCACGATCTGCTTCGAGTCGGCCGCGGCGGCGAGCAGGCGCTCGCCTTCCTCAATCGAATGGCTGACGGGCTTTTCGCAGTAGACGTCCTTGCCGGCCTTGATGGAGTCGATGATCATGGTCACGTGCCAGTGATCGGGAGAGCCGATGACGACGGCATCGATGTCTTTCCGGTCGAGCAGTTCGCGATAGTCCTTAATGGCGACTCCCTGCGGCGCGAGTTTTTCCTTGGCGGCAGCCAGGTGAGGGATGGAGACGTCGCAGACAGCCGCGACTTCGGTGTTTTCCGCCTTGGCGGCGAGACCGAGCACATACGATCCCCGTCCGCCCATGCCGATGCCGCCGAGACGAATGCGATCGTTCGCGCCCCAAATGCGTCCAGCAGACGCTGCGGTGAGGAGCGACGTCTTCAGGAATGCCCGGCGGTCGAGTTTCATCATCGGACACATTATCATAAGTGGAGGGCCAAACCATGCATCGTTATCTGCTGCTCGCAGTGTGCGCACCGGCGTTCGCGTTCCAAAACGCGACTCCGGGGATTCTGGACAAGCTGTTGCATTCGCATTACGGCGATGCGTTCGATACGGGCCCCCGCGAGAAGCCTTGGGAGATGCAGGGGATCGGCACGGCGCATTTCGCGATCACTACAAAGAATCCGGAGGTGCAGAAGTGGTTCGATCAGGGCAATGCGCTGCTACATTCCTTCTTCGACTACGAAGCCGAGCGCAGTTTCCGCTGGTGCCTGAAGCTTGAGCCGGACAACGCGATGGCGTATTGGGGATTGGCTCGAGCGCGGTCGATCCGTGGCGGCGGTGACTCGCGCGCTCAGGATATGATCCGCGAGGCGGAAAAGCGCAAGGCCAATGCGAGCCCCAGGGAGCAGTTATACATCGATGCGCTGGCGGCGGAACTGCTGCCCGATCCCGTGACGGAGAAGACCGATCCGGCCAAGGGCAAGAAGATTCTGGAAACACTGTGCGTCCGGTATCCGGACGACATGGAGGCGCGGGCCATGCTGGCTCTGGAGACGCTCGGCGGCGACCGCTACGGCGCGGAGATGGTGATCCGGGAGATTCTGGCGCACCAGCCGGATCATCCGGGCGCGCATCATTACCGCATCCACAACTGGGATTATCACGAGCCGGAGCAGGCGCTCGACAGCGCGTTCCGCTACGGAGAAATTGCGCCGGGAATCGGGCATGCTCTGCATATGCCGGGGCACATCTTTGCCATCGTCGGGATGTGGAATGAAGCCGCCATCTCGATGGACGCGGCGACGCGGCGGGAAAAAGGCTACATGAAGGAAACGCTGACATTTCCTTTCAACCAATGGAATTACGGCCACAATCGCAACTATCTTTCCTACATTCAGGAGCAGCTGGGCATGGCGGATCGCGCGATCTTCGGGGCCCGGCAGTTGATCGACGCGCCGCTCGACCCACAGGGTAACGATGTCTCGCCGAACAGCAGCCATTCCTATGGCATCGCGGCTCTGGCGCGGGCGCTGGTGAAGTTCGAGCGTTGGGACGACTTGCTAAAGGAAAACAATGTTCCGTGGCGCGACCTATTGAAGGACAAGGCGGACAAGCAGTACTACGAGGCTCGGGCGTGGTTCGGCAAAGGTGATTTGCTCAAGGCCGAAAAGAGCGTGGAAGCTCACGCGGTGCTGAAAAGCGAGGTGGAGAAAGCCAAAGGAGGGCTCCCGGCGCTATACGAGATTCAAACGCTGGAATTGAAGGCGCGGCTTCTTCTGGCGAAGGGATACACGCTGGAGGGCCTGCAAATGATGACCGCGGCGGCGCAGAAAGAACTGATCAATCAGAACGAATACGCCGATCCGCCGCAGTATCCGGAAGCGCTCTACAACACATTAGGGGAGGCGTACTTAAACGCGAAGAGTCCGGCGTTGGCCGTCGATGCGTTCGAACGTGGGCTGGATTTGACGAAGAATGATCTGTTTTCGTTGTCGGGACTGGTGCGCGCCTACGCCGCGCTGGGCGAAAGAGACAAGGCCGAAGACGCGATGGGCCGGTTGATGTTCGTCACGGCGGATGCCGATCCTGGACTTGCCATTATCGCGAGGGCGACGGCAACCGGGATTAAGACCGCGCCGCGCGATTCGTCGCCGAGGCCGCAGCGGAACTACATGCGGACGTCGCTCGAAAAGTTCGGACCGGAGAAATGGGAACCGTACAAGGCGCCGGCGCTGGAGGTGAAGGATACAACGGGCAAGTTGGTGACGCTCAATCAGTTTAAAGGGAAGAACGTGATCCTGGTGTTCTACCTGGGCCAGGAATGCGCGCACTGCATGAAGCAACTGCGCGACATCGGCGCGAAGAAAGACGATTGGGAGAAGCTCGATGCGGTGGTGCTGGCGGTGAGCGGCGCGTCGCCGGAGAAGAATGCGCAAGGGATGAAGTCATTTGGCGATCTTCCCATTCAGATCCTCTCCGACAGCAACCACGTCAACGCGCATCGTTTCCATTCCTATGACGATTTCGAGGAAACCGAACTGCATTCGACGATCCTGATCGACAAGCTGGGCCGCGTGCACTGGGCCCGCAACGGAGGCGACCCCTTTGGCGACATGGCGTTCCTCGCCAAGCAAGTGGAGCGGATGAACGAGGCGGGGATTGTTCGATAAGAGACGCCGGTGATTTTCTTTTCCAACATCAACAAGCAGTATGGCAAGCAGCTGATTTTCGTCGACGCGTCGTTCCAGTTGAACCCGGGCGAAAAAGTGGGCTTGGTAGGTCCGAACGGCGCGGGGAAGACGACGTTATTCCGGATGGTGGTGGGCGAAGAGGCTCCGGACGAAGGCGACGTCACCGTCCCGAAGAAGGTCACCATCGGGTACTTCCGCCAGGACGTGGAGGAGATGAGGGGCCGCAGCGTTCTTGACGAGGCGATCGCAGGCAGCGGGCGCGCGGGCGATCTGCATCACGAACTGGAAGCGCTGCAGCACGCCCTTGAGGATCCGGCGCGCTTTGACGAAATGGATGCGATCCTCGAGCGCTTCGGTCACGTGCAGGAAGAATATGAGCACCTGGGCGGGTACACGCTGGAGGCGCAGGCGCGTGAGGTGCTGCACGGGCTGGGCTTTCATGACGATCAGATCGACGGCGACGTGGGCGCGCTTTCGGGCGGATGGAAGATGCGCGTGGCCCTGGCTCGCGTGCTCCTGGGGCGTCCAGAGGTGCTTCTCATGGACGAGCCGACCAACCACCTGGACATTGAATCCATTGTCTGGCTGGAGCGGTTCCTGAAATCGTACGAAGGCGCGCTGCTGATGACTTCGCACGACCGCGAATTTATGAACCGCATCGTGAGCAAGATCGCCGAGATCGATTCGGGCGAGATTGTCACTTATTCGGGCAACTACGATTTTTACGAGCGCGAGAGAGCGATCCGCGACGCCAATCAACAGGCGGCGTTCTCGCGCCAGCAGTCGATGCTGGCGAAAGAGCAGCGCTTCATTGAGCGGTTCAAGACGCATGCGGCCAAAGCGGCGCAGGTGCAAAGCCGCATCAAGGCGTTGGATAAGATCGAAAAGATCGAGTTGCCGAAGAAGCGGCAGGTGGTGAAATTCGAGTTTCGCGATCCGCCGCGATCGGGCGATCAGGTGGCCGTGATTGAGGATCTGCGTAAGAGCTACGGCTCGCGCGTGATCTACGACGGGTTCAGCATGATCGTCAGACGGGGCGAGCGCTGGGCGGTGATGGGCCGCAACGGCGCGGGCAAAACCACATTGCTAAAGATGATCGCCGGTGCAGCGCAGCCCGATTCCGGCAGCGTCCAATTGGGCGCAAGCCTGGCGATGGGATACTTCGCGCAGCAGTCGCTGGACGTCTTGGACGGGGACCTGACGGTGATCGAACAGTTGCAGAAGGATTTTCCCAAAGACGGTTTGGGTTCGCTGCGGACGCTCGCCGGGGCATTTCAATTTTCGGGCGACGATGTGGACAAGAAGATCCGCTCGCTTTCGGGAGGCGAGAAATCCCGGTTGGCGATGGCGCGAATGCTGTACGATCCGCCGAACTTTCTGGTGCTCGACGAGCCGACCAATCACCTGGATCTGACAACGAAGGAGATGCTTGTGGAGGCGCTGAAGGAGTTTCAGGGTACGATGATCTTCGTGTCACACGATCGAACGTTTCTGAGGGGCTTGGCTTCCCGCGTGCTGGAGTTGGGCGGAGAGAGTGGCACGGATCGCGTACCGCGCCTGTATCCCGGCAGTTACGTGGAATATGTGCAGGCCATAGGGCATGAGGCGCCGGGAATTTCATGATGAAAAAACTCCTGATGATGGCCGCGGCCCTGGCAGCCGATTTGTCCGCGCAATCCGCGCCGGATTACGAAATTTATGCCATCCGCTACGCGACGATCAAGGAGTTCGCTGTCTCAGGTCTGATCGCCGGCGCGGACAAGGATCGCAAGATGGACATCGCGATGTACGTCTGGCTGATCAAGGGCGGCGGAAAGAACATTTTGTTCGACTGCGGTTTCTATCGCGATAAATTCATGCAGCGCTGGCATCCGGCGGAGTACATGAAACCCTCGGACGCGCTGAAGAATGCCGGATTGAAGCCGGAGGACATTACGGATGTGATCATCAGCCATATTCACTGGGATCACGCCGACGGCTTCGATTTGTTCCCGAAGGCGAAAATCTGGATTCAGAAAGACGAGTTTGAATACTATTCCGGTGAGGCGTGGCAGACGAAGCCTGGCCAGCGGGGACGCGGCGCGGGCGCGGATGCCGAGGATGTCCTGGGACTGGTGAAGCTGAATACCGAAGGCAAGCTCGGTTTCGTGCGGGGCGACGCGCAGGAAATTTTTCCGGGCATCACGGCCTATACCGGCGGCAAACACACGTATCAGTCACAGTTCCTCGGCGTGAGGACGGCAGGCGGAGTGGTGGTGCTGGCCAGCGACAACGTATATCTTTATGAAAACCTGGAGAAGCACGTGCCGATCGCGCAGACGCTCGACGCGGAGTCCAACGTGAAGGCGCAGGATCGCATGAAGCAGATCGCGACAAAGCTAGAGTGGATTGTTCCCGGCCACGATCCCGCTGTGATGAGGAATTTTCCCGCCGCCGGGCTGCGCGTGGTGCGGATCCAATAAGGGCCCCTCGACATTTTCACTCGGTGAGAACGCACCGTTTGGCCGGCCATGGTTGCGAGCGGATAGGCCGGGTATCCTCAAGATTTTCTTGACAGAAAGCCCTCGTGCCCTTAGTATTTGGAAAAGCGTTCAAGCATCATTTTGTAATAATGCTTGCTCGTCCAAGAAAGGGGCTGTCCATGCTGAACTCGTCCTGTTCGACGTTGGCGGGCAAATGCCTGCTTGCCGCGACCTTTATTTCCCTGTGTTCCCACTCGGTAGCCTTCGCGCAAGTCACGGCGGTGGCGCAAGTCAGCGGTCAGGTAACGGACGCCAGCGGCGCCGCCATTGTCGGTGCGGACGTCACCATGACGGAGGTGAGTAAGAGCACCGTACGGTCGACCAAGTCGGATGCCAGCGGCAGTTACACACTCGCTAACCTCCCGGTTGGGCCCTACCGGCTGGAGGTGAAAGCGCAGGGTTTTAAGGACTACGTGCAGTCCGGCATCGAACTGGTAGTCAACAATAACATCCAGATCAATGTGGCGATGCAGGTAGGCGCGGCATCAGAGCGAGTTGAAGTCAGCGCGACGGCAAGTATGGTGGAAACGAAGGAAAATTCCATTTCAAACCTGGTGGACCAGCAGCGAATCAGCGAATTGCCCTTGAACGGACGCCAGGTGACGCAGTTGATCTATACGGTGGGGGCCGCGGTGCCTGCCGACAGCGGCGACACAGGTAGCAAGACGTTTTGGAACGCCACCCGTATCTCGATCGCCGGCGGGCAGGGCAACGGCACGGCCTATCTATTGGATGGCGCAGACGCCACCGACGCGATGTCGAACGTCAATATGCCGTTTCCTTTTCCGGATGCCTTGCAGGAGTTCAGCATTGAGACCAGCGCCGTATCGTCGCAGTTCGGAACGCATCCGGGTGCGACCGTCAACGTGGTGACCAAGTCCGGGACGAACGCATTCCATGGAGACCTGTTCGAGTACCTCCGCAATGGCGATATGGACGCGCGGAACTTCTTCTCGACGACAGGTGCGGACACGCTCAAGCGTAATACCTACGGTGGAACGGCAGGAGGACGCATCATCAAGGACAAGCTGTTTTTCTTTGGCGGATTTCAGGGCGTGGAAAACCGGCAGAATCCGCCGCAATTGACGACGCATATCCCCACCGCGGCAATGCTGAATGGCGATTTCAGCACAATTGCCTCCTCCGCGTGCGGAAAAGCCGTCACACTGGTCAATCCTAGCGGCGGGGCCCCGTTCCCAGGCAACCAGATTCCGGTCTCCCTGTTCGCCGGGCCGGCGCAGACGCTGGCATCGAAGTACACGCCCACCACGGCGGCCAACCAGTGCGGCACGGTGACATACGGCATTCCTCAGACCGGAGATGAGCAGCAGTTCATTGTGCGCACGGACTGGGCGCTGAGTTCGAAGCAGAACGTGTGGGGTAGATATTTTTGGGATCATTGGACGAATCCACCGGTATTGGTCGGCACGAATCTTCTCACCTCCACCTCGCCTGGAAATTACGAGTTGGCGCAGGAGGTGACGATCGGAGACTCGTACACGTTCACCCCGAACCTGGTCAACACGTTTCACCTGGGCTTCAACCGCCGGCGCGACAACCGCGGCCCGACGAGTTTTCCGATTAATTGGACGATGCTCGGCGTGCCGATGTATAGCGCCGTGCCGAACTTCCTCCTGATTTCGGGCATGACTGGCGGCTTCACGACGTACTGCGGTACATGCGCCCCGGGCCATTTCAACCTGAACGACTACCAAGTGGCCGACGACGTGAACTGGATGAAAGGCAAGCACCAAATCGGCTTCGGATTCAATATGATCCGCGTGCAGAACAACACCATCTCGGGCTTCGACGAGAATGGCGCGCCAACATGGAACGGGTCGTTCACGGGACTCGGGATGGCCGATTTCATGCTCGGGAGAATGAGCGACTTCATGCAGACCAACGCCACTCCCGATGACCTGCGAACGTGGGTAATGAGCTTCTACGCGCAGGACAGTTACCGCATCAGCAAGAAGTTCGTGCTGAACTTCGGGCTGCGCTGGGAACCCACGTTCTCCGACCCGGATAAGTACAAGCGCGGCACCTCCTTCAGTCAGCCGGCGTTCCTGGCGAATAAGGTCAGCACGCTGAATCCCACCGCGCCTCCTGGATTGTTCTTCCCTGGCGATCCGGGAATCCCTCCCGCGAACTGGAACGGGCAAAAGGCAAATTTCGCGCCGCGCGTTGGCCTGGTGTGGAATCCCCACGGAGACGGCCGGGACACACTGCGAGTCGGCGGCGCACTCCTCTATGACGCCACTGAAACTTGGTTCAATGAGCGTGAAACAACCAACCCTCCCTATGGCAACGCGATCGACGTCGGATCGACGGGGACTCTTGCCAATCCGTGGGCGGGATATCCGGGTGGAAATCCGTTTCCACAGCAACCCGGCCATCTCTTCTTCCCGAATTTCGGCACCTATATCAACATGCCGATCAATCCAAAATCCACCTACGTGATCAATTGGAACGTCACGTATCAACGCCAGCTGCCGAAAAGTTGGATGGCTTCAGCATCCTACCTCGGGAACCAAACTGTTCATCTTTGGATCGCGCTCGAGAGAAATCCCGCGCTTTATGTCCCGGGCACTTGCACCGCGGGTCAATACGGCCTTACGGCGGCGGGTACGTGTTCCACCACCGCCAACACCAATTATCGGCGCCTCCTGTACCAGGCTAACCCCGCCACTGGAATCTACTACGCCAGCATCGACACGATGGATGATGGCGCAGTCTCCCACTACCAGGGGCTGCTGTTGTCAACACAGCATCGCAGCACACACTACACCTTCATCGCCAATTTCACCGATTCATACTGCTTGTCGGACTACGATTTTGGCGCGGCCCTGGCCGGCTCGACCAATTCGCAGATCTTCAATCGTCATGCCGATTGGGGCCCGTGTATTTCCGACGCCCGTTATCTGTTCAACTCCTCCTTCGTGGCAACGAGTTCCTGGGACCGTGGCAGCAAGTTCTGGAAGATGTTGCTGAGGGACTGGCAGCTCGCGCCGTTATTTCAAGTGCGATCCGGCCAGCCGTTAACCATCACGACGGGCACCGACAACTCGCGCACAGGCCTCGGCACTGACCGGCCCAACCAGGTGTTGACAAACTGGCACGCGACCAATTCGACCTGCTCTTCCGCCGCCATCTGCGTGCAGTGGATCAATCCGGCGGCTTTCGTTGCCAATCCGGTGGGCACGTATGGCGACGTGGGCCGCAATGCGGTGCGCGGACCGAGCCTATTCCAATTCGACTTGTCCTTAAGTCGGATGTTCAAATTCGGGGAGCGGTACAGCATGCAATTCCGCGCCGACGCATACAACATCATGAATCACACGAATTTCGTCGGTGGGTTTGCTCCCGCCGGCCAGCCCGCCGGATCGAGCTACGGCACGGTCAGCACGGGTCTCAATTCGTCTACGTTCGGACAGATTACCGGCGCCTACGATCCGCGAATTTTGCAGCTCGCGTTGAAGTTCTACTTCTAGCGGGCAGCATCCGCCAAACGAGGGCGCGTGAAGCGGTTTTCAAACCGTTTCCGCGCCCTTTTCGTTTCTGGGTTTTAATGGAAGTATGAGACTTCGCGTGGCCGTGGCGATCGCGTTCGCGGCCCTCGCCTTCGGACAGGCACAACAGCAGACGCCGCAACAGGGCAACGCCCCGCCGCTCGTGCCGCTGGCAGGCGAGGCGGCGCTCTTCAAACGCGCCATGACCATGTATGAGGCCGGGAATTACGGGCCCGCGATGCGCGCGTTCGAAGAGGCAGCTGCACTCGGCAACGTCGAGGCGATGATGCACCTCGGCATGATGTACAGCCAAGGCCAAGGCACGCCCGTAAAGTTCGACGAGGCGCTGGCGTGGTTCCACAAGGCGGCCGCCAAAGGTGATAGCCAGGGAATGTGCAACCTTGGCAGCCTGTATTATCAGGGGCGCGGGACGCCGCAGCGATTCGACTTAGCGCTCAAATGGTTCCACAGTGCCGCGAGCCTGGGCAACGATCAGGCGATGCAGAATCTCGGCGTGATGTTCCGCGACGGCCAGGGCGTGCCTGTGGATTACGCCGAAGCAAAGACATGGTTCCAGAAGGCGGCGGACGCCGAGAACGATAAGGCGATGAACAACCTCGGCGATCTCTATAAGAAAGGTCAAGGCGTCGAAGTGGACTACACCGAGGCGTTGAAGTGGTACCACAGCTCCGCGAACATGGGAAATCACGCGGCGATGTACAACGTCGGCGTGATGTATGAATTCGGCCTGGGCGTGGTTGCGGACCCCGAAGAGGCGAAGCGCTGGTACACGAAGGCCGCAGCCGCTCCGGAGCCTACTCCTTCGCGCCCCTGATCCACTGCAGGATCGTAATGTATTCTGGCGAGTCCTTTTGAAACCGGATACCGCCGCCGTGGGCCAGCGTGGTGGAGGCCGCGATTCCTTCCGTTTCCGCCGATGACGTCGGCTTGCGGAGGATCAGGCTGTTTTCGGGGTCCGCCGTATCAACCACATTCATTGAGGTCCCCAAAGTCGCGTTGAACAGCGTGTGGCTGGCGTGGCAGTGGACGCAAGCGTAGCCGTCCTTGCCGCGCTTTTGCAGGATGGGCTCGACGTAGCCTCGGAAAAACGCCTCATCCAGCTTCGCGTTTGCGCGAGGGCCCTTTTCAGATGGTGTTTTCGGCGCGGGCGGAGGAGGATTCAACACGTGCGCGACCTCGATGGCTTCGGGCATCGCCTCGATTTTCGCGGTCAGCGTGCGAACCCGATCGCCCTGAGGTCCGGCGAGGCGGTTCACGTCGGGAAATCTCACGTCGCGGACCAGGATCGCCGCTTGTTCGGCGAGTCGCCTCATTTCCGGGTCCTTGGAATCGAGCAGGGGCAGCAGCGCCCGCGCCATCTTGTCCGCGCTTTCGCCAAAGAACGCAATCTGCTCGATGTCGTTGCCGATCCGGTTGTAGACAGGGGGCGCATGCTTCATGAGATTGGCGTCCAGATCGTAGATGTCGCCGCGCCGGAGCGGTTCTTCCGTCAGCGCCGAGAGAAGCGCCTTCTTCTGCAAGTCCGGGCCGTTTTCGAGAACGCCCGAAAACTTCGTTGCCAGGCGCGACTCGACGGCAAGGCGTCCGCGGACGGCCCGCTCCCGATCCTCGGCTCGGCCCAACAGGGGAACCCAGTTGTTGTAGAGGTAGCGGATGTTCTCGTCCGCCAGATTGTAGATGGCGTGGCGCAGATTTTCGGCGATCCACTCATGCTGAGGTTTGGCGAGCGCGGCTAGCAGAGTGTCCTCGATCATGCTTTTCGTCGCCAGGTCAGGCGTCCAGAACCAGAATTGCCAGAGTCCTTTGATCGCGTTCATGCGGACGGTCAGCACGGGGTCGTCGATTAAGCTTGCCAGAGCTTTCGCGTGCTCAGGCTGCCTGGCCAGCCCAGAGAAATGCTGCGCAAACACGCGGGTCGAACCCAGGCGCACGCGATCGTTGGCCGCTTTAAGGAATGCGTCCAGTATTGGCGAAGGCCAGTCGGCGCGGTTCCCTGCCCAGCCCGCGGCGCGCTGCACAAGCTTGCTCGGATCACCGAACGCCCCTGACGCGTCGCCGCGCCTTCCCATCGCCTCCGCCGCCGCCTGCCGGACCAGCGCATCGGCCGACTTCCCGGCGGCGCGAATCTGCGCCAACACATTCTCCGACGGCTTGTCCCAGAGATTATCCAACTGCTCCAGCAACTCCAGCGGATCATCCGACAACTTCTCGATCTTCGGCGAATTCCACCCCTTCGCCCGAGCCTCCATCGGGAAATACGAGCTCAGCGCCACCACTGCCATTTGCGTCTCGCGAAACGGCGTCCGGAAATTCTCGAACGACTGCAAAGGATCCATCCAGCCGCCGAACTCCTGCTGGCGACGGAGCAAATACTCAATCGCTTTCGCGACCTGCGGATTCGAACGTGGAATCCCCGCGTCATGCAGAGCCCAAAGCGCGTGTCCGGTCTGGAACTCCACCTCCGGCTGATTCGCCTCGAATTTCATCGACCATTGCCCGTCGGGCCTCTGGAGCGACAAAATCCGCGCGGCGTTCTTCGCGATCTGGGCGCGGTACTTCTCACGGTCGATATCCGCCAGCGCCAGCGTCTGATAGCAGAGGTCGATCATATTCTTGACCTCGCCCGTCGCGATCCAATCGCCGAGGCGCGCGTCCTTCGTCTCCGTCCACGCGTACCACGCGACCTCATGCGCGCTCACCAGCGGAGTGTTGCCGTTGGTCTCGTCGCCGGGCAGCTTGTCACGGCCCGCGTAATACAGTTCGAGATACTTCGCGATGCCTTCGTGATAGCCCGCGCGGCGCTCGCCCGACACCTGATCTTCGTAAATGCCCATCAAATGCGACATGCGGCCCAGCACGTTCGCGGGAGCCGAAATCATGCGCGCCCAGACCGCTCCTTGCTCTTCAAATCCGTAAAATGGCCGAGGATTGTTGTAGAAACGCTCGGCGAGGAACTGCACCTGCTGGCGCATGTTGATTGGGTACCCGTGGCGCGTGGCGTACATCTGCGCGCGCAGAGGAAAGTGCGTTGTATGACAGCCGACGCACAGCGACGTTTCCTGATGAACGCTCGAAATGCGGTCTAAGATGCCTCCGCGGCGAGGCGTGTTGGCGTGCCAGGAATCGCCTGCTGCCATGATGTAGTCTACGCCCGCCCGCACGGCCAGGCGCGGATCGGAATATGGCGGCGGATCGTAGGTGCGCGTCCTCAGCTTATATTCCGGATGTGCAGCGTGGACAGAGATGTAATACGTGCCCTTCTGCTTCAGCACCCGCGGCGTGAACTTATTCCCCTGCAGCGCCTGGACTTCGTGAGGCAGCGTCACCGGGTCCTCGCCGTCGAAATATTCCTCCATCTTGCCGTTTACAGGGCGATAAACGCGAACATCGCAGGGAATCTGGTCGCGCTCCATTAAGTCGACCTGGAAAAAGACCAGCTTCGGCTTGTCGGACGAAAACTCAAACTTGTACCAGTCGAGCAGTTCGGTGGTCGCCTTGCGAGGCGTGCCGGGCAGTGGAATATATTCCTCATCGTCACCGGACGCGAACACCGTCTTGCCTAAGTCGATCTCCATGGCGTCCTGCCAACGATGGTCGGGCTCGCTCTTGACTTGCCGCGACAGGGGCCAGCGGTTCACGCACAGATAGTAACTTCCCGATACATGCGACGCCTGAACGATCACCTGTGCCGCGCCGTCACGAGGGACGCGGAACTGGGTGTAGTAATCCGGGTCGCCAGCGTGCAACGTTTTCGAGGCCAGCAGAGCTTCGCCCTGCCGGATTTCGATGGCAACGCGCGACTCCGGAGTCAGATCCCGCAGAGAGCTCAGCGAATAGAGGAAGCTGTACTGATTCCTGCTTGTCAACACGTCCAGCACGACAGTTTCCGACCGGACCGCGCCGATCTTCGTCGTGTGAGGACCATACTCCGCCGCTCGAGCGGCCAGAGTGAGCGCCAAAATCGCCAACCACCTCATTTGTTCAAGTGTAATCTGATATTGTGCTTCGGGCTGCCGCAATTCTGTTCCCACTCGTCCTTTCGGCGGGCGTGCTCCGCATCGAGGTGAAGGATCCTTCCGGGGCAGCGATCGAGGCGTCCGGCAGGCTCATCGGCCCGGTCAGCATCGGTTTTCAGACAGATGCGAACGGTATCTACTCGACGACCGTCCCGCCGGGCAAATATCGCGTTGAGATCGAAAAGCGAGGTTTCGCGACGCGGATTCTTGATCTGGACGTGCCGGCGGACGAGCCCGTTTCGCGCACCATCAAGCTGGCTCTGCGCGCGACCGAGTATCGTATCGACGTGATTGCGGCTACGCCTCTACCCGGGAGTGACCTGGCGCTTCATCAGATTCCTTTGCCCGTACAAATGGCCTCGAAAGCCGACCTCGAAAAGAGCGGCGCGCTCGATTTGGCCGACTTCATGAACAGGCGTCTCAACGGGGTGCAGATCAACGAAGTGCAGTCGAACCCGTTTCAGCCTGACCTGAACTATCGTGGCTACACGGCGTCGCCTTTGCTCGGCACGCCGGAGGGGATCTCGGTTTATGTGGACGGCGTGCGCCAGAATCAGCCCTTCGGCGACGTGGTGAGTTGGGATCTGATTCCGCGAAACGCCATTGAGACCGTGGAACTGATGCCGGGCTCCGATCCTCTCTTCGGATTGAACACGTTAGGCGGGGCGTTGTCGGTTCAGACGCGCAGCGGCCTCACCAGCTCCGGCCTCGCGGCGCGGGTGACCTATGGCAGTAGCGGGCGCAAGGGTGTGGAAGCGGAATATGGCGGTGCGAACAGAGGATTCAACTACTATTTCGCAGCCAACGCGCTGCATGAATCGGGCTGGCGCTTCGATTCGCCGTCCAACTTGCGGCAGGCGTTCATCCGGCTCGGTTGGAGAGACTTCGCGTTGACCACCACTTATGCGTACAACACGCTCACCGGCAATGGCCTGCAGGATTATCGCCTGCTCGCGCAGAATTATTCGAGCGTGTATACGATTCCCGATACGACGGGGAATCGTTCGCCGTCGTTCGGTTTCATCGCCAATCACGCCTTTTCGAGCACGCTGACCGTTTCCGGCAATGCGTGGTTCCGCAACATTCGGACCGAGGGCGTGAATGGAAACGCCAACACGGATTCGCTGACTCAAAATATTTATCAGCCGAACGCCAGGGAACGAGCCGCGCTCACAGCCGCGGGATATACCGGTTTCCCTTCCTCCGGCGCCAACGCATCCAACACGCCGTTCCCCTACTGGCCCTGCATCGCCGAGACGCTACTCGCGGGCGACACCGATTCCAAATGCGATGCCATCACCATCTATTCGAAAGAAGTGCAGAACGACTTCGGCGCTTCTGGCCAGATCGTCAAGCGCAGCGGAGCGAACCGGTTCCTGGCGGGCGCCGCGTTCGACCGCGGCAGCGTCGGCTTCACGCAGAACACGAAGTACGGGTATCTGAATCCCGACCGGAGCATCACCGGCGTCGCAGCGTTTGACGATGCCTCACGCGTGAATCTGCATGGCTCGACCCCCAACTGGAGCCTGTTCGCTGCCGACACCGTGTCCATCGGTAGCCAGTGGAGCATCACGTTGTCGGGGCGATTCAACCGTTCCACGATTGATAATTCCGACCGGATCAATCCGATTGCAGGCCCAGGCTCGCTGGCCGGGAATTACGTTTTTCAGCGGTTCAATCCGTCGGCGGGAGTGACGTACCATCCGTCGAAGTTTCTTACGGCGTTCGCGAATTTTGCCCAATCGAGCCGCGCGCCCACCTCCATTGAGCTGGGCTGCGCCGATCCAAACAACCCCTGCAGTTTACCGAACGCGCTGGCAAGCGATCCGCCGTTGAAGCAAGTGGTGGCGTCCACCTGGGAGGTGGGCGCGCGCGGCGACCTCGAGCGTGATGTCCGCTGGGCGGTGAACGGGTTCCGCGCCGTCAATCGAGACGATATTCTGTTTCTCGCTTCGGCGCAGCTCGGCACGGGATATTTTCAGAATTTCGGCAAGACAGAGCGTGAGGGCGTGCAGGCCAGCGTCGACGCGCACCTTGGCCGATTCACCATCGGCGCGGATTACACGTTCCTCAACGCGACGTATCAGGTGGCCACAACGCTGGCCGGCGGCGTCGCGATTCGTCCGGGAAATCGCATTCCGCTCATTCCGAAACACAGCGGCAAGGCATTCCTCGACGTGCAGACCACCAGGAAGCTGGTGCTAAACGCCGGTCTTGTCGTCAATTCGAGTTCGTATGCGCGCGGGAACGAAGATAACGCCTATCAGCCCGATGGCGCGACCTCGTTTGGCCCCGGCGTTTCCCCCGGGTATGCGGTATTCAACGCGCAGGCCCGTTATGACCTGACGAAACGCTGGCAACTCGGGATCGAAGCGGATAATCTCTTCGACCGCCATTACTATACGGCGGCGCAGTTGGCGACGACCGCGTTCACGCCGCAGGGGACGGTACTGGCGAATCCCAATGCCCCGCCCCCTAGCGTCACCTTCTTCTCCCCTGGAGCGCTCAGGCGAGCCTGGGTGGAACTCCGATTTCGATGGTAGTTACTGCGGGCGCATCCAGATATCTTCGAGGATGTCGACCGAGGACATGCGCGTTTGATCGCCCACGGTGAGGCGAATCATGAACGTGCCGGGCTCCAGCAGCGAACCCTGAGGTGTGCCGCGGCCGAATCCGCCTCCTCCACCGCCGCCGCCGCGACCACCGGCGACGAAGGGAACCCCAGTCTGGCCGCGTCCGCGTCCACCGCCGCCACCGCCAGCCGCTGGTTGCGCGGCAGGTTGCGCTGCGGGGGGCCCGGAAGCGGCGCCTGCCGTGGCTTCCTGACCGCCGCGACCTCCACCGCCCCCGCCGCGGCCGGCGTTCGCGTTCGCCGGAGCGGGTCCGCGCATATCCCACTGCACGCGGTTCATGCCGGCCTTCAGATCGACGTCCATGGTGCTGACTACTTTGTCGTTTTGCAGAAACTCCACCTTGCCCTTGCCGGCATCCGTCTTCGACCAGATGCTGATGGCCGTTCCTCCCTGCGGATTGCGGCCCTTAAATTCGCGATTTGCGGCGTTGCGTTGCGCTGAAGGATCGTTCTTCCAAAGAACGGCCGGCCTGGGATCGAACAGCACCAGATCGCCATTCATGCCGGGCTTCAACTGCTCCAGCGGGGTGATGTCGTCGGCGATCCAGATGGACCGCCCGTGTGTGGCGATGATCACGTCTCGATCGCGGGGATGAATCAGGATGTCGTCTACGGGAACCGTGGGAAGGTTCGTCATGAACTTCTTCCATTCCTTGCCGCCGTCGAGCGTGACGTATAAACCGCCCTCGGTGCCGACGAACAGCAGGTCCGGATTGTCGTAATCCTCGCGCACCGCCTGAACGATGCCGAGTTCCTTGGGGAGGTTGCTCGCGATGCTGGTCCATGTCTTGCCGAAATCCGTGGTCTTGAACAGATACGGCTTCCAGTCGTCGCAGCAGCGATGATTGTCCAGCGCGATGTAGGCCGTGCCCGGCGCGAAGTGTGAAGGCTCGATGCGATTAGTCTGCACGTAGCCCTTCGGAGCGCCCGCGGCGACGATGTTGTCCATCACATTGGTGAAGGTTTCGCCGCCGTCCTGGCTCACCTGCACCAGGCCGTCGTCCGTGCCGATCCAGATGATGCCCGGCTTCGACGGAGACTCGCGCACCTGCGTGATGAGCGAGCTCGACGAATAGCCGTCGTGCTTTTCCGCCATCGGCTTATCCCCGGCGACGTTCATGATGGGCATTTCCGGCGACCAGCGGTTGACGTTCTTGGTCAGATCCTTGGTATTCATGCGCCACGTATCGCCGCGGTTAGTGGACCAGAAGAAATACTGCGACGCCATGTAGATCTTCGCGGGATTGTGGGGCGAAATTTCAAACGGCGCGTTCCAATACAGGCGGAACGGATCGATATCGGGCGGCGCATTCACCACGTTCGGCGTGCCTCCGCGTCCCCCGAACCCTCCGGCCGCGGCGGGTGCGGTTCCCGGCGCCGGAGGACCACCGGCGGAGACGTTTTCCGAGGGTTCACGCACCACCCCCACCGGGGGATTATTGGCGCGCTGAATCTCATTGGCGGTCGGAGCCGTCCCTCCTCCGCGCGGTGCGGCGACCGTCGGGCGGATACTCTTCTGCGTGCCGTTACGCAAATCGTGGCGGGACATGGAGCCGTCCTGCGACTCCGCGTAGACGATGGCCCAATCGTAAGGATCCTGGCGAGTATAGAAACCGTCGCCGCCGGAGACCGTAAACCAATCGGCATTCACTGGACCGTTCGTGGAGCGCAGAGCGCTGGGCGCGCACCAGGCGTTGTTATCCTGCAAGCCTCCGCAGACCACGTACGGGCGCCGGTTGTCGGCCGAAACCTGATAGAACTGTCCGACGGCCATGTCGTTGTGATAATCCCAGTTGAAGCCGCCGTCGTTGGAAATGTCGAAGCCCCCGTCATGGCCGGCGATCACGATGCGAGGATCGTTGGGGTTGATCCAGTACGCGTGGTAATCGGTGTGCGATGCGGTGAGACCGGTCCAGGTCTTGCCGCCGTCCAGAGACATCTGGCCAGGGGTTCCGCCGACGAGGATTTTCTGATCGTTCACCGGGTCGACGCGAATCTGGCTGAAATACGTCGGCCTCTGGTTCTGATTACTCATGTAGGTCCAGGTGGCCCCGCCGTCTTCCGAGCGGAATACGCCGCTTCCGTTGGGATTGGGAGGCGCTTGATTCCCGCGCCCTCCTCCGCCGCCACCACCGCCGCCGCCGGGACCCGCACCAGGATCCGCGGTTTCAGCTTGAGGACCGCCTTGGCCACCACCGCGGCCGCCGCGGGGAGCCGGACCACCCTCGGCCGTCGTGCCGCCGCCGGTGCCGGCGCTCGCGCCCGCCTCCACCTGCGCATAGACGATCTTCGGATTGGCTCGGAACACGGAAACCGCGATGCGTCCGTAGATTCCGTCTTTAGCCTTAGGCCATCCAGGGCCTTCGAGCTTGGTCCAGGTGTTGCCCGCGTCGGTGGTTTTCCACAGCGCGCTGCCCGGGCCGCCGCCGTTGTAGCCCCACCAGGTACGGCGGCGCTGGAACGACGCGGCATAGAGGATCTTCGGATTCACTGGATCGATGGCGACGTCGATGAAGCCTGTGTCGGGATCGATGTACTTCGCGAGCTTCCAGGTCTTGCCGCCGTCGGTGGTCTTGTACAACCCACGCTCCGGATTGGGGCCAAACAGGTGGCCCGCCGCGGCGACGTAGACGATGTTCGGATCGGTGGGATCCACCACTACGCGCCCGATGGACTGCGTCTTTTCAAGGCCCAGATGGTTCCAGGTCTTGCCGCCGTCAGTGGTGCCGTATACGCCGTTGCCGATCGAGGAGCTTTGGCGGTTATTGGCCTCGCCCATGCCGACGTAGACGACATTGGGATCGGAGGGCGCAATCGCCACCGAGCCGATCGATTCACTCGGCATATTGTCGAGCATCGAGTGCCAGTACAGGCCCCCGTCAGTGGATTTCCACAGGCCGCCCGTGGCAAAGCCTACGTACAGGAGCATGGGATCCTTGGCAGTGCCCGTGATGTCGTCGACGCGGCCCATCATCACTGCGGGACCAATGGAGCGGAACTCGAAGCCGCGCAGTATCGGGTCGTCGGATTGGTTCGGTTTCGGCTCCGGCGCGGCCGCCGGCCGTTGGGCCCAAACCAGCGTGGCGATGCCGAGGGCGGCGGTGGTGACGATTAGGAGTAGAGTCCAGGAACGATTCAAGGGGCGGATGCGCATCGGTACGATTCTCTCCTCAGGAGACACTTCGAGCTAATTAAGAATGATATACGACGCCCGGCCGTTGAATGTTACCGCCCAGCCCCTTTTCCCTGGTGCTAGCCCCACGCCGACGTTTGACCGCCATATGGACGTTCCATAGACAGTTTCCTCCGCGATCAAGACCAAGCGCCCATCGGCGTCCACCTCGGGGCCTCGACGGCTTGGGCAGGCGCCGAAGCTCTTCCCCGATAGAAGAGGTATGGCCGGAACATGCGATGAAGCTAGCGGGTCCGCTTGCTGCTCGTTCGCCGGGGTTTCGGCTTGCTCTTGCCCATGAGATTGAGCGCCACAGCAGCGCGGATGAGATCCTTCAATGCCGCCTCATCGACCTTGTCGCCTTCGTGGATGTCGATGGCGCGCCTGACATTCCCGTCGAGGCTGGAGTTGAATTGACCTGAAGGGTCCTTCAACCGAGCTCCCTTGGCAAATGTCATCTTGACGACGTTCTTGTACGTCTCTCCCGTGCAGACAATGCCGCCGTGGGACCAGACGGGAGTCCCCCTCCATTTCCACTCTTCGACGATCTCAGGGTCTGCCTCGTGTATGATCTGGCGCACTTTCGCGAGCGTCTTCCCGCGCCAGCTCCCGCCGCCAGGTTGGCAAGAAAGTTCCCTGATCTTCTCGTCGATGAATGCAGAGGCGGATTCCACTGGGACGGGCCTTTTCATGTACAGCTCCAACTCTCGCACTCTATTTTAGCTGCGCTCAGCGCAACCTGGGGAGTCCCGAGGGCAAACGCAGCCACCGATTGCGCCAGCCGCTGAACGTAGGCTATATTCGGGTCCACGGCGCTTTCGCTATGTTGAACAATGTTGCTCCCTTCTTTATCGTCGACGACTTGGGCGCTACGCTTGCGTTCTATCAGTCCAAGCTGGGGTTCGACGTTCGCTATACGTGCGGAGGTGACGGAGACGGAAACGACTACTTTGCGATCGTTGGACGCGATCGAGTAACGCTCATGCTCAAGGCCATCACGCCCGAGGTCCATCCACAGCCGAATCGTTCGCGTCACGAATGGGCTCGCTGGGACGCCTACATCTTCACGGATGATCCCGACTCACTGTACACAGAGTTCGCAGGCAGGGAGGTTCCCGTGCATCGGGAACTGGATATTACAAGCGATGGACTCAGGGCCTTCGAGATCATCGATAACAGCGGATATGTGCTGTGTTTTGGGTGCCCCGTCGACAAGTAGCTCCACTCATTGGATCTTTATTACCTCGAATTCTTGTGCGTTTTCACGCGAGTAGTTTCGCTGCCACGTCTTGCCTGACCGATCTCCTCGAAATGAGTCGTCGAAGGACATGGCCTTTCCACATCCACAATCCCGAAAGGAGCATTACAGGAACGACGACAAACCGAACTCGGGGGGCGTACTTGGGAATCTCTTCAAACGGACTATAAATATAACCGAGTATCGGAATGCTGAAGACGATGTGAATCCAGCGAACAATCGAACGTTTGGTGGCTTCTTTCATGATTAGTTCCTCCAGTCACGATTTTGGGGCCGCCCGAGGCGGCCAGTTGGGCGCTTCAATGCCGAACTGCTTGGCGTACTCCGCGTTCAGCCGCTGCCAGCCTCCGAACTTCATGGCATCTGGGCCGACCATACGGCCGATGGGAGTTCCGCTGAGAAGGTGATCCAGAACATCGAAGCAAATGTGCCACCCGGCAGCACCCATGGAGATGAAGCGGCGACCGATGTTGGTCCACAGCGTCAGGCGTGTGCCGCCACCCAAGGCTTCGAGTTCCCACCGCATATTGAAGTCACCCCAGTTGTACTCAAGCACCTTGGGAGCGTCGGCTCGCGTGACTGTTGTTTCGGTAATGCGCGGCGTGGGCGCTCCCACCGTCGTGAGCTTCACCGTGGTTCCAACCTTACCCAGGCTCCCATCGGCGTCGAAGGGCGCCCACTCGCGCAGATGCGCCGGCTCGGTTAGCGCCAGCCAGACTTTTTCCGGCGAGTGGCGCAGTTCTCTGACGAGAATGAGCGTCCACTTTTCTCCGTCCTGCCGTATCTGCGCCCCGCTGGCAGGGCCCGGTATGTACTGATCGCGACCGGTCATCTTCTTCTCCTTGTCAATTGCTTTTCATTGGTGTTGATTGATCCACGGCGCGCCTCAGCTCGCGGCCTTGCGCACGATGGCGGAGAGCTTGGCCTCGGTCGCGTCGTCCATCACGGTGAAGAACCACGCGGATTCACGGAGTTGGTGCGGCGCGCCTTCCTCGAGGACGTGGTTCGCCTTGTCGGTAAGGCCGAACGTCATATATTTGTCCGCGCGGAAGAAGCAGATAACCTCGCCGTTCTTCGCGTACGCCGGCATGCCGTACCACAAGGTCGGCTGGAGCGTCGGCCCGCTGCGCAAGATGAGCGTGTGTAGGCGCTCGCCTATGGCGCGATGGGGCGCCGGCATCGCGGCGATCTTCGCGAGCACCGCGGCCTCGCCGCCGGCTTTCTTGGCCGCCATAGTACTGATCTCCTCCTTAGCGTGAATAGCGTGCCAGTTGAGTGAGCTGAACGAGGTTGCCGCAGCTGTCTTTCAGCATCGCAATGATCGAGGCGGTTACGTTGGTCGGCGGCATCGTGAACTCGGCGCCGCGGGCCTTGATCCGCTCGTAGTCGCCCTTGACGTCGTCGGTGAAGAACATGATCGCGGGCTGGCTCTGTTGAAACATCGCCTGCTGATACGCTTTGGCCGCGGGGTTGTTGTTCAGCGCCAGTTGCAGCTCAACTCCGTCCGGCTCCTCCGGCGGGGCCACGGTCAGCCAGCGAAATGGGCCGTTGCTGAAATCGGCCTTCTTGGCAAAGCCCAGTACCTCCGTATAGAAGCGCAGGGCCTTGTCCTGGTCGTCCACGTAAACGCTGGTCACTTTGATTTTCATTTCGTTTCTCCTATGATGTTTTGTCTACTCCGAGGTTCTGAGCCTCGGGTTTTGGCTTGCCGCGTTCCAGCGACCGATGAGCCGCCGGAGCCGGAGCGAAGCCATGCTGAGCGTAGCGGAGGCGTAGGCGGCGGTGTTCGGTTT
>DATKKV010000012.1:0-58027 GCA_035542735.1 Bryobacteraceae bacterium
GGGATGCCTCTGCATCACCGAATGCGCGCCGTTGCCGATGTGCGTCGAAAGCGTCGCGCCCGCGTTCACCGCGTCCTGAATCTGTTCCGCAGTGGCCTTCGTGTGGCCGATGCTTGTCACTACGCCCTCCCGCGCCAGCGCGTCGATGTATCGCGGCGCTTCCGGCCACTCGGGCGACAGTGTCACCAGACGAACATTTCCGCGCGCCGCATCCTGCCAGCGCTTGTACTCCTCAATGTCGGGAGGCCGGACCCAGCGCTTCGGATGCGCCCCTCGCGGACCATCCTCGGGCGAAATGTGCGGGCCCTCCACATGAAACGCCTCCATCGCCGGACCCTCGGGCAGGGACTCGCGAGCCGCCGCCAGATTCTTGAGGGCCCCGAGCATTTTTTCGGGGTCACCCGTAATCACCGTTGGGAAGCAGCGCGTCACGCCGGTCGAAAACATCGTGCGCAGGGTGCGTCCAATTTCCTCCGGCGGCGCCTCGGGCGAATTGTAATCCACTCCGGCAAAGCCGTTGACCTGAATGTCGATAAACCCGGACGCCAGATACACATCGGTTGCGGCTTGCCCGCCGAAGGCTGGATTCAGCCGCTCGATTACTTCGTCGAACTCGATCTCCACCGGCTCGCCGGAGATCGCGTCGAGGCCACTACATTTCTTGAGGTTCATGATTTATGCACAGCATACCCACACCGGGGTGCTTGTAAGTACTGGAAACGAATCGCGAAACAACTGAGGAAATCCACAGGTTCCCGCTTTCCTCGCCCCCCGATCCCTGGTACAACCAGTACAGATATCTGCGCGGGATCGAGCCTATGTGTCAGTCTCGGGGGAGGTGGCCGTAGGTCAGGTCCTCGCGCGGAGTCGAATTGGAAGCCCTTCCGATCGGTACGCGCCGGGCGCCCCTTCCGGCTCGGGATTGCTGGCGCCCTCCGCTCTCAGCGGTTCAAGCTCTCGCTACCACAGGAACCGGCGTCAGCCAGCCGTGCCGATCCGCGGATCTTCCTTCCACGATTCCGAAAAACTCTTTCTGCAGCTTCTCCGTGATCGGGCCGCGCTTGCCTGCGCCGATCTTGATGCGGTCCACCGAACGGATCGGCGTAATCTCCGCCGCCGTGCCGGAGAAGAACACCTCGTCGGCGATGTACAGCATTTCGCGGGGAATCAGGCTCTCCACCACGTCGATGCCCATCTCTCGCGCCAGCGTCACCACGGTATCGCGCGTGATACCCGGCAGAACGCTTGCACCGAGCGGCGGCGTGACGATCTTTCCATCGCGCACGATAAACAGGTTCTCGCCCGAGCCCTCGCTCACATAGCCCGCCGCATCCAGAGCGATGCCCTCGGCGTAGCCGTTGACCTCCGCCTCCATGCGGATCAGCTGCGAGTTCATATAATTGGCGCCGACTTTTGCCATGGCCGGCATGGTGTTCGGGGCCATGCGCGTCCAGCTCGACACGCACACGTCCACGCCGTTTTCCATGGCGGCGTCGCCCAGATACTTGCCCCACTCCCACGCAGCGATGTACGTCTCAATGGGATTGTCCTTGGTGGGCATCACTCCCATGTTCCCGTAGCCGCGGATCACCAGCGGCCTCAGGTAGCACGAATCGAGCTTGTTTACGCTGACCAGTTCCAGCATGGCCGCGGACAGTTCGTCGATGGAGTAGGGAATTTCGACGCGGTAGATTTTGGCCGAGTCGTGAAGGCGCCGCACGTGCTCCCGCAGTCGAAAAATAGCCGGGCCGGACGCCGTCGCGTAGCACCGGATCCCTTCGAACCAGGAACTGCCGTAGCTGGTCACGTGGGCCAGCACGTGGATCTTGGCATCGTGCCAGGCGATCAGCCGGCCGTTGTGCCAGATCTTTTCGGTGGGTTTGATCATGCTAAATTATAACCTTCCTCTCGTGTATTTTGATTCCATTCTATTCGACTTCGACGGCGTTTTGGCCGATACGGAGCCCATCCACTACGAATGCTGGGTGGAGGTGCTGTCTCCCTACGGCATCGAACTTCCTTGGGACTACTATCAACGCGAGTGCATCGGCATCTCCGACAAGCTGATGGTGGAGCGCCTCTCGCCGCCCGGCCAGTTCGAGTTGATCTGGCCCCGGTACGCCGAAAAGCAAGCCTTGTTTCGCCACAAGCTGACGCTGCGGTCGCCGTTTTACGAAGAGACCACGCGCCTGGTTGCCGAAGTCGCCGCCGGATACAAATTGGCGGTCGTCTCCTCGAGCGGCCGCGCCGAGATCGAGCCTCCGCTGGTCGCCGCCGGAATCCGCGGCCACTTTGAAGCGCTGGTCTGCGGCCGCGAAGCCGGCGAGCTGAAACCCGCGCCCGACCCATACCTCCGCGCGGCGTCGCTGCTGGGCGCTCAGCGTCCGCTGGTCGTCGAGGACTCAGAAGCCGGGGAAGCCTCCGGGCGCGCGGCGGGCTTTGAGGTGCTGCGGGTTAGGTCGGCGGAGTCGATGCCGTCGGAGTTGAGGAAGTTGCTGCGGTCCTAGGTCGCCAGGAGTAGTTAACTACTGATAACGTATATTATGTCAACTCTTCGGGTAGTGGGCCAGTTTGAGCTGACCCAGGAACTCAGGCTCGAACGCATCAAGCGTTTGGGAAACTTGTGACTCGATTTCTTTCAGCGTCTCCACCAACGGAAATCCATCATCGACGAATATGTAAATGGCCGGTTCGAAGTGCATGTTCACGGTGTAGGCGCTTGTGCCCGGTATCGGGTACAGAGTGCCCCAATAGAGCAGGTCGTGCCGAACGTCAAGGAGTTCGTTGTGCTTGTGAATGTTGGTGAACCTTGCGAGTCTCTTCGTCCAGTCGCATCCACAGTATGGTTGCAGGCTCTCGATATATGCTACGTGGGATGGGTTGACACCGGCCAAGAACGTGTCCCGCTTTCCGCTGAATCCATCTGGCGAGCTTTCGATAGGAAACTGCGTTCTGGTTTTTGGGACGGTTCCCCCATCAAGTTCGGAAAGATTCCTCACGAGATAATCCAAAGCACACCGGAGGGCGACGGCGCTCTCACCGGCAAGAAGGAGCAACTCGGGAGGAATCGGTGTGCCGCCGGAAACGCAGCTGTAAAGCTCCTTTGCTCTTACCGGGAGGGTCGTCGTAGGCTTAACCTCGACGATCATAGCCCGCTGTTCGACTGCGCAGATATCGCGGCAGAGGACCTCGAGCCGCTGAATCTTTTCGCGTGCCCAGTCCCGCTGCAGGTGGGCGTGGTGCAATGATGGCAAATTCCAGCCTACAAACCACAGGTTGGCGTGTCAAGTTAATTACTGCTACTAGGGTAATGAGCGAGTTGGTCTTAGTCGGTATTAAGTTCGGCGCTCGGCGTGCTTACTTCGCGGAGTTCCCGCGCGGGATACGATACTAGGGTCAGTACCGCTGCATGTTCAGGCTCGTGTGATTCAGAAAATATCCGTTGCCGTACCCATCGAGCCTCGTCTTGCCTGGCGAGAGCGTTAGAACGTAGTTCTGCGTCTCATTCCCGATGAACCTCCACAGCGTGACGGTGTTGCCGTCGATGCGGCCGGAGACGGCGTCGTCGGGTTCCGTCTTCCCATAGCTGGTGTGCCAGGTGCCGGTAAATTCGGATCCCTGCTGACGCAGCGTGACCGTTCCCCGGAAGCGATCGTTGAAATGGGTGAAGGCCCACACGCCGGACAGGTCTGCGGCGGGTTTGCTCTGGTCCTCCTTGGTGATCGGCGCCGTCGTTGACCCAGTTGCTGCCGGGCCTCGCTGCATGCTCAGATTCGTGTGATCCAGGAAGAAGCCGTCGCCAAAGCCGTCGAGGCGGTTGCCGTCGGCCGAGAGAGTGAGCGCGAAACTCTGCCGGCTGTTTCCGATGAATCGCCAGAGCGTGACGTTGTTTCCGCTGATCCGGCCGGTGACCTGGTCGTCGGGTTCCACCTTGCCCTTGCTGGTGTGCCACGTGCCGCTGAAGGTGTCCCCCGACTGGTGAATCACCACCCAGCCCTGGAAACGATCGTCGGCGCAGGTAAAGCCCCAGGTGCCCGAAAGGTCCGTGGCCTGCTGGGCACAACCCAGGGACGCGGACAGAATCATGACGGCGACGAAGGACTTGAACATGTTTACTTCCTCCGGTACTTGATGGTCCGGTTTTGATCGTCCGTCAGTTCCAGTTCGTTTGCGGTTACGTCCACTTTGGCCTTCGTTGTGATGCCGTTGACCATCCAGGTCAACTCGTTTCCGCCTTCCAGCTTGTAGGTGCCGCGGACCGTCTGCCCGAGCATGGTGATCTTCGCCGTGCCGTCTCCGCCGAACTCCGCCACCATTTTCATGGGGGCGTTTTCCACCTCCCATGTGCCCACGATCAGGCTTTGAGCGGTGGCACCACAGGCGGATAGGAGCAAAGCCAGGCAGGTTGCGACCGCGATCATGAACTTCGCCTTCATGGTGTCCTCCCGGGAGTCTCTCTGCAGAGATCGACTAGCCGAAAGCCGGACTTTAGGAATCGGTAGTGGGTAGACCCACTACCTAGGAATCCGCATTTAGCGGCAGCGGGTCAACTTGAACTTCGACCTGCGTCGCAGCCCTACGGCTCATGCTCACCACATAGGGCGTCACGAAGATGCACGCGGCCGTGATCATTCCCCGCACCGGACCCAGCACCAGCGACTGGACGACCTGGCTTTGCTGATGGGCCGCGACGATCGCCAGCCGGTTGGACCAGATCTGACTCGGCCAGTAGGCGGTGACGACGATGCCGAACACCAGCCACAAACCGCCGAGCATCACCGAGACGCGGCCCAATACTTCGAGCGGGCCCGACAAAGGCGCGTTCGGAGATGAATCGGCGTCCGGCGCGCGGGACATAACGATCAGCAGTAACAGATAGCTGAGGCTCGAAAGCTGAAGCGCCAATTGGGCGGCCTGCGTCAGCGCCTCGGAATCCCCTGCCAAGCCGAACGCTCGCGCGCGGTTCACGTAAATTCCGACGGATTGAATCCACCCCGGAAGAGTCGCCGCAACGACGATCCCGAACACGATGGCGGCGATCAGGCAAAGCCGGCGGTGGGCCGCGCTGAGCCGGAACGGCTCGGGGTGCCTGGACAAGGCGAAGTAAAATGCCACGGAGATGTACTGGGAGACGATCGCGGCCAGGGAAATCAGCAGGCCCGGCCTGGACATTCTGGATGCGTTCCACAAGGGCCAGAGGTATGCGAGCGCGCCAGTTACCGCGGCCAGCAGCGCTGGTTTGCGCACATCGCGGAGGAAACTGTTCATGTAGTTCTTACTGTAACGCGAAAAAAAAGAGCCCGGCGAAAGTTTTCACTTCACCGGGCTCCACGAGGAAAGAAGAAATACACCCGACTGCGCAGCTTGCACTACAAAAACTCGTTACCGGCGTCCGCCTCCGCCGCCATGGGAGCCGCCGCTACCTCCGCGCGAGCCACCCGAAGATCCGCCTCGGCTGGGAGCTGAACTGCCCCTTGAAGAACCGGACGAAGTTACGCCCCGATTCTGAACAACCGAAGGGTTAATTCGCACCGCTTGAGGCGTGCCAACCGAAGGCCGCCCGGCCGTCGCACTGCTTTGGGCGACGCCGCTGTAATTTCGGCCGGTACTTCCATTGAACCGCTGCGGCTGCGCCATCTGAGTCGAGCCGGTTGAGGCGGGAGCCGCACTTCGTGACGAAACGCTGTTGCTCGACTGCGAGGTCGACGTCGGCGGGCCGCTCACGCGGGGGGTTGCTGCGGGCGCGGGAGAAGATCCCGCCGAAGGCGCCGTGTTGAACCGGCTCGCGCTACGAGCGACCGCTTGCCTCTGCTGCTCGAATGACGGGCGCGAGGAGGCCGCACTCGACGGACGGCTCGAATAGAAGTTCGAGTTTCCACTGCTGTGGACTGCTCCCGCCGGGGCGCTTGAAAAATGCGTGCTCTCCCGGGAAGGAGTCACAGGCAGGGAGCCTCGCACCGAACCGGCATGCGCCAGATCGGCCGCGCTCGCCCGCACGCTGGTCGCGCCGCTGACGCCGTTGTGTCCAAACTCGCCCGCAGCCATGCTCGTAACTCCATTGGAAACCCGTGCGTTGCGGTATACATTCGTAATGTTTACGTTATGGGCCACAACGCCGGCACCATAGCCGTAGCCATGATAGTAGCGCTCATACGGAGCCAGAGGCACCCAGCCGATGTTGCCGAATCCGAAGCCGATGCCAAAGCCTCCCCAGCCGAAGAAGCCGACCAGGGCCGGTTGCCAGTAATACGGACCGTACATCGCGCCCGGCCACCAGGCCCAGCCGTACGCACCCATGTACCAGCGCCCATAGTGGTATGGAGCCCAACCCCAGGGATCGCCGCTCACCCAAGTCCAGCCATAATAGTCCACCCAAACCCACCGCCCGACCTGATAGGGAGCCCATCCTGGTGCGGCGTTGGGAACCCAGACCTGGCCATAGGCCGGATCGTTCACCCATCGGCCGTTGGCATCCAATTCCTCGGTGCCGTTAACGTCGGGGTTAACGTAGCGCCCACTGGGGGATTGTTCCAGGTCGTGATCGCGGTCGACGTTCCATTTGTCCCACTGGTCGGAGGCGATCGCACCGGTGATTTTAGGTCCCGGCTCGCCGCTCGCGTCGTGAGCCACCATGGTCTTGCTGGAGCCAAGCTTCTCTGTACCTTTAGGTGAAGAAATCTCTGCTTCCCCTTGACGGACGGTCACTTGTGTGGATCCTTCCTGGTTCACCGTGACGCGATAAATTCCCTTCTTCAAAGGCCTCACGGCGAGGGCCGGCGTGCTGATTTCGATGTCGGCGTCGTTGTCGCGCATGACGCGAAAGGTCGTAGTTCCGCTGGCGATTTGAACCTGGTAGCGATGGTAGGCCAGCTCGCCTAGGCGAACTTCGGTGTTCGGCGCGAGGCGAATCATATTCAGCGCGTCGAACTGAATCTCGGAGCGGGAGCCTTCCGCAGTGAACAGTCGGTCGGTTTCCGACAAAGGCGCGTTAAGCGCCGCCGCGCTAGCCTCGCCGGAATCGCCGCGCCGGACGGAAACGACTCCGTTGATCACGCTGATTCGGGCCACGGCGTGCTTGGCGTCGTCGCCGGAGCCGTCATCCGCCGGGGCGCCACTCGGCTGCTGGGCAAGAAGCGCTGCGCCGAGCGCCAGAATCGCGGTTGAAGCCCAAAGTCCTCGTTTCATTCCGGCATGGCTGATTGCACTCCGGGAACCAAACGATAACTCTTTGATTTTGGGCGAATTCCCGCTATGATGACCTCTTATGCCTGTGGTTGAAAACCACCAGCCTGATTGGAAACAAGCATGGCTCCGTCGATTGGCGGCTCCGGCGCTGCTGCTCTTGATCGTCGTGCTGTTTCATTGGAAACTGGTGCTGAGCAACCAATATACCTGGCTCGAGTCGCCGGACTTGAGTTCCCTCGTGATGCCCTGGTTCCAGTTTCAGGCCAGCGAATGGCACGCCGGGCGATTCCCGATGTGGGAGCCGTACAGTTGGACGGGCCAGCCGTTGTTCGGTCAGGGACAACCCGGTGCGGCATATCCTTTGAACTGGCTGCTGTTCTGGATGCCTTTGAACGGTCACGGCTGGCTGCGTCAAGATGTTCTGCACTGGTATTACGTGCTGATTCATGTATTTGCCGCATGGACCTCCTACGCGTTCGCCCGCGAGTTGGGCCGGTCCCGCCGGGCGTCCATCGTCGCGGGGTGCATTTATTCCCTGGCTGGCTACGTCGCATACACGGATTGGCCCCAGATGCTGCACGGAGCGGTCTGGGCTCCTCTGGTTTTCCTGTACTTGTTCCGTTTCGCTAAGGGAGAGCGGGTGCTGGCCAGTTCCCTGCTGTCAGGCTTTTTCCTGGGTTTGGCGTGGCTCGTTGGACACCATCAACTGCCTCTATTAGTTAGTCTTACTGCGGGATTCTTCTGGTTATGGTTGATTCTTTCGGAGGGAGTCAGAAGTCCGAAGGCAGGAGTCAGAATGCTCCGCTATGCGGTGGCAGCCTTCGGCATCACCGCGATGACCGGAGCGTTCCAGACCCTGCCGATGGCGGAGTACGGGCGCGATGCCGTGCGCTGGGTCGGCGCGGAGCAGCCCGAAGGACTGGGCGAGACGGTTGCTTATGAATTACATAAGCCTTATGCACTGAAGCCACTATCTCTGCTTGGCTTGGTGATTCCTGGCGTCGAGCACAACACCTACGATTCTTTTGTCGGTGGGGTCGCCCTAACGCTGGGAATCCTGGGTGCGATCCTGGCTTGGCAGGATCGTAGGGCGCGCTGGCTGGCGGCGATTTCACTGGGAGGAATCCTCTTCGCGCTGGGACCGAACAGTATCTTTCACGGCGTCCTCTATGCCGTCGTCCCGATGATCAACAAGGCTCGTGTCCCTGCGGCCGGGGCACTGATGTTTACTCTGGGCCTCGCACCACTGGCGGCGTTCGCAGTCGACGTGCTTCCGGAAAGCAAGGACTGGTCGAGGCGGGTGGGATGGATGCTCGGCGGCTGCGCGGCGGTGCTGGCGCTCGGCAGCTTGTTCTTCTACTCCGCCGGGATGACGCCGGCGATTTCCGACAATCGCATGGTGATGACCGCCCTGGTCGCGGTGCTGATGGCGGCGGTGCTGGGAGGATGGAGGTCCGGCGGGATCTCGGCGCGCGCTGGAACTGCTGCAATCCTGGGGCTTGTGCTGCTGGAACTCGGCAATGTGACCGATTACTGGCTGCCTCACACATCGGATAAGGCGCGCACGCCGTATCTGCACAAAATGGCGCAGCACTGGGATCTGAGCCGCTTTATGGAAGGCGAAGGCGAATTCGCGCGCTTCACATACGACGACAAGGAGATCCCCTACAACATCGGAGATTGGCTAGGGGTGGAGGCGTTTAACGCCTATACGGCAAGCGTTCCGGCCAGCCTGTGGGCGCATGAAGTGTTTTCCAATCGCGTGCAGGATGTTTTGGGCGTCCGCTACTACCTCGGGAAGCAGCCTTCGCGGCCGGACGAGCGGCTGACGTTTCAGGGCGCATCGGGCGTCAACGTTTATGAAAACCCGGGTGCATTTCCGAGGGTCTGGTCGGTGCATGGGGCTCGCAAAGTGGCGAGCGAGCGGCAAGCCAGGGAGATTTTGGCCGATTCCGGCTTCGACGCGAGCAATAGCGTTTTCCTGATTGGCGAGAACCCGCCCAGGCTGGGCACGTGCCTAGGCGACGAGGTATCCATGCCGCATCATGAGCCGAACTACTTGAAGATCGAGGCGCAGATGAGGTGCCGGGGCATGGTCATTTTGACGGACACCTGGTTTCCAGGCTGGCGGGCCACCGTCGACGGGAAGCGGGCCAAGATCGAAAGGGCTTACGGCTTCGTTCGCGGAGTGGTCGTAGAGCCGGGGAGTCATGTCGTGGAAATGCGCTATCGGCCCTGGAGCGTATACGTGGGAGGCGCCTTGAGCGTGTTCGCATGCGCCATTGTTGTCGGAGTCAATTTTGGAACGAAAATTCGGAACTTAACGTAGAATTTAAGTGTCCAACCTAGTATGAAGTACTGGGCCTTCCTAATGGCGAAACTGGTCGCGGTGGCCGGAATCCTCGCCGGAACAGGCTTCCTGATCGAACACCTCCTTCCGATGCCGAAGGCGTTTGTCGACGGCGGACCCTTCCCTGCCTCGCACGCGATGATCTACAGCACTGCCATGATGTTGCAGGCTCTACTGGCGATCGGCCTGGTCTGGCTGGCGGTCTGGGATCAGCGCTACCGCTGCCGGACCTGCCTTCGCCGGCTGCGGATGCCGGTGCAGACCGGATCCTGGACGCATGTCCTGTTTGGCGCTCCGCGTACGGAATACATTTGCACTTACGGACACGGTACGCTAAAGGTAGCCGAGCTTCAGATCACCGGACGGCAAATTCCGGACTGGGAGCCTCACGAAGACATGTGGAAGGAACTGTTTTCGACAGAAAACACGCGACGTGGCCGTTAAGCTGCAGATCCGTAAATCCCTGTTTGTCCGGTTCGTGCTCAGCCGTTGGGGCAAAGCCTTTGCCATCCTCGGCATTTTGGCGCTGATGGCGTGCGTCGGAACCTTTTCTTATTATTATGTTCATTACGGTCGTTTGATTGAAGAAAAGCTGGCCGCCGGACCGTTCGCCAGCACTTCCCTGCTCTATGCCGCGCCCAGGCCGGTGATGGTCGGCGACGACGCGCAGATCGACGAGATCGCCGCCTATCTGCGGGGATGCGGGTATACCGAATCGATCTCCAGCCGCGCCGGCTGGTATCACATCCGGCCGGACGCCATCGAAATCAATCCCGGCCCCGAGGCATTTGACGCCGAGGGCGCGACGATCAAGGTGGCGGGCAACAAGGTAACCGAAATCATCTCCTTGCGAGACCATACCGAGCGGACGCGCTACATGCTGGAGCCGGAACTGATGACGCACCTGTTCGACCGGGCTCGCGTGAAGCGTCGCGTCGTCAGCTACGACGAGATTCCGGAGGTGATGCGCAACGCGCTGCTTTCGGCCGAGGATAAGCACTTCTTCCAACATCCCGGCTTCGACCCCCTAGGCATCGCCCGGGCCATCTACGTCGATGCTAAACAGAGGCGCGGCGGACAGGGAGCTTCAACCCTGACGCAACAGCTCGCCAGGACGCTGTGGCTGGGTCCGGAGCGGGGCGTGAAGCGAAAGGCTCAAGAGGCGCTGATCACGCTGTATCTGGAACAGAAGCTAACCAAGAAGCAGATCTTCGAGTATTACGCCAACTCGGTGTACCTGGGCAATGTGGGCAGTTTCAGCATCAACGGATTCGGCGAAGGAGCGCGCGCGTATTTCGGCAAGGATCTGAAGATGATCACTCTGCCGGAGGCGGCTCTGCTGGCGGGACTGATCAACTCGCCGCACCGGCGCAGTCCGTTTTACTATCCCGACCGCGCGCTGGAGCGCCGCAACGTGGTGCTCAAGGCGATGCGCGAGAACGGTTTCGTCACCGAAAGAGATTATGAGGCCGCCGCCACCTCGCCAGTCAAGGTGACGCGCGAGTCCACCGAATCGAGCGATGCGCCGTACTTCGTCGATCTGGTGAATCAGACCTTGCAAAGCCGCTTTCAGGACCGTGATTTTCAGACCGAGTCCTATCGCGTATACACTACGCTCGACATGAATCTGCAGCACGACGCGGTGGCGGCGGTTCGCGAGGGCCTGAAGGAAACCGACGACCAGTGGAAGCGCCGCAACAAGAAATACGGGACGGACGACGCGAATCCACTGGCGCAGGTTGCGCTGATCTGCCTCGACGCGGAAACCGGCGAATTGAAGGCTCTGGTCGGCGGGCGCAATTATGGCGTCAGCCAGTTGAATCACGCGCTGGCCAAGCGGCAACCGGGGTCGAGCTTCAAGCCGTTCGTCTATGCGGCGGCGTTCACCAAGTCTCTCGAGGGCGGACCGAACGTGTTGACGCCGGCATCGACCGTGGTGGACGAAGAGACCACATTCTACTTCGAAGACCAGCCTCCTTACGAGCCTCACAATCACATGGACCACTACTTCGGCACGGTGACACTGCGCTACGCCCTGGCGCATTCGCTGAACATCCCCGCGGTGAAGGTCGCCGAGATGACCGGCTATGACAAGGTGGCGGCGACGGCGCGGTCGGTCGGGCTGAATGTCGACATTAAGCCGACGCCTTCGATCGCCTTGGGCGCTTATGAAGTGATGCCGCTTGAGATTGCAGGCGCATATACCGTGTTCGCCAACCAAGGCACACGCGTGAAGCCGACTTATATCAGGACAATACGCGACGAGTCCGGAAAGTCGATCTTCGAGGGGCAGATCGAGCGCGTCCCGAATGCGCTGGACCCCCGCGTCGCATACATCGTCGAAAATATGCTGGAAGAAGTGCTGAGATCCGGCACTGCGGCCGGCGTGGCCAGCTACGGCTTCAACCTGCCCGCCGCGGGTAAGACCGGGACGTCCCGCGATGGTTGGTTTGCGGGGTTCACGTCCAAGCTCATCTGTGTCGTTTGGGTCGGCTTCGACGATAACCGGGACTTCAAGCTGGAAGGAGCGCGCAGCGCCCTCCCCATCTGGGCCAAATTCATGAAGCTCGCGCACACGCACCGCGAATATCACAACGTGCACGGATTTTCGGCGCCGGACGGCGTGGTGACGGCAGAGATCGACCCGGACACCGGCCAGCTGGCCACCGCGAATTGTCCGAAACGGCGGGACGAAGTGTTCATCGCGGGCACGCAGCCGGTGGAGACATGCTCCTTGCACGGAGGCGGAGCGCAGATCACGAACTGGAACGCGGATAAGAACAAAGCCGACGACGATCCCGCGAAGAAAAAGAAGGGGTTTATCGGACGCCTTAAAGGAATATTTAAGTAGCGCCGATCTTCGTCAATCAGTGGTAAAGTAATGTCAAGTAGTTAGAGGAGGCCGACATGGTTTCCAGTGTTCTGTTCGTAACGATCTGCGCCTTTCAGGTTCAGGGGACACCCGTCAACGGATTCCGTCCCAATATTCCGGAGACGAAGCAGGCTGACAAGATCACCCCGGAGATGCGTGGAGACATTTTCATGGCTCGGAAGATGTATCGCGAAGCCATCGAAATGTATAAGACCGGGCCGTTGGACTCAGCGGTGCTGGCCAATAAGATCGGGATCGGGTATCACCAGCTGCTCGACCTCGAAAGCGCGCGGAAGTGGTACGAAAAGGCCATCAAGATGCACGGCGACTACGCGGAGGCGGTGAACAACCTGGGTACGATTTACTACGCCAAGAAGTCCTACAGGCGGGCGGTGTCGCAATATAAGAAGGCTCTGCGGATCACGCCCGATTCGGCCTCCATCCTGAGCAATCTGGGGACGGCGTACTTTGCGCGCAAGAACTACGACTTGGCCTTTGCCACCTACCAGCAAGCGCTGAAGCTGGATCCCGAAGTTTTTGAGCACCGGAGTTCGATGGGCGTCTTGTTGCAGGACCGCACAGTGGAGGAACGGGCGAAATTTCACTACTACCTGGCCAAGACCTATGCTAAATCGGGCGACGTCGAGCGTGCCCTGATCTACATCCGCAAGGCGCTCGAGGAAGGCTTCAAGGACCCTGACAAATTTAAGCAGGAGCCGGAATTCGCCGCAGTACGGAAGAATCCGGAGTTCGACCACATCATTTCGGCGGAGCACAAAGTCCTCTGACACGTCACATTTGGGTGATCCTTCTTTGCGGAGCGGCGTTCTCCGCCTGCAAGCGTGCTCCGGTTGCCCCTGCGCGTTATGCGTTTCTTCCCTTCGATAATCTGACTGGAGACGCCTCGCTCGACTGGCTTGCGCGTACCGCGCCGCGGATCGCTGCAACCGAAATGGGTGGAACAACGCGCGCGGCGGCATCGATCGGCGAGGCCTATCTCGAGAGGGCGAACCGGTTCGTCCACGGGTACTTCAGCAAACGCGGGAGCACACTTGAACTGACCGTGGAAGTGGAAGACGCGGCCAAACATAAGATGGTCGCCACGGAGCAGACCGATGGCACGGCGCTGGCGGCGGTGAGTAAGCTGGCGAAGCGATTAGACCCGAAAGCAGAGCCGTTCTCCACGGACAATGAAGCCGCGCTGGAAGCATGGGGGAAAGGTGATTTTGAGAAGGCCGTCGCAATGGATCCGGCGTTTGGCGCGGCGTGGCTTAGCTGGGTGGAAACAAAGGCACGGTCCGGGGACACAGAGGGAGCCATCGAGGTTGCGGGCCGGGCGCTCGATCATCCGGTGAAGTCGGAAGTGGACGGGCTACGCATCGCTCTGGCCAGGGCGACACTCAGAAAGGATTCTCAGGGTGAGCACGACGCGTTGATGAAGCTGACGGCGCGCGCCGTTGATCCACAATTGCTGGCGACGCTGGGCGCGCTCGAAATGCGGACACGCGAATTCGCTTTGGCGGAGGGAGATTACAAGAAGATTCTCTCCGAGGATCCGGAGAACGCCGAAGCGATGAATCAGCTTGGGTATGCGTGTGGATTGCAGGGCAAGACCGGCGAAGCGGAGGCTGTCTATGCCCGCTACGCCAAGCTGCCTGGCCAGGAGGCCAACTCCTTCGATTCGCTGGGCGAAGTTTATTTCATGAACGGCAAATTCGCCGAAGCGGAGAAAGCGTTCTTACGTGCCCACGAGATCGATGCCGCGTTTCTTTCCGGAGAGGACCTGCGCAAAGCAGCCTACGCGCACTGGTTAGCCGGCGATCTGGCAGGCGCCGATGCCGAATTTCAAAAGTTCCTGGAATTCCGCGCGAAATTACACGACGGAACGATCGAGTGGCAGCATGCGGGTTGGGAATACGCCACGGGGCGGACGGCTCAGGCGCTGGCGCGCTTAGCGAAATCGTCGCCGCCGCAGAGCATTGTGCAGGCACACGTCTGGCGGGGCGAGATCAATCTACCATCCGATCTGGATCAGTTGAAGAAGGCGTACGAATCCAGTGTGCCCACCGCGGATGGCCTGTACCGGACGTTGTATGCGGAAGCGCTGGCAGCGCAGGGCCATCGTGATGAGGCAAGAAAGCTCGCGGTCCGTTGGCCTCTGCCCGAGTCGGCGGGCGAGCCCGTTTTGCAATCCCTTGTGTTTCCCAAATACGTCGCACTTCGCCGTATTCTGAGTCTATGAGCTTTTCGCGCGTCCTCAATATTCACCAGAAATTCCCCGATCGACGAATCGCCGACATCCCCTCCACTATCGACAAGGAATTGGCCGCCGCCGGTTTCGGCGACAAGCTGAAGCCCGGCGCGCGCATCGCCATTGGCGTGGGCAGCCGCGGAATCGCCAACGTCGCGACCATCGTGAGATCAGTGGTGCAGTACTGGAAATCGCGCGGATTTTCGCCATTCCTGTTCCCGGCCATGGGCAGCCACGGCGCGGCGACCGCGGAGGGCCAGGCCGACGTGCTCGCCCATTACGGAATCATCGAGGAGACGATGGGCTGCCCGGTGATCAGCGCGCTGGACGTCGTGGCGCTAGGCTCGACGCCGGACGGCATCGAGGCGTTCATGGACAAGAACGCATATGACTCCGATGGCGTGTTCCTGATCGGCCGCGTGAAATGGCACACGGATTTCGCGGGAAAGATCGAAAGCGGCTTGTTCAAGATGATGGCGATCGGCCTGGGCAAGTTCGCGGGTGCGCAGCGATATCACACGTTCGCCTATCGCCTTGGATTGGAGCACGTGATTCGCAGCGTCGGCCGCCAGGTACTGAAGAGTGGGAAGATTCTTGGCGGTTTGGCGATTTTGGAAGACGCCAACCACAGCACCGCGCAACTGACCGCGGTTCCGGTGGATCAGATGGAGCGGAAGGAAGAGGGACTGCTGGCGCTGGTCAAGTCCTGGATGGGCCGCATCCCGGTGAAAGAGGTCGACATTCTGATCGTGGACGAGATCGGGAAGACCTATTCCGGCGCGGGGATGGACACGAAGGTGGTGAATCGCAGCGTCAATGGCGATTACAATCCCTGGGACACGGCGCCGCGCATACATCGGATTTTCCTGCGCGGGCTGAGCGACCGCAGCTACGGAAACGGGGTGGGGCTGGGTATGGCGGACGTGATCAACGACCGTCTGCTGAAGGTGATCGACTGGACACCCACGCAGATCAATTCGCTCACCGCATCCACGCCGGCAGCTATTCGCACGCCGGTGCATTTCCCGTCTGATCGCACGTGCCTTGAGAAATTCTGGCCAACAGTGGGCAAGTTCAGGCAGGAAGACGTCACCATCGCCTGGATCGCCAATACGATGGAGCTGGCGCATCTGCGTTTGAGCGAGAATCTGCTCGCCGAGATCCAGGCGAATCCGGCGCTCGAGATCGAAGGCGAGCCGGAGCCGTTCGACTTCGACGAATCCGGCAACCTTCACAATCTGATGGAAGCGGCGATGGCCGGGCATTAGTAGCACGTGAGTGGCATCGACAGGCGCAAGCTGCTGATCGGATCGGGCCTGGCGGGGCTCGGCCGCCGCGTGTTCGGGCAAACGGAGACGCGGCTGCTGCGTCCGCAGTATAAGGAGCAGACGCCGCTCGATGCCGCGCTCTCCAAGACCGGCGCGGGCTTTGACCAGTTCGTCACAGAGAAATACCACGACAGGCTAGCAGCGGTATTGGCGAGGTGGCGTGAAGGAATGCTGCGAATGGAGTTTTCGGCGATCGAGAAGTCGCTCGCGCCGGGTTTTCTGGGTTCCTCGCTGCGGCCAGCGCAGGAGAGGCTGCTTCGGCAGGGCGCGATTGAAGCGCGGCGGGTCAACTTCCAGCCCGCGACTCTCGGCGCTCGCGCATTTCTCGAAGAGCTTCGCGCGGCCTTGAGCGATTTTTCGAAGCTCCTTACCGTCGAGTTTCAGGTGACGGCAATCCAGGATCAGCGCACGCGCGTGCGCTATGAACTGGTCGGAACCGGGGCTGGCTTCCATCGGGAACAGCGAGTCGGAAATTGGCAGCTGGATTGGGACGCGGCCGATCGCGTGTTCCTGTGGCGGGCCGAAGAAGAGACGCGCAGCCGGAGCAGTGCTCCTTGCTATGAGGACGTGACCGCCGCCGCTATGGGCGGCAATCCATCCTATGCGCGGCAGCTTGCGCACGGAGTCGACTACTGGCGCACGGTTCTGGACGCCGCCTGCGGCATCGATATCTACGGCCACAACGGCGTTTCGGTGGGAGACATCGACGGAGACGGATTCGACGATCTGTACATCTGCCAGCCCGGCGGGCTGCCGAATCGTCTCTACCGCAATCGCGGCGACGGGACGTTTGAGGACATCACCGAGGGCTCAGCCGTTGGGATCCTGGAAAACACTGCTTGCGCGCTCATCATCGATGTCGATAACGACGGGCGCCAGGACCTGGTCGTCGTGCGCGCGAATGGTCCCCTGCTGTTCCTGAACCAGGGGCACGGCAGATTTCAGTTGAAGCCGGATGCGTTTCGCTTTGCCAATCCACCGCAAGGAACGTTCACCGGGGCGGCGTCGGCGGATTACGATCGGGACGGCTGGCTGGATATCTATTTTTGCCTCTACGTCTACTATCAAGGCACGGATCAGTACAAGTATCCGACGCCGTATTTCGACGCAGAGAACGGCCCGCCCAATTTCCTGTTCCGCAACAATCGCGACGGGACCTTTCAAGACGTCACGAAACAGACGGGCCTCGACAAGAACAACACCCGATACAGCTTTTGCTGCGGCTGGAGCGACTACAATCGCGACGGCTGGCCGGACCTTTACGTCGTGAATGATTTCGGGAGAAAGAATCTCTACCTCAACAACGGCGACGGGACGTTCACGGACGTCGCGGCCGCGGCAGGCGTCGAAGACATCGGCGCGGGTATGAGCGTCGGCTGGTTCGACTATGACAACGACGGCTTTCAGGACCTCTACTCCGCCGACATGTGGACCGCGGCCGGCGAGCGCATCACGGCGCAAGATATCTTCCGCAAGGATTCGCCGGCCAAGGTGCGCATGCAGTATCACAAGCATGCAATGGGCAACAGCATGTTCCGCAACGACGGCAAAGGCGGGTTCCAGGACGTGACCGCACAAAGCGGCGCGGGGAATGGCCGCTGGGCCTGGTCGAGCGACGCCTGGGATTTCGATCACGACGGATTTGCCGATATCTACGTCGTCAACGGCATGATCTCAGGCCAAATTCGCGACGACCTGAACAGCTATTTCTGGCGTCAGGTGGTCGCCAATTCGCCGGAGGGCGCGAAGCCATCGCGGCCCTACGAGCAGGGCTGGAGCGTGGTGAATGATCTGATCCGTGCCGACCACACCTGGAGTGGCTACGAGCGGAACGTCTTCTTCGCAAACAATGGCGACGGGACATTTTCCGACGCTTCGGGCGCGGTGGATCTCGATCTGCTGGAGGATGGGCGCGCGTTTGCGCTTGCCGATTTCGACCACGACGGCCGGCAGGAAGTCTTCCTGAAGAATCGCAACGGGCCGCAGTTGCGCATCTTGAGGAACGTGATGGAGAAGCTCCCCCCAGCCATCGCCATCAGGTTGCGTGGAACAAAGAGTAATCCCAACGGCATCGGCGCGGAAGTGACGATCAAGACCGAACTGGGCCGTCAGACCCGGGTGTTGCAAGCCGGATCAGGATTCCTGTCGCAGCACAGCAAAGAGATGTTTTTTGGACTCGGGCCTGCGAAGGGGCCAGTGACAGTGTCGATCCGGTGGCCGAGCGGTTCGACACAAGAGCTCGACAACATCGTGCCGGGGCAACGCATTCTTGTGCAGGAGGGCAGCGATGTTCACCGCATCGAGCCGTTTCGGGCTCGGCCAACGGTTGCTTTGCGCACCACGGAGCAGCCCCTCGAACGCATGCCGGAGAACATAGAGACGTGGCTGCTGGTTCCCGTCGCCTCGCCCGATGCATCCCCGCCGCGCGGAAAGCCCGCGTGCGTCGCGATTGGCGCCAGGCCTGAAGTGCAGGGGGTAGAGGTGATCTCCCTGGACGAAGCCTCTGACGCGGCCGCCGTCTACAACATCCTGTACCGCTTTCTGTTCGACCGTCACCGCGATCTTCCTCTGCCGGCGGCGTTTCTGATCGATGCAAATGGTGAGATCGTGAAGGTCTATCAGGGCCGGATCGACTCGCAGCACATCGCCGCCGACGCCCGCCGCATTCCCCGCAGTGCCGCGGAGCGCCTCGCTGCCGCCCTTCCTTTTCCAAGCGTCTCCGCAACTTACGAGTTCGAACGCAATTACCTGTCCTACGGCGCGGCCTATTTCCAACGCGGATACTTCCCCGAGGCCGGGACGTTCTTTCGCTTGGCGCTGCGGAATGACCCGGCAAGCGCCGAGGCGCTGTACGGCGTCGGAAGCGTCGCACTGAAGCTCGGCGACGTCAAAGAGGCTCGCGAGAGTTTTGAGCGCGCGGCGAACTTGCGGGCCAGCTACCTCGAAACCAGGCCAAACGCGTTGAACAACCTTGGCCTGCTGGCGATCCGCGAAGGCCGCATCGACGATGCCATTGCACTGTTTCAAGAGGCGCTGCGCCTGTATCCAGATCATCTTGTGGCGCTCGAGAATCTTGGTAACGCCTACCGGCAGCAGCACCGCTGGGAAGAGGCGCAGCAGACGCTCGAACGCGCGCTCGCGGCGGGACCGGAGAGTCCGGAGGTTCATTACAGCCTCGGCATGGTGTTCGCCCAGACCGGCGACACTGTGAAAGCCCACGAGTATTTAAAGAAGGCGCTGGAACTGCGGCCCATCTATCCCGAGGCGCTGAACAATCTGGGCATCCTATACTTGAGGACACAGCGGCGCGACGAAGCGGTGGCTGCATTCGAACGGTGCATCCGCATAGCGCCGGCATTTGATCAGTCGTACCTGAATCTGGCCATGGTCTATAGCATCGAGGGTCATCCGGACAAGGCTCGCGAGGTGCTGCTCGCGCTGCTGAAGCAGCATCCGGATCATGCGGAAGCACGCAGGGCGCTGGAGAGGCTGCGGTGAACGTTCTGCTCCTGTTGCTCGTCGCGGATGTGCAGGGTGTCGTGCGCGACGCCCATTCCCTGCCCTTGGCCGGTGCATCCATTTCGCTGTCTAAGGAAATCACCACGCGAGCGGACCCGGAAGGAAGATATCGCTTCGCGTCCCTGCCAGCGGGAACCTACACGCTTCGCGCGGAGATGGCTGGTTTTGCCCCAGCGGTCATCGGGCCCTTCAGCGTGGCGGATCAGGATCATAAGCGAGTTGACGTGACCTTGGGGGCTACTGAGTTCTTCGATCCACCGAGTTTCGTCATCGCCGGGGTCACGGACACGGTCAATCGCGGAGGCCACGGGTCCGATGCGGCGATCCGGTCCACGGAAGCGGTGACGCGCGCCGCGGCTTCGCTCGGCAGGGAGCCTGATCCGTCGGTTTCGGAGGAATCACTTGGCAAGGATCTGCAACGCGATCCTCAAAACGCCACGCTGCACCACTCTCTGGCCGCGGTTCTGGAGAAGCATGGCGACGCTTTAGGAGCCGCGCGCGAATACCAGCGCGCCGCGGAATTGAGTCCCAGCGAGAACAACCTTTTCGATTGGGGAACAGATCTGCTGACGCATCGTGCGCCGGATCAGGCGGTGGAGGTGTTCACGAAGGGTCGCCGCCTGTTCCCCGCCTCGGCAAGGATGCTGCTGGGGCTTGGCTCGGCTCTGTATGCCCGCGGCGCGTATGATCAGGCCGCGCAAAGACTGTTTGAAGCGACGGACCTTCATCCGGTTGATCCGGAGCCTTACCGGTTTCTCGGCGAGATCGGCAACGCGGAAATCATCCAGACGGAGGGCTACTCGGCGCGCATGGAGCGGTTTGTCCGGCTCCATCCGGAACGCGCCGACGCCAGGTACTTCCTTGCAGTTGCGCTTTGGACCAATCGCAGCACATCCGATGACGGCACGCGCGTAATCGAGATGCTGGAACAGGCTCTGCGGCTCGACCCAAAGCTAGCCGACGCGCAGGTATGGCTCGGTATCGTGTATGCGAGCCGCGACGACTTCTCGGAGGCCATCGCGTCGTTTCGGAGGGCCATCGAACTGGGTACGGCACACGAGGAGGTGCATTATCGCCTGGCGCAGGCGTATCAGCACACGGGCGAATCCGAAGAAGCCCGGAAAGAACTGGAGATTTATCAGCGGATGCGTCAAACCACGGCCGAGGACGATGAGCGCAAGCGCCGCCAGATCCAGCAGTTCATTTTTGAATTGCGGCGGCCCTAGGTTCAGTGCGATTGCGGAGTGGGCGCACTCATCAGATCAACGAAGATTTTGTTGAACTTCGCCGTGTCGAGATCCATTTGAATTTCCACCGGCCGGCCTGTGAGGCGAGGCTTATCGGATTCCGACCAGAGGATCGTATTCCCATAACCCGGGCCATGAGTCACGTCGACGCTCATGTAATGCGTCTTCGTTTTCGTGATGATCGACGGATAAATCCAGGCCGCGGCTGCCAGTTCATCCCACATGTAATCGTTGCCGTCGCCGGGCTTGAAAAAGCGCCCCAGATACTTCGCAACGGGCGTGCCGCTCGATTCGATCTTCCTGATCATGTCCACCGTCAGTTTCGTCTTGATGGAAATATCGGTCGGGGTGCACACGATTTTCTTCCAGGGCGCGCGCAGAACAATTTCCGCGGCTTCAGGGTCGAACCAGAAGTTGAATTCGTGCCGCGGATTATTGGCGAACTCAGGATCGTTGGTCTGGGGATTGAGGCTCCCGCCCATGAAGACGAACTCTTCCGCCAATTCGGCGAAACGAGGCTCAATGGTCATGGCCATCGCGAGGTTGGTCATCGGGCCGCCGCCGTAAATGGTGATCTGATTCGGAAACTGGCGCACCATGCGGACCAGGAAGTGCGCGGCATCCTCACTGGAAGGTTTCGTCGCGGGCTGGCCCTCCGGCATGGGTGGAATCACAAACGGCTCGTGATACCAGCGGTCGTCCCAGGCTCCGGCATAGGAAACCTTGCCATACACCTCCTGCCATTGCTGGGCTTCCTTTCGCGTTCGCAGCAGAGGGAAGGCCGCTCCGCTGAACACGGGTATATCGGTGCGGCCGATGATTTCCAGCAAACGCAGCGTGTGCGCCAGTTCCTCGTCGCGCCACTGGTCGCCGCTGACGACGGTGATCCCCATCACCTCGACTTTGGGGGACTGGATCAGCACCAGCACGGTTTGAAGATTGCTTCCGGCAGGGCCGGAACAATCCTCGTCAATAATGATCTTCCTGCGCTGCTGAGCCCAGGTAAACGGACTCGCGAGCAGCAACAGGGCGAGCCCGGCGATGATACGCATTTCCCTATCGTCTCAGAAAGCCAACTTCAGGGCGAACTGGAACAAACGTGGGTTGTTGACGGTGCTGTTGACCACGCCGAACGTCGCCGGCGAGTTGAAATCCCCGGCGGGCGTACCGAATTGCGGGTGATTGAAGAGATTGAAGGCCTCCATGCGGAAGTCCAGCCGCAGGCCTTCGCGGTACGGCAGAAGGATGTGTTTGATCACCGAGAAATCCGTATTTACGAAACCGGGTCCGTTGACCGGCGTACGCGAAGCGGTACCGAGTTCGCCGGATGCCGGGGCGCCGAAGCACGACGTGTTAAACCACTCCGCAAGGCTTTGATTTGCCGCCCCAGGGTTGCAGGTCTGGTTCGGCCGGTTCAAGCTATTGCCATTATTTTGAAAGTTCACGCCGGATGCGTTGTTGCTGTCGACGATAAAGACCGGGAAGCCGGACGTGATTTTCTCAATCAAGGTCACCTCCCAGTTGCCGGCGATCGCATTGGCCGCACCGCTCCAGTTAGTACCGAACTTACGGCCCTTGCCGATGGGCAGCTCGTAAATCACGCTGGCCGTAAAACTGTTGTTCAGATTGATTTGCGACAGCGCCCAATCGAGCTGTTGCCAGCCCGGCAGAGGGAAGTACGTCGCCCCCAGAGGCGTCCCCAGTCCGTCGCTGAGGCCGTTGTCGTAGGCGCGCGCGTAGGTATAGCCGATTAACGCGTAGATACCGTAGCGTGCGCTCTTGGTTTCGGCCTTAATCTGAAACGAGTTGTAGTGCGCCTTGCCGATATCATTGATATTTGCGATCGTCGAATAGGCAAAATCCGGATATGGAACGTCGAATGCGGAACCTCCTGGCCCACATCCGAGCGTGTAACCCTTCACCGTGCCGCACGCTCCAGGTGATCCGACGTTGAGGTTATTGCCATCGATGAGCATATGGGAGCCTCGCGAACCGGCATAGCCAGCAGTCAACAGAATCTGGCCAGGAATCTCACGCTCGATATTGACGTTGAACTGCTGGACCCGGCCCTGCTTGAAATCGCGGTTCTGGGATTGAATCGTCCCAGTAAACTCGGCAGGAACTGGAGGCTTGGTGAATTGCTCGAAACCGTCGGAGACGCTCTGCGCCGTCGGCGTCAATCCATACTTCGTCGCGCAGGCCGCGGTCGCGAACGTGCACTCTCCGCCGAAACCGAAATAATCCGATTCGGCGTAATAAGGCGGATTCTGCCACAAGCCCTGGGCGCCCTGGCTCCAGGATGAGTCGTGAAAGATGGCGTAGCCGCCGCGAATCGCCGTCTTCTGGCTGCCCCAAGGCTTCCACGCGACGCCGATGCGCGGCTCCAATGCCGTCATGTCAAAATTAATTCCGGCCGTGCTGCTGGCACCTTGACCGGCGATGAAAAACTTACCCGTGGCGGGGTCGAAATTCGCCATGCGATTATGCGCCTCGGACTCGGGCGTCGCCAGCGACCACGCTAAGCCGATGTTGATCGTCAGGTCCTTTGTCGCGCGCCAGCTATCTTCGATGAACGGACGCGACACCTTCCAGCGCCGGCCGGTAGTGGTGCCGTTAAACGTCTGGTCGTGAATCGCGAGGCTCGGCAGGCCGAGTAGCAGGTCCGCTTGCGGTTCGCCCGCCCACAAGCCCGTGAAGATCCAGTAGCCGTCGCCAAAGCCCGAGGTGTTCACGTTCATCTGATTGGCTCGGAAGCCGAAACCGATCTTGATGTTGTGGGCTCCTTGCACGAAATCGAAGGTGTCGGAGAAGGACCAGACGTTGGTGCCGCCCTGGAACGGCGAAAATCCGCGGTCACCCAGCGACCAGTAGCCGCCGTCAAGCTGCGTCGACGTCAGCCCGCAGCTATTCGGAGGACCGAGATTGGCTCCCGGAATGCCGAACGTGCGCGCGAGGCAGCTTCCTGTGCCCTGCGAAGAAATGTAGTTGAAAATCCGGTTATAGCCGGCATTGAACTGATTCACCATGTTGGGGGAAAACACGTGAGTCTCGGAGATGGCGACGTTTCGGCCATGATTCAGGATGCCCTGGTTGCTGGCGAAAGGATTCTGCTCCGCGAACCCAGGCGAGCCGCCCGGCACGTAGGACACCGCCTGGTCGTAACTGAAGCGGGCGAACAAGGTGTCCTTGTTCGATAAGTTCTCGTCGATACGGATATCGAATTTCCCTTCGTCGAGCGTTCGCACGGGCTGACTCACGTAGTTGTAGCCGAGCGCAGGGTTGTTCGCGTTGGGCAGCGGATAGAGAGCAATCATCTTAGCCGAGATCGGATTGATCAATCCCTGTGGAATCTTGTTGCAATTAACACCCAGTTGCTGGCTGCCGTCAGGCGCCACCGGCATGGGGTTGCCCTTGCTGTCGCACTGGAAAGACGTGTTCGCGGCGCCGCCTACATGGGGGTTATTCAGCTGCCCTTCAAACGGCTGTCCGAACGGATCCTTGGTAAAATCGCCGGTGCGCTGGGCCACCGAGGGAACCAGGCCGACGAACGGGATCCCGTGGCGCTGGTACTTCTGCTCAAAATCGGCGAAGAAGAACGTCTTGTCCTTCTTGATCGGTCCGCCGACGGAAAGTCCGAACTGATTTAAGTTGAATTTTTCCGTCGACGTTGCGAAAAAGCTGCGCGCATCGAGCGACGTGTTGCGGAGGAATTCGAAAGCAGTGCCGTGGAACTGATCCGTCCCGTTCTTGGTGGTGACCAGCACAGTCGGGCCGGCGCGAGTGCCCCATTCCGCGGAGTAATTGTACGTAAGAACCTTGAACTCCTGGATGGCGTCGATCGATGGAAGAATCGAGATGCCACCAGCGGTCAGCTCGTTATTATCGTTGCCGTCGAGCAGCCAGTCCGTACTGTTGGCGCGGGATCCGCCCACGGAGAGAGAGAAGGATCCGCGCGCGGAAACCTCGCTGCTCGGGCCGCCGTTGAAGAAGCTTCCAGGGTTTGTTTCCTGCGTGACGCCGGGAGTCAGCGTCGCCAACTGGACGAAATCCCTGCCGTTCAACGGAAGATCGGCCACCTGCTGGGCTGTGATCACCTGGCCGAGAGTCGGATTCGAAGTCTGCACCTCAACAGCGGTGGCCGTGACTTCAACGCTGGTGGTCACCGATGCAGGCGCGAGTTTGAAATCCAGTTCGCGGTGCTCATCCACTTGCAGCCGTACATCTTTCGCCTCGGCCGGTTGGAATCCGCTCATCTCGACGCGCAGATTGAAGGTGGAAACGCCTAGCAACGGGAAAATGTAACGGCCGTTATCGTCCGTGGTCGCCTGACGGGTGACGCCCTGGGAGGGTGCCGTGAGCGTTACCTTCGCTCCGACGACTGCTCCGCCGGCTGAATCCGTTACCGAACCTGCCAAGCTACCCGTGGATTGCGCGTGCAACGCGCCCCCTGCAACCAATGTAAAAAGCAAGGCAAGCACGGACGTGAATTTCCCGAAAGACATTCCATTACCTCCCGTTTCTCTCGATTGAACCAAATAATAGCTACGCCCTCGATAAACCTCAGGAACGATAAGCGGCTACGGAGCCGGACTGGCCGGAAGTTATCGGCAACGGGGGAGAAAGCGCCGCGAGGAGCGCTAAAAATACAGCCTTGACTGTAACGACAATGTAGCAAGTATCGCGCGGAAGGCCGGGGGTGTCAAGCGTTTATGACAACACGATTTCACAAAGAAACACGCGACAAGTGGCCTCCGGCCGGCAGCCGATATTCCTTTCGGTGTCCGCACGCGCTACTCTGATGTTTAAGGCCGCGCATGCACGAGCTTTCCATCGTTCAATCCATTGTCGAGACCGCCGTCGACGCCGCCACCCAGGCGAGCGCCTCGCGGGTTTCCAAGGTTTATTTGAGGCTCGGCGTGCTGTCCGGCGCGGTAAAGGAGTCACTCCAGTTTTGCTACAGCATCGGCACGCTCGACACGATTCTCGAGGGATCGAGCCTGGAAATTGAAGAGCTTCCTGTGAAAATTTACTGTGCGAAGTGCCGGGAAGTCCGGGAGTTGCCCGATATCCAGCGCTTCCGCTGCCCCGTTTGCAATACACCAAGCGGCGATGTGCGGCAAGGCAAGGAACTCGAGATCGGCTCGCTGGAGGTAGACCTACCCTAAATGACGCCCCGCATCCTGGAAGTCCGTAAGAAGGTTCTCAATAAAAACGACGAGTTGGCGCGGGGCCTGCGCGAACGTTTTCATCAGGCCGGGGTGTTCACGCTGAATCTGGTGTCCAGCCCGGGAACGGGAAAGACCGCGCTGCTGCAGAAAACGTTGGCGACCATGCTTGCGCAAGGAGAAAAAGTCGCGGCGCTGGTGGGCGATCTCGAGACCGACAACGACGCCCGCCGCCTAGCCGAGAGCGGCGCGCCGGTGAAGCAGATCCAGACTCATGGATGCTGCCACCTGGAAGCAAACATGATCGCGTCTCATCTTGAAGGATGGGACTTGAACCATATCGACTATCTCTTCATCGAGAATGTCGGCAATCTGGTTTGTCCTGCGAGCTACGACCTGGGCGAAGACATCCGCGTTGCCTTGCTTTCGGTCACTGAAGGCGAGGACAAACCGCTGAAATATCCGACCATGTTCCACTCCTCGGACGTAGCGGTCATCACAAAGATGGACATCGCCGAGGCCTGCGACTTCAACCGGGAAACCGCGGTCGCCAACATTCACTCCGTCCGTCCCGAGATGAGAATCTTTGAGGTTTCGGCCAAGAAAGGCACCGGCATGGACGCCTGGCTCGACTACCTGACTGCGGCGCGCAAATCGGCGCGCGGATAGCTGCACGCGGTTTCACCCACCAATCCTGCGAGGGCCTGCGTCTTTAGGCGCAGCTTGAATGAATTCAAATGTTCTGTTTTGCATCTGGTGTTTTAAACACAACTAGTTGCAAATGTGGAAGTTGACCTGCACTTCTCCGCCGCGGATTATGAATCGATTCAGAGATTCTGAACACCTCCTCCGCATGGCCGGCGTGTTTCTGGTGGGCGTGACTATCTTTCTTTGCTTTCGGGCGTGGTTCGTTCCCAAGAGCTTCGGGAAGTATGGTCATTATCGGGCGGACTCCATGACGGAAATGGCTGCTCTGCCCATCGTCCACGCCGGCCATGAAACCTGCGAAGCGTGCCACTCCGACGTCCTCGACGTCAAAAAGACCGGGAAACACGCCGGCGTCAACTGCGAAGCCTGTCACGGACCACAAGCTAAGCACGCCGACGATCCCGGATCGGGGAAACCGGTGCTACCCGACACCAGCGTTCTTTGCGCCCGTTGTCATGAAGCGAATGCAGCCAAGCCAAAATGGTTCCCCGCTGTGAATACCTCCGAGCATTCCATGGGGCTGCCCTGCAATACCTGCCACAAGCCGCACAATCCGAAGATTGGCGACGATGCGGCTGCAAAGGGAGAGAACAAATGAACATGAACCGCCGCTTCTTCATTACTCTGACCGGCGCAGCCGCGGTGGCCTGGGAGAGCCTGCGCGCCGGCTCGCCGGAAAGCGCTCCAAACTACAGCGTCGCCGATCACTGGTGGGCGATGCTGATCGACGTCGACAAGTGCATCGGCTGCGGGAACTGCGTACGCGCCTGTTCTGTGGAGAACAACGTTCCCGAGGGTTTCTTCCGCACCTGGATCGAGCGTTACCAGGTGGACGACGAAAATATGACGGAGCCGATCGTCGATTCACCTCATGGCGGCATCAACGGTTTCCCGCCCCGTGCTTCCGGGCTCGGGCTGGCGGGCCCCGGCGTGAAGGAATTCTTCGTCCCCAAGATGTGTAACCACTGCATCGATTCTCCGTGCACGCAGGTTTGCCCGGTGGGTGCAACCTTTACCACGCCGGACGGCGTCACTCTCGTGGACGAAAAATACTGCCTCGGCTGCCGCTATTGCGTGCAGGCTTGCCCTTACGGCTGCCGCTTCATTCATCCGGAAAAGCAGGTCGCGCAGAAATGCACACTCTGCTATCACCGCATCACCAAGGGCCTCACCACCGCCTGCTGCGAGGCTTGTCCCACCGGCTCCCGCCAGTTGGCGGATCTCAAGAACCCCAAAGATCCGATTCACGAATTCATGAAGACACACAGCGTTCAGGTGTTGAAGCCGCAGATGGCCACCGGAGCGAAGGCTTTTTACGCCCATCTCGACGGAGCGGTTCGCTAAGGAGCGCGCATGCCACTGTTTCACCTCAACAACTTCCTCTATCCGAATGAAACCGAGATGCAGTGGAGCATCCTCATCGTGCTTTACCCATTTATCACCGGCCTGGTCGCGGGCGCGTTTATTCTGGCCTCGCTCGAACGCGTGTTCCGGGTCGAGGCCGTCAAGCCCACATACCGCCTGGCTTTGCTCACCGCTCTCTCCTTCCTGCTGGTGGCGCCGATGCCCTTGCAGTTGCACCTCGGGCATCCTGAGCGCTCGCTCGAAATGTATCTGACCCCCCACAAGTCCTCCGCGATGGCGATGTTCGGCTTTGTTTATCTCTGGTACCTGATGGCGGTCCTGGTGTTGGAGATCTGGCTCGATTACCGGCGCGACATCGTTCTGCTGGCGCGGTCAAGCAAGGGTTTCCTGCGGATCATCTATAAGATCATGACGCTCGGTTCTGACAACATCAGTCCCCGCTCGCTGGAGTTGGACGACCGCATCGGCTACATCGTAACGATCATCGGTATCCCGTCGGCGTTCCTGTTGCACGGATATGTCGGGTTTATTTTTGGATCCATCAAGGCCAATCCCTGGTGGTCCAGCCCGCTGATGCCGATCGTGTTTATTTTCTCCGCGATGGTTTCCGGGATCGCGGCGGTGATGCTGCTGTACATGCTGCTCACCAAGCTCCGCGGCCAAACCATCAGCATCGATTGCGTCGACGCCATCGCGAAATACCTGTTCTATATCTTCATCATCGATTTCAGCCTCGAAATGCTGGACCTGATTCACCGTATTTACGAGGCCGACGAGAGCTTCCGCAGCCTCGACTTCATGGTCCATACCAGTCTTTGGGTGCCTCACGTCATCATTCAGATTCTGCTGGGCACACTGGTTCCCATTACCATTCTCGGGATAACGCAGGTGTTTCCTCTCGCCGACTCCATCCGCAAGCGGATGTACGCCATCGCCGGATGTTTCACCCTGGTGGGGATCTTCGCCATGCGCTGGAACGTGGTCATCGGCGGGCAGATGTTTTCGAAAAGCCTGCTGGGGTACACGCAGTACAATTTGCGATTCGGTTCGCGCGAAGGATTGGGCATCGCGATCTTTCTAACCGTCCTTCCGTTAGGGATTCTGTTTGTTCTTGCAAAGCTGTTACCGCTATGGCATGACAATGAGTCCGCGACAACATGATGAGCATTTAGAAATCGAACACCTCCGCGAGGAACTTCACGAGCTGCAGCGCCGCGTCGACGCGCTGGAGCGCGGCACGAGTTCCCGCCCTCAACCAGTTCCCATCCTGGCCGCCGCGGCTCCCATCGCGGAAGTGGAGCTTCCCGTCGCGAGCGCACCGAACGCCGTCCCCATCCTCGGGCGCGCCATCCTCGGCTTGGCCGGAGCCTACCTGCTGCGAGCTCTGGCCGAATCGAGCGCCCTACCCCGCCTGCCGGTGATCGGTGCAGCGATTCTTTATGCATTCGGGTGGCTGGTCTTTTCGATCTGGGACATGCGGAGGAGCACCCTGGCGGGCACTACATACGCCGTTACCGCGTCCTTAATTCTGATGCCCCTCCTCTGGGAGGCGACGGTACGGTTCGGAGCGCTCCCTGCCGCCGCCGCCGCGAGCATTCTGTTGGTGTTTCTTGTCCTGAGCTTGCTGTTGCCCTTCGTGGGTTCGGTCGAGTCGCAGGCCGCGGCGCAATCCGGATCTGTGGCGGCTGTGTCCGCCTGGGCCACTCTCCTCACCGCGATTGTCCTGATGATCCAGACGGGAGATCTGCTGCCGTTTGAACTGGCCGTGCTGGCGATCGTCGGCGTCATTGAAGTGGGCGCGTGCGTCGGGCATGCCCGCAACTTGCGGGTTCCCGCCGCCATCGCGGCCGATTTCGCCATCTGGGTGATGCTGTTCGTCACCACCCGGCCCGGCGGCATCCCCGAGCACTACAAGTCTATTAGCACGGGGGCGTGCGTCGCATTCTGCGGCATCCTCTTTGTGATCTACAGCGCAAGCATCGCCTGGCAAACCGTGACGAAGCGTCGCTCGATCATGATTGCCGAGATCGTCCAGACTGCCACGGTCTTCTTGCTCGCCGCGGGCGGGACCTTGTACCTGACGCAATTCAAAGCCGCTCCCGCAGTCGGCGGCCTGAGCGCACTCGCGTGCGCAGCCTGTTATTTTGCCGCATTCACGCGATTCGGCGAGGCTCCCCGCCGCAACCACCATGTGTTCGCGGCTTGGGGCGTGATCCTTGGGATTTGCGCATGTATTTTGATCCTTCCGCCGCTGGAACTGATCGTGATCTGGAGCGCGGCGGCGGTCCTGGCGCTGCTGGCCGGGTCGAGAACGCATCAGCCGACCCTGATCCTGCACGGAAACCTGTATCTGGTTGCCGCTGCTTTGGCTTCCGGACTCGCCGCCCGGTTGTTGAATGCCTTCACCGGCACATCTCTCCTGCCGGCGGAACCGGCGCTTTGGATCATCGTCCTGTCGGCCGCCTGCTGTTACACAGCCTGCCTGTTCGCGACGGCCGAAATCAGCGCACGGGCCAGCATCTTCTCCGCCCTGATTCTAGCCGTGTCTGTTGCCAGCCTGTTAGTACTTCTGCTGGTGCCTATGGTCGGCGGAAGAAACTCTCCTTCTTTCGTCGCGACGTTCCGGACGCTGGTCACATGCGGCTTAGCGTTGGGGCTAGCGTTCGCGGGATCTCGCGGCAAACGCCGCGAGTTGATCTGGATCAGTTACGCAGCCATTGCCTTGGGCACCATCAAGCTGATTACGGAAGACTTCCGAACTAGTCATCCGGCCGGGCTGGCCGTGTCGCTGGTGTTTTACGGCGGATTGCTCATCCTGGTGCCGAAGTTGAGCTCCAAGTCGGCCACGAACTAAGGACTCAGATCTCGCATTGCATCACCGTCAAGAAACCCATCTCCATATGTCTCTGATTATGGCAATGGAACAATGACGGCCCCGGCTGATCTGCGAGAAAATCTACCTCCACCTGCCGCCAAGCGGGGACGATGACCACATCCTTGCGGACGCCTGTTGTGGCCTGGCCATCGAATCGCGTCAGTTCAAAGGTGTGCCGGTGCAAATGGACTGGATGAGCCATCGCGGACTGATTGTCGAAAATCAGCCTATAGCGACGGTTCGCCTTGACGTTCAGTTTGCCGTTGATGACCCAACGGTCGCCCTTGGCCTTGAACTCCAGCCGGATTTTGTCGTCCGGTTCGGGCGAATTCGTTGAGTTCCCGAACGCCGTGTAGTCAAATGCCTCCACAGGTTGCCGTACCCAGCGCGGAGCACCCTTCTGATCCGCATATTCGATAACGATTCCCATCCCTGCCTCGCGCCGGTTGTCGTCGACCTCCCCAAGAATCCAAATCCCTGGATTGTTCAATTCGACGATTGCGTCGACTCTCTCGCCTGGGCCAAGTACGATGGACCGCACGCCTGACGGCCGCGCCACCGCGTTCCCGTCCATCGCGACGATTTGAATGGTGTGCCCGGTGAGCGCGAGGCGGTGCGTCATGGTCGCGCTGGCGTTCACGATGCGGAAAAGCGCGCGTTGTCCCGCGCGAACGCGAACCGGCTCGCCCGCCCCCAGCATCTTTCCGTTGATGGAAAAGAGCTTGTACTCCACCTCGTTATCCACCACGCGACCGTCCCATCCGTGCAGCATGATCGGCACATCGAGGTCGTAGCGGGCCGGGTTCTCGCGCGGCTCCACGATCATCATCCCGAACTGCCCGGAAAACGTCGCGCGGCGCAGATTCCCGCCGGCCATGATGTGGCTGTGATACCAGCGCGTGCCGGAGGGAGTGGGTGTAAAGGTATAGCTGCGATTCCCGTGGGCGGGAACATGCGGAGTGCCCTCTTCGTGAGCCCCGTCTACTTCCGCCGGAATGTGGAGTCCGTGCCAGTGAACGAGTTCTTGCTCTCCCGTCTCGTTGGTCACGTCGACCGTGACCGGCTCGCCTTCCTTCACGCGAAGCAGAGGGCCTGGAACCCGGCCGTTATAGGCGACCGTCCGAATCGAGTGTTTTGGACCTAGATCGATCGTCGTTTCGCCGATGTGCAGCGAAATGTCTGCGCCCTGCGCCCGCGTGCATGCGGCGCCAGCAAGATACAGCCATTGCCGCCGTGTGATGCTAGATGCGTCCAAACTTGGCCACCGCTTCCTTGATCGACCGGTACTTCTCGATGAACGGGATCATGGAATGCTCCGTGCTATCGAGATCCTGCGCCTTCCTCAGCACCTCCGCCGCCCGCGCCTTCGGCACCACCGCCACGCCGTCCATATCGGCCGTGATCACGTCGCCCGGATTGACGCGAGCACCCGCGCACGTCACTTGAATATTAACCCCCGCCACGCGGTAATGATTGATTGTCGTCGACGGCGCGACGCCGCGGCTGAATACCGGGAATTGAAGCTTGGCGATCTGCGGAGTATCTCGCACGCTGGCGTCGATCACCGCGCCCGCAAATCCCCGGTACTTCATCGCCGTGGCCATCAGGCCCCCGATGCCGGCGAAATCCGCGCCGTCTTCGAGCACCATCACGTATACCGATCCGGCGGGCGAAGCGTCGATCAAGTCGAGCATGCCCTGGGATGCAGCCGAGCCTTCTTTGTGCTCTTCCTTCTTCAACATCACCGTGACCGCGGGTCCGGCGAACTTCGCCGCGGCGAGAGGCCGCATCTCGTGCGACATATAATTCCGCTGGCCGTACAACTGCTCCATCGCATCGGCCACGCTGGCGACTTCCACGTTGCGAAAACCCTCCATCAGCGGGTCGGCGGGCGGTTGCGCGAATAGCCACGCGGTCAACGCCACCCCGGCGGCTGTCAGAAGAGGCGCGATTCGTTTCATATGGTATCCTCGCAAACAATATGTCACGTCTTGCGCTTGTCCTGCTCGGCGCGGCGGCTCTGTTGCCCGCCCAGGTGTTTCAGTTTTCGCGGGAGCAGCTCATCGAATACACACCTAAGAATCCCTATGGGCGCTTGGCGGATGGCCGGCCGCAGGTGCCCGATGCACTGCTCAAGAAATTCGAGGCAATGAGCGCGGAGGAGGTCTGGACCATCCTCGACCGCGTGGGCTACAAGAATCAATACGAGGGCCACTGGCACATTTTGCATCCGGAGAAGAAACTGATCGGACGCGCGCTGACCGCGCAGTTCATGCCGCTGCGGCCTGACGTCAACGACGTGATCGAGGCCAACGCCAACAAGCAAGGCCATCGCAACAGCAACCAGCGCGTCATCGATATGCTCGAGACTGGCGACGTGATGGTGGCGGATCTCTTCGGCAAGGAAGAGAACGGCACGTTCGTCGGGGACAACCTGGCCACCTATATTTATCAGGCCACCAAGACCGGCATGGTAATCGACGGTGCAATTCGCGACCTGGAGGGCATCTTTCCCATCCCCATGGCGGCGTATTTCCGCGGGGTCCATCCGACGCCCATCGGCCAAGTCATGCTGACGGGCGTAAATGTGCCGATCCGCATCGGCAATGCCACAGTGATGCCCGGTGACGTCGTCTTCGGCGACCGCGAGGGCGTGTATTTCATTCCTCCTCACCTGGTGGACCAGATCGTGAAGAACGCCGATGAGCTCCACATCCACGATGAGTGGACGCAGATGATGATGAAGACCGGCAAATACAAGTCCAGCGACATTTATCCGTCGCCGAAGGATCCCGAGCTGAAGCGGCAGTACGAAGAATTTAGGAAGAAGAGGTTGACGGAGCTTCAATAGGTGTGGTGCAGGTTTGGACCTGCGGCGGGTTTCTAACCCGCCCGGCGCTCGACCACGGAAATTCCTCCGGGGTTGTCACGATACCAGCCTTCACGGGATTATTCCCGATGTATCGGCCGATCCGATCAAACTCTGCTTCATCGCGAACGATCCGATCATACGATTCATCCTGCCAGAATGGCTGTCCAGTGAGCCCTAGTATCCGGTTTGCTTCTCGCGCGGTGAATCTTTTTAGCGTTTGGGTCAGCTTGGGCACCTCCACGCGAGGTGTGAGCAGAAGGTGAACATGATTCGCCATGACGACGTAGTGGTGCAGCTCTAATTGATCCATAGATCGCTCCTGAAAGTGCATCGCTTCAACGACCATCTCCGCGATTGCTGGGTCACGTAAGTACAAAGGGCCAACTTGCGCGTTGTCCAAGAGACGATCCATCGCAAGAAATGCCTGCCCCGAGTCTCCCGCGGCCGGATACGCTCGACCCTTCGGCAAACTCCCGTGTAGACGCCACGTGAGGAACATCGGGCGGCCGACTACGTGAATGTGGGGCAAACGGCGCGCGCGGATGGGCTCCACCAAAGAAAGTGCGCCTACAAGGAAAAAAGTCTCTGGCCGATTTCAAATCGGCCGCAGGTTGCAAACCTGCACCACATCTCCGGTGTTGTGGTGCAGGTTTGCAACCTGCGGCGGGTTTCTAACCCGCCCGGCCTACTGCTTGATGATCGTCCCGTCCGCGCGGCGGATCTCGCCCCAGCCGCCGTTCAGCGTCTTTCGCTCACCCGATTCGCCGAAGCCGAATGGATATTTCGCGGCAGCTTTCTCGTCCACTTCAATGCCCCACCCCGGAGCCTCGTTCACGTACCAGTAGCCGTCCTTCATCACCGGACAGCCGTGGAAAACCTCCAGCATGCGTTCGTTAAACGGCGAATACTCCTGTACGCCAAAGTTCGGAGCGGTCACGTCCAGAGTAATCTGCGCCATGTGGCCGATCGGCGACACGTCGCCGGGGCCGTGCCAGGCGCTGCGGACGCCGAACTGCTCGGCAAAGGCGATGAGCTTTCGCGCTGGCGAGAGTCCGCCGCACTGCGACACGTGGACGCGAATAAAATCGATCAGCCTCTCCTCGATTAAGGGACGCCATTCGTGAGGGCTGTTGAACAGCTCGCCCATCGCCAGCTGGGTGGCGCACTGCTGGCGGATCATGCGGAAGTACGCGATGTCCTCTGGCGAAAGCGCGTCCTCCATGAAGAAGAGCTTGAACTTCTCCGCGTCCTTGGCGAACTGCACGGCCTGAATCGGCGCGACGCGTTCGTGAACGTCGTGCAGCAGTTCGATGTCGTCGCCTAAAGCCTTGCGCGATTCTTCGAACAGCTTCAACGCACGGCGGACGTAAACCGCCGGTTCGAAGACAGGGCCGTTATGGAGCGCCTTGACTGGCGCGTCATTCCTGCGCGAGCCGTACCCAGCCATACCGGGAACGCCCACCTGCACGCGCACGAAACGGAAGCCGCGCGCGATCCACGTCCTGGCATTCTCAATGGTTTGAGCGTAGTCCGCGCCGTCAGCATGGCCGTAGCAATCGGCCGCCTCGCGAACCTTGCCCCCGAGCAGTTGATAAACCGGCATGTTCGCCTGCCTGCCTTTGATATCCCAAAGCGCCTGATCCACGCCGCTGATCGCGTTGTTCAGCACCGGACCGTTGCGCCAATAGGAGCTGTTGTAGCAGGCGTTCCAGATATCTTCGATCCGATCGGCCGGCTTGCCGATCACGAAGGGCTTGAGATACTTGTTCACGGCTTCGACCACGAGGTCGGCGCGCTGCGTGAAGGTGCCGCAACCGTATCCGTAGAGACCATCCTGATCGGTTGTGACCTTCACCACCACCAGCCGCAGCCCTTCCGGCGCGGTCGCGATCACCTTTACGTCTTTAATCTTGGGTGAAGGCAGTCCCTTCACCGCTCTGGCGACCGTTTCCTGCGCCGCCGATTCCCGCTGCGCGAGCGTCAGTGCGCCCGCGCCTAATTTGAAGACATCGCGTCGGTTCATCGCTTGTATAATACCCCGCAAGGCCCCATTATGAATCCAGTCAACTCCCGCAGAGGCTTTCTGAAAACCGCGTCCGCCGCGACGATCTGGTCCGGCAACACTCTGGATGCGATGATGCAGTACACCAACACCGCGTCCAAGCCCTCCGAGCTGAAAATCACCGATCTGCGCGTCGCCACGATCACGCGTGCGCCGATGACCTGCCCCATCATTCGCATCGACACCAATCAAGGCATTTACGGGCTGGGCGAGGTTCGCGACGGTGCGTCGAAGACATACGCGCTGATGCTGAAGAGCCGCATCCTGGGGGAAAATCCATGCAGCATCGACAAGATCTTCCGCAAGATCAAACAGTTCGGCTTCCACGCGCGCCAGGGTGGAGGCGTTTCGGCCATCGAAATGGCGCTGTGGGATGTAGCGGGAAAAGCGTATAACGTGCCCGTGTACCAGATGCTCGGCGGCAAGTTCAGAGACAAAATCCGTTGTTATGCGGACACCACCGAGTCTGACGATCCCAAGGTGTACGGGGAGCGTCTCAAAGCTCGTAAGGATCAGGGCTTCACGTGGCTCAAGATGGACCTCGGCATCGATCTGGTAAAGAACGTTCCCGGCGCGCTGACGTTCCCAACAGGCGAGGACCTGTCGATGGGCGCGCGCAAGGAGCACATGTTCACCGGAATCGAAATCACGCACAAGGGCGCGGAGGTGATGGCCAATTTCATGGCCGTCGTCCGCGAACAGGTGGGATGGGAGACGCCTCTTTCCGTGGATCACCTGGGCCACATCGGCGTTCACTCCTGCATTCGGCTGGCGAAGGAGCTCGAACGCTATAATCCGGCGTGGCTGGAGGACATGATCCCCTGGCAGCGCACCGAGCAACTCAAGGAGATCAAGGATCACATCGACGTTCCGCTCTGCACCGGCGAGGACATTTTTCTAAAAGAGCCGTTTATCGATTTGGCGCGGAATCATTCGATCGACATCGCCCATCCCGACCTCGCCACTACGGGCGGGATCCTCGAAACCAAGAAGATCGGCGACGCGCTGCAGGAGTACGGCGTAGCGATGGCCATGCATTTCGCAGGATCGCCTGTTTCGTGCATGGCGAACGTCCATTGCGCCGCGGCGACCGAGAATTTCCTGGTGCTGGAGAACCATTCCGTCGATGTTCCCTGGTGGAGTGACCTCGTGGACGGTGTGGATAAGCCCATTGTTAACAAAGGGTTTATCGCCGTACCCGAGAAACCGGGCCTCGGGATCACGCTGAACGACGCCGTGATGAAGCAGCACCTGCTGGAGCCTGGGTATTTCGAGCCCACGCCGCAGTGGGACAAGGAACAGCGAGTGAACGACCGCCTATTTTCCTGACGCTTCGGCCAGCAGCTTTTCCAGGTCCAGGGGCCGCGTGTACATGGCCAGGGATCCGTCCGGCTTGCGCGGCCACACACCTTCCGGTTTGTCGCAGTATAACTCCACGCCATTGCCGTCCGGATCGCGCAAGTAAAGCGACTCCGAAACGCCGTGATCCGCAGCGCCTTCGATCTCAATTCCGGCGTCAATGAGACGGCGAAACGCGCCGGCCAATGTGGCGCGGTTCGGGTAAATGATCGCGGTGTGATACAGGCCCGTCGTTCCTTGCGCTGGAGGGTCGCCGCCGAGACTCTCCCAGGTATTCAGGCCAATATGGTGGTGATAGCCACCGGCCGACAAGAACGCGGCCGCTCCGCCCATCCGCTGCACGATATCGAAACCGAGGATTCCATGGTAGAAGGCGATCGCGCGTTCCAGATCAGCGACTTTCAGATGTACGTGTCCAATCCGCACAGCGGCATCGATGTTCATGCTTTCAACGTAACACTGAGGCGAACTACAGGTGGGACGAAACGGTGGGGGTACTACGGGGACGATCAAGAAAAGCGGAAGGGGAGGAAGCCGCGGCCCCTCCCCACCCGGCAGAGGGTTAATTAGCTGCCCTGCGAAGAAGCGGCCGTCATCACGGAAGCGATCTTCGAGAAGATCGTGCTGATGCTGGTCGCCACGCCCGGCATAATAGCGCCGGCGGCAACGGCCACGAAACCCGCCATCAGAGCGTACTCGATGAGGTCCTGGCCTTTCTTATCCTTCCAAACCTGCAGTTTCAAAATGAGATTCTTCATTGTTCCTTTGTCTCCTCTCCCTTAAGGGCTGCGGCCGGTTGTCCTGCCGCTGTTTAGAAGTTATCATCGGCTCTTCGCAGTTAGAATCAGGCTAACAGCCTAATGAGGCTATGGAAAACGTCTAAGGTTCTCGGATTTTGAGCGACTTACGGTACCTTAGAACTACACCTTTACCCCTCAGCCGGCGGAAGCATGGGCCGGGTAATCCCTTCAATAAAGATCGCTGCGATTCATGCCGATCTTCCGTGGAGGGAGTGGAATCCGTTGCAAGAGCAGGTGTTCGTCGTCATTCCGGCGTATCGAGAGGGACCCGTGCTGCGGGAAACCATCGAATCGCTCTTGCCCTATCCATATAAGGTAGTGGTGGTGGACGACGGGTCCGACGACAACTGCCTCGAAAATCTCGCGCGCCTTCCCATTCATTACCTCCGCCATCCCCTGAATCTGGGCCAAGGCGCGGCGCTGCAGACGGGAACCGTCTATAGCCTTGAGAAAGGTGCTGATTTCATTGTCCATTTCGACGCAGACGGCCAGCATCCCGCGGATCAAATCCCGGCGCTTCTGGAGCCGATTCGTGCGGGCGAGGCGGACGTAGTCCTTGGCTCCCGGTTTCTGAAGCGCAGCGATCTGGAGATGGTTCCGGTGAAGAAGAGGATCGCTTTGCGTATCGGGATCATCGTTTCCGGCCTGCTCACCGGCGTTTGGCTCACCGATACGCACAACGGTTTTCGCGCGCTCAGCGCCGAGGCCGCACGTAAGATCGACCTCCGCGAGAACCGCTTCGCGCATGCCACCGAGTTTCTGGATCACTTGCGGCTCCAGCATCTGCGTTACAAGGAAATCCCGTCCACGATCCGCTACACCACCTACTCCATAAAAAAGGGCCAGCCCATCTCTAACGGACTCGACATCATTCTCGATCTGCTCCTTCGCAAGGTGATGAAATGATCCTCATTCAATTAATCCTGATCGCCGCCATTTCGGGTATCGGCCTTTTGGCGCTCTGGTCGCTGCGGTCGCGACGCTTGTCGCGGTTTCTCGCGCTGGCGATGGCAGCCGTCGGCGTGGTCTTCGTGTTGCGGCCCGAGCTGACCAGCCGCATCGCCCATTTTCTCGGCGTCGGCCGTGGTGTGGACCTGATGCTGTACATCTTTCTGGTCGTCACCGTTTACGCCCTGATGCAGCTCTACGCGCGTGTGCGGACGCTCGACTGGCAGGTCACCCAGATCAGCCGCGCCTTGGCGATCGCCAACGCACGGAAGTTGGAGCCGTGACCACCCTCGCCGCGCCACGGCGCAAGCCGGCCGATCCGCTGGCGATCCACGTCGCCGCACGCTCAACCTCGTACTACTTGGCCTTCGCTGCAATCGCGATCGTCGCCGGATGGATCGGGCGCCTGAACTGGGGTTTTTGGACCGACGAGTCCGGGTCATTTTGGATGTCCAGCGGAGGCTGGTCGGCCGCCATCGCCAAAACGGTGCACTTCCCTGGGCAGTCCCTTCTCTATAGCGGCCTGCTTTCTTTCTTTCACCACCCGGGACCGCATCAGGAGTTTCTTCTTCGTGTGCCGTCGATTCTGGGCGCGCTCGCGGCGGGATATTTTCTTTTCCGGCTTACAGAGTCGATCCTGGGAGAGGGCACGGGCTATCTGGCGGTCATTCCTTTCTTCTGCACACCGGCCGTGATTCTTGCCGCCACCAACTCCCGTCCCTACGGCCTGGCGCTCGCCGCAGCCACCGGGTGCGGCTGGAAGTTTTACGAATATCTGAAGAATCCAACGCGAGACGCGTTTCTCCAATACCTTGCGTTCTCGGTTCTCGTCCTGTATTTCCAGTACTTCTTCGGCTTCCTTTTGGCACTGCAATTTGCCTTTCTGGTGTACTGGCGTCTCCGCGGTCATCGCGTCCATTGGGCTATGTTGATAGCCGCGCCGTCCGTCTGGCTGGTCTCCCTGTGGCCCCTTCGAGTGAGCATCGCCACGCTGCTTGCATTCGGCAAGGGGACGTATACACCGCCGATTCCGCCCACGGTGGCCCAGTTCTTTCTGCTGTGTTTTCCGCTAGGACCCCTTCTCGGCGGCGCGGTGGGATGCGTGGCCATTGCCTTCGCATTTCCCGGGTCCTGGAAACCGCGTTTCGCCTGGCCGCAGGGCGCGTTTGAGTTCACTGTCGCCTGGTTGTTTGCCGCGCCCGTGCTATTTTTTGCCATTGCGCGCTTCTCGCGCTACGATCTCTTCGCCACCCGATATCTGCTCTTCGTTACGCCTGCCTTCTTCATCCTCCTGGCGTCGGCGATCGCCTGGATTGGCGCGGCCCATCATCGCCTTCTGGTTCTGTTCGCGATTCTAGGCGGTACGGTTCTGCATCCCGGCAATCTGGTTCAGATGTACGCCGGACAGCCGGCCGGAACGGAAGACTGGCGCGCATCGATGGAAGCCGTCCGGCTGTACTCCGGGTCCGGCGCCCCGCCGGTGTTCATCCGAAGCGGCCTCGCGGAATCGAATCACTTGCGCTGGCGGGAGGCCACCCGGCCGGATAACTACGTTCTCGCCGCCCTGGCTGCGTATCCGATTCAAAACCCCGTCCTGCCACTTCCCTTCGACCTCACGCCCGATGTCGAGCAGTTTGTAAGAGACAAACTATCGGGTGAACTTGTCGGCGCGCGCCAGGTGCTTCTGGTTGCCGACAGCAGCGCCGACGTAACATCGTGGTTCGAGCAGGAGATGAAGGCGCGAGGCTACACGGCGCGCCTGACAGAGCGGAGCGGCTATACCATCGCGTCCTTCGAGCGGATAAAGTGATGCGAAACGCCGCGATTTTCCTTCTGTTGATTCCTTCCGCCTACTTCGCCTGGAACCAGCGCGACCAGCCTGGATTTGGCAAGAATCACGACGACGCGATTCTGTTCGCTTCGGCGAAGAGCCTCGCGGCCGGCGAGGGATTCGTGATCCCCAGTCTTCCTGAGCGCCCCGCGCAGACCAAGTATCCAGTGCTGTATCCGCTCTACCTGTCGGCTGTATGGCGGATCAATCCGCATTTCCCGGCGAATCTGCAGGTTGCTACATGGTTCGCCTGGCCGCTGCTGGCGATATGCCAGGCGCTCGCCTGGTTTTACTGGCGCGCTGAGGGAATCGGAACATGGCGCACTCGGACCGTGGTGGCGATGCTCGCCGTGAATCCGTACATGATCTTGTTCGGAGCCAGCCTGTTCTCCGAGGTTTTCTTTATGTGCTGGCTGTTCGCCGCCCTTCTGGCCGCGCGGAAGGAAACGCTTGCCGCTGCATTATTCGCCGGGATCTTCGCCGGATGCGCCTATCTCTCGCGCACCGCGGGCATCGCCCTGCTAGTCTCCATGCCGGCGTGGTATTTTTGGCGGCGCGATTTCCGGCGCGCGATGGCCTTCGTCGCCGGCATGCTGCCCTTCGTCCTCGGATGGAACCTCTGGACCGCCCTCCACAGAATTCACGTAACCGAGGCGACGCTAGCCGATTACACCGATTACGTGAAATTCGAGTTCATGAACGTCGGTCTCGACAACCTGGCGATCGTTCTCTGGAAAAACATCGATGCTCTGCTCTACAGCATCGGCTCCCTGGTCGTTCCACAAGTGGTTGCGCTGCAGCCGGTTAAGATCCTCACGGAGGTGATTGCGATCGCCATGATCGCCGGTGTTGTGCGGTTGGCGCGCCGCGGCGTTGCCGTTCCGTATGCTGTCTTTGCGCTGGTCTCGTCGCTCATGCTGATCGCCTGGCATTTCCCGCCCACGGAGCGGTTCGTGCTACCGATGTTTCCTTTGCTCGCTGCTGGGCTCGTCGTCGAATTGGAAAACCTCGCGCGGGGCATTCGGGGAGCCTTCCACCATAAGGACATGAGCCAGCGGGTGGTTGCCGCAGGATTCTCGGTGGTGGTGGTGGCGATCTTCGCCACCTCCCTGGGACTTCAGTTGTTCGTCGGATTCCGCGCGATGCCGGAGGACGCCTCGAACGACCGGACACAGTTGGCCGAGACGCGCGCCACATACGCTTGGATCGCGGAGCACGCCCTGCCCCCGGCTGCGGTCCTGTCTAACAACGATCCCCTTCTGTATCTCTATACGGGCCGGACCGGGAACGCCGCGCCCTTCCTTCCGCGCTGGTGGTATGCGGGTGACGGCGAAAAAATGTTCGATTTCTTCAGAGGTGTGACGCCCTACTGCAAGTCGCGGCGCATCGGGTACATCCTGGCGACATCCAACGATTTGCGCCGCTGGGGCGCGGAGGAAAAGGGCCGCATTTTCGCGATCCTCGAGCGCGACTCAGAACTCGTACGCATCTATCAGGCCCCGAGCGGTGCCGCCGTTTACCGCGTCAACTAACTACGGAACCACCATACAGCACGCGTCCGCCGGCGGAATCACCTTCAGCTCAAACTGGATCATCCACTTCAACGCGGGGAACTGGGTATCGGGTGGAACCATCTGCCCATTGGGAAACAGCATGGGCAACATGCGTCCGTTGAGGAATAGCGTCGGCGTGCCCTGCACCTCCAGCGCCAGGCCGTCGGCGATGCTCGCGTTCACTTCGCTCTCCGTTTCGCGATTCGCCAGGCAGCTCGCGAACTTTGTGCCCAAGCCCGCGGTCTTGGCCCACTCGTTGGCCTTTGCGGCGAAATTATTCTCGTCGATCTCGCCCCGGTGCGAGAATACCCAGGAGTAGTACTTCCAGAACGCCTCGTCACCGGAGCGGAACGCGCAACGGCCGGCGATCGCGGCCGGCATCGCCCACTTGTGCTGCACCAGCGGATAATCGTGGAAGACAACGCGGATCTGCTTGCCGAACTCCAACGGCAGCAGTTCCTTCAAGACCTTGGCGTCGTCGGCGCAGTCCGCACACTGGAAATCCTCAAAGGCGTCCAGGGTGACCCCGGCATCCTTCGGCCCGATGCTCGGCGATTTGTGCTGAGCGAGGATCGCGATTTTCGTGTCAAACGGCTTGTCGTGAATCGCGAACGTATCCCCCTTCAGAAAATGCGTGCCATCCGCAGTGGCGTAATACAAACGCTGCGACACCACCCGGCCCATGCGCGTCCGTTGAACGATTACCTCGAACAAGCCGGGCATCGCCATCGACGCTTTCGGTGTCCCCACGGTCAGTTCCGCGTCGGCTGGCCAGCGCTCCATGTACTTCACATAATGAAACAGCAGCTTGCTGTCGATCGTCACCGCCGTGCGCGAGGTCTGCGCCTGCAGTGCCATCGAAGACATCGTGAAACTGAGCGCGACAGCACCCAGGAACATTGCGCCTCTTCGCGCACCAGTCATGAGTTTCTTGAACATAGACGTACCTTGCAAATATTCCTGCAATTCCGATGCCCTTTGTCGGATATAATTCTTCATCATGAAGATCGCCTGTTTGCTCGCCTTCACTTTATTATTGCCCGCGCAGACACTTCAGGTCACCTCGCGTCTGGGAACGAAGTTCTATTCCCGCCCCGATGAGAAAGGCGCCGTCGCCGCCGCGCGCAAAGCCCTGGACCCGAAGAATCCTGAATCGCTGTTCAAACTCGCGCAGGCGCAGATCACGATTTGGCAGGATAAGGAAGCTGTCGAAACGCTAACCAAAGCGCTGGCCCTCTCTCCGGACAACCCCACCTATCTCACCGAGCGCGGCCATCGCTATTTGCCATTACGCGAGTTTGCCAAGGCCCGCGCTGACTTGAAGCGCGCTTCCACGATCGACCCCAAAAACATGGCCGCTTGGTACCACCTGGGCCTGGCTCACTATTTCCTCAACGAATTCTCCGACGCGGCCGATGCCTTTGCCCACGCGGTCGCGTCGGCGCCGAATACAGACGAACGGATCAATTCCACCAACTGGCTCTACGCCGCGCTCCGCCGCGCGGGTAAGACCGCGGAGGCCGCCGACGCGCTGAAGGCCGTGCCGCCGGAGATGACCAATCAGTCTCCGCACACGAAGTTCTATCTCAACCTGGTGCGCTATTTCCAGGGGGCGATGCCGGAAGCCCAGGCTCTTCCACCGATGCCCTCCGCCACGAATACCGACGACGAAGTGGAGCTTCCTTTCGACACCGTTGGCTACGGCGTCGGCAACTGGTACATCTACAACGGCCAACCGGACAAGGCGCAGGATTACTTCAAGCGAGTGCTGAAGGGTCACGTATGGGTGACGTGGGGATTTATCGGGTCGGAGTTGGAAGTAAAGAAGTAAGTCTACCTGCTCCACCACCCGGCGATGCGGTCACTGGGCATACGGCTCAAAATGTATTGCGCCATTTCCTTCAACCGTTCCGCGTTGCTCACGGGTCCCGAGTAACAGTGGCCCTTCGCGGCGCCGTACACGAAAGAGCCTTCGTAGTGTGGGTCCTTGGTGGTCTTCATCCACTCCTGCAATTTGCGGGTGGAATTATTGAGGAAGAAATTATCCGCGTCGCCAACGAAGACGTGCAGTTTATCGACGATCTTCGGGCCAAGCGTGTACCAGTTCTTTTCCATGTAATAGCGCAAGTCGTAGTTCTCTTTCCAATACTGCGCGACGTCAGGATGCATCTCGCCAGTGCGCTTGTCCCACATCGGCTTGAAGTAGCCGTCGTCGCCCAAAGGGCCGAACGCGGCCGACCAGATGTCGAGTTGCTCGCCGGAGCGCCCGTGCGTGCCGTTCACAAGCTCGAACCTGTTGCGCTCTTCGGATGTCTGCCGGATCTGGCCGTTGATCTCGCGGCTGTTCACGGTTGGCACCTTGCGCCACTCGTATTCCTTGTAAAACGCGTTCTTATCGGCGTAGATGTTGATGCCTTCGACGTCCGAGAAATCGAGGGAATCCGGGCAATACACCCACGTACCGCCAAAGAAGTCAGGATGGAAGAGTTCAAGCGCCATCGCTTCCCAGCCGCCGGTCGAGCCTCCGGCCAGCACCCGCGCCCAAGGCTCGCGGATCACGCGGAAGCGCTTTTCGATCTCCGGGATCAGCTCCTGCATAATCGCATCGCCGTATGGACCCACATTCACCGAATTCACTGCGTACGAGTCGTCGAAATACGGCGTCGGGTGCTGAAACGTCACAACCAGCATGCGCGGAAAATCGTCCTTGATCCATTCGTTGGCGAAATCGCGGCCGGGCTGAAAGTTCATCGGAGCGGCGGTGGAAAAGTGGCCCTGCGAATAGAGCACCGGGTACGATTCCCCGCTCCTGGCGTAATCGCGCGGCAGCAGCACGGTCGCGCCGACATAGATCGGGCGCCCCCAGAACTTTGTCAACAAGGGACTCTGAATCCTGAAGCGCTTCACCCACTCGGTGTCCGCGGGAAACGGGGTCGGAGGGATCACCTGATCGCAGTTCAATGCGATACGGTAGCCCTTGGACGCATCTAGCGTCAACCTTTGCGGCGCGCTATAAAGATTTCCCGGCGAGCGGTTCCAGTGCTGACCCTCCCATTGATCGTCGTGCATCCACACGGTGTGGCCGTCGGCGCGTTTGAATTCAGAGTAGATATTGATGAACGCCTGGACGTAATACTCGCCCGGAGGAATATCGGCCAGGCTCACCACGGGACTGCCCAGATCCGTCGCGTCGATCACGGCCGCTTGTCCAGGCGCCAGTTTCTCCACGTCGCGTCCGAAGAATGGCACGCCAAGCCGTCCGATCTCCAACCGAGGCTCACGTTCCGCATGACGGGAAATCATAATGTAGACGCGCCCGGTGATCGGTCCCGCATTCGCCGACTTGGGATACGAAACGTCGAAATGTGTGTCCGCAGCGAAGCAGCCGGAAGCGGCGGTAAGCAGAAGCGCAATTCTCATCATACAGGTTTATTCATTGTACTTACGGCCACAGTGCACGTCTTGATCACTCAGCGCGTCATGTTAATGAGGAAGGTTCGTGGCGCGCTGGATCAACTTCATCGTGGTACCGGTCGTGCTGGGAGTTCCTGGCGCATTGCAGAACCGCCCCCAATCCGCTGAGTCACGCCCTTCCTTCGAAGTCGCGTCCGTGAAACCCGCGCCCAAAGGTTGCCCATCCTCCGGGTCGCAAGGCAGAGTCTTGGAATGCCGCACCCTGGAGGCCGAGATTCAAGTTGCATACAACCTGGCCGCCTTCGGCCCGAATCGCCGACAGGGCAGACGCTTGCAAATCGTGGGCGGCCCGGCATGGGTTAGAACCGATCCGTACGAAATCATCGCCGTCGGCAACGCGCCTCTTGACCAACTGCATGGGCCGATGATGCAAGCTCTTCTCGAAGACAGGTTCAAACTGAAAATCCATCGCGAGGCAAGGGAGATGCCCGTTTACATTTTGACCGTGGCGAAGAGCGGCTTTAAGCTGAGAGCCCTAGCGGCAGGAAGCTGCTCGGGGCCGGATTTAAACCATCCTGCCGACGATCCGTCCAAGGAATGCGGATACTGGTCAGCGCTGCCGGCGCCAAATGTGTCCGGAGGACAGAACATCATCATAAACGCGCGCGGCGAGACGATGGCGGAGTTTGCGGACGACTTATCGAACTTCGGATCGGACCGCGTAGTGATTGATAAGACGGGATTGACGGGATTGTTCAACATCCATTTGGAATTCGCAATGGACGCAGCGCCACGCGCGTCCGGCCCTCGGCCATCCTCGACCGATCCTCCGTGGCAGTCGATCTTTACCGCTGTGCAGGGGCAACTCGGATTGAGGCTTTCCTCAGGTAAGGGTCCCGTGGAGGTGCTAGTCATCGACTATGTAGAAAGGCCGACGGAGAACTAGGGCTGCTCCAGCCGCCGGACCGCCTCCTCCAACACCTGGCTCGCCTCCGCGGCTTCCTTTTCCGGGTCGAACGGAATCGGCTTTCCTACGCGAACCCACATCTTTCCCGTCCGGAACCATTTTCCCGAACTCATTCCGCCAAGGTAGACCGGCAGGACATCGCACTCCAGTTCCCTCCACAACATGCCCGAGCCTTTCTGAAACGCATGGATCTTCCCATCCGGCGTGCGCCGGCCTTCGGGAAACACCAGCACGTGCATGCCGCGATCCATTGCTTTACCGGCGTGCGCGAAGCTCTTGCGGAAATTCCCAAACTGCGGCAGGGGGAAAACGTTGAACAATCCCGTGATCAGCAGATATGCCGGCGGACCGCACAGATTCAGGAACCAGTTGCCCAGATTCCTTGCCTTGCGATAATCCATGATCATTTCGCCTGCCATGGCGACGGCCACGCGCCTGCGCATCGCGCCCGGCAGGGCATAAAGAATGAACGGTAGGTCGTACATCGTGACGTGGTTGGATACGATGAGCATCGGCTTCGCGCCGATCTCGCCGCGTTCGCGTTCCACCCGAGGATTAGCGAGAATCCATACGAGCGGCTCCATCACCACTTCGAGAAACGCCTTGCGAATCACGGTCTCCAACCAGGACCACGGCCACGTCGGGTAGATATTTTCGTCCTGGACTTCGGGCTTTGGCGCGCCGCTCAGCAAGCCTCGCAGTTCGCCGAGGGTCTTCACCTGGCTGTACGACGCGTCGTCAATCTCGACGCCCAACTGGCCTTCGATGGCCGCCTGCAATTCCACTCGCCCGAGGCTGTCGAGATTCAGCTCTTCGGAATCCGCCACTTTACCCGACACGCGCTCCAGCAGGCCAGCGAGCATGCGCGGCGACGCTTCGCCTTTCAGATCGGCGGCGACCTCGCGACGGAGCACTTTGCCCGACGAGGTGCGCGGGAAATCGGGGTCAGGCCAGACGAACCAGCGGCGAATCTGCTGAAATCCGGCCAATTCCTGATTCGCCGCTTGGACGGCGGCAGCCGCGTCGCCATTCGGACGAAGAATGAGGGCCGCGACGGGTTCGCCATCCACATCCACAACCGACGCCGCCTTAATCGCAGGCTGTCTGAGCAGCTCCGTTTCCAGATCGTCGGGATAGATTTTCATTCCCGCGGATGTGACGATCACTTCTTTCTTGCGGCCGCGGAATCGCAGATTGCCTGATTCGTCGACGCTCGCCAAATCACCGGTGGCGAGCCAGTCCGATTCCTGGGTCTGCAGTTTCCCTCCCTGCCAGGTGGCCTTCGACACTGTATCGCCGCGTACCAGGATCTCGCCATCCGGACCCAGGCGGATTTCGCGGCCTGGCAGCACCTTGCCGATGGTCCCTCGCGCGGCGTGGAACGGATGATTCAGGCTGACCAGAGCCGCGGTTTCCGTCATCCCGTATCCTTGAATCACGACCAGGCCCACCGCGCCCCAGAACTGCTCGAGATCCTCCGGCAGCGTCGCGCCGCCGCAGATCAGCGCCCAGAACTTGAATCCCAGTGCCCCATGCACGTCGCGAAACGTCCACCATCGCCGCCAGGCGTTCTGACCTTTCGCTTTCGCGATCCGTTCGGCCAGATCCGGGAATCGCGCCAGGAAGTAGGTCTTCATGATTTCGAGTACACGAGGCACGGCGCACAGAACGGAGATTCGCTCGTCATGAATCGTTTCCACCAGATCGGCTGGAATCAGGCGGGATTCAAAGTGCACTTCGGCCGCCAGCAGCGCCGGAATCCAAACGCCCATGAATTGCCCGAACACATGGCTCAACGGAAGCGTGTGCAGGAATCGCAGTGGATGGAAGGGCTTCTCGTACTTCAGGTACTTCTGCATCTCCGTCTCAATTGGACGCAGACTGGCGAGGATGTTGCCGTGCGTGTGGACGACGCCCTTCGGCTCGCCCGTGGTGCCGGAGGTGAACACGATCTGGACCGGATCGGTTTCGGAAATGCCCTCAATTGCCCCGACAGGATCGGCGGGCAACGAGGAAAAATGCTCAAATGCGAGCGCGCCCTCGAAGGTCTCCATCTGCTCGCGGCTACCGACGACTAACTTCGGCGAGACCTCCTTCGCCACGCGATGCGCGAAGATCTCGGAGCCTGCCACGTCGATGGGCACTGGGACAACGCCGCGCAGAATGCATCCGAAGAACGCGGCCACCCATTCCGCGCCGTTCTCGCCCCAGATCAATACGCGGTCGCCCTTGACGATCCCTCGCGCGACCAACTCAGCGGCGAAGCGTCCCGTCAACTCGGCCAGCGCCGCATACGAGCAGATCTCTCGGCGCAATCCATGGCGGCTGACGATCGCGGTCTGATCGCCGTGTTTCTTGAAATCCTCCACCAGGGATGCCAGATGTAGCCGCACGGCGCACCGTCATGATAACGTAAATCAGCCTTATGCGCTCTCATTAGGAGGTTCCATGTTGGAGCGTACTTCTTTCCTCGGTAAACTCATTGGTCTGTACTGTATCCTCGTCGCACTGTGTATGATGGCGCACAGGCAGGCGACTCTGGATGCCGTCACCGCGATTCTTCACAACCCCGCGCTCATGTACGTGCTCGGCGTCTTCACGATCATTGCCGGGCTGGCCATGGTTCTCGGGCACAATGTGTGGTCAGGAGGCGCGCTGCCGGTGGCGATCACCATCGTCGGCTGGATCAGCCTGATCAAGGGACTGTTGTTCCTGTTGCTTCCCGACGGGGAAGCGGCGTTCTTTCTGGGCCAGCTTCACTACGATCAACTGTTCTGGGTATATATGGCCGTCTGCCTCGCGTTCGGCGCCTGCCTGACGTATGGGGGATTCAGCGCGGAAACGAAATAGGGCAGACCTCGCGACGAGTCCCGACGCGCCACGCAAAGCGCGTGCTCCACGCTACACTTGCTTTATGCTTCCTTTTCTGGTCTGCGTGCTCGCCCTGCAGGCCGATTCCTTCGAAGTGGCGGCCATCAAGCCGACGCCGCCCGATTGGCGCGATGGGCGCTTCATCCGGATGCAGACGGCAAGGCAACTTGTCGCCCGGAATCACGCCGTACGCACGCTTATCGCCGCGGCATACAATTTGAATCCCAAGGCAATCACCGGCGGCCCTCCGTGGGTCGACGACGAACACTTCGACATTCTCGCGGAGGCCCCAGGCGACGCGCGTCCAAACCTCGATCAGCAAATGGCGATGCTACGGACGCTGCTCGCCGACCGCTTCCAATTGAAGTTTCATCGCGAGCGCAGGGAGATGCCGGTCTATGCGCTGACGGTAGCGAGAACGGGGCCGAAATTCAAGGAAAGTCCGGATATCGAGCCGCCTCCGGAAGGCTTTCCAGCACTCGCCTTCGTGATCGCGCCTCCCGTGGTGCGACTGCCCGCGCGCCACGCGACGATGGGAGAAATCGCCAGTGTTTTGCAGCGCGCCGCGCTCAATCGCCCTGTGGTCGATCAAACAGGCCTCACCGCCCGCTACGATTTCGACCTCGAATTCACGCCCGACGATTCGCTGTTCGGAGGCATGCTTCACTTCGAGCCCGCCGACGATGCCAAACCCGGCCTGCTTGCCGCGCTCCAGGAGCAACTCGGGATGAAACTCGAAGCGACGCGAGGCCCCGTCGACGTTTTCGTGATCGACCAGGTCTCGCGTCCAACGGAAAACTAAAGCGGTGACCGCATCCGATGGTCACGGCTGAAAACGCCCTTTACGCGGAAGTTTTCCCTGGCGAAGGGGACTGACCACTGTGTCCCCGACCCACAATCGCCGCACTTTCAACAAAGCGTGTTCAGTGGACACAGCGGTCTGTCCCCTTCGCTCCCGGAATGCCAGTCAAAAAGGAGGGTTTTCACCCAGATTCGAAGTGCGGGGCTTCTACCCTAGGAACCCGATATTCGTGCTCGGGAAATTGGCCAGATTCGGAAACACCGTGGCCATGGCGCTTGCCGGAATGCCAAACCAGTTGCACAGCGTTGCCCCGTATTGATCCACGGAAGTGGTCGGAATCCAACGGCCGCGCGTATCGGTGTCGTCCGGACCTCCCAGTTCGAACGTCGGGAATTTGCCAAAAATCTGGCCGCCCTGCACTGCCCCGCCCAGCGCCATGTGGTGGCCACCCCAGGCGTGGTCGCTGCCGTCGTCGGTGGTCGGCTGGAATGTCCGGCTGAAGTCGGATTCGGTAAACGTAGTGACGTTCTGCGCCACCCCCATTTCCTGCGTGGCCTGGTAGAACGCGGAGAGAGCCGGGCTCAACTGTGGATACAGTGTGTCGTGGGTTTGCAGTTCGCCCGCGTGCGTATCGAATCCGCCTAAGGAGCAGAAGAAGATCTGCCGCCGCATCCCCAGGTAGGACTGCACCTGGATGATCTGCGCCACCTGCTGCAACTGCCCCCCGATGCTCGTGGTCGGGAACAGCGTTTTCAGCGGCGTCGATTTCGCAAGCGCGGCAGCCAGCGCCGATGCGTCCGCGATGCTGTGCGAAAGCGTATCGTTTGCCGCTTGGGCAAGCGACACTCCCGTATTGGTCGAAAGCAGATTGTTAATTGCGGTTAGGCCCGCGCTGGGCCCCTGTAACGTCAACGACTGTCCTGGCGCAAGCGCCACGGGTTGTGTCGATGAGCCGGCTCCCTCGATGGAGTTTCCGGCTACGGAAAAGAAGGTCGGGAAGCTCGACGAGTTGATGTTCTGCGAAGCGATATAGTCCGCCGCCCGCCCAGCCCAGCCCGTCGGGCTGTGACCCTGGGCGATGGCCGTCTGCCAGGCGATCTGTTGATCGGAGTGTGAGAACAGGTTCAAGGGCACGGACGCCTGCGCGCTTTGATACTGCGCCCTCGTCAGCGGCTGCACCAAAGGGCCGACGTTGGCCACCACCGCCAGTTCCTTACTCGAAAATAAGTTCGCAACTTCGGCCAGCTTCGAATGGAATGCATAGGGCGCTCCATTCGCCGCGGTGACGGACGTCAGGCTGCTCGATGGCAGCGCCAGGCTGCCGCGGATCGACTGATATGCCTTGTAGCTCGTGTCGTCCATAGGAATGATCGTGTTATTCGAGTCGTTGCCGCCGAGTAGGAACACGCATACCAGTGCGCGATAGTCCCCACTACTCTGCGCCAGTGCGGGGAGCATCCCAAACGGCCGGAGGGCCAGCGAGCCGACAGTGGCCGCTCCAACGCGAATGAATCCTCTGCGTGAAACCATATGAGTTCTCCCTATTGAATGATCTGATACTCGCTGGACGTGAGAACCACGTACAGGGCAGCCTGCGCCTTGGCCGTGGGAGTGGTCTGCGCGCTGACAGCAGTCGCCGCAGCCTGCTGAAGCCCGCTCGACATCCCTGTGTGCAAGAAGATTCCGCTGATGTAGTCGAGCAGCCCGGTCGTGTCCGCGGCCAGGTTTACGAACGGCGCGATGTTGACCTTAAATCCGGCGTTGCCCTTCCCGTAGAGAATCGAGTTCACCAGATTCACCCGGTCAGCTGCGGTTTGGGTGGAGTAAATCTGAAACTCAGGGGCTACCAGCCCGAACTCGCTGCGTGCCTGCGGTGAAAAGTAACTAAACACGCTGGGCTCATTGAACAGGTTCTCCCCCAGATTCGTGGCGTCGTTAGACAGCGCGCTGGTCGCGCCAACGCTGGCGTTCAACCCGCGCAGGACGCTCGTCAGAAACAGAATCGGCTCACGCATGTGGCCGAAGTAAGAGGGCACCAAGTAAGAAGGGTCGTCCGCGTTACGGGCTTCCACGTCGGTGAGGATCGCTGAGATAACCGCCTGCATGTTGCCGGTTACACCGAAGCCATCGTTCTCGAACACGGTAGCCACGCGCTGCACGTAGCCCGGCCTTGGATTGCTCGTCACCAAATGCTGGATCAATTGCTGGCTGATGAACGGCGCCATCGTCGGCTGTGCCATCAGCGCGTTGATTAGCACGTCCAGATCCTGTTCTGCCGTGCCACCGGCCGGAATCACGGTATTCGCCACGGTAGTCTTGGATGTCTTGTCATGCTCGGAATCGACGGCGAACATCTGGCCAATGTAATACACCGGATTATTCACCTTCGCCTTCGCTCCCGGAGCAGTGGGATACGTCCAGCCGGTGAGCGCCGCCGCCGTCGAGGTGACGATCGCCTGGTTATAGGTAGGCACGGGAGTTCCCTTCACGATCACCGGCGTCCCATCCATGTTCAATTGGGTCAGTCCGAGCGTGAACAACTGCATCAGCTCGCGCGCGTAATTCTCATTAGGAGCCGATCCGGTCGCCGCGTTGGCCTTGTTGTTATTGGCCATGTTCAGATACTTGCCCATCGCCGGGCTCAGCGTCACGGCTTTGATGATGTCGCGATAGTTTCCGAACGCGTTATCGCGGAAGATCCGCCAGTAAGGAGGATAAGCGTATGCGTTGGGCACGCCCGATTGCTGCGAAACCACCCAGATCTGGCTCAAAACAAACGCAATGCGCTGGCGCAGCTGATCCTGATTGGTGATCGCGTTTTGAAAGAAGGCCGCCTGCACCGGGGCCAGATTGTTGTTCTGCTTTCCGGCCGCGTTGAGAATCGGCTGATCCGGCAGATCCGAGTGGTTCAGCGCGTACTGAGCCTGCAGCCAGGCGTTGAATCCCATCGATTGGACCTGCGCGATGGAGGCCTGCGTCGGTCCCCAGGTGGCTTGACTGAGGAATCGCGCCGCGGCTCGCTCGCTTACGGCCGGGCTGGTTGTTTGGGCAATGGCGAGTAAGGAGAGGAGCGCGAAAGCCGCCACGAAAAAAGAGCTTTTCATATTAGGAAGTACCTCGACTCCGATTTGAACCTTGCACTCTATTGAACCCCTAGAGTTCGAAAAGTGTCGCGCAACAAACGCGGGAATTCCGGGTTCGCTCAGCTGGTGGATGTTGACAAAGGGGACAGACCGCTCGGTCCACGCTCTAAGATCCGCTTCGATTCAAGCACATGCGAGTGGGGACAGAGAAGTCTGTCCCCTTTGTCAACAACCTCCTAAAGCACTACCAATCCGAGAACACGCGTAGGGACTTCGCGACGGTTCGCGCGTTATCATAATCTGGGTGACGATCCGTTCTCTTCTACTCCCTTGCGCGATGCTCACCTTGTCCGCTATCGCGGCAGTCGCCCAGACACTCCCGCAAACACCTCCCGCTTCGACTCAAGGCGGGCGCGGCGGCAGGGGAGGCCGCGGTGGCGGTGGCGGCGGTTTTGCGAACGCTTATCCCCAGCACGCGCAAGCTGACCCGGAGTCAATCGCCCGCGGCCGCGCTCTCTACGGAGTGAACTGCCAGTTCTGTCACGGTTCGGACGCCCGCGGTGGCGAGGGCGGACCGAATCTGTTGCGCTCCGAACTCGTGCTTCATGACGACAAAGGCGAGGCTATCGCTCCCGTGATCCAAAACGGCCGCATGGATCAGGGCATGCCGAAATTTCCGTTCACCAATGCCCAGGTGGCCGACGTCGCCGCGTTCATCCACAGCTTCCGCGTGGCTGGCTACGATGAATCGCGCAATAAACCCATCTCAATCCTCGCCGGCGACGCAGCGGCCGGCGAGGCCTATTTCAAGGCCAGGTGCGCGACCTGTCATTCCGTAACGGGCGACCTAAAGGGAATCGCCTCGCGGTTCGCCGAGCCTCGAGATCTGCAGCAGCGCTTCTTAATGCCCGGCGCAGGCCGCGGAGGCGCGCCCGTTTCTCCGGCAAGAGTAACGGTCACGGAACCATCCGGCACGAAGGCCGAAGGCCGCCTGCTTCGCATCGACGATTTCACCGTCACCCTGGTCGAGGCCGACGGTACCCAGCGCACCTTCCGCCGCGATGGCGGCGTGCCTAAGGTGGAGATTCACGACCCTCTCGCGCCACACAGGGAACTGCTGCGGGTCTATACAGACAAGGACATCCACAATCTGACCTCGTACCTGGTGACCGTGAAATGAAGAAACTCCTTCTGGCAAGCGCAGCCCTGCTGCCGGTATTCGCGCAAGGCCCTCTGGATCCTGCATCACTGCTGAAACCTCTGGGCGATTCCTGGCCCACCTATTCCGGCGATTATTCCGGGAGACGCTACAGTTCGTTGAAGCAGATCAATCAGTCGAACGTGAAGAACCTGACACTCGCCTGGACCACGCGCTTTGCCGGCGGGACCGGCGGCGGAGGCTTCGGCGGACGCGGCGGCGGAGCGCCCGTAATCATCGGAGGAGAAGCAACAGAGGCTTCGAGCGCGGGCGGCGGAGGAGGCACCAGCATCCGCGCGTCCATTCTCGAAGTAAACGGCATTCTGTACTTCGCCACACCCGATAACGCCTGGGCCGTCGACGCGCGCGACGGGCGCGAAATCTGGCATTACTACTGGAAAACGAAGGGCGGCACGCATATCGGGAATCGAGGCCTGGGCATGTGGGGCAACTGGCTGTACATGGAAACGCCCGACGATTACCTGGTCTGCCTCGATGCCAAGACCGGCAAGGAGCGCTGGCACAAGGAAATCGCCGACTTCAACCTGCAATATTTCTCGACGATGGCGCCGATCGTCGTCGGCAACCACATCCTGGTGGGCACCGGAGACGATCTGGACGAGCCCGGCTTTCTCCAATCCCGCGATCCGGAAACCGGCGATCTGCAATGGAAGTGGTACGCGGTTCCGATGTCGAAAACCGACCCCGCTGCGGCCTCCTGGGGCGATCTTGACACGGCCAAACACGGCGGAGGCAACGTGTGGATCCCCGGCGCCTACGACCCGGAAACGCACCTCTATATCTTTGGCACGGGCAACCCTTCGCCCGCCTATACCGATCCTGTCGGCCGCAAAGGGGACAATTTATACACCTGTTCGATCGTCGCCGTGAACGTCGATACGGGCAAGATCGCCTGGCACTACCAAACTTCGCCTCACGACACCCATGATTGGGATTCCACCGAGACTCCGATTCTGGTTGACGGCGAATATAACGGCAAGCCTCGCAAGATGGTGCTGCACGCCAGCCGCAACGGATACTATTTCACGCTCGACCGCATCACCGGCGAGCACCTGGTCACCAGCAAGTATTCCGACACCGTGAATTGGGCCAAGGGACTGAACGCCAACGGCCAGCCGATCCGCGATCCAGCCAAGGATTCGACGGTTCCCGGTACGTTAGTGTCGCCCGACAGCAGCGGCGCGACCAACTGGCCTCCGCCAGCGTATTCGCCCGATACAGGCCTGTTCTATGTGCCTTCCAGCGACCCGTTCTCGATGTTTTATTTGACCGAGACCGACCCCCGCGGGGCGATGGGTCTCGGCGGACGCGACGAATTGGAATTAGGCTCGCTCGGCGGATATTTGACGGCGATCGATTATAAGACTGGAAAAGTCGCCTGGAGGCATCGCTACCCGGGTACCGGAGGCAATCTCGGCAACGGCATCTTAACCACGGCGGGAAAACTATTGTTCGCGGGCGATCTGGCCGGGAATCTCGTCGCCTACGATCCCTCCGACGGCCAAATCCTGTGGCATACGCATCTGGGCAACGTCTCGAACGCGCCGGAGACGTATATGCTGGACGGCCATCAGTACATCCTCGTGGCGGGCGGTGACACGCTGTACGCGTTTACGCTTTATTAAACAGTTCTTGACAGAGCACAGGCGAAGGTATACGCTGGCGGTTGCGGCTTGAGTCGTTTCAAGCCTTTAAAAGACGGCCCTTTCCATGTCTACAAACTCTCTCATCAACGATGCCCTGCTGGCGGGCGATGGCGTCGTTCGCCTTGCGCCGTGTTGGGTTCCCCGCTCGTTTCTGATGCCCGGCGGCCGCCTGAAGCTCGACCCGCGCGACCTCTACGCACTGGGAGCACACCGCGGAGGCATCGACGAGCGCTGGTTTTCCTCCACCACCAAGGCCGCCAACGGCCCCCTGACGGCCGAGGACGAAGGGCTCAGCTACATCGAGTTTCAGGGCAAAAAGGTTCTGCTCAAAGAAGCGATCGACACCGTCGGCGACCGCTTCCTCGGCTCGGATGTCATGCAAAGACACGGCGGCTGGAACCTGCTTTGCAAGTTTTTCGATAACCTGGGGCCGATTCCGCATCATCTGCATCAGAACGACGAGTTCGCCGCGCGCGTCGGCCAGAAGGGCAAACCGGAAGCGTATTACTTCCCTCCCCAATATAATTTCGCGGGCAATAATTTCCCCTATACGTTCATGGGCCTGAACCCGGGAACGACCAAGAACGATATCCGACGCTGCCTGGAGAAATGGAATGAGGGCGACAACGAAATCTTGTATCTGTCGCGAGCGTACAAGCTGAAACCCGGCACTGGCTGGCAAGTCGACCCCGGCATTCTGCACGCCCCCGGCTCGCTGGTGACTTATGAGCCGCAGGTCAACTCAGACGTGTTCGCCATGTATCAATCGATGGTGGAGGGCCGAGGCGTGCCGTGGGATCTTCTCGTCAAGGACGTTCCGCCGGAGCATCATCACGACCTCGACTATCTGATCGAGATGATGGACTGGCCCGCCAACACCGATCCCGAGTTCGCCGAGCATCGGCTGTTCCATCCCAAGCTCGCCACCGAGTGCGATGGCCATCGCGAGAACTGGGTCGTGTATTCGACCAAGTATTATTCGGCGAAGGAACTGACCGTGCTCCCCGGCCACACCGTCACGATACGCGATGCGGCGGCGTACGGGTTGATTCTCACCTCAGGTTATGGCACGTTCGGCAAGCACGACGTTGAGACGCCGAGCCTGATCCGCTACCGCCAGATGACCCAGGACGAACTGTTCGTCACGGCGGACGCCGCGAAACACGGCGTCGCCATCACGAACAAGAGCAAGACTGAAAATCTGGTGATGCTCAAGCACTTCGGTCCCGGCAATCCCGAATCCCCAATAGGCCGCTAGCAAAGTTCCCGGTGGGGCGGCCAATGTTGGCGGCAGCCGCAGGCGCCATCGATTGGAAGCAGACGATAACAAACTTTATCGTCTGATGAAAGAGCGTCCGACAGGATCGGTCTACCCTACGCCGTCTTGCCGGAGTCATCCGCGCCTCGTGCCGATGAACACGCAATCTGGGATACTTTGCGATCCCGCAAGCCCCTACGGGCGATGCCAAGCCAGTTCGAGACCTCATGCGCGATCTTAGAAGGGGCGAATCGCGGCGAACCTTGAGCGAACCGTTTTCTCCACTCGAATTCAAAACCTGTGTATAATCCGCACATGCAAAGAATACCCTGGAGGACAATTGCGCTCGGCTCGCTGTTGCTCATCTCGGTCTGCTCAAAAGGAGGACAGGAAGTGCAATCTCAGCAACCTGAAAAGTCGAAGCCGCCCGTCAAAATGGAGCAGCGCGGGCGCATTCTTGGAATCGGCGGTTTCGTC
>DATKKV010000013.1:0-115499 GCA_035542735.1 Bryobacteraceae bacterium
GCTCCGGGCCGTTCTGGCAGCGCTTCCTAATATGAGGGAAAGGGGGCAGAGCGGAACATCACTTCCGGCACAGGCCGGGAGCCTTTTGGGGTGGGGATTTTTCGACCGGCGAAATGGGGAATTTTCATCCGGCGTTGACACTTTGCGCAACTCAATCACAGACAGGCGCGGGATGCGCCCGACCCCCTTTGGGGCCGTGTAGCAGTCCTTCTGAGCCTGGCCCTGTACACAGACCTTCGCCTCTCCCTTCGGGTAGAATCCATCTGGATCTTCTGTTCCGGGGTCCACCACCGTCACCTGACGACCCATATAGGTCACCGGGTCCGCCACAAGCAGCATCAAAGCCGCGAGAGCCGAAATCAGCATGTTCTCAGAATCCTGCTGAAACCAATCCAAAGTCAAGACTTCCGATGCCTTAGCTGTGCGATTCGGTTTTTCGATAGCGAATCGGAGCACTAATCGCGCTCCGGGTCTCTCCAGTGCTGGGCGGGGACAAGGGCTGACGCCCCTTTCCCCGCACCCCTTCCCTTGCTAGCGGCGCTCTTCCTTCGCTGCGCTCCGGATAAGTTTCCTTTGACGAAGCCGAACACTTTCCCGCACAATCGAGTTGCCAGCGTCGCTACGCTCCGATGGTGTTCGGGATCATCCCGGAATGCCGTTCGGCTTCCCTTCGGAAAGAGCGTTCAGCTTCACCGGAATCCCCACCTCCAGTCTTGCGCAGAACTCATCCCCAAGAATCGACCTCAGGTGGGGTACACCCAGCCATGTCGCAAGAATCGCGCTAGTGCGCCTAAACGGGCGCTAAGGGTCGCCCTACTGGAGATGTCGCCCAATCCCACAGGGTCATAAGCACCGGTTCACGGTTGTTAATCCCGGTTCCGCTTCAAGTTTGTCCGAGGAACACGACGATTTGTCCGTCCGACTCCGGTCAAAACTGCGGGATTTCCACAGAAGCTTCATTAACGGGCGTGAACTGATTGGGGAATTGGAGGTTACTCCGCAACTTGTTGGAGGCGCGGGGGGGAATCGAACCCCCGAATAAAGGTTTTGCAGACCTCTGCCTTACCACTTGGCTACCGCGCCTGATCAGGATGGCTACTCAACTGATACCGCGCCCTGAAGGGCAAAGTCAACCTTACTTGTTCTGCGGGGGCTGATTGGTGATCGTGGTGCCCTTGGTGGGCGGGCCTCCGCGCCTCCAGCCGCCGTTCGGAGGAGGACCTCCAGGAGGACCGCGGTGCTCCCGCATTTTCAACTCGAGCCACTGCTCGCCGGTGAGCACGGTGCGGATTTTCAGGTCCATTTGCGAAGTGGCGATGAACAGCTCCGAACGTGCAGCAGCCAGGCGCTCAATCGCCAGATTCGATTTTCCCTGATCGACGGGCGATTCATCGAAGGCCGCTTGCAGGTCGGCTTCGGCCTTATTCCATGCCTCGCGCAGATCAAAAATCTTCTTGGCATTATCGCGGCAGATTCCGGAAATCTGCTTCTGTTGTGCCTCGCTGAGGTTCAGGTCGCGCACGGCTCTTCCCGTCCGGCAGACTCCACCCAGGGGCCCCTGCGCAAACAGCGCAGCGGGCAGCACCGTCGCGAGAAAAAGCCATCGGAACATTACTTATGATCCTGTTCAAAAATAGCGGCAATCGGTTTGGCCGCGATCGGCTCCATCGATTGCTCCATCGAGTATACGTCGGAGTACAACTGCGCTTCGTCGATCTCCTGTTTCACCACGCTTGCCTGCGGCCGAAGGGAGAACACCCCGGCGGCGATCAGGCAAATGGCGGCGGCCATGGCCGGAACCCACTTCCATCGCGCCTGCGGCCTCTCCCCCATGCGCGCATAAATATTCCTGCGCTGCGCCGCCAGAAAATCGTGCGGGGCGTCCACCAGTGGCGTTGCTGCGGCGCGCAGTGTCAACAGTTCCTGGAGACGATCCGTGCACTCGGCGCACCCATTCAGGTGCTCGGCCGAACCCAGGCCGTATAGGCGATCGATGAACTCATCGGCCGTAAGATGCTTGTCTTGCTCGTTCATTTGCTGGCTCCCTGGTACAGGTCCCTCAGTTCGCCGCGGAGCTTGCTCACCGCGCGGAACATATGGGCCTTTACCGTCCCGACGTCCAGACCCAGGAGAGTGCCGATCTCCTCCAGACTCATGTCTTCATAATGCCGCAGCGTGAACACCGTCCGCTGGCGGATGGATAACTTGTTGAGCGCGGCGCTCAGTCGTGCGCCGATCTCGCTGGCAAAACATTGATCCTCGGCCTCCGGTTTGGGCGACGCCGCCAAGGACAGAATCGTTGCTTCGTCCTCCGGCGAGGGCCTGCGCCGCCAGAACTGCCATTTGCGCGACCGCAGGCGGTCCAGGCAGGTGTTCACGGCAATTCGGGTCAACCAGCGAGCCGGATCGTCCAGTTCCTTGGCGTCTTCCTTGCTCAATGCCTGATAGGCTTTCAAGAAAACGTCCTGAGTGGCGGAGTCCGCTTCGTCGCGATCCTGAAGAAAACGTTGACAAAGCCCGTAAATGCGCCGCTGCTCCGAGGTCATCCAGGCCCCAAAGTCGCGCACCGGCAACGACTCGTTCTGTTCGGCCAATAGGGTCTCGGCCATCAGCCCAAGCATATCCTGTCCAACTTCTACAGACGCGCCGATTCTAGAACGGTTTACCGCGGGGATTCGGGCCGACGCCGGCGTCGGAGCACCCGGCCAAGAAGCAGGGCATCGAGGCGAGCGGGGAGCTGGAGCGCGGAAAAGGCGCCCAAACTTCGCCTCCATCAGGTTGTGAAAGGAACTTTCGCCTTCGATCTTCCGAACATACTCGGCAACCTAGAAACGGCGACCATGTGCAACCGGTGGCTTTCGAGCACAACAAAGCCTACGGAGTCGCCTTTGCCAACGTGCGCTTCGAAGCAACGTAGCTTTGGATCTCCTCCGTCACGGCATCCTTGCCCTGCCGTTTGAGCGTGGCGTTCAGATGGCTGTACGCTCTTGCCCAACCCGCCCTCATGCCCTTGATTTGGAGAGATAGATGCGCCGTGTCCGGGCCCCAGGATGATCCATCCGTGAACAACACGTAGTCCACCTGGGTCTGATCGATCACAAGCTCCGCGCCGAGTTGAGTTGGAATCGAGACCGCGCCGGTGGTCTGGGCTCCGGGAGCAAGCGGGGTCGCCTGCGGCAGCAAGCTGGAGTCCTCCAGGTCCACGGCTTGAACCTGGCTTCCTTTAGGTGTCCTGAACGTGACGAGCACGACAGAGGCGGAAATAGCCCTCCCGGACACGTTCGTCAGTGTCAGGTTCATCGCGGCTCCGGACCCATGCGTGGCAACTATTATCATCGGCGGTGGAGTTGCCGATTTCGATTGGCCGAACGAGAGCGCCGCAGCGGCGGCAAAGGCAACTAGTTGTGAAGCTTTCATCATGATTGTCCTTTCTGGATGATCCTTCTCGGTTACAGACACGCGAGGCAGCCGTAGTTTATGAGGTGGATGACGTTGTTGCAGTCCGTGTAGGAGCATGTGGCGTTATTGGAGTCGCCACATTCCCCGTCGGAGCCGAGACGGCACGTGGAGTCGCAGCACTGGACGTGGATCGGGGGCTCATCCAGGCAGTAAATCACTATGACATTGCCCGCAGCCCCCCCGGGGCAAGAACCGCTGTTGTCGCAACCCATGCACTGCCCTTTTGCGGCGGGGCCCACGATCAATGGTGTGAGCGCCAGGGCGAGAAACACTTGTCTCAGAGTCATACGTCTTCCTTCCGATACGAGGCTAATTCCAAGTTAAGTGGCACGCTGATACGGGCACCCCTTGTCCTCTTACCGGAACGCTATCACTCTTTCTTGCGGAAGTCAACGGGTAATAACACGGGAAATTGACGGCGCTTTGTTGCGCTATTATTGCGCGCCGAAGGCGGGTACGGCGATCTGGAAGACCCGCGCCTCAGGCTCGCGGTCCTCATTGACCGGAATGGCCTGGACAAATTTCGACAAGGCGATCAAATCGACCTCGGCATGGGCGGCCCGGGGCTCGATAGCGGCGGGTGGCCTGGTGGGCGCGGGAGGCTCCGGTTTCTCAATCGCCTGCGCAACGGTCGCCGCCGCGAATACCGATTCCTTGGGCAGTTGATCCAGGTCCGCGCCTTCTTCCACCACCATTTCGCGTTCAATCCAGTTCGACAGAGGGATGTTGCGGAAAAAGAGCCGTTCCTGCATGATGACCGTCTTCTTCGAGGCGCTTAAACTCCGGCTTTCACGGGCGTAACTCCGTTCCTCGACGCGGAAATCCTGCATAAATTCGTCCATAGCCAGGCGCTTGGTGGCCTCTTCAGTAGCCTTAATGCGCTCTTCCAGCGTGATTTTCTGCGAATTAATGGTCGCCCGGGCCTCGGCCAACGACTCCCGCTCCTTGGCGATGGCGACCTCCATACGGGCCTCCATAATGTAAAAAGATAGAAGCGCACTTCCGATGGCCACGAAGACGGGCAGCAGAATCCACAAAATTCCATCCATGTGCATAGAACAGTCCGACCTTACAGGGAATCTATCGGGTCAAGGTGAGAAAAAAGTTAGGGTAGTAAACGAAAAACCTTAGATTGCTTACGCTACACCGCTTGTGAGCCATCGATTTTTTGCCCGCTGAGCAACGCAAACAGTTGTTTTAGATCGAAATGCGCCGATGCGCTGAGGATCGCTCCAATACGGAAGCTCAAACCGCTGAAAAACCCATAGTGCTTGCCGAGAAAGGCCGCTGCGCCGCCGGCCCGGTCGGCCGCGAGCAGGCCCTTCGAGGAATCGGCGGACGAATTCCCGCGCCGTACCGCCCTGATCGACGGGTAAAGGCGGATCTTCTTCAATCCACGATAGATCTGCGTGGCCAGATCGGCGTCGGCCCAGTATTCCCCGAAACGGTCATCGAAGTAGTTCATGCCGCGGACGAATTGCTTGCGGACCAGGATCGCATCGCGGCCTGGATATTCGACATCAATGCGTTCCTTCGACAGATCGAGAGCCACGACCGGCATTTCGCCCTTGAGAGTAGCCGCAGTCGGGATCTCAAAGACCCGCGAAACGGGCTTGCCGTTTTCATCCACCAAGAGAGGGCAGACGGCCGAGGCGTCGTTGTCCGCTTCCAGCTTGTCCGCCAGCAGGCGGACGGTATCCGGCTCCACTTCGACATCGGGCGAAAGATAGAAAACCAGTTCCGCCTTCGCCGTGCGGGTACCGACGTTCATCGCTTTCGTCGCCCCGAAGTTATGCGGCAGGCGCAGCGGGACAACGGAGGGAAACTCGCTGTCAATTTGCGCGCAGCCGTCGGTACTGGCCAGATCGACCACCAGAATTTCCAGGCGTTCGCGATCGGTGGAGCGCTCGAGTGCGGCCACCGCGCGCCGCAACGGTTCGATCTGGTTGCACGCGACGATCACGGCGGACACTCGCGGCCCCAGGATTTCTTCAAAGGGAAGTTCTTCCGGCATTCCTGCGTCTTAGCTTACCAACGTTGTTATCAATGTTGATGCACCAGCGGCAGGATTTTTCCGCAGTTCTCCTTGGCCTGCGAGGGGCCCTTGGCGCGGGGATTGCGCTGGAGGCGCCAGGAAACATCAGAATCCAACGCAGGGCGAACTGCGCCATATTCATGCCGAGCGGCCACGAAGGTGCGCATGTCCCCTACTGCACGGCAGCGCGAGGTCAAGTTCGACGCCAGAAAACACCTCGCCGACGTCTCTTCGCCGACTCTCCGAACGGAGAGTGTAGTCGCGGAAAATCCGAAAGATCACCGAACGAGACTTGCCTCTCCGGTATGCTCGAGACGCTCCAACAGCGATTTCACAGCGTTCACGGCCGTCTTGTCACCAGAGGCGAGATATTGTCTGAGGTGATCTCTTGCGGCTGGCAAGTCCCCTTTCACGACCAGGCCCACCGCAAGCCAATAGTCCGCCTGCGCAAACTCGTCGGCGGCCCGCGTCAGGCTACGCTCTGCTTCGGCAGTGAACTTGTGGTCGAGAACCAACGACGCGCCCAATATGAGCAACCCGTGCGCCAACGTTTGGTCCAGGGCTACCGCCTGTCGTGCGAGATGGGTGGCCGCCGAGTACTGATTTCTTTTTAGATAGGCAAGCGCGAGATTCGAGTACGGCATCGCCTCGTGGGCGTCGACGGCAATGGCACTGTTAAACTGCTCGATCGCATTGTCAAGCTTATCGAGCTTAAGATAAGTCGTCCCGAGGTCGTTTAGCGCGGCACAAAATTCAGGATCGATTGCGATCGCTGCTTCGAAATGGTGGGCCGCCTTCTCCAGGGCCCCTTTGTCCCTTGCCTTCCATGCTTGTTCGAATTCACGCGCAGCCCGGCCTGGAACATGATGCGAGAGATCGTGAATCCCGTTGGCACAAACGCTACCGCCAGCTGTTCCAACAGGCAGCACACCTCTAAGACCGACCAGAGGTAGCGGGAAGGGTCGCAAGTGGGAAGTGTTGAAATTGTGGGAGATGTGGTTTTTGCGCGGTCATGAACCTCGCGGATAGTTTTCAGGAGTTCCTTCATTCAGGAGGTTTCTTGACAAGCAACCTTGGGCACCGGCTTCGAGGGGCCCGTTAGGCCCTCCCAAGACCCGGGAAAGAAGGGATGAAGTCAGAGAAATCAATGTGCTGCGGTCGATCGATGCCGGCCCGTTCCCGGTGAAGACGGCGATTCAGGAGGCTAGCCGTCTGGGTCGCCTCCCTCAAAAGAGTGGCCCAGCCTCAACTATTCAGTCAAGCGGCCAACCCGATTCGGGGGTTGTTCTCTGGCGGCGCCCAGCGCAGAATCAGACAGGGACAGAGGAGCGGCCTAGAAAAACGAGCGCTCCTCCGGGAAAAGGATCTGCTTTATGGCATCCGTTGCTTACTCTCTTCAGAACGTCTTCCCCGTTTGTCCGCAAGCGGAGTCCAGGAACTGCACTCACGAATCCTACGCCAAGGCGCCGTGCGGCCCAGACAATGACCAGGAGCTAGCGGTGCAGTTTCATGACCGGGAATCCGCGCTCGTTAGACGCCGGAATCAGGAACTTGAAAAGCAGGTTCTCGCACGCATCTCTCAGCTTGCCGAGGCGAATAGCCGGTTGGCGCGACAGAATGAAGAACTCTCGCGGGCAAGCCGCATGAAAAGTGCATTCCTGGCTCGAATGAGCCACGAATTCCGCACGCCACTCAACTCGATCATCGGCTTTACCGATCTGCTCGCGGAGGAAGGCGAGGAATCTCTCGGAGAGTCCTACGTCGATTACGTCCGCCACGTCCACGAGGGGGCGCTTCACCTGCTTGCCCTGGTGAATGACATCCTCGATCTCTCCCGAATCGAAGCAGGGCGGATCGAACTGCGACATGAGGAGTTTGGCGCCGCGGATGCAATCTCTGAAGTCCTCTCCGTCACTGCGCCATTGGCCGAAGCCAAGAACCTCGAGCTGCGCAGTGAGGTATCCCCCGCACTCTTCGCGTATGGTGATCGCACTCGTTTCAAACAGATTCTCTATAACCTTCTGAGCAATGCCGTCAAGTTTACGCCGAAAAGAGGCACTGTGCAGGTGACCGCCGAGCCTGATTGCGGCGAGATCCTCTTTTGTGTGTGCGATACGGGCATCGGCATACCGCCGGAGCAACAGACTGCCATATTCGAGGAGTTCACCCAAGTCGCGCCGGCTCGAGCGGGTATAAAGGAAGGGGCGGGGCTAGGCTTAGCCATTACGAAACGAATCGTAGAGCTCCATGGCGGGCGCATTTATGTTGAGAGCACGCCGGGGGAAGGCAGCCGTTTCTTTTTCACGATGCCAAGCGCTCGTGCTAGCGAGCGCTCAGCAGCTGCTTGAGGACACACGATCGCGGTGAGATCCGCTAATCGTCGCGCCGCTATGAGGATGCGACGTTGGCCGCCGTAGATTGTTGCGTCTTGAGAACTTCGCCCAACAGGAACATGTCGGTGAGGAGCGCACGCAGGTGCATCGACGCGTTCAGGTTGTCGATCAACTGAGAGCTGATCGAAGGCTGCGCGAGCACTAATTCGATGACGGCCAGCGAATCGCGCGCGTCGCGGTCTAATACCGCGAAGAACTGAACGAGTCGCTCCTCCTGCTCAAAGTTCTCCTCGCCTACCGCCGTCGCGCAGGCCTGGGCCAATCCACCGAGTGCTGCGGCCGCGCGAACCAAATACTCCCGAACTTGTCCACCTGACTTACTGCCGTAGTCATTCGTGAGCCCTTGCGCCGCATATGCCAGCATGAACTCGTAACATTCTTCAATAGTCTCAATTCTTTCCCAGATTGATCGAAGCATATATTTAGATATCCCTATCCGTTTGGACGGACCCCGCTCGCGGCAATTCTATGGTCCACCGTTGCGGATCGTAGTGTTCCAGATAGAATTCCCGCCTCATCCAGCCGAAGAGCATCGACTTTGTGATGTCTACTTTCTCAGGCCGCAGTCCGAAGTACACATGGACCATGATGAGAAAGATCAATCCGACGCCTGCCAGCCCGTGAAGCACGTACATCATCCCCCACGTCATGTCGCTAAACAAATACGGATTGCGTTCGAAGAATATCGTACGGACCCGGGACATCATGAACACACCTGTCACGATGACGGACAGGCCGGCTGCGATGATCGCGGAGTGGTAGAGCTTGTTTTCCAGCGGATACCTTGCGAACCTGTCGGGGGGCGGCGCGACCTTTCCCAGGAACCGCTGGACCCTTCTCCCAGCATCCCGAATATCGATCTTATCCGGCCAGATCGACCAGAAGTTCATGAAGAACGAGGCGTGCACGATGTGAAACAGGACGGAAATGGTCAGCACCGTTCCGGCGATCCAATGGTATAAGACCCAATTAAAATGAACACCCACTTTCGGGAGGAAGGCGGTAAACAACAGGGTGAGCATGGACGCCGCCATGATCCAGTGAAATGCTCGTGCGACCAGCGAGTGCCGGGGGACGTGTTCGGGGATCTGGCTCAGAACCACCGGAGGAGCATCAGACTCGAACTCGCGGGGCTTGGCGAAGTATCGCACATAAACCGCGTGGACGATGACGAAAAACAATCCCGCGATGGCCGCGACCCATATCAGGAACCATGCAATGTGGATGGGGACAAATTTACCCCACGGGTCTACCGCCCATTGTGAAATCAACTCTAAGATGCCCATGTTGCTTCCTCCACGCCTCCAATAGCTCGCTTCACCAGATTTCGCATTAGCGGGATCTTGTAGGCGTTGAATTGCAGGGGAACGGCGCCGCGAACGGCCAGGTCACCCGCCATCTCACCCGTCGCCCCGCTGGGCGGCTTGCCGCGAACCGCGTCTTCGACCGCTCTTAGCCGGAGTGGACGAGCGGCCGCGGCGTTGACCACGATGCGTATCCGCTCTATGGTTCCACCGGACACGACCATCGCTGAAGCCACATTTAGCAGCGGAAAGTCCCACACGTTCCGGTCCCGGATTTTTTCAAAATAGAATTTCGCATCAGCCCAGGCGGATGGAATGCGAATCGCCGTAAGTAGATCCCCGGGCCGCAAGATGTGCAGCCGGGTGATGTCGATAGCAGGGCCGATGAAGTAGTCTTCGGCAGCCACAACCTGTTCGCCCTTCGACGTGCGCATCACAAACTTCGCGTCGAGTGCAATCAAAGCGGGAGCGGAATCCGATGGATTCACCGCCACGCAGCGTTCCGCCTCAAGAATGGCATGTTCGCGGTTGCGGCCCTCCGGTGTATCCGCATAGCAGATGTTTCCGCCAGCGCGGTAGCAGGGCCATCCGGCGCGGTAGTACCAGCAGCGGGCGTCCTGCGACACATTACCGCCCAGGGTGCCCTGGTTGCGAATTTGCGGAGACGCCACGAGTGCCGCAGCCTGTGCCAGCAGGCCGTACCTCTGCTGGATGATGGGGTGGTTAACTACGTCGGTGAGCGTGGTCATCGCGCCAATCTCGATCCCATCCTCTACGGTGCGCACTCCTTTGAGCTCCGCTATCCCGCTCAGATCGATCACCGCCTTGGGTTTCCTGAAGCGGTCCTTCAGCCAGTCAAAACTATCGAGCCCGCCGGCCAGTATCCAGGCGTCGCCTCCATATTGATGGAGAAGCTGCTGTGCTTCGGTAGTAGAGTTCGGCTGAAACAGCTCGAAAGCCGGCATGACATCTCGTATGACAGCCATGATGTTCTCCTTAGGCGTATGTCGACAAAAATGTGGGGCGCTTACCCTCGGCCCTAACCGCTTCCAGGATCCGCTCGGCCGTGACGGGTGTGCGAACCACGCAACGGTTCCCGAGCGCATTCTCAATCGCACACAGCACCGCCGCGGAACCAGCCAAAGCGGACGTTTCACCAACGCCCTTTGCTCCAATGGGACTCTGCGGGTCAGGAATATTTAACGCCTCCCATTGCATGTCGAGCGGCATATCGAGAATGGTCGGAGGCTTGTTCTGGTACAGCCGCCTCGAGACGAGCTTCCCGTAATGCGGGTCATAGATTACGTTCTGCGTGCGCGCATGACCGAACCCTTGTATCCCGCCGCCGTGGAATTGTGCTCCGAGGCTCCTTGGATGCATAATCGTCCCGACGTCGCCCACAGGCAGGTATTCGATAATCCTGTGCTGTCCCGTTTCGAGATCCACTTCAACTTCGGCGAAGGCGGCCGCGAAGGAGAGGATGCCGCCCTTGTGCGGAAACTCATCCTTGGCGACGCCCATCAGGCCCTGTCCGGCGAGCGCCTGCGCGGACGCCTTCGTCATGGAATTCACGCTGGGCGATACCTCGTGGCCGTCGTACTTCCCACCGAGCGCGATCGCGCTTTCGGCCGCTTTCGCGAAAGTCATCCCTCGCCCGGGGTTCCCTCGCTGGTACACGCGCCCATTGTCGACATCATAGGATTCGGGCGCCCCGCCGAGCTCCTTTGCAGCAATCTCCTGCAGCTTCCGCTTGGCGTCAAGACCGGCTGCAAGGTTCGCCCGGGAATGCGCGTGCGTCGTCTGGCTGCCATCCTGTACGGAACTCCACGGAACAGAATTGGCGGTGTTGCCCCATACGATCTCGCACATGTCCCACGGCATCCCCAGTACTTCAGCCGCAACGCGCCCGGTGTCCATTACGGAGTGTGTTCCGAGGTTGCCAATCCCTTGATGGATGTATAGCTTCCCGTCTGGTTTGATGACTACCAGACCGTCATATCCAGTGGAACCCGCGAAGAACGTGCCGATAATTGCCGACACACCTCTCACTTTGTTGCCGCTGCGCTGACCGTTTCGAGCCTTCCGCTCTTCCCACTTGAAAAGTTCCTTACCGCGATCAAGAGCTTCGCGCACGTATGCACTGGTCAATGGCTGCCGTGGGCTGTCCTTTGTATCGGTAATTCCGAAGAGAGAACCGTCCGAGGGGGCATTGATCTTCCGTATCTCCACTTGGTCCAGGCCGAGCTCCCGCGCCGCCCTGTTCATCAGCGGCTCCAGCATGGACATGCCTTGCATACCGCCCGGGCCTCGCTGCGCGGAACGAGGCGGAGTGTTGGTAGCTACCGAAATGCCGCGAAAGCGCAACGCCAGCGGCTGATAGAGGGCAGATGCCACTACGGCTGTGAGCTCGTTATCGCCTTGCCGCTCGTATGGGCCGCTGTCCTCGACGATGAAGAGGTCCATGGCCGTAATGCGGCCGTCCTTTCGGAACCCGATCTTCGCGCGGGCCTGGAATCCTGGCCGCATGCGGCCGATGTAGGTTTCCTCCTCGCGCGAGAGTCGCATCATCACCGGCCGTCCGGCCTTCTTGGAAAGCATCGCCGGGATGGCCATGCTGACCGCGCCGAGGGCCTTACTGCCGAATCCCCCTCCGCAGTATTCAGAGATGAACACGAGCTGCGACGGATCGATCCCCACCCACTTGGCAATTAGTGGAACCGTCTGCGACACACTTTGTGTGGACCCAAAGAGGAAGAGCTTCCCATTCTGCCAGTAGGCCATCGCCGACCGCGTTTCGAGCGGCTGGTGTGCGGTGGACTGCTGGAACAGCGTCTCGTCCAGGATGAGGTCCGCCTGCTTAAATCCTGCCTCGACATCGCCTACCCTCGTCTCCTCGGCCGCTATGCCATCCCACGGGATGCGGCCCGCCGCGACCTCTTGGAGGTCCTGCTCCGTCCACTTCAACGTCTTCATGCCGCCGCCCACGGCGAAAACGTTCCCTTGCGTGCGCGCGTTAGGTCCGCGTGGACGCAGGCTGTCAAGTGGATCGACGCAAAACGGAAGTAATTCCAGGTCCAACTTAATTCTCTCGATGGCCTCAGCGGCGGTCGCCTCATCCACCGCGGCCACCGCGAGAATCGGTTCGCCTTCATACACCGGTTCCTTGGTCAGGCCCCGCTCCTCGTTGTTGCTTTCCGCGGCTCCGAACGGGTCATTATCCGGCTTCGCGGGCGGCAAATCGTCGGCAGTCAGGATCGCAACCACTCCCTCCATGGCGAGTGCCGCACTCGCGTCGATGTGGCGAACCCTGGCATGAGGCTCGGGACTGAGCAGCAGTTTGCAGAACAGCATCCCGTCCGCCCGGAAGTCCTCCGCATATTTCGAGTGCCCCAGAACCTTCGCGACAATGTCGGGTGTCTGATAGTCGTGTCCGATCAACTTATAGTTAGGCATGGGCGTCGTCCCTCACATACTCCGCAGCGCGCATCATGGAGTTCAGGATCTTGTTGTAATCGCAGCACCGGCACAGATTTCCGGAAAGCGCCTGCGCGAGCTCCGCGCGGGTTGGAGTCTGGTGGTGCTTCAGGAACCCGACCGCACTCATGATGAAGCCCGACATACAAAAGGCACACTGGAAGCCCTGCTCGTGCACCACTGCTCGCTGAACCGGGTGCAGCTTCCCGTCGGAGCTCGCCAGGCCCTCGATCGTCAGGACTTTCTGGTCGCGCACCGTGTGGGTAAGGACCGAGCACGAATAGTGCGGCACGTCATCGAGCAGGACCGTGCAGGCGCCGCATTCGGCGCGGTCACACCCTAGCTTGGTTCCCGTGAGTCCCAGCTTGTATCTCAGGGTCCACGCGAGGGTCTCTTGCTTCATCACGTCGACTCGGCGAAGCTGTCCATTGACGTTCAGGCTGAGGAGTCGCTCGACTCCGCCAACCCCATGCACAGTGGAGGTGCGGAACAAATAGCTCGCTGAGGAGACGACGGCCCCTCCGGCAATGACGCCCTTTATGAACCTGCGCCGCGAGACCGCCTTTGGCGTTTCCCCGAGTATTCTCAGTTCAGAACTATCTGCCATATTGCGGATTCATGCAATTGAGTCTCCACGCTTGCTCTGTGATCACCATCACGTCGATGTCGCAGTGAGGATGGGTAGCATTTCAGGCAGCGATGACAGCGGCAAAGCTGGCTGAACAACCAGGACCCAACGCGACGACGAGTGTATAGGAAATTAGCATCATCTCATCGATGTGATGAAAAGTTAGGCGGCAGAAGGTCACCTCATTTCCGTCCGAGCCGCACGCATTCATCGGCGGTAGCGGTTTTGGCTTTATTGAGGTCGGCGATTGAGCAAACCTAGCCACGCAAAGCAGATTTGCCGACCCAGCTCCATGGACCAGGGTTGCCAGGATCTTGCGCACGACGCGGCGCATCGCCGGTCCGTGCAGAGTCCGAAATACGCGGTCCGAGCTGCGACCTTCGTTCTGGATGCTGGATTGCTGCTGGGGAGACGCAGATGACAGCGGCACTTGACTTCGAGCAGGACCTTAGCCGGGGTTTCTTCACAACCCTTCTGCTTACCGGGAATCTTGCGGATGCGGAGGCTGCGCTGGGAGATGCGATTGATGCCGTCCAACCAGAGCCGGCATCGAATGATTCTCTGCTTCGCAGGGCTGTCGAGGCTGCGGTCAAGCTCCCACTTGTATCTACACGTGACGATCTTGCTAACTCGAGGCTTCCACCCGAATTGAAACGAGTCTTGAGCCTCCCCGCAGCAATGCGCCGGTGCTTTGTCTTGCGGATTCTCGCTGCTACGCCGCGCGATGAGTGCGCGGAGCTGCTACAGATCGGGACAGACCACGTCGACGAACTGACTTGCCTCGCGGCGCGGGAACTGTCCCGGATCGCCGCGTCGGAGTCCAGAGCGATGGATTTCAGTGGCCTTGAAGCAAAGGTGAAGCCATAGTTGAAGCAAGCACCAACATCCGCTGAGCCCCGTCGTCGCAAGCAGTAGGCCTTTCGGGCTTTTGAATTCGATCTCGGTGGAGCTCAGGGACTCTTTCTCTGTGGTCAACGGGGCGGCTCAGGTTGTGGATCTGCCCGTCAACACCTAAACCGCTGATTGAGGGGAGGAGTTCTGGAGCCACCCGCCAGGATCGAACTGGCGACCTGCTGATTACGAAGAACTTGTCCTTCTCCGTGACTCCGGTGTCTATCGTTTCAACATTTTAGATCGACGTTCGATCATCACCACCGACGTAATCAGCGGCTCTGATTTCACAAGTATGCATCACGATTGCGTGCCACCACAAGAGCGTCCAGCATCGCCAGAACCCAACGCTGTCGGCCACAGGACGCCGCAGGAGCGGTCGGTAAGGTCTTCGCCAGCGGGGGATGACTCACGATGTTTTGGGAGCACTACAGCGCCTTCCAGAGCGACCAGGAATACCCACGGAGATGTGGACCTCACAGATGTAAAATAGGGCTGTGCGTGACGTTGCGACGATCCTCATCTCGATGGCGGCGATTTCTTTGTCGGCTTGGGCGCAAAATACGAGCGCAACCAATCCGCCTCGCTTTGAGGATTATCCGGTCACCGAAATTTTCAAGGGAAAGCCTGTTGCTCCGATCCTTGCCACTGCGGAGCAAAGGATGTACCGCACTCGAATTCGTGAAGGAGTGTCGATGGGAATTGGTGTCGAGCGGGACGGTAAGCAGGACCAGCCTGGACCGAATTTTGCTGGACACTACATCATCATCACTTTCGGCTGCGGCTCACCGTGTATTCTAATGGCGATGGTGGACGCTGTGTCTGGAAAGGTCTACAATTCGCCGATGGCTCAAGGTTTGCAAATGTCTTGGCTTGATGGTGGACCTTGGCTTCCAAAGGTTGAATTCCGGCAGAACAGCAAGCTCATGATCATGGAGCCATGTCCAAACTTGGCACGAGGACCAATCTACACCCACTACTTTGTTTGGGAGAATGATCGCTGGAACCTCGTTCGCAGAATTCCTTTGCAGTCTGAACCACATCGTCCTTAGAAGAATTTCTGAAGGCTCGACGCCTGGAACTCTGCCAAGAAAATTCGCATCATCGCCTGAACAATAGTCCCGGTCGGTGTATAACACCCTCGCCTGGAGTCACATTTTCCCAAAACACTGTGGGAACAATCCTGCGGCGTCATCGACATCGTAGTTCTGGAAATTTCAGCCATCTCTTTGCTCGGCAGGTTGGTCGCCTCTCAATGCCCCATTCTCAAAGACGACATGCGGCGCTTCGGTTCCCGGCTGAAACAAGCGCCACTGTTCGTTACCCTTTCCATCGGGAAAAATTTGCAAGCGACAATCACCAGTCAGGTGAACGTCGATGCCGCCGTAGTCGTCGGATTCGACCTGCTGAACGACCAATTGCTCGGAGACATTGATCCAGGATTTCGTCGCCTCATCGTAGTGCGTGAAAAACTCTTCGAGTGCTTTCTGCTGCAAGTTCGGAGTGCGACGATGATTATTCCAATCATCAAGATCAAAATTCTCAGGCCGCTCGGCCGGCTCCCACCAGTCGCCGGAACCTGTCACCATCAGACTCCTCGTCGGCGCTCGCCAAGCACACTGCGCCAGCACGAAGCGCCACGGACACTGGATGTGTAAAGCATATTGACCAATCGTTCCTTTCCCGGTTGGATGGGGCATGACCGTTCCAAACTGAAAATTCTTCATGCTTCCTGCGTCTCGGGCAATGGACAGCTTCATCCCGTAGATGGGTCCGAATGCTCTTACAATTTGCCAACCAGGCCCTTCGGTCCACGCTTCTTCAGGGAAGCCCAGGTCATCTCCCTCTTCAAACAGGTACAGGCCAGCACCAATTTCTTTGCGGTGGTAGTGCAGGTCTACACCGATCATCTTCAACGTGAGTCGAAGTGCCTGAACAGCATCAATGCCGAACGCACACTTGATCTTGGACGTGCCCAACCCCACGATCTCGAATGGGCAAAAAAAATTCTGCCGATCCGGTGATTCTTGAGGGGCACCGATTCGAGCGATCACTTCCTTCTTTGATCCTGAACTGGTCAGCAAGACGAATTTTCGCTCCGCTACAACTTGCCCGAGTGTATGAAGTTCCATGTAGGCGAGACCTTCCAACACATCGTACCGAACCACATCACCCGTAACAAAAAGCACCTTGGAAAAAGCCTCGAATCCCATTGAAGAACCGACTCGAAAACTCGCAACGTAGTGTAAACGACCGATACCATTTTGTTCCGGGTTAAGGTAAAGTACTTTGCATATGAGAGTGACGATTTACGGTCGTGTTTCGACGAAGGACAAAGGCCAGGACGTTGAGAACCAACTTCTTCAACTTCGGCGCTTTGTGGCATCTCAGCCGGGATGGACGATACGTTGATGAGCCTGACCATAGGATCGCAGCGTCATCGGAGAGCAATTTTTCAGGAAGCGTCGTTCCTGGAGGAAAAGGTCGCATAGTTCTTTTACCACGCCGTTTTCCGCAATCAGCGGCTCTGCGAACGCCGTGGTGGATTTCTAAGCTATTGACAACAAAAAGAATGGAGCCACCCGCCAGGATCGAACTGGCGACCTGCTGATTACGAATCAGCCGCTCTACCAACTGAGCTAGGGTGGCCTTGCCGAGGATGGACCACTAGAATAGGGAAACGCCCGCAGGAGCGCACATCCCACCTCAGAATATCACATCACCCAGCGACTTTCCGGAGGAAATCCCGAATCAGGGAACTGGCCTTGGACGGAAACCGGTGCTTTCCCGGCAGCATGTGAAACTCGACGTTCGCGGCATGCGCCCGCAGGCGATCGGGGAAGCCTTGCGCCACCGTTTCGGGGAAAAACTCGTCCTCGGACCGCGAGATGTGCAGAATGGGCGCAGCGACATGGTTGTATTTGTCGCTCTCCCAATCCTTGGGGACGCCGCCACACAGAGCGATCACGCCGCCGGCCTCCTCCGGATGAGTGCCGATGAAACGGTAATTCAGGCCCACCGGCTGCGAAAATCCCATCAACACTACGCGACTATGCGGGATCCCGAATTGCGCTCGCAACTCGGCCGAAACCGCCTGGATGATGCGATGATGCAGGGCGATATTGTGCTCGGCGTGGGGCGTTGTGCCCCAGTTGTACCCGACAGCGCTGCCCAGCGCGGGCGTTCCCAGCGGTCCCGTGTTGATGTAGCACTGATTTGGCCCCCGCAGGCTTGCGATGATGGGACCGCCGCCCAGAGCCATCTCGGAAAGGCGCAGCATCGCCTCGGGACTCGAACCATAACCGTGCAGCGCTAAAACCAGCGGTGTTTGGCCGTCCACCACAGACGGCAGATGGAGCAAATATTCTGCTTCAAAAGGGACGGAGGCAAAGTGACGCACGCTCTCCATCATAATCCGCCGGTTTCCGCCGATAGATAACATAGTGGAACAGGCCACATTTACGGATGAGATTTTCGACAAAAACGTAGCGCTCGCCCGCGTCGGCGGCGACGCCGATTTGCTTAAGGAAATTGCCCAACTGTTTCTTGCGGACTATCCCAAGTCCCTGAGCGACCTTCGCGAAGCCATCGAGGCCGGCGACGCCAAGCGGATGGAACGCGCGGCGCACGGTCTGAAGGGCTCGGTTGCCAACTTCGGCGCGCGGCCCGCCGTGGAAGCCGCTTACCGGCTCGAGACAATGGGCCATGCCCAGCAGCTGGCAGATGTCAGGCCAGTGCTTCGCGCGCTCGAACTAGCCCTCGAGGCGCTGCGACCACGCCTCGAAGCTCTGTAGCCCCCTTCTGCCTATTGTTTTCTGGTACCGCCCGACGCAGGCGCCGGCGCAGAACCGGCTGGGGCGCTCAGTGCGGGAGCCGCAGTCACCGGGCCCTGCGCGACCGCGCAACCCGTCGCGCCCGCCCCGCCCGGGCATCCCCAGAAATTCACCGTGGCGCTCACCACTCCCTTTCCAAGGTTGGCCACACCCGTCTTTCCGCCAAGGAGATTGTTGAGATGGGTCTCCATCGCGCCGGGATTGTTCATCACCACATCGAATGCTTCGTTCACAATGGTATTTTCCGCGATCACCGTTCCGTAAATCGGCGCAACACCGTATACGTTGATACCCGTTGGTCCCGCCGTGCTTGCGTCCGCATCGTCCGCCCCATTGCCGGAAATGAAATTCCCGACGATCACGTTGTCGTTCAGGTTCACTGGAGGAGCTCCCGGAGGCGCCGCGTGGTTATGAATGGACACCCCGGGAATCCCGTTGTTCATAATCAGGTTTCCGATCACCTTATTTCCGAAATTCATGTTGCCTGGCCCCGGCGCGAAAATTCCGATGCCGGCCCCGGCTCCCACTCGCCCATTGCCGGAAGCGATATTGCCCTGAATCGTGTTGTTGAAAATCCCATAGGGCAGTGGGGACGAAGCTTTCGGAGAAGGCGCGTGCGAAGCGAGCGTGATGCCGCAATCCAGTGCATTTTCGTGCACGTTATTGCCGAGAATCATATTGTCATGGGTCTGCCCCGTTTCGTCACTGAGCAGGATTCCTCCGGAGTTCAAGTCGACCGTGTTGTTGGCCACGGTGGTGTGATCGACACCCACCAAATGTATGCCTTCGCCGCAATCCTCTCCTTCGTTAGTCTCAAAAACGGGCAGCCCCGGACAAGTACCCGCAGCATAGTTGAGGCTCTGATCGTTATCGGTCACGTGATTCTCCGTGATCATGCTGTAGGAGACGTTCGTCAGCAGAATGCCTTCAAAATTCGCGTTCATCACCGTTAGGCCAGTCACGATAACGCCCGACAAACCTGGGTTATCTAAGCCATCCACATAGATTCCATTCGCCAGACCTTTGGCGTTGATGATCGTCGACTCCGGGCCAGAACCCACCAATGACAGGGGCTTGTTCACTACGACATTCTCAGCATACGACCCGGGCGCGATATTGATGATGTCGTTCGCCGCCGCAGCGCTGACTGCGGCCCCAATCGTCGCATAGCACCCCTGGCTTCCCGCGGGATTGACGCATCGCGTCCCCGCCAGCGCCGTTTGGCCAAAAACGAACGTGGTAAACAAACCCGACAGCAGCAGGTTTGCAATAGTGGTTCGTCGCGCACTGAATGGCATAGTTTCTCCTTGTGCCAGAGTATACACCCGGTCCCTAATGGAAACGCACTAGCAGGTGTCGCATAGAATGACAGGAGCCACCCATGCGACTCTCGACCTGCCTGTTCCTCGCGACGACCGCTCTCGCGCAGCAGTCCCAGAATCCCTCGCCCATGGTCGAGCACACCCGCGCACATCCACGGCTCCAGAAAGACGCGCCGCCCGGGCGCCGCGAGCCCCTCGCCGCCGGCACGTTGTTCATCCCGGAGAAGCTTATGAGAGCGAAGCATCTGCCTCTGTTCGTCCACTTTCATGGATCCGCCTGGGTGGCCGAGGTAGCTGCGGCACGCAGCGGGCGGTTCGCCGTGATCTCGGTCGAGGCGGGATCGGGCTCTTCCACCTACGCGAAGCGATTTTCCGATCATGCCCTCTTTGACGCGATGCTGCGCGAAGCAAGCCAGAAGACGGGCATCGCGTTCGGCCCGATCTCTCTCACTGCCTGGAGCGCGGGCCACGGCGCCATTCGCGAGATTCTCTCTGTTCCCGAGAATTACGAGAAGGTGCAGAAGGTCCTGCTCATCGATGGACTGCACACCGGCTACGTCAACGGCAAACCGGGGCCGCTGGAATCCCAACTGGAGCCGGACCACCTGGACGTTTTTCTGAAGTTCGCACGCGATGCTGTCGCCGGACGCAAGACGATGATCGTCACACATTCCGAAATTTTCCCGGGCACCTTCGCCAGCACCACCGAGACGGCGGATTGGCTGGTAGCACAGCTCGGCGTGCAGCGGCGCGCGATCCTGCGATGGGGTCCATCGAAAACGCAGCAATTGAGCGAAGTCCGCGCCGGACGATTTCGCATGATGGGCTACGCGGGGAACTCCGCGCCCGATCACGTGGACGAATTTCACGGCCTGCCGGAATATTTGAAGCTGCTTCGATAGAATACATCCCATGAAACGAAGCGAATTTATTTCGCGCATGACCGGCAGCGCGTTCGCGCTTTCCACCGCCAGCGCGGCCACCGACGAAGGACCTTTTCCCGCCACCGAAGTGGAAATTGAGCGCGCGCGGCCCGGCAAGCCACACACCGGGAAAGTGCTCGCGGCAATTCAGCCGCATGCCGACGACCTTCCCATTTTTGCCGGAGGCGTCGTCTTGAAACTGATTGCGGAAGGCTACACCGGCTACCTGATCCGCACCACCAACGACGACCATACTGGCCCCGGCACGGTGGGCGAAGGCGTGCTCGCCAACGAGCGCGATAACCTGGCCGTCGCCAAGGAATTCGGTCTGAAAAAGACCTACGATCTGAATTATCGCAACCACATGATGGACAGCGTCGCGCCGGTTGAACTTCGCATGCGGCTGATCTTCCTTTTTCGGCTGCTCAAGGTGGATACGGTGATTTGTTACGACCCCTGGTCGCACTACGAGGAGAATCCCGACCACTATGTCACCGCGAGAGCGGTCGAAGCTGCTTGCTGGATGGCCGCCGGCAGCAAGGATTTTCCGGAGCACTTCGACGCCGGTGTGACACCCCATGCCGTGAAGGAAAAGTATTATTTCGCCCGGGGCCCGCAGTACGTCAATCGAGCCGTCGACATCACCGATTTCATGGACCGCAAGATCGGCGTCAATCTGCTCAACACGGCGCAAGGGCCGGCCGGCCATCAGGGCGCGCAGCTTCGCCAGCGTCTCGCACAACAGGGCTTGAAGCTTCCCTTGCTCGGCAGCGATGACGAAACCGCGAATCGCGAATACACCCGCCAGTTCGTGCTGGAGCGCGACGCGGAAATCGGCATGAAATTCGGCCTGAAGTACGCGGAAGCGTACCACTACATCGGGCCGGAGCCGACGAAGGTCGACGATTACATCCGCAAGAACGTCGTGAAGCTCTAACCAGAGTCATGAAAAAGCCCCTGGCGCTCGACCTAAGTCCTGCGCCAGGAGCCGTTCGCGATCTCAGATCGCGGATTCGCTCAACCGGTGATTTCCAGTCTGCTCCCGAGCCGATCCAGCTTCTGCTTCAAGTCTCCGTAGGTCAGGAAGTCCTTGATCAGAGTCTCCAGGTTCCCAGCCAGATCGCTGTTTGCTTTCACCCAATCCCTGAATTCGGGGAAATGAGTCTTTGTTTTGTTCGCGTTGAAGAACGTGATCATCCTTTGGGTATTCTCCGCCAACTCCTTGAGCAGGGGATCGACCCGCCAAATGGCGGTCTTTTGCCAGATAGAACCGTTCGCCTCGGCGTCCCGCAGCTTTGCAAGCAGCTTTCCTGTAGTGTTGACATGTTGCTTCATCAGCTCCAGCTTTTCGGCGTAGCTCTCCGGGCTATAACTCGACCGGGTGTACATCTCCATGTCTTCGGCATCGTGCCTCAAGTCGATTGCCTGAACTCTCGCGTCCGCTAGAAGCTTTGTAATTTCGGGTGAATCGGGCGTGTCTGCCGCCTTCATCGTTGCGGGCATCATCAGATACCCTGCGACGAGAAGCGCTAAGGTTGCCAGACTCGCAATCAGACGATAGTTTTTCATACAGCCTCCAAAGCCCACAGAGGCCGCTGTTACGCTTGCCCGATGTGGGCAATTACCTCAATCACCGGATGCCGACACTTCTGTCGCATCCACCCAGCATTGTGCAATCGCTGTGCCATTCGGATTCTGGCCTCTTGCGGCAAAATAGCTTACGCTCGCGCATTTTTTGGGCGAGAGCACCCAGGAATCTCATTTAAAATGAGTGGGCTGCCCCAAAGGCAGGCGATTGTCACGGGCCTAGTGGTCCGCATGACGCACGGCTATCGTGAAGCCGTCGTGACCTTTGCTGCCGACCGTCTGAATCGCGGTCGCGCTCACCCTCCGCTCGGCAGCGAGCGCTTCATTGAATCGCCGGATTCCCTGGACGTTCACGTCAGTGCTGGCAGGGTCGGCGACGGCCCCGCTACGAACCACGTTATCGGCAATGATCAGGCTGCCCGGACGCGACAGCTTCACCGCCCATTGAAGATATTCCCTGTAGCTCGGCTTGTCGGCGTCGATAAAGATCAGGTCGAAGGGAGCCTCGTCCGCCAAGTCAGGCAGGGTGTCGATTGCGCGGCCCAGGCGGACTTCGACCTGCCCGCTGAGCCCCGCCCGCGCGATGTTCTGGCGCGCGACCTCGGCATGCCTGTCTGAGAATTCCAGCGTAATCAACCGCCCACCATCTGCGAGCCCACGAGCCAGCCAGATGGTGCTGTAGCCGCCCAGCGTGCCGATTTCCAAGATCTTCCTCGCTCCCGTCACCCGTGCCAGCAGCATCAGCATCTTGCCCTGGTGAGGAGAGACGGCAATCGCCGGCAATCCTGCTTCGGCGGAAGACCGTAGGGCCACCTCCAGAACCTCATCGCGAGGGATCAGCAGGTCAGCGTAGTAGTTGTCAATCTCGGTCCAGAGAAGGTTCATCCACTTCAGCTCGCTGCGGGGACTTCAAGGTATTCCGCGGCGGTGGTAGGTACTGGAATCGGATCGCCGTCCTCGCGCATTCCCGCCAGGTGCATCTCGATGGCACGCTCCATCAGCGCCTTCGTGTCTCGGAGATCGTCGCAGGCTGCTACGCATCCCGGAAGATCGGGAGCATAGCAAATACAACCAGTGCTTGTCTTTTCGTAGATCACGACGTATTTCATAGTTGTATGCCGGCCTGCCTGAGAATGCTCTTCAAAGTACCTGGGGCCGCTTCCTTCGAAGGGTGTCCCGCAATAGTCACGCGCCCTGACTTAACAGGATGTTTGAACGGTCGATGGCTCCCTTCTCGCGAGACGAGCCTCCATCCATCTTTGCTGAACTATTCTGAGAATGTCCCGATACTTCACGAACAATTATAAATCAGCCGACTTCCCCGTCAGGATTGCTCAAAATCATCCGAATCCAGTTGACCCGACGCGAACGCCACGTGTTCCGATCCTGCTATCATCGAATTTACTCCGAAAAATGAACACATCTGCCACCGAAATCGTCTGCGCCCATAGCCCGGACTCCGACGACGCGTACATGTTCTACGCGCTCGCCACCAAGAAGATTCGTTCTTCGCTTGTTGAGTTCCGCCACGTGCTCGACGATATTCAAACGCTGAACCAAAAGGCTCGCGCCGGCGAGTACGAACTGACGGCCGTCTCCTATCACGCCTATCCGTTCATCGCCGACAAATACAGGCTGATGGCCTCCGGTTCCAGCATCGGCGACGGTTACGGCCCCATGGTGGTTTCGCTCCGCCCGATGTCTTTGAACGATCTGAAGGGCAAGCGCATCGCGATTCCCGGCAAGCTCACCACCGCCTATCTAACCCTGATGCTGATGCAGCCCGACTTCGACGCCGTAGACGTGCCGTTCGACAAAATCCTAAGCACCGTGCAGGAAGGCCGCGCCGACGCCGGCCTGATCATCCACGAAGCTCAGTTGACTTACGCCAAGGGCGGGTTCCATAACGTTGTCGATCTGGGCCGCTGGTGGAAAGACAAGTACAACCTCCCGCTGCCGCTGGGCGCGAACGTGCTCCGGCGCGATCTTTCGCACGAAATCAGCACGGAATGCTGCCGTCTGATGCGGGAAAGTATTCAATACGCATTGGATCATCGCGAGGAAGCGTTAGTCTACGCGATGCAATTTGCCCGCGACATGGAAGCGCCCCTGGCGGAGAAATTCGTGGGCATGTACGTAAATCACTACACCGTGGATTGCGGCGAAGTGGTGCCGGTGGCGGCGCAAAAACTGCTCGACTTGGGTTTCGAGGCCGGCATTATTCCGCACCGCGTGACCGTCGAGTTCGTCCGGTGAAACTGACCATAACTTTCGCCATTCTCGCGAGCCTCGCCTTCGCCCAGCAGGACGCCAAGCAGCGCGCCCGCGCGGCCCGCGAACTGGGCAAACAAGGCGAGGATGCCATTCCCAAACTGCTCGCCTACGTGAACGATGCCGATATTTCCGTCCGCATTGAGGCCGTCAAGGCTTTGGACGAGATCGGCGGGCCGAAGACCGTGGACCCGCTCGTGAAGCTCTGCTCAGACCCAGATCCCGAGGTCGAAATCCGCGCCACGGACGGCCTGGTGAACGTCTACTTGCCCGGCTATATCAAAACAGGGGTCAGCGGCTCCTTGCAGCGGATTGGGACGTCAATTAAGGCAAAGTTCAGCGACACCAACAGCCAGGTGATCGACGCCTACGTGGAAGTTCGCCCTGAAGTGATCGCGGCGCTGGGCAAAATGGTCCGCACCGGTCCTGGAATCGATGTTCGCGCAAACGCTGCCCGCGCTATTGGTATCCTGCGCGGCCGCGCCGCGATTCCGGATCTGATTGAGGCCCTGCATTCGAAGCAGGATTCGGTGATGTTCGAATCGCTCACCGCCATCGAAAAGATCCGCGATCCATCCGCCGCCCCGCGCATCGCCTTCCTGCTGCGGGATCTTGAGGAAAAAATCCAAATCGCCGCCCTGAGCACCACAGGAATCCTGCTGAATCGCGATGCCGCGCCCGACGTCCGCGACGCGCTACAGCACGCCCGCAGCATCCGCGTCCGCCGAGCCGCGCTGACCGCGCTGGCCATGCTCGGCGTCCCTGCTGATCACGCGATTTTCCTCGGCTATTTATCGGATAAGGACGACAGCCTGCGAGCGGCTGCCGCGGAAGGACTGGCAAGGATCCGAAATCCGATCGATCGACCGACACTCGATGGCTACTTCAAGAGCGAGCACAGGATGGGGCCTCGGCTGGCGGACGCGTTTGCGCTGGTGTCGCTGGGGAATCTCGATACTGGCGAATTCAGCCCGTTGCGCTACCTGGTCAACACGCTGAATGTACGGAGCTACCAGGGCGTCGCGCTCGCGTATGTAACGGAACTGGCTCGGGATCAGAAAATCCGGCTCGCGATTTATCCCATGCTTCCCGGCGCAACACGCGACGAGAAGATACAACTTTGCACGGTGTTCGCGAGGTCGGGCGAGAAGGATTCCGAGACGTACCTCCAGACTCTGTCGGTCGATCCGGATAAGGATGTGGCGCAGGAAGCGATTCGCAGCCTGCGCACTTTGCGCGCCCGCCTGCCGTAAACGGAACTTATTTCGCCTTTTTCTGCTTCTGTTGGCCGACGCGGATCTTGAACTGCTTCGCCTGGGATTCGGCATAAGCCTTCCAGTCAAAGCGCTGGGAAGCTTCCGAAAGATAGGCGTTTACATCGACGTTCTTGGGCAGAACGGCCATCAAACTGGCCGTGGCGGTGCCATCGGGGCTGGTAATGCGGTACCGCTTAACATTGGGAATGCTCATAACGACTCTTAGGATAGCATAGCCGCGCTTATTGGCGTTGCGTCAGAGCGTTTTCATTGAGCAATTTGACCACTCGGGCCTCAAAGTCTTCCTTGGCCTGAGCAAACAATTCGCCGCTGGCCGAACTCGGAAATCCGGCGTGGGTTCCGCGCACCAGACCGTCGCGTCCGATGAAGAACGTCGTCGGCCAGGCGCTCCAGTTCTGGGCCTGAGAGAGCTTCTCCGTCGCCTCGGCAGTGTCGCCGGCCAGCAGAACGGTGTACTCGATGCCGTATTTCTTTAGGAAAGCCCGCAGCCGCTCCGGGTCCTTCAACTGATCTGCTTCCTCGAAATCGAGAGCGACGAGTTCCAGCCCTTGTGCGCGGTATTTCCGATACATCGCCACCAGGAACGGAGCCTCGTCGTGGCAGTTCGGGCACCAGCTCCCCGTAATGTTGATCAGCACGACCTTGCCCGCAAACCGGGGATCCTCGTTCGTGACGAGCTTGCCGTTCAGATCGTGAAACGCGAACGTGAACGGTTTGGTCGGGTCCTTCAAGGACGTGAACTTCGACGGATCGGAAGGCTCGGGCAGGCCATTGGCTTTCGCCTGATCGGCCCGGATAGCCGTGAACTTTGTTCTCCCGTTTTCGAGGAGTTCAAGGGTTCCATCGGCGGCCGGCTTCACCTCGAAAACCGCCGGCCGGGCGCCGGAAAAATGGCTCAGCAGGAACTTGCCGTCTTTGTACGCGCCTTGCAGCGCTCCGGTGTCGCCATCGATGCGTAGAATAGCCGCCGAAACCTCCGGCCCGGACTGCCGCACGATGAACTGCCAGGCATTCTCGCCTTTCTTGCTCTTGGTCGGGATAATCCACAGCCCGGCGATCTGCGGAACGTCCTCGCTCGCGAGCGGCGACGGCGCGAAGTGCCGCGCTTCAAAGGGATAGACAGTCGTTTCGTCGCGTCCGACGCGCGTGTAGGTGCCCTTAATCACTCCGTCTTGCACGGTCGCCTGAAGCCTGGATGCCGTGTAATCCCATTTCAAATCTATCTGGCTATTGGCATAGCGTCCACTCGACGAGGTGAACTTCACGTCGCCATTGAAGAATGTTCCGGAGACACTTGCCCCCTCGCCCGCGATCTCAAATCGGAAAGGGACGTTGACGCCCTTGACGTTAACGGAGGCATCCCAAAGTCCGGACAGGGATTGCCCGATGGCGAGGGGCGCGAGCAGAAGCGTGACAACGGAGAGGAGTTTCATAGACTACTATTCCGATGGGAATTGTAGCATAGTGGATTCAGAGTAGTTTAGGCGAGCTACTCGGTCCGCAAAGCGACCATAGGATCCACGCGCGTCGCCCGAAGCGCGGGCATGTAGGTGGCGAGCATGGCGACACAGGCGAGGAAAGCGGCGGCGGATACGAACGTGAGCGGGTCGTAGGCGCTGACATTCACGAGCATTCCTCCGACAATACGAGCCGCAGCGAACGCAATGACACTTCCGGCAAGCAGCCCTTCGACGACTAATCCGAGCCCGTCTTTCAGCACCAGACGGAGCACGTCGCCCGGCTGCGCGCCCAGCGCCATACGGATGCCGGCTTCCTGCGTGCGCTGACTGACGGCGTAACTCATGACGCTATACAAGCCAATCGCCGCGAGCAGAAGCGAGATCCCGCTGACGACTGCCAGCAGGCTAGCGGCGACGTGCTGCGCGAACAGTGAGCCTGTGGTGGCGTCGGACAATAACCTGGTGCTGAAAACGGCATCCTGGTTGAGCGCCAGAGCCTCCCTGCGCAAGGCGGAGGTCATCCGCAGCGGGTCGCCCACGGTTTTGATGAAGATCGAAAAGTTGAGACCGGGCATGAACCACTGGCGGAAAGGGATGTAGAAGAACGGAGTGGAGCCCTCGATCGGGGTGTGATACTTGCTATCTTTGACCAGCCCCACCACCGTTGCCTGGTTGCCCTCGCACCGGACTTTGCGGCCGATCGGGTTTCTCCCGTTAAAGAAGCGGTTGGCAAAAGTTTGGTTGACGATGATCACCATAGGAGCCCCGGCCGAATCGTTTTCGGTGAAGTCGCGGCCTTCGAGCAGCCGGATGCCGAGCAGGTTGAAGTAGCCTGGCGGAACGGTGGCGCGATGGATCATCATCTGTTCATCGGGAGCGGGGGCATATCCCTCGATGTCGAGTTGGTGCCAGGGAATGGAGCCCGTTCCGGAGGCCTGGGACATCGGCACCACATCGGAGTAGGTTACACCGACCACGCCCGGGTTCGATTCCATCCGGTCGCGGAGGATCCGGCAGAAATCGCGCTGCTCCTGTGCCGAGTAGCCCGCGTAAGAGAGATAAAACTGCGACACAGAGATGTTGGACTGGTCGAACCCAGGTGCGATCCGGCTAGCGTTCTGGAAGCTCCGGTAAAAGAGACCGGCGCCGATCAGGGCAACCATCGCCAGGGCCATTTCGGAGACCACCAGGAGGCTTCGCAGACGGCGCGAGCCGGAACCAGAGCCTCCGCTGCGACCGGCTTCTTTGAGCGTCTCATTCACGCTGGACCGGGCAATAATCAGGGCTGGCGCCGTGCCGGACAGCAGCGTCGCAACAACGGCAGTCAGCAGCGTGAAGCCGAGGGTCGGCAGGTTCAAAGCACCGCCTAAATCCAAAGGAATATCGACAATGGGGAGCATGAACAGGAGCGACTGGCCCATCCACAGAACCAGCGTGACGCCGACCACCGCGCCGCCGGCGGCCAGTAATGCGGTCTCAATCAGGAGCTGCGTCGCGAGACGGGACCGCCCTGCTCCGAGCGCAAGCCGGATACCGAACTCCCTTTGGCGCGTCACCGCGCGGGCCAGCAACAGATTGGAGATGTTCGCGCAAACGATCAACAAGAGGAGTAAGGAGAGCGCCATCAAGATCCGCAGCGGCTGGAGCAGCATGCCCTGCGCGCCCAGATGCCCCTGCCAGAGGGGCGTCACGGTGAGGTCGACGCCACGGTTGGTGGCAGGATAAAGCTCCGCCAGGCGCTTCCCGAGCGCGGCGGCTTCCGCCCGCGCCTGCCCGATGGTGACGCCGGGCAACAGCCGCACAATGGTGGACGTCTCATCGCGCGTCCCGCGGTAGTGCAGAGTGCCGTCGCCGGTTCCCATTGCCGTGGCCATCGTAACCGGGATCCAGGCGTCGTAGACCACCCCTGCCAGGGTGCCGTGGAACTCGCGGGGCGCCACTCCGATAATCGTCAACACGTGGCGGTTCAAGCGCATTGTCTGGCCCACCACTTTCGGGTCGCCGCCGAACCGGGTCTGCCACAGGCGATAACTGATCACGGCGACTGGCGCGCTGCCTTCCTGATCGCGTCCTTCTTCGGGTAGAAACGCGCGGCCCAGAATGGGCTTCACCTTCAAGACATCGAAATAGTTGTTCGAGACCAGTTCCGCCCAAGCCCGCTCCGTTCTTCCCTCGGCCCCTAAGCTGAGAGGCGTGAAGCGTCCCTGGGCGATTCCGGAAACCAGCTTCAGATTGTCTCGATAGTCGCGATAGTCGAGATAGGACGTGTTGACCAAATACTCCCCTGTGGGGGTCACTGTCTCAATCAGGGCGAGTTCCCGCGGATCGCCGGCGCCTGGGAATGGATGCAGCAGAACGGAATCGATCCAACTGAACACCGTCGTGTTCACCGCGATGCCCAAGCCCAGAGTAAGGACCGCGACCGCCGTGAACCAATGGCTGCGGTGCAAGATACGTAATCCGAACCAGACGTCCCGGAGGAGAGTTGGCATCGCTGTGCTTAAGGTTTGCAACTCGATCTCCAAAACGCAAATCCTTGGAAGCGCAGGGAATTTCGACCGCCGGACTGTCCGTTTGCGGAATAAGGCGACCCGGAACCGAGGGTTTTCGCGCAAAGGGAGCGCCTGCGGAACGGTTAAGATTGTCCGTAGAACGCCATGCCCGAGCCATGCGTAATAATTGCCCGGTTTTGCAACATGGCGGCGGCTGTAGTAAACTAAAACTTCTGAGATTCTTCAGAAGAATCCACAAGAGGGATCAGTATGTACGCAGTCATTGAAACGGGCGGGAAGCAGTATCGCGCCACTCCGGGCGAATTTCTGGAGATTGAATCCATCGCGGGCGACATCGGCTCCGAAGTGAGCTTCGACAAAGTGCTGGCGGTGGTGGACGGCGATTCGGTGAAGGCCGGATCGGCCGTGGGAAGCGCTCTTGTGAAGGGCACGATCGTCGCCAATGGCCGCGGCGAAAAGACCATCGTCTTCAAATTCAAGCGCAAGAAGCAGTACCGGCGCACGCAAGGCCACCGCCAGAGCTTCACGCGCATTAAAGTAAGCGAGATCGCATAATGGCACACAAAAAAGGATTAGGCAGTTCTAAGAACGGTCGCGACTCCAATGCGCAACGTCTCGGCGTGAAGGCCTTCGGAGGCCAGTTGGTCCCGGGCGGCTCCATCATCGTACGCCAGCGCGGCACCAAGATCAAGCCGGGCCTCAACGTCGGCCTGGGCAAGGATGACACGCTGTTCGCCAAGGTCACCGGCACCATCGAGTTCCGCGATCGCGGCCGCATGGGCAAGTTCGTCAACGTGCATCCGCACGAAGTCGCCGTGCAGTAAAGAGCTGTCTCGTTGTTCATTGATGAAGTAAGAATCCTGGTGAAGGCCGGCGACGGCGGAAACGGCTGTCTGGCTTTCCGGCGCGAGAAATTTGTCCCGCACGGAGGCCCCAGCGGCGGTGACGGCGGGCGCGGCGGCGACGTTATCTTGGTCGCCAGCCCTCACCATAACACCCTCCTCCATCTTCGCTTCAACCCCGAACATAAAGCTGAGCGGGGACGCCACGGCGAAGGCGGCAATCGCAAAGGCCGTGATGGCGAATCCGTGGAAGTGGCCGTGCCGACCGGCACCGTGGTCTACGATGCCGAAACGGGCGACCTGCTGCACGACTTCACCGTCAACGGCGACAAGTTCATCGTTGCGCACGGCGGCCGCGGTGGACGCGGCAACGCTCGCTTCGCAACCTCGACCCATCAGACTCCCACCGAGCACGAAGACGGCAAGCCCGGTGAAGAAAAGCGCCTGCAGTTAGAACTCAAGCTGCTCGCCGACGTCGGCCTGGTCGGCTTTCCCAACGCCGGCAAATCGACCCTGATTTCGCGTGTCTCCGCCGCAAGGCCGAAGATCGCGGATTATCCGTTCACGACCCTGGAACCGAATCTCGGCGTGGTAAGCGTCGGCTCCGACCTGGCAAATCCGAAAACGTTCGTCGTGGCCGATATCCCCGGTCTGATTGAAGGCGCGCACGAAGGCCACGGCCTCGGGATTCAGTTTCTGCGGCACGTCGAGCGGACGCGGCTCCTGGTCCACTTAGTCGATGTCAGCGAAGCCACAGGCCGGGATCCGGTGCATGACTTCGATGTGGTGATGGGCGAGCTAAGAAGCTTCTCCGACGCGATGGCGGAAAAGCCGATGATCGTGGTGGCGACCAAGCTCGACGCGGCGCAGAATCCTGCCAGGATCAAGGCGCTTGAAAAGCACGCAAAGAAACTGGGCCTGCCCTTCCGCAAAATCTCCAGCGTGACCGGCGAGGGGGTTGAGGAATTGAAACGCGCGATGTGGGAAGCCCTGGAAGCGGCAAAGACCGCCGAGGGCGAACACGAGGCGGTTGACGAGTAAGTTATTCTGCGGGTATGTCCATCCGACCCGTCAAGAAACTCGTCAAGGCCAAGCCCACTCTGGAGGGCGCAGGTGTTCATCTGGCGCGCGCATTTGGATTCGGTAACACGCGCGACTTCGATCCGTTCCTGCTGCTCGACGACTTCCGCAACGACATTCCCGAGGATTACCTGGCCGGCTTCCCCTGGCATCCGCACCGCGGTATCGAGACGATTACGTATGTGCTCGCCGGCACCGTCGAGCACGGGGACAGCCTGGGTAATCGCGGTGCGATTTCCGCCGGCGATGTCCAGTGGATGACGGCGGGCAGCGGCATCATCCATCAAGAAATGCCCAAAGGCGACCCCGCCGGGCGCATGCATGGCTTCCAGCTATGGGGCAATCTGCCTTCGTCGCTCAAAATGACCGCGCCTCGTTACCAGGAAGTGAAAGCGGCGGAGATTCCCCAGGTGACCGACGACGACGGAACGCATGTGAAGATCGTGGCGGGCAGTTTCTGGGGCAAGACGGGGCCGGTGGACGGTGTCGCCGCCGAGCCCGTGTATCTGGACGTTTCCGTCGCGCCGGGACGCAGGAAAAAACTGCCGGTATCGACCACGCGTCACGCCTTCGCCTACGTGTTCGCGGGCTCTGGAAAATTCTGCAACGCGTCTGATCCATTGGACGTTCCCACTGAAGGCGTGGGCTGGATGGACACGACGCCTCCGCCAGCGATGGCCGACAACCGGTCGCTGGTGCTGTTCGACCAGGGGGACGACGTGGAGGTGCAAGCCGGAGAGGACGGCATCCGCTTCCTGCTGGTGTCCGGCAAGCCTCTGGAGGAGCCGGTCGCCTGGTACGGGCCGATTGTCATGAATACGCAGCAGCAATTGAAGGAAGCCTTCGAGGAGCTGGAGCGCGGAACGTTCTTGAAGGTTCGCTAAGTAACTCGGGCCGCGGCAGCGCCGAGCGACAGTTCCGTCCCTGGCTCGGCGTTGTTCGTCCTGAGGTACGCCATCGCCACCACTTTTCCAAGAGCAGGGGAGAGCGCGGCGGAAACGATCTCGCCCGCGTCCGCCTCGCCCAGCTTCAACTTCGTTCCGGCTGCGGGGATGTCGGTGGAATCAATCTCCACACGGCGCAGGAGGCGGTGGATTTGCGCCCGGCTCCGCACTCGCTCGACAATTTCCTGGCCCAGATAGCAACCCTTGTTGAAGTGGACAGCCTGCAATTGGCCGGTTTCCTGAACCAGGAAGCGTTCCGTAATCTCTTCGCCGTAGCGCGGGCGACCGTTCTCAATGCGCACGGTGGAAGCCTCGTCCGGCGTCGCTGCAACCGCGCCGGCGCGCGCCAAATCTCCGACGAACCCATCGATTTCCGCAATTGGGGCAAATACAAAAAACCCGCCCATACCCGTGGAATCCACGCGAGCCACGGTCCGGGAGCCCCAGGTAGTCGTCGAGTATGGCTCTGCCGGAAGAGGGGCACCGACCCTTGTAAGGATAGTCGCGGCATCCGGGCCCTCGACGGCGATCGTGCCGACTTGGTCGGTTTCGTCGAGCAAGGCGACGTCGTCGGCGATGATGTAGCGGTCCAGATGCTCGAATATCTTATGGCGGGTCTCCGGCTCCGTGTCGAGAAGGAAGTGGTCCTCAAAGCAAAACATGTTCACGTCGGCCAGAATGCGCCCCTGCGCGTTCAGGAAGAACGCGTAGCAGCCGGAGCCTGGCTTCAACTGCTGCACGTGATTCGTCGTCATGGCGTGCAACAGGCGTGCGCGATCCTCACCCGAAGCTCGGATCTTGCCGCGATCCGACAAATCGAGCCATGCGGCGCCGGCATGCAAGGCGCGATATCCTTCCGTGGTCATAGCGGTATTCATCAGAGAGAGAGCCAGCGCAGCACGCCAGAGATCGCGATCACGATCGCCCCCGAAATCGCGATGCCCGTGAGCGCCCGCGGTTTTCCACGGTACAGTATTGTCGCGGCAAAGATATGCAGTACGAACAGAATCTTGATTCCGAACCACATATGATAGTGCGGCGGAACATGCTGTTTGCTCAGGAAATTGTACGTTCCCGAAATGAGGATTGTGCCGATAGCGGTGTAGGCCACCGGCTTAAACGCCCTTGCCAGATCCCCAATGGCGAAGCGCGCATAAAATACGCCTCCCAGCAGCACCGCGATCGAAACCAGGTGCAGCCAGCGCATGCCGATACTCAAAACAGCATCCATACTCCGAGTATATTTGAAACATGATTCATGAGATCCTGCCGGTGGGGATGCTGCAATGCAACTGCTCGATCTTCGGCGACGAAATGACGCGCGAAGCCATCGTCATCGACCCGGGCGATAACATCGACGCGATTCTCGCCGCGCTGGCTAAGCACCATTTGAAGGTGAAGGCCATCGTGATCACGCATGCGCATATCGACCACATCGGCGGCGCGGCGAAACTGAAGGCCGTCACCGGCGCTCCCGTTCATATGAACGCGGCCGACCAGGAGTTGTACGATCACCTGGACGTCCAGGCCTCGTGGCTAAGCATGAAGACGCCGGAGAAAACGTCCATCGACACCGAGGCACGCGAGGGCGATACCATCACGCTCGGCAACACGCCCTTCCAGATCCTGCAAACCCCGGGGCACACGCAGGGCAGTATTTCGGTATGGATTCCCGCGGAGAATAAGTTAATTGCCGGAGACACCCTGTTTCGCGACAGCATCGGTCGTACCGATCTGCCGGGAGGCGACGGGCGAAAAATCCTGCGCTCGATCCGCGATAAGATATTGACGCTTCCCGAGGATGCCGTGGTGATTCCGGGCCATGGACCCACCACGACCATCGGCCGGGAAAAAGAACGGAATCCGTTCTTACACGGGCTCTGACCCCTGCCGGGCGCGCTCCAGTTCCGCCATCACGCTCATCACCAATTCTTTGGCGTCCGTCACGCACTTACTGATCATTTGAATGTCCATCGCGGGCTTTCCCAGCTGCCGCGCGCTCTGGCAATAGACTCCATGCTGGCCCACCAGCACCAGCGCGTCAGTCAGCAGATCGAGCGTCACCGCCAGCCGGCCTCGTTCCAGACCCATTCGAAACTCCTGCTGCTCGAGAGCCTCCCGGCGATCGTCATAGACAGACATGCTCTTATTCTCTCGCAAAGATCAGGGCGTCCACGTTCCGATGTAGACCCAGCCCGAGTTGGAATTCGGTTCATTCGCCTGCACATATACACTCTTCGGGCCGGTGAACGCCGATAGGAACTGGATTTGAACCGTGAAGAGCACGTCCTGGCCGATGAACTGGTAGTCCGTGTATTGGATGCTACACTGGCTATTCTCCATGAGTGTGGAGTAGCCGATGCCCTTGGTGGCCAGCGTCGTGTTCCCGGTATTGTCCCAAAGACCGACTGTCTCGGCAGCGCGGTTATAGACGATCGAGCAGGCGTTGGCGATGTTGGTGGGCGCTCCAGATGTGAACAGGACGTTCATGCCGCTAATGTTGGTCTGCGAAGACGAATCGGCGACCGTGAAGACGAACTGCTGCAGCATGCCGGTACCCGAGTTTGGCGACATCGACACTACCGTGGACGCACCTCCTGTAACGGTCCATGTTCCTACCGTGGTCCACTGAGACTTGTACAAGCTTCCTTCGGCGGCGTACAAATAGATGTTCTTGGTCCCGTAAAAACCGGAATTGAAGGTCAAGTCCAGGGTGATGAGCACCTGCGTCGCGCCGCGAACGATCGTGCTGTTCAGAGCGTTCATCGTGCATTGACTGTTGGTGGCGATGTTGTTCGAGCCGGGGGGGAATGGTGTTTGGCCGCTCGCGGGATTGTCGTACGTGAGTGAAATCGTATTCGCGACGCCATCCCATTCGAGCAGGCAGGCGTTCAAGTTGTTGAACGTCGAGGCAAAGAGAATCGCCCCGTACGTGAGATAACTGGCCCCGCCCGGATCGGCAATGGTGAATGTGAAACGCTCGCCCGGTCCGGAGCCGGAGCTGGGAACACTCCCCGCTGCCTGTGGATTGCCTCCGTTTGCGGCGCCAAATGTGCCTGCCAGCACCCAGCCGGTGTTGAGCGAACCCACCGCGGCATACATGTAGATGTTCTGCGTTCCATTGAACGAGCCCTTGAAGTAGACATTCGCCGTGAAAATGATGGAGAGGCCGCTCTGCGCCGCGGACGTGCCGCTCACCACGCACTGACTGTTTTGTAGTGCAGTGGACGAACCAAGAGTAACGGAGGTCGCGCTCTGGTTATTATCGGTAGCCAGCGAAACAGTATTGCTCGTGAGGTTATACACAACATAACAGGCGTTGGTAAACGTCACCGAACTGTTGAACAAGAAAGCCACGCTGGTGAGGTTGTCGGCATAGACGGTATCCGAGTAGACGAAACTGAACGTCGCGCCGGTGCCGCTGCCGGCATTGGGCGACACCGAGCCGACCTGCGGCGTGCCGGGTGCCACCGTCACGGAATATGCTCCCTCCGCCACCCAGCCGGTGTTCGAGTTCGCATCGGATGCGGACAGGTATAACGTCTTGGGCCCGGCAAACGGAGGCTGGAAAGCCAGCGAGTAAGTGACGCTTAGGGACGATCCGGAAACCGAAGCGGAGCTTCCCACGCCGTTCAGCGCGCATTGGCCGTTCTGCGCCGAGGCTCCGCCCGGCGTAACGGTCGACAGCACCGCGGTCCCTGCGTCGTTGTAGAGGGAGAATACGTTCAAGCCGGGATTGTAGCTGACGTAACATCCGTAGCCGGTGGAGGCACTGGCGTTTACCAGCAGAGCCGCCGCCGTAAGCGTGGATCCGCCTCCGCTATCGGAAAAGCTCGCCGTGAACGTCACAGACGACCCGGAGCCTGAAGCCGGCGAGATCGACAGAACCGCCGGCGTCGTGGGCGGCGATGCGGATACGCCCAGCCGCGCGACCCATCCCGTGCTGGCTGAGGCGAGCGCCGATTGGATCGGATTCGTCAGGGGGAAATTCGAAGAGCTGGTCTGTCCACCCACGAAGATATTCACGCTGGCATCGAGCGCGATCGCATTGGCCGCGTCCGATCCGGTCCCGCCAAAGAAGGTGGAGAAGACCAGTCCGTTTCCAGCGGCGTTCAACTCGCTGATAAAGGCGTCGTACAATCCTCCGAGACTCGGCTGCAAGGATCCGGCCTGAGGGAAATTGAGGGACGCGGTATATCCGCTGATATAGGCACTGCCCGCGGCGCTCACACGAATACCCGAACCCCAGTCATAACTGGCGCCGCCCAAGTAGGTACTGTAGACTGGCGTTCCCGTCGCCGTGAGTTTCGTGACGAACGCATTCTGCGGCCCTGCAATCGCCGTCTGGAATGCGCCCGCCGTCACCGGGAAGTTGGCCGAAACGGTAACTCCTGCGACGTACGCGTTTCCCGCCGAATCGAGCGCGATGCCATTGGCCTGCTGCGGCGGGCCGCCGCTCCCTCCTAAATAGGTGCTGAACGCGATCGTGCCCGAGTAGGAGATCTTTGTGACAAAAGCGTCTTGCGTCCCGGCGAGTGCGCTCTGGAGTGCCGAAACGGTTGGAAAATTCGCCGAAGCCGTTCCTCCAGCGACGAAAATGTCGCCCAGCGCGTCCACGGCGATTCCTCCCGCATGCTCATTGGCGGAGCCTCCCAGGTACGTGCTGAAAACAATGGCTCCCGATGGGTTGAGTTTCGTGATGAACGCATCGGTTCCGCCGCCGATGAACGGCTGCACCGGACTCTGAACCGGAAAGTTCGCAGATTGCGTGTCGCCCGAGATGTAAGCACTCCCATTCGAGTCGACCGCTATGGCGGTGCCCAAATCGTAGGTCGTCCCACCCAAGTACCCGCTGTAGAGCAGCGCGTTTCCAGCCGCGCTCAACTTAAGTGCAAACGCGGCCGTGCTGCCGCCGAGGGTCGACCGATTCGACGAAACCAGGGGGAAATTCGTGGATGACGTCGAACCCGTCACATAGGCCTGGCCCAGCGTGTCGACCGCGATCGCTGCCCCCTTATCATCGGATCTGCCTCCGATATACGTCGCGTAAAGCAGCGCGCTTCCCGACGGATTCAACTTCGCCACGATCACGTCCACGCCACCCTGATTCGCCGCTTGCACGGGACCATCGGTCGGAAAATTCAGTGCCTCCGTCCATCCAGTGACGTACAGATCGCCGCTGCCGTCCACCGCGACGCCGTTGATCGAGGTCAAGCCGCTTCCGCCCAGATAGGTGCTGAAGGAAACAGTGGGATCGATCACCAGCGCCCGGGATGGGTCGTACCGACCGATTTCAAATCCTACTGTTTTCGGCCCGAGGAGCTTGTACCGGCCGCTAATTCGCTCCCGCACGGAGCCATTTTGTTGATATATCTCAGGCGCGCTTTCGCGAAAATCACCTGCAACCAAGTCCCCGCCGGCATCAACCTCGACTGGTTCGGAGTATTCCAGGAGAATCAGCCCAGGGTCCCCGCCCGGCGCCACCACGAACTCCGATTTCACGTGCCGCCCCGTTCCGCCGAAGCTCATATCGATCCCCGGATAAAGACCGTGGTAAACAACCCCGGCGTACGTGGCCACATCCCGCCGCCAGTTGTCGTTTCCGAGAAAGAAGTTTACCTTCGCCTGCAGCGGCTCCCTTCCCTCCAGCGATACGTCGTGGCTCGCCCCGGCAAAGCGAACTCGAACGCGCCGGTGGCCGGTCTGAAAAACAGCCCCATCGGCCCGGAACCTTGCCGATACATCCGGAGTCTGCACCAAGTACTGGACCAGGGAATCAGTCCCATCGGGGAAGAAAAACAGCGGGAGTGAACATTCCTGCTGCGCTGCAAGAATCCCGGGCGCTCCGGCCAGGAACAGCGTCACAATCGCGATCCGCATCAACTCAGCTTCAACAAAGAAGTAGGAGTCAGGCGGAAAATTCTTGTATCATTCAGGTTTTGGCTCGGAATAAGTTGATCGACGCGGCGGTTTCAGCCTGGGATTTTTCCGATTTGGAACGCCGCGAGCCGCCGCCGAAGCGCGCTCCAGCTCATAATGCTCGCCCATTCCCTAGCGTATTCGCCCATCGCCCCGGGATTCAGCCAAAGCCCTGCGGGAAGGCTCTCAACGTAACGCAAAATCGAGGGTTGCAGCGGCTCGAAGAATTGATCCCGAGCATCCGCCCGGTAGCATAGGTAGCTGTAAACCCACGGAAACGGCACATATCCGCAGTTCCGTTTCAGGACTCTAAACGTCTCCCGAAAAGCGGCCTCGCGCTGGCCTAGGGTCTTATTCGCCCGGTGCATCCGGGATTCGGCCAGCGCCTCCGGGATCCGTCGCAACCGGTGCGTACGCGTTAGCCTCAGCCAGAAATCGTAGTCGAACGCCAGGTGAAGATCGGGATCCAGCCCCCCCACGCTCTCGAACGCCGAGCGCCTAAAGAGGCTGGCGGGCTGGCAAATGAAACACCCCCGGTTCAGTGCCGCGCGATCAAACTCCTTCACCGGATATGGCGCGATGCGCCCCCCGGCTTCGTCAATCCACCATGCGTCCCCGTAGACGCCGGCATCTTCCGCCTCCCGCAGATGCCGGACTGCGGCCGACACCGCTCCCGGAAGATACAAATCGTCGGCATTTAAGAACCCAAGAATCGCGCCCGAGCCGAGCGCGAATCCTTTATTGATCGCATCGGCCGCGCCCTTGTCCGGACTGGAGCGCCACCGCAGCCTCGCCTCGTATTTCTTGAGAATCTCGATCGTGCCATCGGTTGAACCTCCGTCCATCACGATGTATTCCAGGCGCGGGTAGCCCTGCTCGAGCACGCTGAGGATGGTCTGCTCGACGAATCGCCCCGAGTTCAGGCAGGCGGTGACGATGGTCACCAGCGGCTCAGGCGCCGACGTAGCGGGCATAGAGGCTCCGGGCGATCCCGACATCGGTGGTTCCCTTAATGATGGCTCGGCCATCGGGGAAGATCATCAGCTCATAGGCATCCAATACAACGCGCAGGGCGAACTCGTTGGCGCGCACCGGCGCGAGCTTCGCAAGTCTCGCGGAAAGCTCCGCCAAGTCCAGCGGACGGGCGCGTTCGTGAATCTGCACCGCGTTGCGTCCGCACAAGCTCACCGGCGCGCGCCTCGACCCTTCCAGATGAATGAAATGACGCGCGCCGCAGCAAGGGCATTCCGGGTCGCGCGACATCGGGCCGGCCTGCCGCACCTCGCCCGACCAAACATCCAAGGTCGTGAGCTTCGCCGCGAACTCAGCTCCGGCCAAAATCTTCATCGCGTCAGCGCATTGGAGTGACGCGATCGCGGCGGTGACGCTGGCGAGCACGCCCGCCGTCTCGCAGGTCTCTTGCGCGCCCTTCGGAGGCTCGGGATAGACACACTTGAAACATGCCGTGGCGCCCGGAATGACCGCCATTTTCAAACCGTAGCTCGAAACGGCCGCTCCGTAGATCCACGGGATGCCTTCCCGCACTGAAAAATCGTTTACCAAATAGCGCGTTTCAAAATTATCCGTGGCGTCTAGAATCAGGTCTACTTCCTCGAATAACTCGGCTATGTTCGATGGACTCAGGTCGGCGACATGAGGCTCGACGGCAACCTCGGAATTGATCGCGGCCAGCCGGCGCGCAGCCGCCATGGCCTTCGGAATCCCGTCGGCCGCATCGGCTTCGGAAAACAGAAATTGACGCTGGAGATTGCTCAGCTCGACGATATCGCGGTCGATGATCCTTAAGCGGCCCACCCCCGCGCGAGTCAAAATCTCCGCCTGCACAGTTCCCAGAGCGCCGCAGCCGACGATCACAACGCTCGACGACGCCAGCTTCCCCTGCCCCTGTTCTCCCCAGGGCGCGAACCGGGTCTGCCGGGAGTAACGGGAGTTGCTGGAGCGCATCATACTGACTAAAGGAGCGGTTCTGGGGCCTTTGATTTGATGGTAACAGCCAAGCCGATGACAGCAAAGCACGAAGCGCGAGCGCTATCATTGTGAAAACGTGCGTCCGCCGATGCTAGTGCTTGTTCCGTTGCTGGTAAGTATCGCGGCCGCGCCCTTTGCAGTGGGTCAGGATGAGAAGGAAACCCTCACTGCGGCGGCCTATGCCGGCAAACCCGTTGGCCGCGTCGATTTCGATCCTCCCGATCAACCGCTGCCCCGCTCCGAACTGGACAGGCTGATTCCCATGCGCCCTGGCGCTCTGTTGAATCTCAACGACGTTCACACCGCGATCCAGAACCTCTATAACACCGGCCGTTACTCCAATATTTCCATCAGCGCGTTCAACGAGGGCGCCACGCTGGTGATCAACATTTCCACCGAGCTTTCGTATTTCGTCGGCCGCGTCAGCCTGGCCGGTGTGGCCGAGCCGCCCAGCCGCGGCCAGTTGACCACCGCCTCCAAACTGGAGTTGGGCGCGCCATTTGAGGACAACGACATGGAGCAGGCTGTGCAGAACATGCTGGAACGTATGCGCGCCAACGGCTTTCACAACGCTAAGATCGACTATTCCGTCAACCGGCGGCCTGCGACCGAAGAGGCCAGTATCCATTTCGATATTCAACCCGGCGATCGCGCCCGCTTCGACGGCGTGACACTCGGTGGAAACTTCGCGAAACCGCCGGAACGCATCGTCAAGGTCACCCACTGGCGGCGCAATTTTCTGTTTCTTACCCTTCCCGGCTGGAAAACCGCCACAGAGAGCCGCCTTACCGCCGGGATCGAAAGCGTCCGCGAGGATTTTCAGAAGGGCACTCATTTGGAGGCCCGGGTGACGCTGGAGAAGCTCGACTACAATCCCGATACCAATACCCTGCGGCCTTCGCTCTACATCGACAATGGCCCCACGGTGGACGTGAAGACCACCGGAGCTAAAGTGTCGCGCGGCAAGCTGAAGCAGTTGATCCCGGTGTTTGAGGAACGGACCGTGGATCGCACGCTTTTGGTGGAAGGCCAACGCAACCTGGTGGAATATTTCCAGGCAAAAGGATATTTCGACGCCAGCGTGGATTTCCGCGACGAGCGCCCGTCGCCCGACGTCTACGAAATCAACTACGACGTCCAGCGTAACCAGCGCTTTAAAGTGCGCAGCATCGAAATCAGCGGCAACAAGTATTTCAATACCGCGACCCTGCGGGAGCGTATGTACATTACCACCGCCAGGTTCCCCCGCTTCCGCTATGGCCGGTATTCCCAGAAGCAGTTGGAGCGCGATAAGGAGACGATCAAGGATCTGTACCGGGCCAACGGATTCCGCGATGCCGATGTCGAATCCACAGTCGACACCACCTTCCGCGGGAAGAACGGCGAGTTGGGTGTCGTGCTGGAGGTGAAGGAAGGCCCGCAATGGTTTGTCGGCAAGCTCGAATTTGAAGGAATACCCGAAAATGATCTCCCTTACCTTCGCTCCACGATTCAATCCGCTCCTGATCAGCCATTCAGCGAAGCCAACATTGCAGCCGATCGGGATACGATCCTCGGTTACTACTACAACAACGGTTATCCCGAAGCCTCGTTCGACTGGACGCAGACGCCCGGCGACGGCGATCATCGCGTCAACCTGAAATACACACTTCGCCAAGGCAAGCGCATCTACGTCCGCAGTGTTCTGCTAAGCGGCTTACAGACCACCCGCCCATCGCTGGCCGAAAGCCGCATCCTCCTGAAACCCGGCGATCCGCTGTCCCAGCAAAGCATCGGCGCCAGCCAGCAGAGACTCTACGACCTCGGCATTCTCTCGAAAGTTCAAACAGCAATTCAGAACCCCGGCGGCGACGAGGAACGAAAGTACGTCCTGCTCCAGGTGGACGAAGGCAGCCGCTATTCCTACACAGTCGGCTTCGGCGCGCAGCTGGCGCGCATCGGCGGCGGGGTCACAAACTTCGATGATCCGGCAGGGGCTGCAGGCTTTAGCCCGCGCGTCTCCTTCGGCGTCAGCCGCCTCAATTTCCTCGGCCTTGGCCAGACTCTGAACCTGAACACTCTGGTCTCCACGATTGAGCAGCGCGCCGTGTTGACCTATATTATTCCCCGCCCGTGGAAGCACGAGAGTCTATCGCTCAGTTGGTCCGGCCTGTTCGACAACGCCAACGACATTCGAACGTTCCATCAGCAACGCGAGGAAGGATCGGTCCAGCTCGCCCAGCGCCTCTCGCGCCAGTATTCGCTGCAATACCGCTTCGCGCTGCGCCATGTCATCGTGTCCGAGCTGAAGATTTCGCCCGAACTGATTCCCCTGCTTTCGCAGCCGGTCCGAGTCGGGATCGCGTCGACGACCTTCATCCAGGACCGCCGGGACGATCCCGTCAACTCCCACCGCGGGATCTACAACACCGTCGACCTCGGCCTCGCGCTGCGAGCATTCGGCTCGCAGACCGATTTCACGCGTCTGCTGTTGCGCAACGCCACCTATCATCCCATTGGGAAGGACATCGTCATCGCGCGCAGTCTCGAATTCGGCTATATTCAGCGCCTCGGCGGATTGGCTGAAATCCCACTCGGAGAGCGCTGGTTCTCCGGCGGCTCCTCATCGAACCGCGCTTTTCCCGATAACCAGGCAGGCCCGCGCGACCTCGATACCGGATTTCCCTTGGGCGGGGACGCACTGTTGTTCCTTTCCACCGAGGTGCGCTTCCCTCTAATCGGCGACAATGTAGGTGGCGTCCTGTTCCACGATATGGGCAACGTCTACGACAGCATTCAGGACATCAGTTTCCGCTTCCGTCAGCGCAATATCCAGGATTTTGGCTACGCCGTTCAGTCAGTAGGTTTCGGCATCCGCTATCGCACGCCCATCGGACCCATCCGCGCCGACTTCAGCTTCAGCCCGAACGCACCACGCTTTTATGGCTTTAAGGGTACCTATGAAGAATTGATCCTGGGTCAAGGCGTGCAGACCAACCAGAAGATCAATCTGTTCCAGTTCCACTTTTCCCTGGGGCAAACATTCTGATGACGAGCCTTATCCTCGCCGCGATGATCTCCGTTTCCGTCCCCGCGGACGTGCTCGACCGCATCGCCGTAACCATCGGGAAGCATGTGATCACCGAAGGCGATATTCTGCTCGATCTGCGCATCGCCGCGTTCCTCGACCAAAAGCCGGTGGACGCCACCCCCGATCAAAAGCGCAAGGCCGCCGATCGCCTTATCGATCAATACCTCCTGTTGCAGGAAGCCGCCCTGAGCCGTCTCGCGCTGCCCGGCGAGGCCGACGCGCAGCAGCTTCTCGAACAGGTGAAGTCGCAATATGCCACTGAAACGGAGTACCGCGCTGCTCTCGCGCGCTCGTCCATTACCGAAGCGGCAATGGCAGCGCACCTGCTGAACGGAATCCGCGCCCTCCGCTTCGCTGACCTTCGCTTCCGGCCGGAGGTCCAGATTTCCGACGACGATCTGCGCGACTACTACGACTCCGTGGCCGCCCAATGGAAGCGCACCAACACTACCCAGGTGCCGACGTTCGAAGCCAGCCGCCCCCAGATCGAAAAATTGCTTACCGATCAGCGCGTCACCCAGGCAATGGACCGCTGGCTCGGCGCCACTCGCAGCGAAACGCAGATCCTGTATAAGGACGAGGCGTTCAAATGAGGAAACTCGGACGAATCCTGCTGCGCATCCTGGCCGCCCTCGCCCTGCTGGCCGCGGTCTGCGCCCTGGGCACCGTGCTGGTCTTTCGCAGCGGCTGGTTCCATGAACTCGTTCACCGCCGCCTGATCGCGGAAATCGAGAAAGCCACCGGAGGCCGCGTCGAGGTGGGAAACTTCTCCTTCAACGCCAACCGTCTGGAGGTGAACGTTAGTCCCCTTGTCTTGCACGGAAAGGAATCCGCAGCCGAGCCACCCTTCGTGCGTATCGCCTCCCTCACCGCGCGCCTGCGCATTATTTCCATGGTAGAGCGTAAGATCGATCTTTCCGAACTCCACATTGTCCAGCCGCAGGTCCGCATCGTTTTTTATCCTGACGGATCCACCAATCTCCCCGAGCCCGCCGTTCGTCCCACCTCCCTGTGGTCCGAGCATCTGGTGCATCTTGCCGTCCGCCGCTATGAGGTCACCAACGGGCTGTTTGAATACGACGGCCAGGACATCCCCCTCAACATTCGCGGCGAGCACCTGCTCGTGCGCATGGCCTATGAGCCTTCCCGAACCAACCCGTTCTATCGCGGCGAATTTGAATCCAACCGCATCCGCGTGATTCCCGGCGGCGCTGGCCCGGTGGAAGTCGATGCCTCCGCAGCCTTCACCCTCGACAAATCGAAAATCGACGTGAAACGCCTGGAGATTTCCACCGCCGAGTCCCGGGCCGTCGTCACCGGCGGGTTCACCAATCTCCGCAGGCCTCGCGGGACGTTCACCGTGAAGGCCACCGCTTCAGCGCGCGAAGCGGTGCGATTCTTCGCCGTGCCGATCGACCCGGCCGGCTCGGCAACCTTCGATGGCAGACTCAATATCTCCTTCGACAAGCCCTTCGAGTTCTCGATGAAGGGCCGCGCCGCGGCCAAGGGCCTCGGTTACCATCAGGATCGCGTGAGGATCGAAAATGCCGACGTGCGCGGCGACCTCGCCCTCGGCCTCGACTCCATCACTCTCCAAGACCTCACGCTCACCGCGCTCGGCGCCACCGTTAACGGGCAGGCAACCCTCCTCCACTGGCGCGATTTTCACGCCGAGGGCAATCTGCAGGGGCTTGGTCTTCAGAGCGCCGCCCATGTTATTACCGACCGGCCAGTCCCTTGGCACGCCACGCTGGCCGGCGGTTTTTCACTCGACGCATCGCTCGCCAAGCCGGCCGCGAGGTTTCAAGGCAACATCGGGATGTATCCCGCACCGCAGGAAGGCTCGCCGCTGGAAGGCCATCTCGATGTCGATTACGACCAGGCCGCAGGAACCCTCGCTTTCGGCCAGTCCTATCTCAGCACGCCTGCTTCGCGTGTCGACTTCAGCGGCACGCTCGGCCAGACGCTCGACATGCGTGCGCAATCAACAAACCTCGACGATCTCCTGCCTGCGCTCGCCCTCTACGATCCAAACGCGCCCAGAGAACTTCCTCTAAAGCTGAACAACGGCCGCGCCGTGTTCATCGGTTCTGTAAGCGGCGCCCTCGACGACCCGCGCGTCGTGGGCAAGGCCACGATTACGAACGCCGTCGCGACGGTCAAGACGGTTCCGCACGCATTCGATAGTCTCGCCGCAAGTCTCGATGCGTCGCGCCGCGATATTCATCTTTCGGCCTTTACGCTGACACGCGGCAAGACATCGATCGACGGGCAGGCCACCATCGCCGGCAATAATGGCTCCTTCGACGATGCTTCGCTCGACGCGACCCTCAATCTGCACGACGTGCAACTCGCTGAACTTATGAAGGAGACTGGCCAGAGTTTCGATGTCACCGGCAATGGCTCGGCCAGTGCGCACATAGCAGGCACGATGCAAAACCCCGTCGCCGATATTGCGGCCCAAGTGGAAAAGCTGGCTGTTTTTGATGAACAGGTCGACCGCGCCAGCGCAACGCTTCATTACGCAGATCACAACATTGCTGTCTCCTCGGGTAACGCGCAGACCGGCCCGGCCCGCATCCGATTTGACGGCGCCTATTCCCAATCGAGCGGCGATACCCGCTTTTCGGTGACCGCCGAGAATCTTCCCGGCGCGCGCATTCACGCGCTGTCGAAACTACCTATGCACGCCGACGGCACCGTCACCGCGAAATTCTCCGGAACCGGCCGCGTCGCCGGCGGCGCATTCGCCCTGCGCACTCTATCCGGCGACGCCACCGCGCGCGACATTACTCTCGACGGCGACGGCGTGGGCGACCTCTCCCTCACCGCACACACCCAGGGTTCGGACCTTTCCGTGCGCGCCAACGCCACTGTGCGCGGCGCGAAATTCGACGCCACCGGAGCCTGGAAGCTGGAGGGCGACGATCCCGGCTCCCTCACCATCCACGCCCAGCGCGTAGATATCGCCACCGCGCACCGCATTTACCGGATCGGCGGCACCAATGAGCAGAAGAACGAAGTCCTTCCCTTCGAAGGCTTCATCGACAGCCATGCCACGGTCGCCGTATCCCTGCGAAAACCCGAGGAGTTTCGGGCCGAGATTACGCTTGACCAGGCGCAGATCAACGCCCGCAAGTCCCAAGCCTTGAAACTCGGTGTCCAGCCTGAGGATGTCGTGCTCCACAACGTTCGACCGGTCTCCGTCATTCTCACCTCCAAAGAGGCGCGCCTCCAGTCCGCCCAATTTTCCGCTCGCGGTACCAGCCTGGAGGCCGCTGGAGGCATCCCTTTCGATCCGCAGGCTCCCGCCGATCTTGCCGTCCGCGGCTCCGTCAATCTGGCCATCCTGCAGCTCTACAACCCAGACCTGCTCGCCCGAGGCAGCGCCACCGTTCAGGCAAGCGTGAAAGGTTCCATCCGCGATCCGCAGGTGAATGGCCGCATGGAATTGAAAAGCGCGTCGCTCTACCTCAGCGATCTGCCCAACGGCATCGACAACGCCAACGGCAGCGTGACGTTCGACCGAAATCGCGCCACCATCGAGACGCTCACCGCGGAGACGGGAGGGGGGAAGGTCTTCTTCGCCGGATTCGTCGAACTGCGCGACGTCCTTACCTACCGCCTGCAAGCCGAGGCACAGCAGGTCCGCGTGCGTTACCCCGAAGATGTCAGCAACACGTTCAGCGCAAAGCTCGCCCTCAACGGCACGTCTGACGCCAGCACGCTATCCGGTTCCATCACCCTTATACGCGCCGCCTTTAACCCTCACTCCGACCTCGGCGGATTCCTGGCCCTCGCCGCCAAGCCCGTCCCGGCGCCCGCCACGCCCAACGAGTATCTGCGGGGCATGCAGTTCGACGTGCGCATCGAAAGCGGACCAAATTTCGAATTCCAGACCTCCCTCACCCGGAACGTCGAAGCCGAAATCGACCTCCACTTGCGGGGCACACCCCTCCGGCCCGTCCTGCTCGGCTCCATTTCCATCAATCAGGGCGAAATTCAAATCTTCGGCAACCGCTACACGGTCGACCGCGGCGACATTCGCTTCCTTAACCCCATCAAAATCGAACCCACTTTCGACATGGACCTGGGAACCCGCGCCCGCGGCATCGTCGTCGACATCAGCTTCTCCGGGACCCTTCAGAAGCTCAACGTGAACTATAGTTCGGACCCTCCGCTGCAGACCCGCGAGATCATTGCCCTGCTCGCCGTCGGCCGCGACCCGAATGCGCTCGGGAGCACCGCCGCCGGACAGATTGCCACCGGTTCCTCTACCGCGCTCGAAGCGGGCGGAGGACTCCTCAGCGAAGCGGTCTCCGCGCAACTTTCCAGCCGGCTCCAGCGCTTCTTCGGCGCCAGCCGCGTGAAGATCGACCCGACCGTCACCGGCGTCGACACCCTCCCGCAGGCCCGCCTCACGGTCGAGCAGCAAGTGTCGAAGGAGATTACGCTCACCTACATCACGAATCTTAACCGAACGCAGGAGCAGGCGGTGCAGTTCGAATGGGCCTTCAGCCCCCACTGGTCCGCCATCGCCGTCCGCCAGGAGAATGGCCTGTTCGGCATCTACTTTCAGTACCGCAAACGATTCAAATGATTTCCCTGCTCGCCTTCCTGTTGCTCGCCGACTTCCGCTTTGTCATCCTTGGCGACCGCACCGGCGATACCAGGTCCGGCGTCTATGAGGAAGTCTGGAAAGAAACTGCCGCCGACCATCCTGCTTTCGTCATCAACGCCGGCGACACGATCCAGGGCGGAGACGACGCCTCGGCCGATCGCGAATGGCGGAGCGTGAAGCGGATCCTCGCCCCCTATAGCGCCATCCCCTTTTACCTGACGCCCGGCAATCACGATATCTGGTCGGAGCTTTCAGAACGCCTGTTTGCCAAATATGCCGGCCGCCAGCCGCATTACAGCTTCGATCGCGAACAGGTGCATTTCACCATCCTCGACAACAGCCGGGACGAGGAGTTCTCAGCCGCCGAACTCGCCTTTCTCGAAGCAGACCTCGAAGCGCACAAATCGCAGCCGCTGAAATTCATCGTTTCCCATCGCCCGTCGTGGCTCGTCCGAATCCTCCTCAGAAATCCCCAGGACCCGGTGCATCTACTCGCGAAGAAGTACGGCGTGCAGTACGTGATCTCCGGCCACGTCCACCTGATGATCCACGCCAGTTTCGAAGGCGTCGAATATTTCTCCATGCCCAGCGCTGGAGGCCATCTGCGCGGCACTGAAAAGTACGAAGACGGCTGGTTCTTCGCTCACACACTCGTCGAAGTCGACAACGCCGGCACACATTTTCACATAAAAGAGATAAAACCCGCCGCCCGCGTCACCACGCCTGCCGACTGGGGACCATCCGGCCTTCTCCATCATTGATCTGCTAAGATCATCCACTAATGCTAATTCTCGCCGCGATCCTTTCGATCCTCGTTTACGGCGTCATTGCCGCCATGCTCGGAACCGTCATGCCGAGCTTCACCGCGTCGTTCCATCTGTCCGGAGAACAAGATGGCAACATTGCTCTGGCCCAGGCCCTCGGGCTCGTCGTCGCCTCCTTGGCGGTCGGCCCGCTCATCGATACGCGCGGCAAGAAAACAGCTCTCATTGGCGGCCTTACCCTGATTACGCTCTCCCTCGCGGCGCTTCCCAGCGCAACAGGCTACGGCTCGCTGATGGCGATTTATTTCGTCCTTGGCCTCGGCGGAGGCATCATTGTGACCGGGGCCAACGCGCTGGCGAGCGATGTCGATGAAACGCGCCGCGCTTCTACGCTGAACTTCCTGAATCTCTTTTTCGGACTCGGAGGATTGCTGACGCCCTTCCTCGCGGCCAACCTGTTGAATGGCGATTCCGCCAAGCTCTGCTATCTCGGCGCGGGCCTGGGCGTGGTAGCGTTGCTCGCCAACATCGTTGCCAAGATCCCTCCCCCCACCGGGGAGCGCGGCTTCAAAATGTCCGAAGTCGGAGACATCGTCGGCCGGCCTGTGCTGTACCTGCTCGCGCTCTTTTTGTTCCTCTATGTCGCCTGCGAGGTCGGCGTGTGGAATTGGCTCGCCAGCTATCTCATCAGCCGCAATATCGACAAGGCGAAGGCCCTGAATATTCTCTCGCTGGGCTTCGCGCTCGGCCTGCTGCTGGGGCGCGTGGTTGTCTCGCGAATTCTAATTAGGGTTTCCTCGGTGACGGTGACGCTGGCCGCCGCGATCCTGATGGCCGCCACCACCTATCTGATGCTTCAGTCGAGCGACTCCACCGTAGCCTGGATCGCCGTCTTCTGCGCGGGGTTGGCCATGGCGCCTGTCTTCCCCACCACGCTCGCCATGGTCGCTGACGCCTTCCCGCGCGGTACCGCGACGGCCATGGGAATCGTGATCACCTGTGGATGGCTCGGTTTGGTGGTCAGTTCGCCGATCATCGGCGGAATCGCCGGCAAGGACAACGCGCATCTCGGTACCGCGCTCCTGCTGCTGCCAGCGTTCTCCATCGCGATGGTGTTGGTGAACCTCGCCCTCCGCCCCATGCTCGCAAAGAAGTAGTTACCGGTAACCGTACCGCGCCGGAACCACGGCGAACCGCTCGATGAAACGGGCTTTTTTCTCTTCCGCCTTCGGGGCGCCCAGTTTCTCGATGAAATGGTGGATGCTCGGCGCCAGCTTCGCAGATGCTTCCGCCTTGCGCGTCGCCCGCGATACATCGGCGTACTCGCACGGGAACGTGGCGAACACCGGGAGCCCCACCGTAGCCTCGATCTCGTCCAGGGTTAGCTCCATCCGCTTCGTTGACCGGTTTAACAGCAGCCTCGCCTTATCTTCCCAATCCAGCCGGCGAAGGGCCATCGCCTTTAATCTCGCCAGGCGAAGAGAAGCCAGATCCGGCGTCGTTACCAGGAACACATAGTTTGCCTCACGCAGCACCGCCAGGCAGCGGTCGTCGAGCGTGTCGGAAACGTCCGCGGCCACCACTGTATAGGCCTTCCGTGCATAATCGAGCACCGGAGGAATATGGCTCGCCGAAATCCCTTCGCCGATCACCGGCGCGCCGGACAGCAACAGGTCGATGTTACCGGCCCTCTTGATCACCCTCTGCCAGGACTCTTCGTCCAGGTCCTTATTCCGCTCCGCCGCGTCGTTGACCGAGAATTCGTGCTCCGCGTTGAACATGAACCCGGCCAACCCGGAGGAGAGGTCGAAGTCGGCCATCATCACTTTCGCGCCAGGCGCTTGCGCGAACGCCCGGGCTGCATTCGCCGCGATCGTTGAGCAGCCCACGCCGCCCTTGGCGGGCACGAACGCGTACACCTTGCCCAGGGCTCCGAAGCTCGGCGGATGAACCGCAAGGTGCTCGTAAAGCCGTTTCAACATTGCCACGAAGGAATCCGGCTCGAACGGAGGAGCCATCAGCTCCGCCATCCGCAACTGCATGGCCAACCGGAACGTTTCGCGTCCCTCGTCCCGGCTCAGGCCGACCTTCTGGAGAGTAGCGAACTCCGAATCCATCTGTTTGGAGATCTGTTCAGCCGCCTCCGCGTCCTCCATACTGACAAACAGCACCTCCGGAGCCCACACCTTGACCAATTGGCGCAGCATATCCGGCGCTGGATAGTGATCCAGGGATTTCTTCAGGCGGAGCGGCGAGTTGCTGCCAACCAGCTTCTCAAAGTCTTGTCGAAGTTCATTATCCGGGCAAATCAGAATCGCTCTCATGGCAGAATTAGTCTCGCTCATGGAATGTGCCCGTGATATCCGCCGAAAGTACAATTTCTAGTACCCGGAACGTACCAGGAGAGGCGCCGCATAGTACTGGCAGGCACTCGGAAGCTACTTCGCCCGCCGATCCGAAATCGGCGCAACCGGCTTCAACTTCTTCCACTTATCGATAAATGCCACCGCTGCGTTCACAAAAGACTCCGTAGCCGACATTTCCCTGGTTTGACGTGTGCTTCCCCGTCTCCTTCGGCTTCAATGCCTCAGCCAGAAACACCGCCGTCGTCGAAAGGACATGGCGGCAATTCGAACGCACCTCACCGGCTGCCGCCTGCCACCGCTCCCACGGAGATGTTAAACCCGAACGAATACGCGTGCGCGCCCCCGCTGATCACCACGCCTCCGTACATCGGACCCCAGCCGATGCCGGCCAAGATGCTCTTTAGCGGCTGATTGCCGATTCTCGGTCCTGCCAGCAGATGGGGCCAGCTTCCGAATCCCATCGCGCTCTTGATGTCCACGGGGCGAGAATACAGGTCGGCCACCGCGAACACGCCCTGCGCGCTCAGCTTGGTCACCGGAACCGCCGCGCTGAAGTCGATCCTCGACAGCCCTTCGTTATCGAACGTCGCGGCCGAACCTCCCGGAAACTTCGGCGTGATCGTCACGTTCGACTGCAGGTAAGGAATGGAGACCAGCTCCGCGTTCCACACGTTCCTCGCCTCGCCCACCGCCGGCAGAGTGACGCCGAACAGGTCCGCCGCCGTCTGCGCATCGGCGCCATACGCGGGCGCCTTCTTGGCCGTCTGAATGGTATACGCTGTGTCCGCGCCGGATCGCGTATTCAGCTGAAGGTACAAGAACCACACCTGTTTGCGGCCATAGATCCGCTTCGTGCTCAGGTATTGCGCGTCGCTCCACGTGCCCGCGTGATAGACATACCAGTTCTGCTGGAAGATCTCCCCGCCGTCGCTCCACCGCGCGACGTGGATCACGAAATACTGGTCGCGAGGCTCAATGCCGATGGTTTCGCGAATCAACTGCGCCGCGCCGTTCTTGTACACCGCCGCGTTGGCGATATCGACGCACTGATCCAGATGCGTGAGCCGCAGCGGACGAGGCGTATTCACCCAGGTCTCCGTGCTCGACTGCGCCAAAAGAGTAATAAACAGAATAGCCGCATTCACGCCTTGAGCATGATCCGCGGCTTAGCATGACCAGCCGAGTGAAACACCCAATCCCATGCTCCGCAATCACTTCCGAACCGAACCCCGGGTGTGAACGAGGGGATCTCACGCCCGAATGACCGCAGGATCGCCTCGCCAGGGAAACACGCGGGCCGTCCCGGTTTTCCCGGTTTTCCTCAGCTATCCCCCCCTACGGCTTCTTCATTGATTTGCCGCCGCGTTTAGATAACCCCTCTGGCGCACTTCCGCGAGGCAACTTGGGCCTCTTCGGGCGTGGTGTTCCCTCCATCTGCGCTTTTGTCAGTTGGCCCTCGGTTTTTTTCTTGTTCATTCGCAGCAGGGTAGCACGACTCGGCGGGGAACTGGCGAAACGGACCTTCTCTCGAAACGCTTGGGAAAGCGCAACAATGATAAGCGTGAACCACGACCACGACACCGAGTTAAGAAAGCTCATTATGCATCCCGACGCCTACAGCGAAGAGCAAATCAAGGAGCTTCGCAAGCATACAGTCTCAATGGGTAATCTGGGAGCGGATTGGCGCGACCGCGCATAGTTCAGAGCGGCGATTGAGACCGTAGCTGCCGTCAAGCAGTTCGACTTAGCGAGCGCGAGGTTGATCGAAACCACAAACAGGCTAACGCGGCGCATATTAATACTGACAATTTTAGGGTCGCTTCTCGCAGGCGCATCACTTTACCTATCCTGGCTTACCCTCAGGAAATCATAGGGGAAAAGGGCCGTTTATGAGGGAAACCGGGGGAGCCCTCGTGTTTCCCATTCATCGGCGGTAACCGTGACAGCACGCAAACACCGTCACCATCATAGCGGATAGCCCTCAACATTCGCCTCATCCGCTGACGACCCTCAGAATCGCCTCCCCAAACTTCTCCGCCTTCGCCTTCCCGATCCCCTTCACCTCCATCAACTCCTCCACCGTGGCAGGAGCCCGCTCCGCAATCGCCTCGATGGTGGCATCGTGCAGAATCACGAACGCGGGCACCGACAGTTCTTTGGCCTTCTCCGTGCGCCACTTTTTCAACCGGCCGCGCAGGTCGTTCTCTGATGCGCACTTTGGCGCGGCCTTCTTGCGAACCTCGGCCGCTGCCAACTTCGATCCCGCCGCCGCCTTCGCGGGCTTCCGTAGCCAATCCGGCGTGGCCCCGCACACATCGCAGGCGCCGCAGGAGGCCCACGACGGTGTTTCGCCGAAATGCAGGCAGATCTGGCGATGCCGGCACTCCTCGCCCTCGACGAACTTGCGCATCGCGTGATACCGCTTCCAGGCCCTCTGCTTTTCGTCTTCGTCCTGCAGTTGTTGGATGAAATGCACCAGCAGGCCCGCGTCGCGCTTCTGCCACAGCAGGATGCAATCCGCGGGCAATCCGTCGCGGCCCGCGCGGCCCGCCTCCTGGTAATACTGCTCCACCGATTTCGGCAGAGCCAAATGAATCACCGCGCGCACATCCGGCTTATTGATCCCGAGCCCGAAGGCCAGCGTCCCCACAAGTACCCGTTTCTCGCCCGTCATCCAGATTTCCTGATTCCTGCTGCGCTTGGCCGTATCCATCTGCCCGTGATACGCCACCGCCGGAAAACCCTTACTCCGCAGCAGCGCTGCGGTCTCCTCCACCGCGCTGATCGTTGGCGCGTAGACGATGAGGTTGCCTTCGGTGTAATGCCGCAGCGCGGCTTCCAGGCGCCGGTCCTGCTCCCTGGCCGCGCATTCGTGGACGATGTAGCGCAGATTGGGCCGGTGAAAACTCATGGTGATCTTCGCCGGATCGCGCAGCTTCAATTGCGCCACGATATCGTGCCGGACCGCACGCGTCGCGCTGGCGGTGAACGCGGCAATGGGAATCTTCGGGAACCACTCGCGCAAGGCCCTCAATTTGCGATACTCCGGACGGAATTCGTGACCCCATTCGGAAATGCAATGCGCCTCGTCGATGGCGAAAAACCCAAGCGGAATCTTCATCAGCCAGGCGAGCACGTCGTCGCGCACCAATCTTTCGGGAGAAACGTAGAGGAGCCGCAGTTCGCCACGCTCGGCGCGACGCATGATCGCGCGCTGCTCCTCGTACGCGATAGAACTGTTCAGCACCGCCGCCGGAATGCCCGCTGTTTCCAGATGCGCTGCCTGATCCTGCATCAAGGCGATCAACGGGCTCACCACCACCGACACGCGATCCATGGCCGCGGCAGGCAGTTGATAGCACAGCGATTTGCCGCCTCCGGTGGGCATGATGGCGGCCACATCCCGGCCCTCCAGAATACTGCGGACGACACTTTCCTGCTTGGGACGGAACTGCGTGTAACCCCAATGCTTTTCGAGTAATTTCAGCAGGTCCATCAACGCGTGGCGAGCCCCGCGCCGGCTCCGATCAACAAGCCCCCGGCGACGCGGTTCGTCCACTTAGCATATCGCGGCTGGAGGGCGATCTCCGACGCGCGGCCCGCGGCGATGCCATAGCCGAGCAGAATCGTAAACTCAATCGCCACCGATGTCGCCGCCAGAATCATCACCTGCGGAATCACCGCCACGCGCGGATTCAAAAACTGCGGCAGCAAAGCGGTGAAAAAGAGAATCGCCTTGGGATTCGACATCTGCAGCGTGAATCCGTCCACAAATAAGTGCCGCGATTTCACTTCGCCGATCTTCGAAGGCGTCAATTCACGGCTGAAAATCGACCGTAGACCCAAGTAAATCAGGTACGCCGCGCCGATCCATTTCACCGCCAGAAACGCCTTCGACGACGCCAGCAGCGCGCCGACGCCCGTCGCCGAAAGTGCGAAATATACCGTATTTGCCGCCAGAATCCCCAGGTTTGAAGCGACGCTTTTCCGCGCCCCTGCCTTCAAGGCGCTCGACAATACGAACAGCACGGCCGGGCCCGGCGTTAGGCAGAGCACCGTTTCGGTGAGGACGAAGATCCACCAGGTGGTCCAGCTCATGATCCGGTACAAGCGGCGATGAGAGCGCTTTTCAGCCGATCCTCGGCTTCAGGGGCGATCTTGCTGACGTAAAACACGTCCAGTGCCTTATGAGCCTCAGTATCGATCAGCACGACTTCGATATTACAGCCTTCCCTGGTCATGGCGTTCGCCAGATCGTAGAGCAGCCCCGGCCGGTCCTCGGCGACAATCTCAATCAGCGTGGACGTCCCCGACGCTTCGTTGTCGAACGCCACGCGCGGCTTCAACCGGGCGCGTGTCGGTACCAGGGGTTTGGGGCGCGCGCCCAGCAGCTTCGCCGCGTCCTGCTTGCCTTCCACAACCTTGCGCACAATGCCGCGCAGCCGGTCCACTTCCGGAGGATTCAACTCCAGCGTGCGATGCGGATCGGAGAACGCAAACGTATCCACTACCACGCCTTGCGCGTTGGAAAATGCCTCGGCTTTCACGATGTTCAGGCCGAAGCTGGAGATAGCTCCGGCCACCGGCGCGAACAAGGCCGGCCGGTCCCGCGTCAGCAGTGTCAGGCGGTACGATCCCTTCTCGGGGACGATTTCGATGGCCACCGGACTCGACGCCAGGCGGCGCGCCAAGGCGAAATGGGCTTCGATTTCAGCCGCCGTATGCGTGCGTAGATAGCGCGTCGGCAGGCCTTCTAGAAAGTGGGCGCGTTCCGGGTCGACGCCCGAAGCATCATGGATGCGGGCCGTGCCGAGTTCCCTGGTCAGCGCCTCATTCGCCAGTAGATACGTCTGCCAGAGCTGCTCCATCCGCCACGGCGTCATGGCCTGCGGATTCACCGCGCTGATGTCGGCGTAGGTAAGCATGGTGAGCATCTTCAACCGCTCAATGGTCCCGACCTGGGCGGCCAGCAACTGGCCCGTCGAGCCGTCGGACAGGTCGCGCGAGGTCATCACGCTCGAAAGCGCCAGGTGCTTGTCGATCAGAAATTCCACTGTCGCGCGGTCGGCCGCAGGAACTTCCAGGCTATCCAGGACGATCCGCGCGATGCGCACCGATTCGGCCACATGCTCATGCCCGGACCCCTTGCCGATATCGTGCAGCAGCATGGCGAAGCGCACCAGGTCCTTGTCCTGAATCTCTTCAAACAGGCCGGCGAAGCGTCCGTCTTGAATCGATTCAAGGGAATCGATGGCAACTAACGTATGCTCATCCACCGTGTAGCGATGATAAAAATCGCGCACCACGAGGCATTCAATGTTGCGCCACTCCGGCAGCGCGGCGGAGAGCGCGCCGCACTCCTGCATCGCCCGCAGTCCGCAGGAGGCATGCGGCAAAGCCAGCAGTTGCTTCCACTGCGGCCACCCGGCGGATGGTTGAAACCCTTCGAGACGATCCACCGTGTCCGGCGCCAGCTTCAACTGATGCCGCGCGGCAAACACGAACAGGCTCAAATCCGGAGGCAGCTGGTTCGCCTGGCGCAGCAGGACGCGGTCACGGACCACGCTGAACTCGGAGGTCGACAGACGCGACCGCCAATCGTGAAAGCGCCCCAGCAGGCTACCGGGCTGCTCCGCGGCACGTTCCACTGCGTAGCGGGCGGCGCGATCGATGAGGCGCGCATGGCGGTAGTATTCGCGCATCATCGAAGCGGGACGAGGACTCAAGGCCTCCTGGGCGTCAAAATTTAAAATGTTCTGGTCGCGCCCGGCCATCTCGTGAAGGCGAATCCGGATGCTGCTCAGGAAATGGAACGCGCCGTCGAATCCGGCCGGAACGCCCGCTGGAACGTCGCGCGGATGCAGCATGGCCAGCCAGCGAACCACTTGCAGATCGCGCAAGCCGCCCGGCGTATCCTTAACGTTGGGCTCAAGGTGATAAATCGTGTTTTGATATTTCGCCCGGCGCGCCTTGGCCAATCCAGCCAGCTGCCGGGCGACGGATTCGCCGCGCTTTTTTAGAAACGCTTTGAATTTTTCGTCGAGTATATTACAAAGCGACGCGTCGCCGGCGAGCATCCTGCGGTCCAGCAGGCTGATGGTCAGCTCCGCGTTCTGCTCCTGCTCGACGACGCATTCGGCGACCGTATGGACGGAATGGCTTGGACGCAAGCCGGCATCCCAGAGGGTTTGCAGAAAAACCGCCAGCTTCTCGCGCATCTCCGCTGTTTTGGCCTCGTTGTCGATGAGGAGCAGAAGATCGACGTCGGAGCGAGGGAACAACTCCGCCCGCCCGAATCCACCCACGGCGAGAAGCGCCAAACCGGAGGGAAACTTACGTTCGAGCGTCGCCGAAAAAGCGCTGCGCACCTCCTTCCCCACCTGTGAGGAGCGCGAACGAAGCGCATCTGAAACTTCGTTAGGATTCACTGCTTTTCGATGCTCTCCGCGGCAGCCAGCGCGATGGCGACATCCTGCTCCCCGGAGCCACCCGAGACGCCGACTCCGCCCAGAACTTCGCCCTCCAGGCGGATCGGCACTCCGCCCTGAAACGCGCAAACCCCGGGGAGTGAAAGCGCGTGCTGCGCCAGTGCGGGCGGCAGCGTCTTCACGAATTCGGCGGTCACATGTGTGGCGATGCGGTACTTCGCCGCGCCTTTGGCCTTCATAAGAGAGGCCTCCCAGGATCCGGGCGGGGCATTGTCGGCGGTTTCCGCCAACAAGACAACTCCGGCTCGATCCACCACCACGACGGAGACAAACGCGCGCAACTCCGATGCTTTTTGCAAGGCGCAGTCGCGAACTTGCCTTGCTCCCGCAAGCGTAAGGTTATGGCAAACCTTACGGATATCGCTCATAACGCCGATTCGCCGCGCTCGTCGTTGCGGATGCGGATGGCCTCGGCAACGTCGTACACGAAAATCTTCCCATCGCCGATTTTCCCGGTGCGGGCCGAGGACACCAGCGTCTGGATTACTTCTTCGCAGCGGGCCGATGGAATTACCATCTCCAGCTTGATCTTCGGCAGCAGATCGACTTGATATTCCTGGCCGCGGTATATTTCCTTGTGGCCTTTCTGGCGGCCATGGCCGCGCACTTCGGTGACGGTCATGCCGTCGATGCCGATGGCCTTGAGGGCTTCCTTTACGTCCTCGAGCTTGTGGGGTTGGATAACAGCTTCGATTTTCTTCATGTGAGCACTACGCCTCGAAATTATATCCTTCCTCACCATGCATGCTGAGGTCGAGTCCTTCGATCTCCTGATCCTCGGAGGCGCGTACGCCTACCGTCAGATCGCAGATCTTCAAAATCAGGAACGTTCCAACGACCGCCAGGCCGGCCGCAACCAGGCAACCGATCGCCTGATTCGCCACCTGTCCGGCGTTGCCGTCCACCCATCCTAGACCCTTGCCGTTCAGGACGTCGTTGATCTCCTTGGTGGCGAACACGCCGGTGAGCAGCGCGCCGAGCGTCCCGCCCGCGCCGTGGACGCCGAACGCATCGAGCGAATCGTCGTAGCCGAATCTCTTCTTCACGGCGGTGGCCATCAGGAAGCAGAACACGCCGGCCGCCGCGCCAATCACCAGCGCCGGCATCGGCTTGACGAACCCGGAAGCAGGGGTGATGGCGACCAATCCCGCCACCGATCCGGAGATCGCGCCGAGGACGCTCGGCTTGCCAGTGTGCGCCCATTCGGCGACCATCCAGGAAAGAGCCGCGGCCGCGGCCGCGAAGTGAGTCGCGACAAACGCGCTGGTGGCCAGCGAAGATGCGGCCAGAGCCGATCCGGCGTTGAATCCGAACCAGCCCACCCAGAGCAGGCAGGCGCCGACGGTGGATAAAACCATGCTGTGCGGACGCATCGGCTCATTGGGATAGCCCTTGCGCTTGCCCATGTAGAGCGCGCAGACCAGCGCCGAAACGCCGGAGGTGATGTGCACCACCGTACCTCCGGCGAAGTCGAAACAGGGGATCTTTCCGCCCAAAGTTGCATTGAGAAATCCGCCCTTGCCCCACACCATGTGGGCCATGGGGAGGTAGACGATGAACATCCACAGCGTCATGAACAGCAGCATCGCGGTGAATTTCATGCGCTCGGCGAAAGCGCCGGAGATCAGCGCCGGGGTGATGATGGCGAACATCAGCTGATAAATCATGAACGTCTGCTGCGGAATCGTGCCGGCATAATCGGCATTCGGAGCGGAGCCGACGTTGTGCAGGAACGCGTAGTTGAGCCCGCCCAAAAACGGCGTCGGACCTTCGCCAAACGCGAAACTATAGCCGACAATCGCCCAGATCACGGTCACCAGAGCCATCAGCACGAAGCTTTGCATCATGGTGCCGAGTACGTTCTTGCGCCGGACCAGGCCGCCGTAAAACAGCGCCAGGCCGGGGCCGGTCATCATCAGAACCAAGGCGGCGCTGACCAGCATCCAGGCGTTGTCGCCCGCGCTTTGCGCGGCTTTGGACGCCTTATCCAGATCGCTGAGACGTTTCTCAAGATCGGCGGGCTGAGCCAACGCGAGCACGGGCAGGAGGAAAAACGGAATCGAGCGCAGAGCCAGTTTCAAAGCAGCACTCCAAAAAGGTAATTTCCTTAGTATAGGTGGAGTTCCGCCGGCGAGCCGGTTAAACCTTTTAATGGGTGCGATTCAAGTTTTCTATGGACGGGTGACGGTATCGATGCCTTCGAGACTGGCGACCGTCTTCGCCAGTGCGCTCTGCGGGAGATGAACGCCCAGCAAATACTTGCCGCCGGAGCGTTCCATCCGCTTGACGGTGGCCGAGCCCGAAAGATTGATGCGTTCGGCGCAGAACTGCAGCGGGCTGCCCGGGCGAACCGACTGCGTGGTTTCGATACGCAGACCATCCTCGGAGAGGTCAATGCAACGGCCGGCGCCAAAGCGCGGCGTCCCCTGTTCCTCCCAGGAAAACCGAATCGGACCCGTGTACGGAATGCGGCGGTGACGCCGGTGATTTTTTGTTGTCATAACGGCTTCTAAGCGTCCCTGATGTGAAGCTATCCGATGGCAGCAGGTCTGTCTATCGGTAATTAGGACTAAGGCCCATGGACCTATGGTTGGAGTACCATTCTACTGATGCCCTACGAGGATCCTCTCGACGAAAATCGGCGGTATTGGCTTGAAGACGACGACGGCGGCGGCTTTTTCGACGGCGGCGGAGATGACGGCGGCGGCTTCGACGATGACGGCGGCAACGGCGACGATGATGACGATCAACAGGGCGACGAGGATCAGGACGACGATCAGGGCGATCAGCAGGATGATCAACAGGGTGACGGCGGCGACGATCAGGGCGGTGACGATCAGCGCGATGGCAATCGGGACGACAACGACCAGGATGACGACGCCTACTACGACGAGATCAACGATTCGTTTTCCGATCCCGACGACCTAGTCGATCTCGATGAAGACACGGCACTTTCGGCCGAGGATTTCCCCAACGCCACCGAAGCGGACTTCGAGGACGACGACGGCAGTTGGAGCGAATCGGACTACGCCGAGTCCGCCAAGGATCTATTCGGGGATCACGAGTTTTTCGGCGATACCCAAGCCACGCAACTCGCCGCACAGGGCTACCAGGAGTTCGCGGACCCCGGCTTCATACGCGGGATGGACTCGGTGGTGCCGGGCAGTGCCGATACGATCAACCTCTATGAGCGCGACGGCCGATTGCACGCCTTCGGATTCATTGAAGCGGCGGCCTTGCAGTTGCTGATGGCCCGGTACACGGGCGTCGATTTCTCCAACATTGACGTCAGCGTGCCGCAAAAAGGCGAAATCGCGCCGCCGCAGCCGTTGCCCCCGGCGTTCGCCGCGATTGAACCGAAGGATGCCGTAGATCTGAGGAAATTCGCCACGCCGGTGGGGGATCAGGGGCAAACGTCCCGATGTTCGGCCTTCGCCTGGACGCACGCCACCGAACTGGTGACCAACATCAAGACGGGCAACGCGCCTCGCCTTTCGCCGAGCTTCACCATGCTTGAATTCCAGCGAATGCAGGGCGACGCCAAGGATTATCAATACGCCTATTCAGGCGGCGACGGCACCACGGGCGGCCCTGATCCCGGGCGTCTGCTCACGGAGCAGGGTACGTGCCGTCAGGAACTGTGGCCGGACAACAGCGAAGTTCCGGTGACGTCCGAGCGCGTGCTCGCAGCGGACGCAACCAAACACGTTCTGCCGGCGGCGCCTCTGCCGATCTCTCTCGACGATGCGAAAAAAGTCCTGAGCGCGGGCTGTCCGGTGCATATTTCCATGAACACGGGGGAAGCGTTTTCCGACGTCGGCCGCGACGGCATGTTCAACGCCGCGGAAGCTCCCAGCGGACGCCACGGACGCCACGCCATGCTGATGGTGGGCTATACGGGCAACTTCTACATCATCAAGAACTCCTGGGGCACTGACTGGGGTGACAAAGGATATTGTTATATTCCGAAGAAGGTTTTGGAAGACTCCGATCCGGAGCTGATCGCCGTGCTGGTGAAGAAAGAAGAGGAGCAGAAATGATCACACGCAGAAGGTTTGTTGCTACCGCAGCCGCAGCACCTGCAATCATCGCGGCGTCGAAGAGCGGCTCGAAGAATCCGATGGTCGGCTCAGGCGAGTTTCAGTACGAAATGATCTCGGATTGGGGCGAGCTGCCGCCTGGCCTTAAGTACGGCAATACGCACGGCGTCTGCGAGGATTCGCAAGGCCATATCTACGTGCATCATACGGTGAACAAGACCAGCGAAAAGCACGACACGATGGTGGTGTTCGACGCCAAGGGAAAATTCGTGAAGAGCTGGGGCGCGGAGTTCGAGGGCGGCGCGCACGGACTGCATATTCACAAAGAAGGCAAGCAGGAGTTCCTCTACTTATGCGATACCAAGCGGGCCATCGTGGTGAAAACCACGCTTTCAGGCGAGGAAGTCTTCACGCTGCGTTACCCGAAGGAATCTAAGGAATACGGCGCCGCGCCGATCAAGTACAGCCCGACGAACCTGGCCATCGCGCCGAACGGCGATATCTATGTCGGCGACGGATACGGCTCCAGCTACATCAATCAATACAACTCGAAGGGCGAATATCTCCGCACCTTCGGCGGCAAAGGGAAAGATCCGGGCCAGCTCGATTGTCCGCACGGCATCACGGTGGATCTGCGCGGCAAGGAGCCGATGCTGCTGGTGGCCGACCGCGGCAACGCGCGGCTTCAGTATTTCACCCTGGACGGCAAGCATGTGAGCTTCGTCGGCGGGACGAACCTTCCCTGCCATTTCAGCGAGCGGAAGGGCGTGTTCGTGATCCCCGATCTGGGCGCGCGGGTGACGCTGCTGGGCAAGGACAACCAGGTGATCGAGCATCTGGGCGACGATTCGGCGAGCGATTGGAAAAAGACGCGTACGATGAGCCGGGACGCGTTCAAAGCCGGCAAGTTCGTGGCTCCGCACGGAGCCTGTTTCGATCACACGGGAAATATTTTCGTGGTGGAATGGGTCGAAGTCGGGCGGGTGACCAAGCTGAGGAAAGTTTCGTAGTCCACTGTAGCCTACGGGCGCGGAAAATTCTTCCTCAATCTTCGCCGTCGCGCTGCCGATGAGCGTGTTGTGAGCAGTTCCACCATCACACCCATCTCCATGAATCTGACGGGGCAATACGCCACCAGTTTCCAGCAGATTCTGAACAAGGCGGTGCAGACGGCCGAAGTGCCATTGACCGAACTGCAGCAGGCGGACACGCAGGTTCTGGCGCAAGAGACTGCGCTGGGATCGCTGCAAAACGCGGTGGCGGCGGTGACCAGCAGCCTGACGGCGCTGGCTAACGACGGATCGAGCGGGGCGATCGGCGCGACCAGTTCCAACACGTCAGCGGTGACGGTGACCGCTACCGGCGCCAGCCAGCCGGCCACGTACACGATTAACTCGATCACGTCGACGGCAAAGGCGGCCTCGGAAACGTCGTTGATCAGCTATGTGGATTCGGCCTCGACACCGGTTTCCTCCACCGGGAACATGCAACTCTTGGTCGGCGCGCAGACATACAACTTCACCCTGGCCAACAACAACCTGAGCACGCTGGTCAGCCAGATCAACGGGCTGAACGCCGGCGTCACGGCCTCGATCCTGACGACGGCCGGCGGGAACTATCTATCGCTTTCGGCAAATTCCACGGGGGCGACCACGGTCCAGTTAAACGACGATCCGGCGGGAGCGAACAAGAACATCATCACGAGCAGCAATCAGGGCTCCAACGCCGTGTTCCAGTTGAATGGAATCACCATCAGCCAGGCCAGCAATACCGTCAACAGCGTGATTCCGGGATTGACGTTCAACATCGCCGGGACAACCAATATTCCCGTGACCATGACGCTGGCCAGCGATTCCTCCAAGCTCTCGAACGACCTGCAGACGTTCGTCACCAACTACAACGCGCTGGTGACGGCGGTTCACGGACAGACAGGCGCGGGCGGCGGCGCACTGGTTGGCCATTCGATCATCAACCAACTGCAGCAGGCGATGCAGCGGATCACGTCGCATTTTTCGAGCACGACCGGAAGCGTCCAGAGCCTGGCCGACCTGGGCGTCACGTTCAACGGAACCGACGGATCGGCCACGTTCGATCCATCGGCGGTGTCGAGCATGGGAGCCAGCCAGCTGGGCGACGCATTGAAGTTCATTGGGTCCACCAGCACCGGCCTGGGGACGTTTTCGCAGACATTCGCGCAGTTCAGCGACCCGATCACAGGCCTGATCCAGACCGAAATCAAAGGCGCCACGACGCAGGATCAGCACCTGCAAAGCCAGATCTCGACCACCGTCAACAAGATCAACGCGTTTCAACAGACCATGGCCTCGCAGATCGAAAAAGCCGACACGCTGGAATCCGAGTACGAGTCGCAGCAGGCCGAATTGACGGCCAGCATCCAGGGTCTTTCGCTGGTGCTGTACGGAAAGAATCAGATCGTCGCATGAGGCTCGGAGAATCGACACTGCTGATTCGCGCCGCAGCCGAGGCTCGGGATCTGGAGGCGTTGGAACTTGCCCGGCGGGAGCGTGATGCGGCCATCGCCTCGCTGGGCGGTCTGCCGCCATCCGAGGAATTACTAACGGCTCTCCGCGAGTCGCTGGCCGCCGGTGAGGAAGCCACGCGCGCGCTGCGGCTCATCAAGCAAAAGATTCGCCAGGAGAGTGGCCGCCTGGCGGCCATCGAAGCGGTGTTCTTGCGCGCGCTGAGGGAGCCGGAGGCCCGTCACATCGACTGCCAGGGCTAAGTCGCTGACCGATCCCCGCCCTGACGTGCGGGGTTATCACCCCCGCCGTCAGCCGGGGGATTCAGCTCAGTTGAACGTGGACCGGCGCTTGAGCTCGCGATAGACTGAAGTGATGAGAACCTCCGGCTTGGCGGCGCTCTGCGCCATCGTCTTTACTAACGGACTCCTCGCCCAGGAGGCTCCGAAAACCGAACCTAAAGCTGACGCAGCGAAACCCACCGAGAAATCCTCTGTTACCGAACATACGATTCAGATCGGCGGCCAGACGATCGCCTACACGGCGACCGCGGGAACCATTCTGCTGAAGGACGAGAAAGGCGAGCCGACGGCCAGCGTGTTCTACACGGCGTACACGCGATCCGGCGATGCGGGCACGCGGCCGGTGACCTTTATCTACAACGGCGGACCCGGCGGCTCCTCCGCGCCGCAGCACATGGGCGCGTTTGGGCCGAAGCGGGTGATCACGCTCGATGCCGGTCCCACGCCTCCCTCGCCGTACAAGCTGGTGGACAACACCGCCGGATGCCTGCTCAGCGTCACCGACGAAGTGTTCATCGATCCGGTGGGCACGGGTTTCAGTAAAGCGGTGGGGAAGGCCGAGGACAAGCAGTTCTGGGGCATCGACGAGGACGTCAATTCGCTGGCACAGTTCGTTACGAGCTACGTGACGCGCAATAATCGATGGAATTCGCCGAAGTTCCTGATCGGCGAAAGCTACGGTACATTCCGCAACGCCGCGCTGGTGAACCGCCTGCAGTCGCAGGGCATGGATTTCAACGGCGTGGTGATGATCTCCACCGTCCTCGATCTGCGCACGCTTGCCTTCGGGCCGGGCGACGACCTACCCTACATCCTTTACCTGCCCAGCTACGCCGCGGCGGCGTGGTATCACAAGGCGCTGAAGAACCCGCCGGCCGATCTGACCGCATTCTTGAAAGACGCGCGGCAGTTCGCGGCGGGCGAGTACGCGCAGGCCTTGCAGAAGGGCTCGAAGCTCGACGCGCAAGAGAAGGCGCGGGTGCTGAAGGAGCTCGTGCGCTTCACCGGCCTGAGCGAGGATTATCTGACGAAGGCCAACCTGCGCGTGAATGCGTTCCAATTCATGGCCGAGCTCCAGCGGTCGAGCGGCATGGTGACCGGACGGCTCGACGCGCGCTTTTCCGGCTACGCCTTCGACCGCTTGGGCGAAAACGCCCAGTACGATCCTATGTCCACGGCCGTGTTCGGAGCCTTCGTTGCCTCCTTCAACCGCTACATCCGCGAGGATTTGAAGTTCGGCCAGGATATGGACTACAAGCTCCTGAACGAGCAGGCGGGCGGCGGCTGGAACTGGAAGCGCAAGGTTCCTCTGTCGTTCTTCCCCGTCGCCCCGAACGTGGAGGGCGATCTGACGCAGGCCATGGTGAGCAATCCACATTTAAAGGTGGAGGTCGAGAACGGGCTGTACGACTTCGCCACGCCGTTTTTTGGAGCCGAGTACACCATGGATCATCTGCCGCTGCCGGACAAGCTGCGAGGCAATATCCAGATGAAGTATTACAACGCCGGGCACATGATGTATCTGCACGAAGCGGATCTGGACCAGCTGCGCGGCAACATCGCGGGCTTCATCCACGGCGCGGCGAATTAGAGGCTACTGCCGCCAACCGCCGCGGCCCTGGGGCACTTGGACGCCTGTCTTCGCCTTTGGCTTCGCCGCGCCGAAGAAGAGCGTCACGTCGACCGTTTTCGTTCTTTCGTCGATGTGTTTTTCCGCCCGCGTTTCGCCCAGGTTCTCAAACACGCCGTCGTCGCGGAGCTGTTTCAAGAACTGGTCGGGATAATCGGGGTGGAACGGCGAGCCTGGATTCAGGCTCCACGCCTTGCGGATCTGCGGCTCCGTGAGCAGATCGAGCCCTTGGATGGTCAGCCTGCCGAAATGATACTGCGGACCCGCGTTTACCGTGATCAACGCGTCCACGGTGTGGTTTTCTTCGTGAATCGTGCGGTCGGTTTTCGCGGTCACCAGCAGATAGCCGTTGGCCTTCAGCCTGTCGACAATACGGTTCGCGCCGGAGCGCACTTCGTCGAGGTTGGCGATGTCGCCTTTGCGCCACTTGCCGATGGATTTTAGGCCCTCCGCTTCGGACGCCGGCACGCCGACCACCTTGACCGTTCCAAGGTTGTATGATTCGCCCTCATTCACCGTGACGGTCACCGAAACGCCGTCAATTTTCGCGGCTTTCTCCACCGTGATTTTCGGGAACGTCACGCCGACTCGGCCGCGTGTTTCGTACAGCATGCGGATGCTCGCGTCGAGCAGCTCATGAATCGTTGCGTCGCTATACGGGACACCGACCGCCACCGGCGCCAGCGAGTTTACCAGCGCGGACGTGGGCAGAACGTCGTTCCCCAGAAAATGCACCTCGGCGATGTTGGCCCGCGCACCGGGCGGGCGGAACACGATTTCCGGATGGTCCGGCACGTCCGAAATCAGCTTGCCGGTCACTTCGACTTTGCCACCCAGAAACTCTCGAATGGCGGCGGCGTATCGGGTGATGACTTCCTTCGTCGCCGGGATGCGGTCGCCCAGAATTAACTCCTGTTTGCGTAACACCTCGCGCAGGGTCTGGTCGGACGCGGGTAGATCCTCAAACCGGTATGGAAACCAGTAGTCGACTTCGATGACGCGCAGCAGGCCGTCCACACCCTTGGCATCGGCGCTGGGCTTGAACTCATAGGCGACGCCTTGGAAGGCCCCAGTTGCCAGCAGACGGTTGCGAGCCTGATCGAAATCCGTGCGGATGACCGGCTCGCCGACTTTCAGCGCCGCGACGTTGAGAATCTGCTCGACCGTCAGCTTCTTGTTGCCCTCGACGCGCAGGGCTTCCAGGGGAAACACCGCCGCAGGAGGCTCGGGCTTTTTCCGCTGTTGTGCAAACAGGTGTGGTGCAAACAAGGCCGCCATCGCGACCAGCCCGACCGCCCACTTCATCCCTTACTCCAAATCAATGACGACATAACGCAGTTTCGACCCTCTTTGAATTTGAAGCACCGCGGGCGCGCCCGGTTTCATCTGATCGAGCACGGATCGCATAGCGGCTATGGAAACCACCGGAGTCTTGTTCAATTCGTAGATCACATCGCCGGGCTCTAGCACCGACCCCGGCGAGTCGCTCGCACGCGCCGCCACCACGATGCCGTATTCGTGGCGCAGCTCGGGCAGCATGTCGAAGAGCTCTTCGGTGATCTCAATCGCCAGAATCCCAAGGCGGCGGATCAGGTTCTTTTCCGGATTCACCATGTCGGCGAAGCGCTGCGGATCGTCTTCGCGATCGATCACGGGGATGCTGAAGCTCAGCATCTTGCTGTCGCGTTTCACGGTCACGTCGACAACGGCCGAAAGAGGCTCCTGGTAGAGGAGAGTGTTCAGTTCCCTGGCGCTGTCCATTTCCTTGCCACCCAAGGTGACGAGGATGTCGCCGGGCTTCATGCCGGCCTTGGCTGCCGGACCATCGGGCGTGACGTCGGCGGCGATGACGCCGAAATCCTGCGGCAGGGACAATCCCTTGGCGAGCGACGGAGTGATGGTCTGCGCCACGATCCCGATCTGGCCGCGGTGGACGTGGCCGTCCTTCATGATCTGGTCGAAGCTGGAGCGCGCCACGTTGCTGGGCACGGCGAAGCCGATCCCCTCGCTGCCGCCGGATTGGGACAGGATGAACGTGTTGATGCCTACCACATGGCCTTCGGAATCCACCAGAGGTCCCCCGCTGTTCCCCGGATTGATGGGAGCGTCCGTCTGCACGTAAGTCATCGGATCGTCCTGTTTCAATTGCCGCGCGGTGGAGCTGACGATGCCCATGCTCACCGAGCCCTCCAGGCCCAACGGATTCCCCAGCGCGAGCACCAACTGGCCCTGCCGCAGCTTGCTCGAATCGCCGAGGATCAGCTTCGGCAGGCCGGCCTTGTCGATCTTGATGACCGCCAGATCCGCCTCGCGATCCACGCCGATCACTTTAGCGGGCAAGGCCGCTTCAGCCATGCGTCCGCGGCTGGGATTGTGCAGCTTCACCTCGATTTTCATGGCGTTGTGAACCACGTGGTTATTGGTGAGGATCAGCCCGTCCTCGGACAGAATCACGCCGGAGCCGGTGGAGAGCTGCTTCGAGAGCAGGCTGGCGGCGCTGGTGCCTTCGCCCTCCTCGGCGGCTGCATAGGTGGTGGAAAAGATCTGCACCACCGAGGGCCGGACGCGGGCGACCAGCGATTCGAGCGAAGCGCTCAGGTCGCCCAAAGACGCGGTACCCCGGATCTGCGGGAACGCGGGCGCGGAAACGAGAATCAACGGAACGATCAGGTTAGGGACGCGCATCTACCTTCATCGTGGCACAGAGTCCGGCCGGAGGCATCAGCTCCGTTTCGGACGCAGGAACCCAACGCCGATGCAGAGGAGCATCACGCTCCAGAACACCCAGAACGCCGGAGACGACGAATCCTGGAACTTCACCCGTTCCGGCTGCGCCGCTGAGTTCAATCCCCAGTCGACCAGCAGTTTGATTCCGATCGTCAGCACGAGCAAATACGCGGATATCTCCAGGCGCGGGAACAGTTCCAGCAGCTTGACGAAACCCGCTGCCGCCACCCGCATCAGCATCACGCCCAGCATGCCTCCGGTGACCACCACCCACAGCTTCGGATGCGGACCCACGGTTCCGGGAGGCGCACTCCCCACCAGCGCGATGGCCGCCAGAATGGAATCGACAGCAAAAGCAATATCGGTCAACTCGATGCGTGCCACGGTGGACCAGAAGCCGGGAACAGACTGCCCGGCGGGAACATCCTCATCGTCCTCGATATCCTTCTTTCCCCCTTTTCCCTGCTGTTTTTCCAGGAAATGCTGCACTGAGATCCAGACCAGATACGCTCCGCCCGCCAGCTTCACGATCCGCCAGTGCAACAGATACGCCGCGGAGCCGATGGCGATGAAACGGAACGCGAACGCGCCCACCAGTCCATAGGTGAGCGCCTTATTGCGGAGGGCCTTCGGCAGCTTGCGGACGAGCAGCGCCAGCACCAGTGCGTTGTCGATGGAAAGAAGCCCTTCGAGCAACACCAGCAACGCAATGACGCCGAGGTCCTGGGGACTGTAGGTCTGGCCGAACACTAGGGAAGCGCCCCGGAATCCCCTGGCTCACGCCAGAGGTCACAGCCCCGTCCCGTCAGGGCGGGGATCAGGTCACGTTCTCGCCTCAGCATGCTTAGTTGGACCCGGGCGCGTAATAGCCATGCCGGGCGCGCACCACCAGGTCCTTCCGGTTTCTTACCACTACTTTCACCGCGTGATACAGGCCATCTGCCTTGAACGGATCCGGACGGAACAGGACGGCGTACTGATGGCGCAGCTCATTGGCGATGTTTTCGAAATCCTGAGCCATGTCCTGCGCTTTGAATGGGAAAAACGCCAGGCCTCCGGTTTCCTGCGCGAAGTACTTCAACACTTTGTCGCCGTCGCTTTCAATCCCCGTGCGGTTGGTCGAAATGGCGTAGATCACCACGTCGGCTTTATGCGCCATCTCGAGTGCCTGTTCGCGGGTCCAGCGGCTTTGATTGTCCTCGCCGTCGCTCAGGATCACCATCGCGCGGCGGTATTTTTCCATCGGTTGATCCTGGGTTAACTTGTCGCGGCAGGCAAAGAAGATGGCGTCGTATAGGGCGGTGCCTCCGCCGGGCCGCAAGCCGCGGATGGCGCTGCCCAGCTTGTCGGTGTCGTCAGTAAGGTCCGTCACCAGTTCCGCGCTCATATCGAAACTCACCACGGCGGCCTTATCCTGGCGCGGTCGGATCACCGTGTTGATGAAATCGGTCGCCGCCTCCTGTTGGAATTTGAAACGCTCCCGAATGCTGTTGCTGGTGTCGATCAGGATGGCAAGCCGCAGGGGCAGATTGCTTTCCGAGTTGAATTGGACGATCATCTGCGGCTTCTTGTTTTCGAGAATCTCAAAATCGTTCTGCGTCAGATCGTTGACGAAGCGGCCCTTCTTATCGGACACGGTGAACAGAAGATTGACGCGCGTCACGTCCACCACGATGCGCGTCTGGTCCTGCGCAAAGAGCGTCAAGGTCATCGCGAAGAGTGCGGCGGCTTTTTTCATGCGAGCTTGTACCTAAGATTATAGGAGCTTTTCGAGCCACTGCCGTAATTCGTGCGGCAGCGGAGCCGCGACGCTGACCCGTTCCCCCGTCGCCGGGCTATCGAAGCGGATGCGCCAGGCGTGCAGAAAAATCCGCTCTGCCGGGCGAGCCCCGTACAGCTTATCGCCTGCCACCGGATGCCCGATGGCGGCGAAGTGCGCGCGGATCTGATGCGTGCGCCCGGTGCCGATCCGCACTTCGAGATACGTGCAATTCTTAAAGCGTTTCAGGACGCGATACTCGGTCAGCGCCTCGCGGCCGTGGTCGAGCCGCGCCGTCATGCGCGTGCGATGCACCGGGTCGCGAGTAATCGGCTTAGTGATGCGTCCCGATTCAGTCTTGACGTGGCCTTCGACCAGGGCAAGATACGTTTTTTCCGTGGTGCGTCCGGAAAATTGCGCCGCCAGCGCCCGGTGCGCGGCATCCGTGCGAGCCACCAGCATCACGCCGCTGGTGCCTCGATCCAGCCGGTGCACGATCCCCGGCCGCAGTTCGCCGCCGACCTTTGAGAGCGCTTGAAAATGATGCACCAGGCGGTTCACCAGCGTCCCGGAAAGCGCGCCCGCTCCCGCATGGACCACCAGGCCGGCGGGCTTATTCACGGCGATTACCGAGGCGTCTTCATAGAGAACCTCGATGGGCGCGTCCTCCGGCTCGGCCTTCAGCGGTGGCGGCTCAGCGGGCGTCACTTCGATGGTCTCGCCGCCGCGCAGCGTTGTGGATGGCTTCGCCGCCGCGCCATCGACCAGCACCAGGCCCTCCTTGATCCAGGCCTGTAAACGCGCGCGGCTATAGCCGATCATCCGGCTTTGCAGGTACTGATCGAGCCGAACACCCGCGTGTTCGGCTTCCGTGAGGAAGGAAAGGGCCACTCGTGTATTCTAAATAATACAAAGGAAACATGATTCGATCCGCTGTTGTCCCCGTGGCCGGCCTCGGCACCAGACTTCTTCCCGCAACCCGTTCCCAGCCCAAGGAAATGCTCCCGGTGGCGCGCAAACCGGTGGTGGAATACGTGATCGACGAGCTGGCCGCCAATGGCATTGAGCAGATTTTGTTCGTGACGGGACGCAACAAGACCTCGATTGAGGATCATTTCGACACCGGCGCGCATGAATCGGCCGCGCCGACCAAGTTTTTCTATACGCGCCAGGGCTCGCCGAAAGGTTTAGGCGACGCCGTGCTTTCGGGCGAGCATTTCGCCGGGCATGAGCCGTTCGTGGTCGCACTCGGCGATTCGATTCTCGGCCTGCACGCGCAGTCCAAGGCCGTTTCCCGCATGATCGACGTGTTCGAAAAGCACGCCGCCGCCTGCGTGGTCGCGGTGGAGGAGGTGCCTCTGGCCGAAACCGGGCAGTACGGTATTGTCGATCCGGCGGAGGTTCATAAGGATGCGGTCCGAGTGGCTCATCTGGTGGAGAAACCGGGCCCGGAGAAGGCTCCCAGCCGCCTGGCCATCGCCGGACGATATATCTTTTCGCCCAGGATTTTCGACGAAATCCGCCGCGTGGAGGCCGATAAGCGCGGGGAAATTCAGTTGACCGACGCCATTGAGCGCATGTGCACCGCCGGGCTTCGCGTTTACGCGGTCGTGCTCACGCCCGAGGAGCGCCGCTACGACGTCGGCAATTTCCCGAGCTACTTTGAGGCCTTCATGGAGTTCGCCCTGGCCGATCCGGTGCATGGGGCGGAACTGATGGAAGTTCTGAGGAAGAAATTCGGTGTAGCCGGCTCGTCAGAGTGAATCCCCGGGCTGATGCCCGGGGTTATCACCCCGTACGTGAGTGCGGGGATTGGAGTCACCTCTACCTATCCTCTTCCTGCTTCCCGCTGGACGGGCGCGTGATGTCTTTCAGCGCGTAGTCCGGAGGAACCTGGAAGAGTGTGGGCGCGGGCTCGCCACGATTGATGTTGGTCAATTTATAAGTGTTCGTGCCGGTGCGGGGATCGGTGCGCGTGCTCATCACCAGAACGTGCAGATCGGGCGAGAACCATCGCTCCATCACGATCACGATTGGCTGCTCATTGCCAATCCTGCCCGCAGGGATGGTGTTGGTACGGCGCGCTCCCTCAACCCGCACTCCTTCCATCATCTGCGTGCCGAGGTCTTCCCTTTCGGCCTCCGACTGCGAGGGAACGTAATTGCGCAGAGGGAGGGTGGGGCTGAGGGAGCCGCCTCCTCCCGTCGAATGAATCACGATCGGCTCGACCTTGGCCTTCAAGATCGACTCAAGGTCCATCTTCGCCGCTACCTTCGGCTCATCCACCACGGACTTTGGCAGGAAGGTCTTCACGGCTATTTTGTCTTCCGGCTGCAGCGTGTATTTCACGCCCTCCACCGGATCATAGATGAAGACCGACATCGCCACGCCGTCGCTTCCGACGTTGTTGTCGCTCCGCTCCCGCCCCTGACTGTCCCGGTAGCGCAAGTTGATCGTGGTGTTCACAATGCGATTGCCGTCGGCGAGGACCTGCACGTCCTCGCTCACTTCCTGTGCTGAATAGGGGGCGCTCTTCACGGCCGCCGCCATCCTCTGCCCCTGCATGCTCAAACCACACAGGATTCCGAAGAGTGCGATTGTTTTCATCCTTCCAGGCCTCGCTTTCATCTTAGCCTCGATTTTCCCCAATGCTACACTGAAAAAAAGAAATGACCTACGACGTGATTGTCATCGGGAGCGGTCCCGGTGGGTATTCGGCCGCCATCCGTGCGGGCCAGTATGGACTGAAAGTCGCCTGTATTGAAGCCAATCCGCGGCTGGGCGGGACGTGCCTTCTGGTGGGCTGCATCCCAACCAAGTCGCTGCTCCACACGGCCGAGGTTTGGGACCGGTTCCTGCACTCGGAAGAGGAAGGGATTCATTGCGAGAATCCCCGCCTCGATTACCCGCTGGTGAGCGACCGCAAGAACAAGATCGTTTCCAAGCACTCCAAGGGCATCGAGTTTCTGTTCCGCAAGAACAAAGTCGATTGGATCAAAGGATGGGCGAAGCTGGCCGGTCCGGGCAAGGTCGAGGTGACGGCGCCGGATGGAGCCAAGACTATCTACGAGACCAAGAACGTAGTGCTGGCCACCGGCTCCGCGGCTCGCATGCTGCCAGGTTTGCAGCCCGATTCGAAGCGCATTCTGACCAACATCGAGATTCTCGACTTGCGCGAGGTTCCCAAGACGCTGGCAGTACTGGGCGCGGGCGCGGTGGGTGTGGAGTTTGCCTCCTGTTTCAACCGCTTCGGCTCTAAGGTGCAAGTGTTCGAGATGCTGCCGCGCATTGTTCCCGTGGAGGACGAGGAAGTCTCCAAGGAGCTGGCGCGCGTCTTCAAGAAGCAGGGGATACGCGTGGAAACCGGGGCTCGCGTGGAAAATATTCAGTCTACTGATAACGGCGTTCGCTTCGAGGTCGCTCTGGCAGACGGCAAGCGCGAAACGGTCGAGGTGGAATCGCTTCTGGTCGCCGTCGGACGCAGGCCCATCACCGAAAATATCGGCCTGGAAGGCACTGGCGTGGAACTGGATCGCGGATTCGTGAAGGTCGACTCCATGCAGCGCACGGGCGAGCCGGGCGTCTACGCGATCGGCGATATCGTCGCCGGGACCCCGCAACTGGCGCACGTCGCGACGGCCGAGGGGATGGTGGCCATCGCCCAAATCGCGGGCAAATCGCCTACGCCGATCAACAAGCTGCGCATCCCGGGATGCACGTATACAGAGCCGGGCATTGGCAGCGTCGGCTTGACCGAGGCGCAGGCGCGCTCCCAGGGGTACGAGGTGAAGATCGGCAAATTCCCCTTCGCGGCGAACAGCAAGGCGACGATTCTGGGTTCGCACGATGGGTTCGTGAAGGTAGTCTCCGATGCTAAGTACGGAGAGATTCTGGGCGTCCACATCATCGGGCCGCAGGCCTATGAGCTGATCGGCGAAGCGGTGCTCGCGATGGAGGCCGAGGCGACGGTGGACACGGTGATCCACGCCATCCACGCGCATCCGACGATTTACGAAGCCGTCGGCGAGGCGTTCAACGCGGTTTACGGGCAAGCGATCAATGCTTGAGAGAGTTTGGCCGCCGATGAACACAGATAAACGCCGATGATCGCGACCGAACTCAGGTGTGAAGTTCGGGACCTCGGCCGCATGCGCTATGCGGACGCGCTGGAAAAGCAGCGCGAATTCGTGGAAAAGAGGAAGAGCGGAGCGATTTCCGATTCTTTCCTTATTGTCGAGCACCCCCACGTTGTGACCATGGGGCGCAACGGGCATCATGAGAATCTTCTCGCCCAGCCGGAGCTTCTGGCGCGCTCCGGCATCGAGTTTTTCGAAACCGACCGCGGTGGCGACGTGACCTACCACGGCCCCGGGCAGATCGTGGGCTACCCGATCCTCGATCTGAGAGAATGGAAACGCGATGTGCACGCCTACGTGCGTGCCATCGAGCAAACGATCATCGACGCGCTGGCAGGATTCGGCATCGCGTCGGGGCGCGAGGCGGGCGCGACGGGCGTCTGGACCAGCGAGGGCCAGGGAGATCAGGCGAAGATCGCGGCGATCGGCGTTCATATCAGCCGCTGGATCACCTCGCATGGCTTCGCGCTGAACGTGGATACGGATTTGAATTACTTCCGGTACATCGTACCGTGTGGTTTAACAAGGCCAGTGACCTCGATGCGGAGCCTGGGCTGCCAGGCAGCGCGAGGGGAAGTGGCCGCGGCACTTATAGACAACTTCGGACGCGTATTTAACCGGCACATGGAGACCTTATGATTGACGTCGTAATGCCCCAGATGGGCGAAAGCATTGTTGAGGGAACGCTGACCAAGTGGCTGAAAAAGCCCGGCGAGACGATCGGGCGCGATGAGCCTCTGTTCGAGATTTCGACCGACAAGGTGGATACCGAGATTCCGTCGCCCGCCGCCGGCGTGCTGGCCGAGGTTTTGGTGGAAGAAGGCAAGACGGTGGGCATCAACACGGTCGTTGCTCGCATCAACGACGGCGCAAGCGCGCCTGCTCCGGCTCCTGCTCCCGTGGTGCAGGCCGCGCCGGCGCCCGTGGCTGCTGCTCCCGTTCCGCTAGTGGAAGCGCCCGCGCCTGCGCCTGAGCCTTCCACACCGATTGTCGAAGAGACCGGGCCGCTGTCGCCTCTGGTGCGCAAGATGGCTCGCGAGCACAACATCGATTTGAGCGTGATCAAGGGCACCGGCGCTGGGAATCGCATCACCAAGCAGGATCTGGACGCGTATCTGGCTGCGCGCAATGCCGCGGCCGCGGCGCCGGTTGTGCATGCTCCACCGCCTCCGCCTCCTCCGCCCGCTCCGGCACCGGTCGTGCATGCTGCCCCGCCTCCGCCACCCCCGCCGCCGCAAGGTGTCGCGACGATTCCGCACACCGTCGACATGACCTCGCCGATGCCCGGCACACGCGTCGAGCAGATGAGCGTCATGCGCCAGCGCATTGCAGAGCACATGGTGTTTTCGAAGCATACCTCGGCGCACGTGACTACGGTGCACAAGGTGGATTTCACCAAGGTCGCCAAGATCCGCGACAAGGCGAAGGCCAACGTGCAGGCTCAGTATGGATTCTCGCTGACGTTCCTGCCGTTTGTTTTAAAAGCCACCTGCGTGGCTCTGCGGCAGTTCCCGATCCTGAACGCGTCGATTCAGGGCAACACGAACATCATTTACCATCGCGACATCAATTTGGGGATCGCGGTCGCCCTCGAAAACGGCCTGATCGTGCCGGTGATTCGCAATGCGGATGAAAAGTCAGTGATCGGCCTGCAGCGCTCCGTGGCCGATCTCGCCGCGCGCGCCCGTTCACGCCAGCTTCGTCCGGACGAAGTGAAGGAGGGGACCTTCTCCATCACCAATTTCGGCAGCTTCGGCAGCGTCTTCGCGACGCCGGTGATCAACCAGCCGCAAGTGGCGATCCTGGGCGTGGGCACCGTGGAGAAGACGCCGGTGGTGATCGATGACGCCATCGCGATCCGATCCATTGCATATTTGGCGCTGACATTCGACCATCGCCTGATCGACGGCGCGCTGGCAGACCAGTTCACCGGGAAGATCAAGTCGATTCTGGAGAGCTGGAGCGAGGAAGTTTCGTAAGCCAGCAGCCGGTAGCCAGCCAGAAATGAACGATATCATCCGCTTGACTGATCCTGAGCACCTGACTGTGGTCAGCATAGCCACCTCGTTTGGCAATAACGCGTACTCCATGGCCGTGCGCGGGCAGGAGATTCTGTACAAGCCCGCGCCGGATCTGGATTCCTGGAAGGTCAAGCCCGGCTTCGGCGGCGTGCCGTTGCTTTCGCCCTGGGCCAACCGCATCGATGGCGAATCCTATTTCGCCAATGGCAAGAAGTATGTGCTGAATCCGTCGCTCGGCAATGTTCGCTACGACGGGCATCATTTGCCGATCCACGGCCTCGCGGCGTATACGGACAAGTGGCGGGTGGTCACGAGCGATACATCGTCCGTCACGTCGCGCCTGGAACCTTGGCGCGAACCCGATTGGATGGCGCAGTTTCCGTTCGCGCACGCCATCGAAGTGACGCACCGGCTGCATGGGGGCGCGCTGGAGGTGGCAACGAAGGTCGAGAATCTGTCGAGCGAGCCGATGCCGCTCTCGCTCGGCTATCATCCCTATTTTCAGTTGACCGATTCGCCTCGCGATGACTGGAACGTCCACCTGGCTGCGCGGGAAAGCGTGGTGTTATCGGATCTGCTGGTCCCGACGGGAGAGCGCAAGCCCATCGAGTTTCCGAATCCCTATCCACTTGCCGGAGGCGCGCTCGATAACGTGTTCACGGGCCTCACCGGGGCAGATTGGGTGCTGGAAGGAAAGCGCCAGAAAATTTCCGTGAAGTTCGGGCCTAAGTATCCCGTGGCCGTGGTTTACGCGCCGGCGGGCCGATCGTTTGTATGCTTCGAACCGATGGCCTCACAGACCAATGCCTTCAACCTGACGCACTCGGGTAAGGGCGCGGGACTGCAGGTTATCCCTCCGGGCAGCAACTGGAGCGAGAGCTTTTTCATCGCGCCCAGCGGATTCTAGGGAGTTCCCCTAGCTGAGGAGTCTGTGTGAAAACCCTCCGCTTTGACTGGCATTGCGGGAGCGAAGGGGACAGACCGCTGTGTCCACTGAACGCGATTTGTTGAAAGTGCGGCGATTGTGGGTCGGGGACACAGTGGTCAGTCCCCTTCGCCAGGGAAAATTTCCGCGTAATGCCGTTTTCACACAGGCTCTGACGACAGGGGTTATAACCCCGCACGTCAGTGCGGAGACGGTCTACACTGAAAATACCCCCACATGGTGACCGAGTCCGCTATTTCCACGTTCGAAAGCATCGATCTCGACTGCGGCGCGACCATTGCTCCGGTCGAGGTCGCGTATGAGACCTACGGCACGCTGAACGCGCAAAAATCGAACGCGATTCTGGTGTTGCACGCCTTTTCCGGCGACGCACACGCGGCGGGCGAGGGCGGATGGTGGTCCAAGATGATCGGCCCCGGCGAGGCGTTCGATACCGACCGTTACTTCGTCATTTGTTCAAACGTTCTTGGCGGATGCCGGGGCACCACCGGACCGTCGTCCATCAACCAGGAAACAGGCGAGCCGTGGGCGATGTCGTTCCCGGTGGTCACCATCGCCGATATGGTGCGGCTCCAGAAGATGCTAATCGATTCCCTCGGCATCAGAAAGCTCTTGGCGGTTGCCGGGGGGTCCATGGGGGGGATGCAGGCGCTCGAATGGGCGGTCGCGCACCCTGGCAGCGTCGCCGCGGCGCTGCCGATTGCGACCACCGCCCGGCACAGCGCGCAGCAGATCGCGTTCAACGAAGTCGGCCGCCAGGCGATCATGGCGGACCCGGATTGGAATGAAGGAAATTACTACAAGGGCAAGCCGCCGGGGCGAGGCTTGTCCGTGGCTCGCATGGTGGGCCACATCACATATATGAGCGACGCCAGTATGCGCGCGAAGTTCGGCCGCAGGCTGCGCGCGCCGGATCAGTTCGAAGTGGAAAGCTACCTGCAATATCGCGGCAGCACGTTTGTGGACCGGTTCGATGCGAACTCGTATCTGTACATTACGCGCGCCATGGATTCCTTCGATTTGACCCAGCGCGGCACGCTTGGGGCCCTGTTTGAGAAAATTCCGACACGATTCCTGGTTATCAGCTTCACGTCGGACTGGCTCTATCCCAGCTATCAATCGCTCGAAATCGTCAGCGCGCTCCGCAGCCGCAACTGCGACGTGGCGTACTGCAACCTCGCCTCCGATTACGGCCACGATGCGTTCTTAGTGGAGGTGAAGGAGCAGGCCGAACTCGTGCGAGGTTTCCTAGCCAGCACGTTCCGAGGCTTACCGGCATGAAAGAAGTTTACGGCCGCCGCGACTACGCCATCATCGGTGAACTGGTGGAACCGGGCACGCGCGTGCTCGATCTGGGCTGCGGCGAAGGCGAACTACTCGCCTGGCTGAGAGACAACAAGAACGTTGACGGCCGTGGCGTCGAACTCACGGGCGCCAAGGTGCAGAAAGCCATCGCCCGCGGTGTTTCGGTCTTTCAGGGCGATCTGGAATCGAGCCTGGAAGACTATCCCGGCAACGCTTTCGACTACGTCATCCTCAGCCAGACTCTGCAGGAGACGCGCGATCCGTTGAAGGTGCTGAAGGGCATGCTACGCGTGGGCAAACGGGGCATCGTCGCGTTTCCGAACTTTGCGCACTGGCGCGTGCGCGTGTCACATCTGATGTCGGGCCGCGCGCCGCGCACCGATCTGTTTCCCTACGACTGGCATAACTCGCCGAACATCCATTTCCTGACGGTGCTCGACTTTGAGGCGCTCATGCGCGAGCAGGGCTGGAACGTGGAGCGGCGCATATTTCTGGCCGGACCGCGTGAGGTGAGAGTGCTGCCGAACCTGATGAGCGAGGTCGCGGTGTTCTTGTTCTCCGGGAGCGCGCCAGAGGCGTAGCCCGGGTAACGTGTCATAGCCCGCCTGCATACAACTGGAACGGTCCCCAATAAAAAGGTTTCTTGTACATGCCGCTTCCATGTAACAGAGTCAGCTTCGCGTGCCGGAGCGCGCCTGCAGGCGAGGCGTTGTGCGCCAACTGATCGTAAAGATCCGCCATTAACTCCGCAGTCGAACGGTCTGTGACGTCCCATAGCCCTGCCACCACGGATCGGGCGCCCGCTCGCAGGAACGCCCAGGACAAGCCCACCTGTCCTTCTCCCGAAAGCGTTCTTGCCCCCGCGCCGCGGCAGGCCGACAACGTGACCAGCGTTGCGTTCAGGGGGACGTTCATCGCGTCGCGCGCGAGCAGTTGGTAGCCTGCGCCCGCATGGCGCGACAGAATCAGCGCGGAATCAAGAGGGTTGTTCCGGTTTGCGGCCGCATGCGCGGCAAAATGGATCCACGCGTACTCGCCGGGCCGCGCCTGGCGATAGGCCTCCGGATGCGCGTCCGTGCCCTGCAGCACTGTCTTCTTTTTCGCGTGAAAGACGCGCGAAATTTGCTCGATTTCGCTGCCCGCGAACGGGAGACGAGGATATTCCTCGACGGCCTGCTCCGGATTTCCGATCAGCAGCAGAGTATCGGGCGCACGCGCCGCGCCGCGAGCCTCGCCCAGCAAATTCAGCGACGGCGCGACCTCCAGCGTGGCGCGCTCGATCAGGTATCGCGAAGGATTCTCCGGATCTGGCAGCGTTTCAAAGTTCAAGGCATGCAGCGAGCCCTCCAGCGCCAGCACGACGCGGCCGGCCGGCTCCGGCAAGGGCAGTGCCGGGCCCACCAGCATCGCCGCCAGTTTGCGTCCCGCCGGAAATTCCGATTGCATAGGGTCGCGCAAATTTTCCAAGAACGCTCGATAGCCCGAAACCAGCGCCGCGATCTGGCTTTCCGGCGGCAGGGGATGGAGGACAATGCCGTCGGCGCTGACTTTCCAGAGAAACGATCTCTTCCTTCCCAGCCAATAGGAGAGAAACACGCTGTGGGAGGATCGGGCCAGTTCACGCAGCCTCGCCGCGGAGACCGCTGGGCGCGCCGGTTTCGATTCCAGCCGTTCGTCGAGCACGCGCGCCCGGCTTGCTTCGGCCACCTCCAGCGCGCGATCCGGCTGGTTCCGATCCACCAGGAAGTCGATGTAGCGGTCGTAAAAGCGGATCAGCCTGGCCAGATACGTCATGCGATCGTCGGCCTGGACCAGCGCGGCACGCTGGCTTTCCAGGGCCGCGAGCGCCTCCCGGAATTGCGTGTCCGCCTGATCGAGCTGCCCCTTCGCGGCCAGAAGCGCGGCGAGCCCGGCGCGAGCTTCCAGCATTTCCACCGGGCTCATGCCCGGCTTGTACTCGGCGATCAGGCCGCGATACAAATCCTCGGCGCGCGCATCCTTGCGGCCCGCGGCGACGTGCGCTTCGTTGATGCGAGGATAATAATCGGAGTGGTCGCCGATGGCCTCGCGCAGGCGCAGGGACTCGCGATTGTATTTCTCCGCAGCGTCGAAGTCGCCTAGTTCAATGGAAGTCGATGCCAGGCTGTAATACCACCAGCCGGTGAGATTCCGCTCATTCCGATCCCGCAACTTTGCAATCTCGAGGGCCTGCTTGAATTTTTCCAATGCTTTGTCGTAATCGCCGCGCTCGCTGAGCACATCGCCGCTATTGCCGATCCAGAGTTGCTCGTCGTACCGGTTATGTACCCGGTTGGCGTATGCGCGCGCCTGCTCGAAGTAGTCCAGAGCTTTATCGGAGTCGCCCAGATTCTGGTAACACGACCCCAGGTTGCCCAACGTGACGTAGTAAGAAGTTTCGACGCCGAGGCGGCGGAACACCGTGCTGGCTTTGTCGATCCAGTAGACGGCGTCCTCCAACTGGAACGCGTTCAGAAACAGCAGGCCAAGATTGTTCATGGCGGTAGCCTGCAGCGTTAGGTCGCCGAGGGCGCCCGCAACCTCCACCGCGTGGCGCAGGGCCCGCTCGCTCTCTTCGCGGCGTCCCTCCTTGGCCAGAACGTCGCCCAGGCGCACTTCGATCACGGTTTGCACGACGGTGGGAGGCAGCGGCGCGGCGATTCGGGCAGCCTCCAGGAGCAAGGCTTCGGCGCGCGAATAGTTGGCGTCCAGATTCTCCGCCCAGGCCTGATCCATCCGGAGGCGGGCCAGCAATTCCGGATCGGATGGAGGAGGAGCGAGCCCTAGAAGTTCACGCGCAGCCTTCGTATCGGCGCGCGCCAACAGCACGTCGGCCTTGAGGATACGAAAGGGCCAGGAGCCACCGCCGCGCATTCCGCGCTCCGCAATAGCCATGGCCTCGTCGAGCTTGCCTTGACGCATGAGCGCCCGGCCCTCCTGATAGCGGGCCTCGGGCGAGGCGCCGCAACCGGCGAGGATCAGGCACGCGATGGCGAGGCGCCGGGAACCCATCGAAGATTGATCGTATCAATTGGATCAACTGCCTGGGCGGGATCAACTGCCGCCAGGCAGCGAGGATCCGTTGGCTCCGCTGTTGCCGAAGCCATTGCATCCTTCCACCGAACAACCCAGGTCGACGTGCAGCATGTGCAGCCTGCGCGACGTGGCGGTGATGTAATAGTGCGCAGCATAGATGGTCCCGAAGTGCGGCACGTAGATGCCATGTTCGGCGGCGTGTGCCATCCCACGCGGGAGTTTCTTGGGGATGCGGGCCAGCGTGCAGGCGAACAGGCCATTGTAGGTGGGGAGCTTGTTGCCTTTGCGGGGGAACAGCGCCAGCTCGTCCAGTTCCTTGCGGATCGCCGGATCGTTTTCATAGGCGTTGTTCAGTTTGTCCCAGGTGCTGAGCTCGCTGAATAGCCCCACCGACAGGTCCAGGTCGATCCTGTGGCCGGCGATACGCAGATCGTCGAAGTGCGTTCCGTGCAGGATGAAGGAGCCCTGCGCTCCAGCATCGTGCTTGGAAGTGAGCCGGGTCATCAGGCGGCCGCAGGTAACCACATTCAACGTGTTCAAATCGTCAATCACGACTGAAGACAGCGTTCCGTGCGCTTTGTCCTTCACGCTGAAGCTGCTGACGACGTGACTCTCAATCGACCCCACGCGTAGGTAATCCAGGTGTCTGAAATTCTCGACGCGCACCTTGCCGTATCCCGGGCCTATCGCCGAGGCGATGGAAGCCTGCAGCGGAATCGTCTCGTTCACCGGGAGAGAAATGTGTCCGGAAAGCCCCACGGCCTCCGTGTGATAGAGAAAATTTGTTCTTGGCATGTTTTTCGACAGTCTACTGAAGTCGGACGGTGAATGGGAAACGCGCGAGTTCCGTCTGGTGATCGCTGCCGCCCAGCATCACCAGAGTGTATTTCCCGGAGGCCAGTTGACGTGAAGGGATCAGCACGTGAATCGCTTCGCCCGGTGCGGCGGCTCTCACCGGAACTGAGAATTTCTCCGTGCCGGATGCGTCGCGCAGGACAGCGCGATACTCCGAAAACTCGCCCTCCCAGGTCCGGTCGAGATACAGCTCGTAAAATTTGGACCCCGCGGCTGGCGAAACGACGGTTTCTTCACCGCGCGCCTGCGCATAGAGGGGATAAGCCGTTATCGCCACAGCGCTTTCGTTGCCCGGGAATACCAGATGTCCGGCAAAAATCCCGATGAGCAGCGCACCCAGCGCGAAGGCGTAAGAAAGAGGCGAGAATCCCCGCCACCAGCTCGCCGGGCTCTTCGGCTCGGTCGTGCGGACAGGGATCGGAGCCGGCTCAAGAAACACCGCGCGAGCATTCTCCTGAAAAATGGTCATCGCCCTCAGCTCCTCCGAGCACTGAGGACAATCGAAGAAATGTCTTTCGAATTCTTCGACCTCGGAAACGGTCAGGTCGCCGAGCACGTAGCGCTCAACAGCCTTCATTTGCTCCGCTTCCGAATGATCCATCTTTTCGCCTCACTTAGTGTTGTGTTTTGAACCGCTCAGCCGTTTCACGCTCAACCTGATTATTTAACGCCGCCCGGAACCGGATCTTCGCCCGGTGGACTAGTACTCTCAAGTAGTCCCTGGTCACGTCGAACCGCTTGCACACTTCGTCCTTGTCCATGTCTTCCAGAAACACCGCCCGAAGAATCCGGCGGTCCTTTTCCGGCAGCTCGTCGAGCAGGCTACGAACCATGTCCTTGCGTTCGTTCGTTACCGCTTCACTTTCCGGATTAACGCCCCGATCCACCATATCCTGGGCATCCTCAGGCATCGCCGGATGGCGCGTGGAGGCCCGCAGCAGCTCCATCATCACGTTGATGCACACCGAATGGACGTAGGCTCCGAGCCTCTCCGGATGATCCATCGGGCGGTCCGAGCGCAGGAAATTCAGCACGCGCAGGAACGTCTCCTGGCGGATGTCGTCAATCAATTGCCAGGACCTCAGCCGGTAGCGCAGCGACAAACGGATGGCATTGCTGAAATGCGCGACAAAATGCCTCTCCGTTTCGGCGTCGCCTTCACGAAGCCGGGCCAGGTAGTCGTGATTGAACGGCATTTGGCTCAAGAATTTTAGGATAGTCGAACTGGAGTTACCCTATAGAGGTAGCCGCCATGCCGCTCTCCACCTTCGACAGCCTTACCCGTCGCTGGTTCACCGAACGCTTCGCCGCCGTCACGGAGCCACAGTTGCTCGGGTGGCCGGAAATCCGCGCCGGGCGCGACGTGCTGATTTCCGCGCCCACCGGCTCCGGCAAGACGCTGGCCGCGTTTCTCATCGCTCTGGATTCGCTGGTGCGCAAGTCCCGCTCCGGCGACCTGCACAACCAGACCGAGATCCTCTACGTTTCTCCCCTCAAAGCCCTGAGCAATGACGTGCAGAAGAACCTCGACGTGCCGCTCTCCGGCATCGCCGATCTGGCCGCGCAGGAAGGCATTCTGCTGGCGCCGATTCGCACCGCCGTCCGCACAGGCGACACGCCCGCCGGAGAGCGCCAGCAGATGTTGAAGAACGCGCCGCACATCCTGGTGACGACGCCGGAATCGCTGTTCATCCTTTTGACCAGCGAGGGTGGGCGCAAGATGCTGCGCCGCGTCAACACTCTGATCCTGGACGAAATCCACGCCGTCGCCGGATCGAAGCGCGGCTCGCACCTAGCGCTGTCGATCGCTCGTCTGGAGGCGCTTGTAAATGGGCCTTTACAAAAGATCGGCCTCTCGGCCACCGTCAGCCCGATCAAAGAAGTCGCCCAGTTCCTTGGGCCGGAGCCCAAAATCATCCAGATTGGCCACCGCAGGGCCATGGATCTGGCGGTCGAGGTTCCGCGCGATGAATTGAGCTCGGTGGCCAGCAATGAGATGTGGCAGGACATCTACGACCGGCTGGCCAACCTCGCGCTGGAGCATCGCACGACGCTGGTGTTCGTCAATACGCGGCGGCTGTCGGAAAAAGTGGCGCATCATCTCGCCGAACGCCTGGGCGAGGACGCAGTCCTGCCGCATCACGGAAGCCTTTCGCGCAAGCTTCGCCTGGAGGCGGAACAACGCCTGAAAAACGGCCAACTTCGAGCCGTCGTGGCGACGGCCTCGCTCGAACTCGGCATCGACATTGGCACGGTAGATCTTGTTTGCCAGGTCGGCTCGCCGCGATCGATCGCCGCCACGCTGCAGCGCGTTGGACGAGCCGGACACTGGGTTGGAGCGCTTCCGAAGGGCCGCATCTTCTGCACGACACGCGACGAATTAATCGAATGCGCGGCGCTGGTGCGCGCCATCCGCGCCGGCATTCTCGACAAGATCGAAATTCCGCGCGCTCCGCTCGATATCCTGGCGCAGCAGTTGGTTGCCGCGGCGGCGACCGGTGAATGGGACGAAGACAGGCTGTTTGAAATGGTCTGCTCCGCGTATCCCTACCGTGACTTGACGCGCGAAAAGTTCAACTCGGTGGTCGAAATTCTTTCCGATGGCATCGCCACCATGCGCGGACGCCGCGGAGCCTATCTGCATCGCGACCGCGTCAACAACGTGATCAAGGGCCGCCGTGGGGCGCGCCTTATCGCGATCACCAACGGCGGCGCGATCCCGGAAACCTCTCAATTTCAGGTGATCGCAGAGCCCGAAAACACCTTGGTCGGCACGCTGGACGAAGATTTCGCCATCGAGAGCAACGCCGGCGATATTTTCCTGCTCGGCACAACGTCCTGGCGTATCAAGCGCGTAGAGAGCGGGCGGGTCCGCGTGGAAAACGCACATGGGCAGCCGCCGACGATTCCATTCTGGATCGGCGAAGCACCGGGGCGCACCATTGAACTTTCGCATGAAGTGGCAAAGCTGCGCGAGGATATTTTCGTCGCCAAGGCCGATGCCGTGGAGATGCTGAAGCGCGAATGTTCGCTCGACCAGCGCGGCGCGGAGCAGGCCGTCGAATATGTGAACGCGGGCCAGCGCGCGCTTGGCGTGATTCCAACGCAGGACGTGGTGGTCGCCGAGCGCTTTTTCGACGAAGCGGGGGGCATGCAGTTGGTGGTCCACTCACCGTTCGGCACGCGCATCAATCGGGCCTGGGGACTGGCGCTGCGTAAGCGCTTCTGCCGGACGTTCAATTTCGAATTGCAGGCGGCGGCGACGGATAACGGGTTGATCCTCTCTCTCAGCGATCAGCATTCGTTCCCCTTGGAGCTGGTGTTCGAATTTCTGAAGACACCGACCGTGGAGCACGTGTTGACGCAGGCAATGCTGCCTTCGCCTCTATTCGGCGCGCGCTGGAAATGGAACGCGCAACGGGCTCTGGCGGTGCTGCGCTTTGCCGGAGGAACCAAGGTCCCGCCTCAACTGCAGCGCATGCGCGCCGACGATCTTCTGGCCGCCGTGTTTCCCGACCAGATCGCGTGTCCGGAAAATCTTCCGGGCGAGCCGAAGATCCCCGATCATCCTCTGGTGAACGAAACCATCGCCAATTGTCTGGAAGAAGCGATGGACCTGAAGGGCCTCATCAACATCCTGGACCGTATTGCCAACGGCAGCCTCCGCACGCTTGCCCGCGATACGCCGGAGCCTTCGCCGTTCTGCCACGAAATTATCAACGCCAATCCTTACGCATTCCTGGACGATGCGCCTTTGGAAGAGCGCCGCACTCGCGCCGTGATCATTCGGCGCACGCTCAGCTCGGATACGGTCAACGAAATGGGCGCGCTCGATCCGGCAGCGATTCAACAAGTGGCCGAGGAAGCGTGGCCAGTGGTTCGCGATCCCGACGAGCTGCACGACGCCCTGCTGACGCTATTTATTCTTCCTCCGGTGGAGCCGTGGCGGTTCTTCTTCGATCAGCTCCGCGTCGCCGGTCGCGCCAGCGTGGTTAACGGCCAATGGGTCGCGACGGAGCGCCTCGACCGCCTGAGCGATACCGTCAACATCGTACGCGGATGGATGGATTCCATCGGACCCACAACCACAGCCGCTTTGGCCGAGCGCCTCAATCTGCCGCAGGTGGAAGTGGAGATCGCCCTGGCGCATCTCGAAGCTGAGGGCCAGATTCTGCGTGGAAGCTTTACCTCTTCGGAGAACGAGTTCTGCCATCGCCGCCTCGTTGCGCGCATTCACCGCCTGACGCTCGGCCGCCTCCGCAAGGAGATCGAGCCGGCCACAGCGGCCGACTTCATGCGCTTCCTAACGCGCTGGCAGCACATGGCGCGCGGGACGCAGCTCCACGGCGTTGACGGCGTTTATCACATTCTCAAACAGTTGCAGGGCTACGAGATTCCCGCCGCGGCCTGGGAGTCGGTGGTGCTTCTGCGACGCATCGTCGATTACGTTCCCGAGCTGCTGGACCGGCTGTGCCTTTCGGGCGAAATCGCCTGGGGACGTTTGTCACCTCACAAAGCATTCGACCCGGATTCGCCGACGAAGCGCGTCCGGCCGACGCGCATCGCTCCGATTGCGATTTTTCGCCGCGAGGATTTCCCCTCCCTGGCCATGCCACGCGCGGATGTGCCGTTGTCCCATCAGGCGCGAGATGTGTACGACGCCCTCAAGACACGAGGCGCGTGCTTCTTTGTCGATCTGGTGAGATCCAGCGGTCGTCTGGCGAGCGAGGTAGAGGACGCGCTTTGGGAACTGGTGGCAGCTGGCCTAGTTACAGCCGACGGGTTCGACAACCTGCGCGCGCTGCTTGATCCGAAGCGCCGCGCCGGGGAGGGCCGCGGCCGCATGAACCGGCCTCGCCACTCCGCGGGACGCTGGGCTCTACTGGACCGTGCCGAGGGTGAAGCAAACAACACAGAATTCTTCGCGAAAATCTTACTCGACCGCTGGGGCGTGGTATTTCGCGATCTTCTCGCCCGCGAGCCCCTGGCCCCGGCCTGGCGCGATTTGCTGATTACCTACCGCAGAATGGAAGCGCGCGGCGAAATACGCGGGGGCCGCTTCATCACCGGATTCGTCGGCGAACAATTCGCCCGGCCCGAAGCCGTGGACATGCTTCGCCTCGTCCGCCGCTCCGGAAACACCGGCGAGGATGTCGAGGTCGCCCTCGCCGATCCGCTAAACCTGACCGGCATCGTCATCCCCGGCCCGCGTTCCAGCGCGCAAACCCAGGGCTCCATCGTCATCGGCCCGAACATGGAGGACACGGCCATTTCCGCCGCCGTGTAACTCAGCTCGCCCGGTGGAGGACTCCTTTGAGGATGCCGAACAGCGGCGAGAGTAGTTGCAGCCAGGTCCGCATGGAGACGAGGAGCAGCGGCACGATCCAAATCAGTGACGCGCCATCCACCGCGCGCAACGCTACGAACATGAGGATTGGGGTGAGCACGCGGCCGCTGGAGCAGCAGTCCTGCCAGAGGATTTGCGGCAGCATGATCGCGCCCAATGCCCACAGGACCGCTGCGATTTCCATCAATCCGAGGCGATTTCGTGAGAGCGCGGCGAATGCCAGCACACATGCCATTAATATGCCGGCCAGCGCCAGGAGATCGATTGCGACAATGACGGCGTTCACCGCCGGCGAAAATGGATACGGGACCGGATGCGCAAACGACCCGAGAATCCCGGCCATGGGGATCAGCTGTGGCCAGTGCAGAGGGATGGGCTCGGTCTTGGCCGCGACATATCCATACCAGAGCGCTGCGGGAACAGTGGACGTCGCATAGATCGCCGCCCGAGCAAGGCGATGCCGGGCCAGCTCCGAGGCGCAGTACGCAATGGCCAGCACGATCCCTGTTTCGCGGCTCAAACAGGCCAGCGCCAGCACCACGTACAGCCTTCGCGGAGCATCGATCCTCGCGTAATACGCCACGCCGAGACACAGCGAGGCGAGAGATAAATCGATGGTCAGCCGGTCCAATGAAGTCAGGGCCGCCGGAACCAATACGAATAGGATAGCCCACGCCGGATTTCGCCCGGCCAACTCCAGATACCGGCCGAGCCACCATGCGCCGAGAAATAAGAAAAGCAAGTTGCAGGCGATAAAGCTGGCGTCGATGCCGGACTGCCTTCCACCTGCCAGAAGAAACGCCAGTGCCGGGAGGAGAATGCGCCGGTAGCGCAGTCGCGCATTGTCCATGTACCGGCCGACATCGTGCCGCAGCAGAGGATCGTGCGCCACGTAATGATACATCTGCCCGTCGTAGCCTTCGCCAGGGAACACGCGCGGGTTTTCCGAAGCAAGGGCAGGCGGCGGAGGAAACTTCTCGCCGGTGACAAACAGCGCCGTCCAATCGCCCTGATAATTGTAGTGGACGGTCAAGGCTTGCCACCCGAATCCCAGGGCGGCACACGCGAATGCTGACAGAAGGCAAGCGCCCCAGCGACGTTTGATCACCGAGTTATCGTAGCACCTGAACCATCCGGCGGCGGCGCTCCGGTACAATCGAGGTTTGCGCTACTTTTTTTCCCGTCAGGTCCCGCCGTTAACCAGGATTCTGCTGGTGGAGAGCGGCTCGCGGCACCTGTTCGATACGCTGATCCCCATGCTGTTTCAGATCTTCGGCGAAGGCTTGCAGATGGATCTGATCACCTGCTTCGCCGGCCTGCCCACGGGCTTTCGCGGAGACGTGTTTCGCGTGACCGACTATACGGATCCGGCGTCCCGCGCGCGCCTTTTGGCCGACCTCAAGTCTCGCGAATACGCCGCGATCGGCATCATCTGCGCGGCCGAGCCGGTCATGACGAAATGGAAATGGTGGCTGGCCGCGCGAGTTCCCGCGAAGCTCTTCGTCGTTAATGAGAATTGCGACTTTTTTTGGGCCGATTGGGCGCACTGGCGGCTGATCCTGCACTTCGTGTTTTTCCGCGCCGGACTCACGGGAGCCGCCGCCATTCCTGCCATCGCGCGGCTGCTGTTTTTCCCGTTCACGCTGTCTTACCTGCTTCTTTACGCGGGCATAGTGCATCTACGAAGGAGACTCCATGAAAGCCATCTACATTGAACACAACGGCGGCCCCGCAGCCCTGATTTTCGGAGACATGCCGCTTCCGGAGCCCCTGCCGGGGCACGCCCTGGTGAAAGTGGCAGCCTCGGGCGTCAACTTCATCGACACGTATCAGCGCGGCGGCCTATACAAACTGCCTCTCCCGGCGATCATGGGCAACGAAGGGGCCGGAACGGTGGAGTCCGGCACTCTCTTTCAGAAGGGCGATCGCGTCGCCTGGGCGATGGGGCGCGGCTCCTATGCCGAGTATGCGATGGTGCCCGAGTCGATGCTGGTGACGCTACCGGACGCGGTTAGCTTTCAGGACGGCGCCGCAACCATGCTGCAGGGCATGACGGCGCATTACCTGTCCCACTCCACCTATCCCTTGAAAAAAGGCGACACCGCGCTAATCCACGCGGCCGCCGGGGGCACCGGATTGCTTCTGGTGCAGATGGCCAAGCTGGCTGGCGCTCACGTGATCGGCACGGTGAGCACGGAGGCGAAAGCGGAGCTGGCTCGCGGCGCGGGCGCGGACGAAATTATTCTCTATACGTCACAGGACTTCGTAGCCGAAATCAAGCGCCTCACCGATGGCCGTGGCGTAGACGTGGTCTACGACTCCGTCGGCAAGACGACCCTGATGAGCAGCTTCGATTGCCTGCGCCCGCGTGGGACGGTTGTGTCGTTCGGCCAATCCAGTGGAGCGGTTCCCGCCTTCGAACCGTTGCTGCTGGCCCAAAAGGGGTCTCTGTACTTCACCCGCCCGGTGCTCTCGCACTACGTCGCCGAGCGGAGCGAACTCGAATGGCGCGCCACCGACGTGTTTCGCTGGATCGCCGAGGGAAAGCTGAGACTACGTGTGGAGCGCGTGTATCCGTTGAACGAGGCAGCGCAAGCGCATCGCGATCTGGAAGGCCGGCAGACCACCGGCAAGCTGGTCCTGACTATCTGACCTTGTCGAGCAACACGATCGCCTGCGCCTCGGCCGATTTGCCCTCGCCGACCGGCCCGACGCGTTCGGCAGTCTTGAATTTTACGGAGACGCAGGTGACGTCGGTCCCCATGGTCTGCGCCAGCGATTCGCGAATCGGCAGCCGGTAATCCTTCAGCTTGGGCCGCTCGAGAATTACCGTGGCATCTACGTTGACGATCTCATAGCCTTTGTCGCGCGCCATCCACGCGGCGAAGGCGAGAAACTGCTTGCTGTCGCCGCCCTTCCATTGCGGATCGGTATCGGGGAAATGCATGCCGATGTCGCCCAGCGCGAGCGCCCCCAGCAGCGCATCGGTGATAGCGTGCGAGAGAATGTCCGCGTCGGAGTGGCCCTCCAGGCCAAATTCCGAGGGCACGGTCACGCCGCCTAATATCAATGCCCGGCCCGTCGCCAGCCGGTGAACATCCCAGCCTTGGCCGACCCTCACGCCGGCTTCCCCTCCGTCTCCTCTTCCAGGAACAGGCGCGCCAGGTCCATATCGGTGGGCTTGGTGATCTTTATGTTGCGGTCGCTACCCTGCACTACGCTGACTTCCACTTGCTCCAGCCGCTCCACCAGGCTCGATTCATCGGTTCCGAGGAAGCTGTCCTCCCGCGCCAGCTGAAACGCCTTTTGCAAAAGATCGAAACGGAACACTTGAGGCGTCTGCGCCAGCACCAGATGTTCCCTGGGAAGCGTCGCGCGGATCTTATTCTTGTGAATGCGCTTGACGGTGTCCACCGGCACGATGCCGACGATCGCCGCACCGGTTTGCGCCGCCTCGGCGATCACTTGCTCAACGAGGGCCGGCTCGATAAAAGGCCGCACGGCGTCGTGCACGGCCACCAGATCCGTATCCGGCGCGAGCGTCGACAGAGCATTTTCGACAGACTGCTGGCGGCTATCCCCGCCTTCGACAAATCGGACAATTTTGACGGGATGGTCCTGGAGAACCAGGCCGCGAGCCCAGTCCAGATCCTCGGCGCGGAGGGCCACGACGATTTCGGTGACCGAGTTACACTGCAGAAACTTGCGGATGGTGTGAATCAGAATGGGCGAGCCGTCCAGCAGCATGAACTGCTTACGGCTAGTGCCGGATTTTTCCCGGCCCATGCGCGTGCCGAGGCCTGCCGCCGGCAGGATGACGGAGACTTTCATACGGGATCTTTATTTTAGCTTACAGTTCAGGCGCCCGCGCCGGCAGCCGGCGCGGCGTGGTCCCTCGCCGGCGGACGATCTTTCTCATGCACCGCGTGGGTCCGTTCGTCGAAGCGCCCGAAGATCATTTTGCCAGCGGTGGTTTGCAGCACGCTGGTGACGGCGATGTCGATGGTCTTCGAGATCATCTTGCGCGCGTTGTCAACCACCACCATCGTGCCGTCGTCCAGATAGGCGACGCCCTGATTGTACTCTTTCCCTTCCTTCAGGATGAAGACGCGCATCAATTCCCCGGGAAGCACCACCGGTTTCAGAGCGTTAGCCAGATCGTTGATATTGAGGACCTGCACGCCATGCAACTGGGCGACCTTATTGAGGTTGAAGTCGTTAGTGACGATCTTCGAATCGTAGGCCTTAGCCAGTTCGATGAGCTTCATATCGACGTCCCGGATGTTGGGGAAGTCATCTTCGAAGATCTGAATGTTCAGTTGCGGCATCTTCTGGATGCGCTGCAATACATCCAACCCGCGGCGGCCGCGGTTCCGCTTCATCGAATCCGAGGAATCCGCCACCAATTGCAGTTCGCGCAACACGAACTGCGGGATCACCAGGGTACCGTCGACAAATCCCGTCTCGACGATGTCGGCGATGCGTCCGTCGATGATGACGCTGGTGTCGAGGATCTTGAAGACCTTCTTGTTGACGTTGTCGTTGCCGAACAGTCCGCCCAGGGCCGAGAGGTTCAGAGACTCGCCCTTGGCCGCCCCGACCACCAGGCCGCAATACATCATCCAGGCGAGCAGGACCAGTTCCACGAACGGAACGGTCGTCGTGTTCCCCGGCATCGCCCGGCCGAGCACCAGAGAAATGAGAAACGCTCCGAAAATCCCGAGCACGCTGCCGGCGGCTGCGCCGAACAGACGCGTCAGGCTCACCTGCTTGATGCGGATCTCAAAGAAAACCACTCCCAGCCCGATGGCCCCTCCGACGGCGGCAGCCACTGGCCCACTTAAACTGAGGGGCCTTAGGAAGAAGCCCGTGCAACAGAGGACGGCAATAAATACGATTCGAATGACGAGTAAATCGTTCAACACGTCACCCTCCCTTCGGGCTGCGCATCTCCATGGACGAAAACCCACCCGTTATGAATAAACAAATCAATACTTCCAATACTTAGCGGGCTAGTATATCACTATTTCCCCGGCGTGCCGTTGTCGAGCTTCGGGTGCGGCACATCCGCCACTGAGCGGGTGAGCGTGAAGGCATCGGATGGACATCCTCCCGCCCTCTGTGTTAAGAACATTCAGCGGAGGACCGATCGCATGAATTTTCCAAAGTTCTGGGCACGGGGACAATCCAAGGGCTTCTCTGTCTGGCGCTGGTCGGACAGGAACTTCGGCGAAGCGAAGTCCGAAGCGCAGGCCGCGGCGGAGCGGCTGGCGGCGCAGTTCGCTGCGCACGAGCTTCCGGACCAGCGATACGGATACGGGAACAGGCCGATGCGCGAGCCGGTTCTGCGTGAGATGCGCGATGCAGCCGGACAATTGGCGCACGCGATCACGCGCAATTCCTACGGGTGCCAGGTGCTGAACTCAGCGGTCGCGCTGTTTGTGGACGTGGACCTGCCGGAGCAGAAGCCCAAGGCGGCGGGGCTGTTTGGGTCCCTATTCGGGAGGAAGGGGCCAGAACCGGAAGATCCGGCGAAGCCAGCAATGGGCCAGGCGGCCGCGTGGGCACAGGCACACCGCGGCTGGAACTGGCGGATCTATCGCACAAGAGGCGGGTTGCGTCTGCTGGCGACGCACGCTCTGTTCGATACCTCCGATCCGGTTTGCGAACAGGTCTTCGCGGCCTTGGGCGCCGATCCTTTGTACCGCAAGTTGTGTCAAACGCAGAAATGTTTCCGGGCGCGGCTGACGCCCAAGCATTGGCGATGCCAGCCGGCCGTGGGACATCCGCCGGCTCGATGGCCGTTTGAGAGCGCGGCTGAGGAGAAGGCGTTCACGGATTGGGACGCGAAGTATCGGGCGGCATGCCAGGCCAAGGCCACTTGCCAGCTCTTAGATGCAGGGCCGGGGCCAGTGCATCCGGAGTTGCGGGAGGTGGTCGCGCTGCATGACGGGATTACTCGGGCGCTGTCGCCCGGGTTTGAATTGGCTTAGCCGGAGGCCGGAATTATTGCGCGGACGCCTCGGCCGGGGTGGAATGGGCACTTTCGTTGCCCTTCGTATCCACGGCAGAGACCTCGTAACGATACTTCTTGCCCGCCTCGATCTTGTTGTCGCTGAAGGTGGGCGCGGCGATCAGCTCGGCAATTCTGACGAAAGGCCCTCCATCGGTGGAGCGGTACACGTTGTAGCCGCGGAAGTCGGATTCCGTACTTCGGGTCCAGGCCAATTCAACGGTATTCACGCCCAGAATCGCAGTGAGCGCGCCGGGTACGGCGGGCGGAAAGACATCCCTCGTCGTCACCTCGGCCGGATCGGACACCGTGCTGCCGTGAAAGTCGTCGAGGAACGCCTGCACGCGATATCGATACGTCTTGTCATACTGCGTGGTCTCATCGGTGTATTCGGTTTTGTCCGATTCGGCGAGGCGCTCCGGCGTTGCATCGCCGACGGAGCGGTAGATCCGGTATTTTTGCGCCCCGCCTTGCCAGGTGAGCTTGACCCCCGGTTCGACGTTATCGGCCTTCACGGCGGCGGGCGTCGGCAGCGGGGGCTCCACTCTCAGGTTCTTCACCGTCGCCCATTGCGACGGCTTCCCCTTGGGCCCCACGGCGCGCACGGAGATCAGAACCTCCTTCCCGGTCCAATCCGCGACCGGGATTTCGCGCGTAAACGGACCAGGCGCGGGCGAAGGAACGGGATACGATTTCGCCGTCTGCGCCCACGCATCGACGGAGAATGGCGTGACGCCGGGGCCGATGCGCACTTCGAGCAGACGGACGTTGCGCAGCGGGTTGCCCTCGGTGGTCAACTCCGGGAGTGTGAATTCGACGATGATCTTGTCCCCGTATTCAGCGGCATTTACCACGGGGACCTGAGAGGGAATATCGAGCAGAGGCGGCAGCACGGGTCCCGGAAAACCGCACCCGGCGAGAAGCAGGAGCAAAAACGCAAAGCACCGCTCCCGATGGTCGCGTCTCTTTGTCTGCATTTGGGGAATGCGGCGATTCGGGACCATCTCAGAGGATGTACCGGCTCAGGTCCTGATCCTTCACGATGTCAGCCAGTTGCTTCCGCACGTACGTCGCGTCAACCTTCACATTTTTCTTTTTCAGATCCGGGCCATCGAAGGAAACGTCCTCCAGCAGCTTTTCGAGAATGGTGTGCAGGCGTCGCGCGCCGATGTTCTCCGTCGATTCGTTCACCTGCGCGGCGAAGGACGCGATCTCCTTCAACGAGTCCTCGGAGAAAACCAGCTTGATGCCTTCGGTATCGAGCAGCGCTTGATACTGCTTGATCAACGCATTCTTGGGTTCTTTCAAAATGCGAATAAAATCAGCCTCGGTGAGCGATTTCAGTTCCACACGGATAGGGAAGCGGCCCTGGAGCTCGGGGATCAGATCGCTGGGCTTCGAGACGTGAAACGCTCCCGCGGCGATAAACAGAATATGATCGGTGCGGACAAAGCCGTAGCGCGTATTGACCGTGGTTCCCTCGACGATCGGCAAGATGTCGCGCTGCACGCCCTCGCGGCTCACGTCGGGACCATGGCCCCCTTCGCGCCCGGCGATTTTATCCACTTCGTCGAGGAAAATGATGCCGCTGCGCTCCACGCGTTCGATGGCGACACGCGTGACCTGGTCCATGTCGACGAGCTTCTGTTCCTCTTCCTGAACCAGGTAATCGAGCGCTTCGCCAACGCGCATCTTGCGCTTGCGCGTGCGTCCGCCGAACAAGCCGGGCAGGACATCCTTCAAGTTGATGTCCATTTCCTCGAGGCCGCTGGCGGTGGACACCTCGAACGAGGGCCCGCGCTCCTTCACGTCGATCTCCACCATGCGGTCGTCGAGCTTTCCGGCGCGGAGCTTTTCGCGGAGCTTGTCGCGCGTGCGCTCGGCGCTGTCCGTCGTTTCCGGCTGGGCCGGCATCAGCAGTTCGAGCAGACGCTCCTCGGCCTGACGCTCGGCGCGCTCGCCGACCTCGTCCAGGCGCTCCTCGCGCACCATATCAATGCCGATCTCGACCAGATCGCGGATCATTGACTCCACATCGCGGCCGACGTAGCCGACTTCGGTAAACTTGCTGGCCTCCACTTTCAGAAACGGGGAATTGGCGAGCTTGGCGAGGCGCCGCGCCAACTCGGTCTTGCCGACACCGGTGGGCCCGATCATCAGGATGTTCTTCGGCATCACCTCGTCGGCCATTTCCGGCTCGAGCTTCTGGCGGCGGATTCGGTTGCGCAGGGCGATGGCCACGGCGCGCTTGGCCGAGGCCTGCCCGATGACGTACTTATCCAGTTCCCGGACGATTTCGCGCGGCGTCAATTCGTCGAGCACGGGCAGATCGTCGGCGGCCTGCGAGGGAAGATAGATCACCATCAGCCCAGCTCCTCAAAAACGAAGTTCTCGTTCGTATAGATGCAGGTCCTGCCGGCGATGGCCATCGACTTTTCGACGATTTCGCGCGCCGAAAGTTTCGTATTCTCAATCAGCGCTGCGGCGGCGGACTTGGCATAGGCACCGCCGGAGCCGATCGCGGCGATGGCGTCGTCCGGATCGATCACGTCGCCGGTGCCGCTGACGATGTAGGTCGAGGAGATATCGGCCACCAGCAACAACGCCTCCAGGTGCCGCAGCATCCGGTCCGTGCGCCAGTCCTTGGCCAGTTCGACGACCGAACGCGCCAGATTGCCGTTATGCTGCTCCAACTTCGATTCAAAGCGCGAAAACAAGGCGAACGCGTCGGCCGTCGCGCCGGCGAATCCGGCCATAATCTTGCCGTTGTACAACCGGCGCAGCTTTTTCGCCGATGCCTTCAACACCTCCGAGCCGAGGGTGACCTGCCCATCGCCGGCCATGACGACTTTCCCGTCGCGCCGAACGCAGAGGATGGTGGTGGAACGAATTTTGTCCTTTTTTATCACTAACCTTCAGTTTCCCATACTCGCATCCGGTTTACGCTTTGAATACTCTTAAGATATACGTGCGAGAGAATATCACAGCTTTGTACCTGCTCTATGTACGCCCGGTGGCGGCCATCAGCCGCATCCTCGATCGCGGGCGAATGTGGTTCGCGGTTGGGGCGGCCGTTCTGGTCTCGATGATGTTACGGATGTGGCTGATGGAGGTGCGGGTCGGCGGACCACTCGCCGCCCGTACATTCGCGAGTTGGATTGGCTTCTCGTCATTAGCGCCCCTGGTGGCGATCGTCGTGGTGTTTGTGCCGGCGGTGATATTGCTTCGGGCAGTTTCGGGATTTGGCAGTTTCAGCGTGTTGATGAGGAGTGACTATCTTTCGCTGCTGCTGTGCGTCTTGATGGCGTGGTCCGCGGCGTACTTGCCGTTCGTTCTTCTCGGCGTGTTGTTCGGGCCGGCGCTCTTAATCCCGGCGAACATCTACTTCATGGTGCTGGCCGCGTTCGGCGTCCGAACGGTATTTGGGATCGGTTTTGGGCGGGCGTTCGGATGGACCCTGGTTGGATGCGGCGCCGCGATGGGTGGCATCGCCTTGTCGGATCTCGCCGGGCCATTGAAATACTACGCGATGTCGCCGTTCCTGCTTTACTACGCGTACATGATGTTCGGATCCGACGTTCGGTCCTTGGGCGAAGGCCTTCGCTCCCGCCAGCATTTTCAACGACAACTGGAGATCGCCACCAGTAACCCTCGCGACGCTGACGCTCATTATCAACTCGGCCTGATCTATCAGAAACGGCGCCAATATTCCGAGGCGATCGCGCGATTTCAAAGGGCGATTGAGATCGATCCCACCGAAGCCGACGCGCAGTTTCAGTTGGGCCGCATCGCCCGGCAGCAGTCGCGCTATGACGACGCGATTCGGTATTTGTCGGCCGCCGCCGGGCTGAACGACAAGCTGGCCTCAAGCGAGGTGTGGCGCGAACTGGGTGCGGCGTACTTCGGTGCCTCGCGGTTTGAAGAGGCCGCCGCGGCGCTCGCCAAGTATACGGCGCGGCGCGCCTACGATCCCGAGGGTCAATATTGGCACGGCAAAGCGCTTGCGACGTTGGGCCGCTCCGCTGAGGCTCGCGAGGCGTTTCGCACGTGCGTAGATGCGGTGGATACCATGCCGAGGCACCGCCGCGCGGAGGTCCGGCAATGGAAGGGGCTCGCCAGGAAGGAATTGGCGAATCTCCGTTCCTGACCGAGATCTTTATGGGGCGGACGCCCGGGTCCGCGTTGGAGCCCTGGCCCGGCTATAAGAACGGGAGGCCGACGAGGACGGCCGCGGACCTGGGGGTCCGCCCCACCTCTTAAAACGGCGATGGAAGAGGCAGAGGTTTTCCGGTAATCGCGCGGAATCCTGCCAATCGCACGCGCGGGCGGTCCTGATACGACACCAGCGGCATCATGCCACATTCAATCAGTGCGAGCACCTGCGTTTCCGTCATGTACACCTCGGCGCAGGGGGTCATGACCCACTCGGAGCCGTCCTTGTACGTGTGCGCCGGCAGACCGTCGAGGTTCAGATTATCGCCGTCGGCGCGCACCAACACGGCCAGGCAAGCCAGTGCGGCGTTGCCCCACAGATAATGCTCGTGCACCGGCACGGCCGGCATCTCTTCGAACTCAAACGATTCAATGGCGCTGGTGCGAACCCCGTAAGGCAGACGGAGCAACAGGCGCGGCAGCGCGAGGCCGACGTACGACGCCTCCGGAATCTCCCGCAGCACGTCCAGAGCCGTCGCGATCCCCGGCGATCCCTGCGCGAGATATGGCACTTTTGCATCCCCGGCGACCAAGGCGACGCGCGCCAGCAATTCCACGGCGTTCTCGTCGAAGGAGTGCAGGCCGATTACGGCCGTCCAGCGTCGCGAATGCAGAAGAGCATGGAGCCGCGTCGCGCGAAGATTATCCGAAACCAGGTCAAGAGCCAGATCTTCCTGCGAATACTGCACAATGTAGATGCGAGCGGCCGCGTCGTCCATTTCCCGCACCGCAAAGTCCAACCCGCGCCAAGCCGATTCAAGCGTCTGGAAGCGCGGATGATGCAGCAGGGCGTTTATCCGCTCCGCATGGCCCTTGGTATCTTGCTTTTTCTGAGGCGCGGCCGAGTGCGCGCGCGCCAGCTGCTTCACATAATCCTCAAACGCATCGCCGCCTCCCGAAGCGATTTGCTCCAGCAGGCTGGTGGGCTTCAGCAGCGTCTCCAGATCGGCCTGCGGCGTCGCAGGCTCGCGCCGCGGCTCCGGTTCGGAACCGGGCGTTCCCATTTGCAGACGTTCAAAAAGCCGATCCGGATGAAAGTCTTCCAACTCCCGCATGCGCATGCCGCCTGCGCTGACCTGGAAAATAGACAGAACATCGTTAAGATTGTCGCGATCGACGACTTGAGGTTCCGCGGGGCGCCCTCCGAAGTCACCGAGCACGAGATATCGCGCAGGTCCTCCATCCGGATCGGCGATTCTCGTGCGGCGTGGCGCGACATCGAGTTCGATCATTCGGCGATTATACAGTCAAAAGCAAGTTCCCTGCCGGGTCCACGCGGAATTTCCATCCCGGTGGAGCCAGGGTCGTCGAGCCGTAATCGAGCACCAGTGCCGGCCCATGGCGCGCGCGATCGGTGAGGTTCTCCCGTTCCCAGACATCCATGTTTCGCCATGCCGCGCCGATCCAGACGCGGCGCCGCTCCGGTTTTCCGGCCTTCGCGGCGCGGCTGCGGCGGAGCTTTGGTTTTTCGAGGGCTGTGCGCGCGCGGACGCGAATCGCGACAATCTCCACGTCGCGATCCGGATTCGCGTAGCCATAGATTTTCTCGTGCTCGCGATGGAACGGCGCCACCGGATTGCCGTGGTTCCAAGACACGTTCAATTCGTAGCTCTGGCCGCGATAGCGAAGGTCGGCCGTACGTTCGATGTCCGCGCGCGGATTCTCGCGGCGCGCCCGGCGTTCCAGCGCGTCGAAGACTTTCTCCACATCGCGGCGGCCGAGGACGCCGGCGGCGTAATCGCGGACCGCGTCGGCCATCAGCATGCCAAGCGCGGAAAGAGCTCCGGCGTATTCCGGCACAATAACGGTGCGAATGCCCAATTCCGATGCGATCTCGCAGGCATGCAGGCCTCCACAGCCGCCGAAAGCGACCAGCGCGAAGTCCCGCGGATCGTGGCCTCGCTCGACCGAGACGACGCGGATCGCCCGCTCCATGTTCGCGTTGGCTACTCGCAAGATTCCCGCCGCGGCGGCAGCGCGAGTTAGATTCAACTTCTCCGCGATGCGATCAACTGCCGCCGCCGCGCGCGCCTCGTCGATCTTCATCGCCCCACCGAGCAACTGCGCAGAGCCGATTCGGCCCAGCACGACGTGCGCGTCCGTCACGGTCGCTTCCGTTCCCGTGCCGTAACAAGCCGGACCAGGATCTGCGCCCGCGCTCTCCGGACCGACGCGCAGCAGGCCTCCTGAATCCACCCGGGCCATCGATCCCCCGCCCGCGCCGACCGTGTGAATATCGAGCATCGGCACGCGGATCGGGTACCCGTCTACGGTGGCTTCCGTGGTGTGGCGCGCGACGCCGTCGACCAGGCTGACGTCGGTGGATGTGCCGCCCATGTCGAAGCCCAGCACGCGTGACACTCCGCTGGCCTTCGCTGTTTCGAGAGCGCCCACCAATCCGCCGGCCGGACCCGAAAGCACCGTTCGCACCGCGTGCTCCCGCGCGTCACGGGCCGAAAGAAATCCGCCGTTCGACTGCATAATGGTGATTCGCTTGCCCTGTGGCGAGCGCTCCAGTTGGCCCAGGTAGCTTTCCATCAACGGTCCGACGTAGGCGTTCACCACCGTGGTTGAAGCGCGTTCATACTCGCGGATTTCGGGGCTGATTTCGTGCGAAGTGCAGAAATACGCGCCCGCCTGCTTCAGCGCCTTCGCCGCGGCGCGCTCGTTGACCGGATTCTGATAGGCGTGCAGGAAGCACACGGCAACGGATTTCGCGCCAGATTTCTTGAGCTTGGCCGCCACACGCTTCCATTCGGCTGCCGACGGCTTCGCGGCCACCGTCCCATCGAAATAGACGCGCTCCTTCACGCCGAAGCACATCTCGCGCGCGACTAGAAGCCGGCGCGGCGCAGGCATCAGGTTGTACAGTTCCGCCCGGTTCTGACGGCCGATTTCGATCAAATCCTCGAATCCGTGGGTCGTCACAAACGCCGTTTTCGCGCCCTTGCGTTCGAGCAGGGCATTGGTGGCCACCGTCGACCCATGCACGACCTCGGCCTTAATGTTCCCCGCTGCGCGCTCGATACCCGCCAGAATCACCCCGGCCGGCGAGCGGGGGTTGGACCGCAGTTTGAATGTCTCCAATCTTCCGTCGTCGTGTAAAACAATAAAGTCCGTGAATGTCCCGCCCGCGTCGACCCCGATGCGCATACGTTCTTCATGATACTGGGTTTAACTTTCGTGGAACCTCCCGCGGCCAGCGGCGGTAGTTTATGTCATGCAGGTTCTCCCCGCTCTTCTCCTTTTCGCCGCCGATTGGTCCTCCTACGGCGGGGACGCCGGCGGCACGCGGTATTCGCCGCTCAAGCAGATCACACGTGAAAACGTCACGCAGCTTAAGCCCGCATGGGAGTATCACACCGGCGCGCTTGCTCCAAAATCCGAACTGAACAGCAAGGCGGCCTTTGAAGCCACGCCGATCATGATCGACGGGACCCTGTACGTCTCGACGCCGTTTAATCAGGTGATCGCGCTCGATCCGGCCACCGGCAAGGAGCGATGGAAGTACGACCCCGACATCGACCGCACGCGCGGGTACTCCGAGGTCACCTCGCGCGGCGTCTCCACCTGGCTCGACCCACAGCGCAAACCCGGCGATCCGTGCCGCAGGCGCATCCTTTTCGGAACCATCGACGCGCGGCTGATCGCCGTCGACGCGGCCACCGGCAAGGTTTGCGACGGACTCGGCCAGATCGATCTCAGCCAGGGCGTCGGGCTAAAGGATCGGGGCGATTATCAGGTGACTTCGCCGCCGGCGATCGTCGGCGACCTGGTGATCACCGGATCCTCCATCGGCGACGGCCGCCGCGCCGACTCCGAGCGAGGCATCGTGCGCGCGTACCACGCCCGCAACGGCAAACTGGTCTGGAGCTTCGATCCGCTTCCGGCGTCGCTGAAGAACGCGGGCGCGGGCAACGCCTGGTCCGTCCTCGCCGCCGATCCCGAACGGGACATGGTGTTCGTCCCCACCGGCAGCGCCAGCCCCGATTTCTACGGCGGCGAGCGCCTGGGCAACAACGGTTATGCCGATTCCGTGGTCGCTCTGCGCGCCAGCACCGGTCAGGTGATATGGTCGTTTCAGGTCGTGCATCACGACCTATGGGATTACGACGTCGCCTCACAGCCATCGCTGGTGATGTGGGGAAGGACGCCCGCTATCGCCGTCACCACGAAAATCGGCCACTTCTTCGTGCTGGACCGCATGACCGGCAAATCCCTGCTGCCCATCGAAGAACGCCCGGTGCCGCAATCCAACGTTCCCGGCGAGCAGACCTCGCCCACGCAGCCTTTCCCGAAGTACGACGTGCTCGCGCCGCAGAAATTTTCAGCCGAAGACGCCTGGGGCCTCACGCCGCAGGATCAGGCATGGTGCAAGTCTCGCCTGGAAGGCCTGGACGCACGCGGCCTGTTCACCCCGCCGAGCCTGGAAGGAACGATCATGTTCCCGGGCAACGTCGGCGGAGTCAATTGGGGCAGCAGCGCGTATGAACCCGAACGCGGCCTGTTGATCGTCGCCTCGGACCGTCTTTCGACCATCGTGAAGCTGATCCCCCGCGATAAACTCGGCCAGGAAGTGCAGAAGGCGCGCCAGAATCGCTTCGATATGGAGGTCGGTCCGCAGCGCGGCACGCCCTACGCCATGATGCGTGAGCATCTGCGCGCTCCCAGCGGCCTGCCCTGCAACCCTCCGCCGTTCAGCGAACTCATCGCCGTCGACCTGGCGTCCGGGAGAAGAAAGTGGTCCGTGCCGCTTGGCTCGATTCCCTTGTCGAGCGGCAAGTCGATTCTGGGAGGTCTGGCGATGGGTGGCCCGATGGTGACCGGCGGAGGGCTGATTTTCGTCGCCGCGACCACCAGTGAGCAGAAGCTTCGCGCCTTCGACGTGGATTCCGGTAAGGAGCTTTGGTCGGGCGATTTGCCCGCCTCGGCGCAGGCTACGCCAATGACGTTCTCGGTCGACGGCAAGCAGTACGTCGTCATTTGCGCCGGCGGTCACGGCAAGGCGGGCTCGAAAATGGGCGACTCCGTGGTCGCTTTCGCGCTGCCGTAATGGTGATCATGCCCAGAGTGGCGATCCCGCCCTTGCGGGATGGGGCTGTGCCCGCTTGCCTGGAGAGGCTCGCTCGACACCTGTTGAAGCCTCCCCAGGCATCGGCATGAGTGTCGATGCGGCACGCTTCGGCGCGTGCGCCACGAATCGTATACGAACGACTTCTCCGCGACAGGCCACTAGTCGAGGCCGGCACGGCGGCGGCTGATTTCCTGAATGGCGGACCAGTCCATGCTGGCCATTCCCTGCTCGATTGCCTCGCGCATTTTGCCTTCGATCACGTCGGCCAGTTCGATCGGACACCCGGCTCGGCGCGCCTCTTCGAGAATGAGCCCGATGTCCTTCAACCCGCCCCTCATCGAAAAGCCTCCCTCGCCGCCGGCATCGCGCTCGAACAGGCGCTCGGCGTAGCCTTTCAGGCCGGGCGCTGCGAAGGTTGCGTCGAAAAATCCGGCCATGATTTCCCGCGACGCGCCGACCCTATCGGCGAAGGTATAATTCTCCGCCATGGCCTCGATCAGCGACACGATAAAGAAGTTGATACACAGCTTCTGCTTGTTCGCGTGGCTGGCCGGACCGGGAATGCGCACGCTGCGCGCGACGAACGCGCTGCAGAGCGGCTCCACGCGCTCGATCGCGGCCGCGTCACCCGCCAGAAACTGCATCAGGGTTCCTGCCCTGACGGCGTCTGGCCGTCCCACCACCGGCCCCGAAACGTACAGCGTCCCATGAGCCGCATGCGCCGCCGCCAGCCAGTCCGCGCATGACGGCGAGATGGTCGACACGCAGAGATGAACCGCGCCCTGGTTCAAGGCGGTGACCACGCGGCCCGCGGGATCGAACATGGTGCGCACGGCGGTATCGTCCATCAGGCAGGAGATCACCACGTCCGCTCCGGCGGCCGCCTCCTCCGGCGTGTGAGCGAGGATCGCGCCTTGGGCCACAAGCGGTGCGGCCTTTTCAGGCGTGCGATTCCAGACGGTCAACGGATGGCCGGCCGAGAGCATCCGGCTCGCCATCCCGGAACCCATGTTCCCCAGGCCTAAGAAGGCGGTCTTCATTTCTGCCGGGTCGCCTTGAACGTTCCGCCGTACTGGCTGAACTCCCAATTGCCAGTCAGGGAGGATGCACCGTCCAGCTTGCCGGTCAGCCTGAGCGAACTCATCTCGCCCGTTTCGTGAGCCGTCATCGGAAAGCTCAGATCCAGTTTGCCGTCCCGGAACGTGCCGGCAATGGCCGTGTCTCCGAACTTGCCGGTTACCTTGCCGTCCCCATCCACGGCGAATTCTGCATTCATCTCACGGTTACCTCCCTCGGTATCCATGACGAAGTGCCATTTCCCATTGATCCCGGCGTCCTGAGCCTTCGCCGTCTGGCGGCTAAGCACCAGGCAAACCATCGCCACTACGAAGACGCGCTTCATTTTTCTTTCCCTTTCCTGAATCTTGTGCTTCAGCCTATCAGATCCTTTTGTTGAAGTATCATAGCGCTGTCGTGGGAAATTTTACTTCCAGCCTCTTCTTGGCCGCGCTCCTGATCCACATCGGGAGCGCGCAGACATTTACGGACATACGAGTTGAAAAAATCGCGTCAGGCCTTCAATTCACCGAGGGTCCGGCTTGGTCCAAGGATACCTTTCTGCTGTTCTCCGACTGCGTCACCAACAAGATCCATAGATTCGTTCCGGGGCAAGGTGTGTTCGAGTATGAAGCCGTCCCTGAGGGACCGAACGGTAACACGTTCGATGCGCAAGGGCGTCTTTACACCTGCGAATTTCGCGCCCGGCGCGTGATCCGGACGTCGAAGAAGGGCGCGGTGGAAGTGCTCGCATCGAAGTTCGCGGGCAAGCGGTTAAACGCGCCCAACGATATCGTGGTCCGCCGCGACGGGCACGTTTACTTCACCGACCCGGCCTTTGGAGACCAACAGGACGGCCGCGAACTGGACTTCTTCGGCGTCTATCACATCACCCCGAAAGGCGATCTGCAAGCGATCGCAAAGTGGAAGACGCGTCCCAACGGCATTGCATTCTCGCCCAATGGAAAGCTACTGTACGTCGCTGATTCGGACGCGCGCCTCGTACGGCTGTTCGATGTGGACAAGAACGGCGAGGCGTCGCACGAGCGCGTGTTCGTTGAAAAGATCGAGGGCGTCCCTGACGGCATCCGGACGGATGAAAAAGGGAATCTCTACGTCGCGGCCAAGGAGGTCTACGCGTACTCGGAGGACGGGAAACGGATCGGCGCGATCGCACTCGGCGAAACACCGTCGAATCTCACCTGGGGCGACCCGGATCTGGAAAGCCTCTACATCACCGCGAGGACGTTCGTGTATCGGGTCAGGCTCGCGGTGAAGGGGTCGTTGCAGTATTAGTCGCTTGGCGCCCTATCCTGGCTACTCGCATTTAGCTGCTCTGTCGGCGCACGCAGCCCCGACCACTCTTCACACACCAATATCGAATTGGCCGGATTCTTCGACGAATACTTCAGCCCCGTCACACCGATTAGCTTGGCCGGATTCGCGGGCAAATACTCGCGCAGCGTGGACACGTCCTGCGATGCGGTGTAATGCACGCCTCGCACGGAATAGAAGTAGTACAGCGTGCTCTCAGTCGCCTCGGAGATCATTGCGTCGCCCAGGCGACCGGTTCGACTCACATTCAGCCGGCGCCGGCGCTCGCGTTTCTCTGGCGTGCCGTGTACTTTCAGCGCGATCCATACGGCCAACGCGACGAGCCCCGCCGCGATCCCGAATAAGATGGCAACTTCCACGCCCGGCGTCATTTTGGAAACGGACTATCTCCCTACCGGCGCCTCTTGGAAGGCCTTTTCGTAATCCTTCAGGAATTGCGCCAAACCTTTGTCCGTCAACGGGTGATTGAACAGCGAATCCACCACCTTTAGAGGCAGCGTGCCGACATGCGCGCCTGCCTTCGCCGCTTCGATCACTTGCGTCGACGTGCGCAGGCTCGCCGCCAGCACTTCCGTCTTGAAGCCGTAGTTCTTGTAGATGTGGACGATGTCGCGGATCAATTGCATGCCGTCCCAGCCGATGTCGTCGATGCGGCCGACGAAGGGGCTCACGTAGCTCGCGCCCGCCTTCGCCGCCAGAATCGCCTGTCCGGCCGAAAAACACAGCGTGACGTTGACGCGGATGCCTTCCTTGCTCAGGATCGAGCAGGCGCGGATGCCATCGCGGATCAGCGGCACCTTAACGACGACATTCTTGTGAATCTTAGCCAGCTTGCGGCCTTCGGCCACCATCGCGTCGCTCTCGGTCGAGACCGCCTCCGCGCTGATCGGCCCGTCAATGATGTCGCAGATGCGCCGGATCTGCTCCTCCACGGGCACGCCCTCCTTGGCGATCAGCGACGGATTCGTAGTCACCCCTTCGATGATGCCCATGCGGGCGCCGGCTTTCAATTCGTCCAGGTTCGCTGTGTCGAGAAAGAACTTCATGAGTCTTGAATTATCCCTTGATGACGGGGTTTTCCAGTGCCCCGATGCCGTCGATTTCGACGCGGACGGTGCACCCAGGCGTCAATGGTCCGACTCCCGGAGGAGTGCCCGTGGCGATTAGATCGCCGGGCTCCAGGGTCATAAACGACGTTATATATTCAATAATAACATCCGGCGTAAAAATCATATCCAGAACGGAACCGTCCTGCTTCACCGCTCCATCCACCAGCGTCCGCACGCGCAGGGACTTGAAATCCACCTCGTCCGGCGATACCATACACGGCCCGACAGCGCAGAACGTGTCGAACCCTTTGCCCCGCGTCCACTGGCCATCTTTCTTCTGCAGATCCCGCGCCGTGACGTCGTTGACGATGGTATAGCCCAGGACGTACTCCAGCGCGTTTTCGCGCCGGACGTTGCGGGCCCGCTCTCCGATGACGATGCCGAGTTCTCCTTCAAAATCAACTCGTTGGGAGATTGCCGGATAAACGATCGCATCGCCCGAAGCAACCAGCGATGACGGCGGCTTCAGAAAAATCAGTGGTTCCGACGGCGCCTCGTTGCCGAGCTCGCGCGCATGTTCCAAATAGTTCCGGCCGACGCACACAATCTTGGTCGGTGCACATGGCGGCAGCAAGCGGATTCCTGTCTTGGCCGCATCACTGGGCGAGCCGTAGCGAACATCCGGCGAATCCTGCATGGTCGGCGGAGAGGACGGGTTGAGGGAGTAGCGAATCTGCTTCATGAAAGGTGCTTTCTCAAGATATACTACGAGAAGTGCGTCATGTTGACGAACTTCCTTACTCCCGCGTTTTTCCTGGTGAGCGCCGGCCCTACGCCCACCCAACGGCTCATCGATTCGCTGTTCGATAACACGTTCGCCGGGATTCATCACCTGGAATGGTTCGACTGGGCCATGATGGTCCCGTACTTCACCGTTCTCATCGTGCTGTCGTTTTACGGCATGCACCGCTATGAGATGATCCGCGGGTATTGGAAGCATCGCAAGCAGTTCACCGAGGTTCCTCCGCAGCGCTTCGAAACTCTGCCGCGCGTGACAATCCAGTTTCCCATCTATAACGAACAGTACGTCGTCGAACGGCTGATCGAATCCGCCAGCAAGATGGAATATCCTCGTGAACTGCTGGAGATCCAGATCCTGGACGATTCCACAGACGAAACGCACCCGTTCACCGCGAGGCTTGTCGAGCACTACAAAGAAACAGGCTTGCCGATCGAATACATTCATCGCGCCAACCGCCATGGCTACAAGGCCGGCGCACTGCAGAACGGGCTGAAGACGGCCACCGGCGAGATCGTGGTGATCTTCGACGCAGACTTCATTCCTCCTGTCGATTTTCTGGAGCGAGTGGTGCATCAGTTCGCCGATCCGAAGGTCGGCATGGTACAGACGCGCTGGGGTTATCTGAACCGCCACTACAACGTGCTCACGGAAGTGCAGGCGATGCTGCTGGACGGGCACTTCGTGCTGGAGCACGTGGCTCGAGCAGGCGCCGGTTTGTTCTTCAATTTCAACGGCACGGCGGGCGCCCTGCGCCGAGCCATGATCGACGATGCTGGCGGCTGGCAGCACGACACGCTGACCGAAGATTCCGACCTCAGCTATCGTGCCCAATTGAAGGGCTGGAAGTTCGTTTATCTGCCGTCGATCGAGTGCCCTTCGGAACTACCGGTGGACACTTACGGTTTCCAAGTCCAGCAGTCGCGCTGGGCCAAGGGCCTCACCCAAGTCGCCATGAAGCTGCTGCCGAGGATTCTGAAATCGGATCTGCCGTGGCGCGTCAAGGCCGAAGCCTTCTTCCATCTGACGCCGAATATTTCCTATCCGATGATGATCGTCGTTTCGGCGCTGATGCTGCCCGTGATGATCGTGCGCTTTTATCAGGGCTGGCCGCAGATGTTGTTGATAGACCTGCCGCTCATTGCCGCGTCGTTCTGGTCGATCTCAGCTTTTTACGTGATCGCGCATCGCGAACTGTATCCGCAAACTTGGAAGCGGGCATTTTACTATCTACCGTGGCTGATGGCCGCCGGCGTCGCGCTGACAATCATCAACTCCCGAGCCGTGTTTGAAGCGCTGATCGGCTATCAGACCAGCTTCGCGCGGACGCCCAAGTACGCCATCGGCGGGCCGCAAAAGGTCCGCGTGCAGGTAGCGAAGTACCGCCGCCGCTCGGGCTGGCTGCCCTATGCGGAGCTCACCGTAGGCACGTATTTCCTTGGGATGGTGGTGTTCGCCATCGAATCGTTCAACTTCCTGGCCGTTCCTTTCCTGATGCTGTTCGTCGCCGGCTATTTCTGGGCTGGATCGACCACGCTGTGGGAAGAGTACAAAGGCAAGCTCGCGTGGCAGAAGCAGCAGGAGCTGGCTCTGGTGTCGGGCGCGGGAGAATAGAAGCATGGACCAGGATCTCTAGCAATATCTCGACGCCAAATTCGCAGAGCTTCGCGCGGAGTTCAAAGGAGATCTCGAAGGAGTCGAGACCGCACTTTTGACGGAGTTCCACAAGTGGGCGTCACCGGTTGAAATGCGCGCCAAGTCTCATTCCGAGTAAAGAAGCCTGGAAGATAGGCCTTCTCAGTAGCTCTACTTCAACTCCACAATCGTCGCCCCCGAACCACCTTCCTCCGGCGACGCGACGTAAAACTTCTCCACATGCGGATTCGTCTTCAAGAGATCCGCGATCGCTTTCTTCAAGATTCCCATCCCGTGCCCGTGGATGATGCGGACTTTCTCCACCTGCGCGAGCGCCGCAGTGTCGAGCATCTTATCCACCTGCTCGCAGGCTTGTTCGGCGCGCTGGCCGATGACGTTGATCTCGCGGTAGCCTGCATCAAAGCTCGGGCCTTGATGAAACGTCACGCTGCGGATGGGCTTGTCCGCTGGCGCGAGCACTTCCTCTACGTCGGTCATGGAGACCTGCATCTTCAGGAATCCGGCGTCGACCTCCAATAGATCACCCGCCAGCAACCGCCGCACGCTCGCCGGCTGCCGGATGCCCTTCAGACGCACGCGCGCCCCTGGTTCGATCTTCAGCCGCGGAGGAGCGACGGATGGTGGAGGAGGCGGCGCCAGCGCTTCCACCGCTTCCTTAAACTCGCGCTTGGCCTTGGCGACCTTGACGTGAGCCTTCTGGCTCAGCTCGCCAATGGTCTGCTCCGCCCGCTGTTCGAATTGGGCGGCCAGTTCCGATGCACGCTGTTCCAGCTCGCGGATCTTCGCGGCGTACTTCTTTTCCCAATTCAGCTCGAGCGATTTTTCGCGCGCCTCCACCGCCGCGGCGCGCGAAGCCAACTCGGCGCGCTCGCGTTCCAGCACGTAGATGCGGTCGTGCAGTTCGGCCAGAAAGCGGGAAATGTCGCGATCCACGCTCGACATGCGCGATCGCGCGGCGGCAATCAGCCGCGTATCAAGCCCGAGGCGCGACGCGATGTCCAGTCCGGCCGACTTTCCCGGCGCTCCCAGGCGTAAATCATAAGTCGGCTCCAGGGTCGTGTCGTCGAAACCCATCGATCCGTTCCGCACACCTTTGGTGGACGCGCCATACACCTTCATGGCCATCAGATGCGTCGACGCCAGCGTAAATGCGCCCGCGTTCTGAAACACTTCGAGAACGGCGACGCCCAATGCCCCGCCCTCTTCCGGATCGGTCGCACGGCCCAATTCGTCGAGAAGCACCAGCGAATCCGGCGTCACGCTTGCGAGCATCTTCGAAACCGAGATGATATGCGACGAAAAGGAGCTGAGGCTTTCCTGCAGCGACTGGTGATCGCCGATGTCGGCCAGCACCTGATCGAACAGCGGAAACTCTGCCTCAATCGCAGGCACGGGCAGGCCCGCGTGCGCCATCAGCGCGAGCAGCCCAACACTTTTCAGCGCCACCGTCTTTCCGCCGGTGTTGGGGCCGCTGATGAGCAGCGTTCGCTCTGCCTGATCCAGCGAAAGCGATACCGGAACAACGCTCTTTCGCTTGGCTCGCAAGATATCTTCAAGCAGCGGATGCCGCGCCCGGCTCAGCACCAGCCTGCGGGCGCTTTCCGGGCTCAGCCTCGGCACCACGCAGTTGAACTCGCGGGCGAATTCAGCCTTGGCGAACAGCAGTTCGAGCTTCGCGAGCGCCTGCGCCGTGGCTGCAATTTCCACGGAATGCCGGCGCAGCTGAGCGGTAAACTCGCGCAGAATCCGATGTACCTCACGCAATTCCTCGTCGCGGAGGCGCACCAGCTCATTGTTTAGGTTGATGGTCTCCATCGGCTCGACGAACAAGGTCGCGCCGCTGCCGCTAGCGCCGTGGATCACTCCATCGACGCGGCGTTCACGCCCTGAGACGACGGGCACCACGAAGCGATCGTTGCGGATGGCGACGAAGTCTTCCTGCAGCGTGCCGTCTTCGCGGTGAGCGCGCAGAAAACGTTCCAGCGATTCCTCAATTAGGCGGCGCTGCTTTTCACAATCGCGCCGCAGCCTGGCCAGCGCGACGCTCGCATGATCGGCCAGCGTGCCGTCGGGCAGAATTTTGCCTCGCAGCTCTCTCGCGAGATCCCTCAGGTCGGCGATCTTCGAGGCATGCGCCGAAAGCCGCGGATACTTTGCCGCCGATGCGAGCAGAACCGCCCGAGCCTCGGCGGCCAGGTCGAGCAGGCGCGATAACTCGTAAATCTCCGATGCTTCGAGCGTCGAGCCTTCGATGCGCAGATGCGCGAGCGTCGGTCCAAGCTCCGCGATGTCTTCGAATCGGACGCGGGGCGCATTGGCCTTGGGCTGCGCGGAAGCGCGCGCGAACTCAATCGCCTCCGCGGTGTCGGCGAGCGTCTCCTCGATTACGGCGCGCCCGGAGACAGGCTCAATCCGCTCCAACTCCGCCCGGCCAAGCGAGCTTCGCACGTAGCGCCCCAGCAGGGCTCGCAGTTCGTCGAATTCAAGTACGCTGTCGGCGTGCATGGAAGGCTTTATCGATGACGGCGAGCGTGCCTTCAGTGAGTTGAAGATCTTTCAATTTCCCGTGAGGGACCCAAGCCACGCTGCCGGCGTCGTCTCCGGCGAGCAGTTCTCCACTCACCACTGTACACAGGTAATCGTGAAGGATGTAGTGGTACTCGGCGCAGCCTTTCTTGTCGTGCATGATGCGTTCGAAGATTTCGAACAGCCGCGTGGGGCGGACAATGAGCCCGGTTTCCTCCCGCACCTCACGTTTGAGTGCATCCTCCATTTTTTCGCCCGTTTCAATGAGACCCCCGGGCAAAGACCACCAGCCTTTCAACGGCTCGCGCCCGCGCTGGACGAGCAAAATCGAATTGCGGCGAAAGATAATTGCACCGACGCCGGGCAGCGGGTGCTTCGGATAGCGCCGGGGCATTCGACTCTAGTGTAGTCCGTGGGGCGGACGCCCTCGTCCGCGCCGTACCCCTGGTCCGGCTGCACCCTACCGCTGGCTCGCCTCTCCGCGCTGGACTCTTTCGTTGAACTTCGCCGACTGGCTCCTCGGCACGCTCAGCGACTTCCAGTTGCTCGCCTGCAGATGCTTCGCTAAGAACACAATCTGGCCGACATGGCAGGAATAATGCGCGATCTGCCGGTTGATCGCCTGCATCACCGAATGAGGTTCGCCGCGAATCGTAATGGTGCGGCCGAGGTCGGCGTCCGCCAGCGGTTCGAGCGCTGAAAAAACGAGCGCCCAGCCCTCCTCCCACGCGCTCATCACCGCTTCACGCGTCGCCGGAGGATCAACGAACTCCGTGTCGCGATGACGGTCGGGCTTCTCGCCGTCAGTGGTCAAGAAATCCGTCCAGCGCGAGCGCATGTTGCCTGCCATGTGCTTCACGATGAGCGCAATCGAGTTCATCTCGGAGTCGAGCGTGGCGAACAACTGCTCGTCCGTCACCTGCGCCATGGCTCCCTCGGCCATTCGCTTGTACATGCGGAACAAGCTGAGGGAATCCACCACATATGAAGTTGTGAATTGGTGCGGCATGTCTCTATTGTGCCGCACCCATTCTTTACTGCGCTCCGCGTCCGCGTCCGCCCTGAGGGGGCTCCTGCTTGCCCGCGTCCAGATGATTCCAGTTCAGAATCGCGTTGAACGCCAGGAAATACGTGCCCTGCGTCTGCCAGCGCCAGAACGGCCGCAGCGCGAACATCACGATGTGGCCCTTCCCGGACGCGACATCCACAGCCAGCGCGCGATTGGCCAGCGCCTGGCCGCCCGAGAGCGTCCCGCTGAGCAGCATGTCGTTGGCGTTGGGTGGAAACTGCATGATGACGCGCGGACGCGATTCGTCCATCGTGATGCCGAATGCACGCGCCTGCTGACGCATCATCGCCTGCATTTCGGCTTCGCTCGGCGGGGCTGGCCCTGCGTTCACCGGCGTCTCATCGTATTTTGAAATTTGTACCGGAACGGCGTTGGGCGTCACGTTCTGGCCCAGAGGCGAGCCGCCACGGCCGCCACCGCCTCCGCCGCCAAATCCTCCGAAGCCTCCGCCTCCCGCCATTAGCACCGGGTCCTGATTGAAGTACACCGGGATGTCCTTCTGGTCATAACCGTAGGCGATGGGGCTCTTCTTATCGGTGAACGTGCCGCGCAGAATCGATCCGCGCGCGAACAGCGTGGCCGGATGCTCTACGGTTACTCCGTTGGCCAGCCCGTAGTCGGAGATGAACGCCGCGGTCGAACCCTCGGCGATCAGCGTGCCGCCTTCCTGCACAAACTTGGCAAGTTCGGCCACGCCCTCAATGCCCATGCCGCCGCGAATATCGTCACTGGAATCGTTGGAGCCCAAGTTCGGCGTCAGCTCGGTCTTCTGATACGGAACCGGATCAGGACCGGTCTTGGGAATTCCCGTCAGATAGGACTGAGACGTGCCCCCCACGTGCGGAAAGATGATCACGTCGTATTTGGCCCGCAGGTTGCCTTCGCGCAGCTTCTGATCGGCGAAATAGGTGTACGGCACGCCATAGTAATCGAGCGCGGCGCGCACCCATCCTTCATCTTGCGTGCGCTGCCAGGCGTGCACATAGCCGATGCGCGGAATATCCAGCGAGTGCGTCTTCACCTGGGGCGCTGAGGCGATTGCCGTCGCGCTGATACCCAACTCCTTTAGCATCGGTTCAATGCGCGCCCTGTCCGCGCCGGGAATGATAAATGCTCCCGCATGGAATTTGCGTCCGTTCATCTCGAAATCGTCCTCGGCGGCCTGCATCGCCACATCCTTCAGCTTGAAGCGGAAGGCCATCAAAGCGTTGTCGGTGGTGTGATCGATCACCAGCGTCGTGCCGGAGCCGTCGATGCCGCCGGGAGCCTTCACGTCGGCCGAGACCATCGTCAGCGGTGCATCGAACACGCTCTTATCGGTCACCGGGAGCAGTTTCACGTTCCGCATGTACTGCATGGTCCATCCGGTGTCGTCGTATGGCGCCGGATTCGCCACCGGATAATTCTGCACACTGAAATACATGTCGGCCAGCGTGTGATACGGCTGATCCGCGCGGACTACGTAATCGCCCTTCGACAGGCTGAAGCTGCCTGCTTTGAAGTCGGCGTTGGCCTTGTGAATCTCCAGGCCCTGGTGTCGCAGATCGTTGACGACGTCGGCCACTTCGCCGCGGCGGCGCTGATCGGCCGGGAGCACCCACGCGTACGTGGGGCCGTTCATGCCCTTGTCCACTGCGCGCTTCGTTTTCAGCCAATAATTTTCGAGATACAGCTCCTTATCCTTGGCCACCTTATTCATCGCCAGCAACAGCGCTGATTCCTGAATGTTGGTGTTGTTACGAGGGCCCCATTTGATCGACGGCAGGGGAGGATTCGGACGGAACCATTCGCGGCTGGTTGTCGTCGGCTGAAGACGCAAATTCTCATTGATATCAGGGCCATAGCTTTGCACTTCATAGAAGCGCCCGAACGAGTTGTGCGTGAGTGCGATCCAGAACAGGTAATTCGGCACCCAGCCATCGTAAAAGCCGTAAGTGAACACGCCGGGGACGCCGCGCTTGGCCATTTCCATCACTTCGGTTTCAGCCAGCAGCCACCACTCGTCGATGGCTACCGGATCGAGCGCTGCATTATACGGACCCGTGCCAGTCGAAACGTACAGATACGATTGTGCCTCGTGCAGATCGTGCAGAATCGTCGGGTGCCATTCGAGCACGCCCTTCGTAATGTTCTGCGTGAGCTTCAGATACTGGCCCATGCCGTCGCGATTATTATCGTGCGCCACGTACTTGCCCCAATACATCAGCGGCGGACGAGCTTTGCCGGTCTTCTTGCCGTAGTAATACGTGTCGACCTGCTTCTCGCGCCCGTCCACCTCCACCACCGGCGTGATGAAGACAATCGCGTTGTTGCGGATCGCCTGAATGAATGGCGTCTCCTCGACGATCAGGCGGTAGGCCAGTTCAATCAGCATTTCCGGCCCGCCCGTCTCCGGCGAATGGATGCCGCTGGTGGCCCAATAAATCGGCTTCGCCGTTTTGATGATCTCCCGCGCCTGGGCTTCCGTGGTCTTGCGCGGATCGCCCAGAGCGGCGAGCATCCCTTTATATTTGTCGAGCGATTTGATAGTCGGCTCGTCGGCGATCGCCAGCACCACCTGGTCGCGCCCTTCTTCCGATTTGCCCACCGTCCAGAACTTCGCGCGGGGCGAAACTCGGGCCAGTTCCTCGTAATAGCGGTTGATGTCCTTCGAGT
>DATKKV010000014.1:0-2218 GCA_035542735.1 Bryobacteraceae bacterium
TCATCGGCTGGGAGAAATTTTCGCGAAGCCAGGCGATGGCTTTGGCGATGCGCTGCACGCTGGATTCGGCAAAACCCATTTGCGCAATGCGAGGCCCGATGGGGCCGCGAAGGAGGCGGATCAGAATTTCTTCCTTCACCAAGGGAGTGAGCAGATCGATGTCGGCGGGCTGCGGGAGGCAATCCATCAGCCGCGCGGCGGCGTTGACGATGCCGGCATCGAGCGGCGCTACGTAAACGGCTTTGCGATCGGGCACCGGAGGTAGGCCGTCGGGGAAGACTCTGAGGACGAGTTCACTGATTTTCAGAGGATCGAAATCGAGCCGGAGCGCCAGATACGGATCGTCATAAGCCGCGCGCGTGACCTGCGCCGCAACGGGAAGCGCGACGGAAAAAACCAGCATGCGCGTGGCGTCGTACTCATAGGTTTCCTGGCCGACGATGACGGACTTTGCGCCGCGGGTAATCAGGCACAAGGAGGGCAGCTGGATGGCGTGCACGCATTCGGAATTGATACGCGAAAAGCGGCTGACGTGCAGGCCGGGAATGCGGAGGTCGAAGGTGCCGTCGTGCGGGGCATAAGCGGCGATGCGCCGAGCCAGATTTGCCAAATCCAGCGGAGGAGAGTCCACTTCCACGGACGCCTGCCTCGAGGGCGCGATTTTGCCGTTGGGTTTCACGTCTTTGAGAATACCTCTTTTGCAATCTGGATGGAGGTCATGGCGTTGGGCCAGCCTGCATAAAATGCCAGGTGTGTGATTACCTCGATCAATTCCTCCCGGGTCAGGCCGTTCTCGACGGCTCTATTCAAATGAAAACGCAACTGATCGGGACGATTCAAGGCGATCAGGGCGGCGACGGTGGCGAGACTCCGGTCGCGCTTGGAGAGCTCCGGACGCTCCCAAACATCTCCGAAGAGCACGTCATCCGTTAATTGCACGAGCTTGGGCGCGAATTCACCGAGCATTTTCCTGGCGGCCGACGGTTCTTTATTCATCGTTTTATGCCTACGTATCCAACTCGATTCGGTTGTGCGCTCACAGATCCGTTTTTCGCGGCAGAATCCGAATAGTCGCGGAGCGGGGGCGCGTCTCAATCATCGGATTTAGATACGCGCTCCCGTGATATTTCGCGCGGTAGGCCTCGTCAATGCGGTCATTGAGCGGTCCGTTGACCGCTTCGAAGGATGCTTCTTTGGTGATCCCGGCGGCGGCGATGCGGCCCGCCTTTTGGCGCAGAGCGGCCTGATACCAGCTCGAGTTCTGACCGTTATACGCGCGCACGTAGAGGGCGTCATCCACCACAACGGACCAAATCCAAGTGGGAGTGCCGTAGGTTTTCCCGTCCTCGCGAAATGGCGAGATGTGCAGGTCGTCCGTTTCGGCGATTTTGCGGAGTTCGTCTTTTGGCCATCCGCTCATTCAGTCACCAGCATGAACCAGACGCTAAGATCACCGCCCCACGAGCTTCTGGAGTTGCTCGGGATACCGCGCACCTTGCGCGTGGAGCTTTGAAGCGGCCTGGTCGATATGGCGCAGGTCGCCCGGTGCGAGTTCCAGGGAGGCCGCCGCAAGATTCTCCTCCAGCCGGCGCAGTTTGGTCGTGCCCGGAATGGGAACGATCCACGGCTTTTGTGCGAGCAGCCACGCAAGCGCAATCTGCGCGGGTGTGGCTTTTTTCTCTTGCGCGAACTTGCCCAGCAGATCGACGAACGCCTGATTCGCCTTGCGATTCTCTTCGGTAAAGCGAGGAACGATGTTGCGGAAATCGGTCGCGTCGAACTTTGTGTCTTCCTTGATCGCACCCGTGAGGAAGCCTTTTCCAAGCGGGCTGAAAGGAACGAATCCGATCCCGAGCTCTTCGAGCGTAGGCAGCACTTCCGTCTCCGGCTCTCTAAACCACAGCGAGTACTCGCTCTGCAGCGCGGCGACCGGCTGGATCGCATGAGCGCGGCGGATGGTTTTCACTCCCGCCTCGGAGAGGCCAAAGTGTTTCACCTTGCCCTGCTGAATGAGTTCCTTCACCGCTCCCGCGACATCTTCGATGGGTACTTCCGTGTCCACGCGATGTTGATAGAACAAGTCAATCACGTCGGTTTTCAGCCGCTTGAGGGAGGCCTCGGCGACTTGCTTGATGTGTTCAGGGCGGCTGTTGAGCCCGGCCTGCTTGCCGGTGGCAGGATCGATATCGAAGCCGAACTTGGTAGCGATAGCCACTTG
>DATKKV010000015.1:0-109358 GCA_035542735.1 Bryobacteraceae bacterium
CCGGCTCACAGGTCTGACTAATCTCCTTTACGAGGTCGCATTGCCTCAAAAACAAAAACAGCCTGTGGCCTGTCTACTCCAAAGGTCTCCCTTTGGAGCCTACCGCCGAGAGAGCGTGGTTAATTCATACCATCTCCTTTCGAACGTCTTGGAGCTGCGCTCGTAAATGTGTCTACTGCCGCGCCATCGCGATGCGGATCGCTTCCTCCGGCGAGACGAGGTGATCCGCCTCCTCGGCAGCTTCGGCGATGGCAAGCTGAACGCCTTTCACGCGACCGTTGAAGGCGTTGCCGCTCGGGCCGTAGTCTTCCGATACCGGAGCGCCAGTATCCTCGCCGACGTCGCAGCCGTCGTCGGCGGAGAAGATCATCGCGAGGGTCGCCGGGATGGCGCCTTCACCGACCTTCTTGCCGTCCGTGTATAAGGTCACGTTGCCACCCTTGCCCAAACCACCGCCGGCGTAGGCGAACTCCATGCGCACTTGGTGCTCGCCCGCAGGGATCGGAGTCGTCCCCTCCACATAGAAGTGCTTGACGCCTCCAAGGTTGTAACAATACTTCAGCTTGCCGCCCTTGGCGTACAGGCTCCAGCCGCCGATGTTCGCGCCTTGGGCGATGATGACGCCCTCAGCCCCCTGCTTCGGCACCACGATCTCTGCGGTGACAGAGTGGGACTTGTTCTTGATGTTGAGGACGCAATTCTCTGACAAGCGCCCCATCCCGCCAAAGAGCAGCTGGGTCTTCCCCTTGATCAGAACCGGGCGGCCGGCTGTGTCCGCGTTAAGCCTCTTGGCGAGGTCGTCGTCGAGCGGCAGCACGTTGTAGCGCGTCGCTTCGATCAACCACAGGCGCTGCAGTTCGTGGAGCTTCTCTGGCATCTGCTTGGACAGATCGTTGGCCTGGCTCCAGTCCTTTTCCGTGTCGTAGAGTTCCCAGACATCATCATCGAAGGCAGGGGTCTTCTCGCCTAAGAGCAACCACGGGGTTTTGTGCCGTGTCACGGCCGTCCAGCCCTTGTGGTAGATTCCGCGGTTCCCAAACATCTCGAAATATTGCGTCTCGTGCCGCTCCGGTGCCTTGGCGTCGTCGAAAGAGTAGAGCATACTCACGCCCTCGATCGGCTTCTGCTGCACCCCATTCACCGAGATCGGTTCCGGAAGCCCCGCAGCCTCTAGGATCGTCGGCGCGACATCGATCACGTGGTGGAACTGCCACCGCATCTCGCCCCTGGCCTTGAAGCCGTTGGGCCAATAGACGATGGTGCCGTTGCGAGTCCCGCCCCAGTGCGAGGCGACCTGCTTGGTCCACTGGTAGGGCGTGTCCATCGCGTGCGCCCAACCGACCGCGTAGTGGTTATAAGACTCAGGCCCACCGAGCTTGTCGTAGCGGGCCATGAGGAACTCCGGCGTCTCCAAGCCGGACATGCCATTGAAGTTGAGCATCTCATTGAATGTGCCGTTCAACGTCCCCTCAGCCGAGGCGCCGTTATCGCCGATGATGTAATAAAGGAGGGTGTCATCTAGGATGTTGAGCTTCTTCAGCCCATCCAAGAGGCGGCCGATGTGGTGGTCGGTATATTCCATGAAGCCCGCGTATACTTCCATCTGCCGGCGTAGGACGGGCTTGAGCGCCTCGGGCATGTCGTCCCACGCCGGTATCTCCTTGTGGCGCGCGGTGAGCTGGCAATTGGCCGGAATAACGCCTAGCTTCTTCTGCCGGGCGAAGGTCTCTTCACGAAGCTTGTCCCAGCCCTGGTCGAATTTGCCCTTGTACTTGTCAGCCCACTCCTTGGGCACGTGGTGCGGCGCGTGGGTGGCACCGGGAGCGAAGTAGACGAAGAAGGGCTTGTCGGGCGCCAGGGACTTCTGCTGCGAAATCCAGGCCATGGCCCTGTCGGTCATGTCTTCCATGAGGTGATAGCCCTCTTCGGGCGTCTTGTCCGGTTCGACCGGCGTGGTGCCATCGTACAGTGTTGGGTACCACTGGTTGGCTTCACCACCGATGAAGCCATAGAAATGCTCGAAGCCGCCACCTCCCGTGGGCCATGCATCGAATGGTCCAACCGGGCTTGTCTCCCACACGGGAACTTCATGGCACTTGCCGAACTGCGCGGTGGAGTAGCCATTGAGTTTCAGAGTCCGCGCGACCGGCGATATTGTATTAGGTAGCACCGAACAATAGCCCGGTGAGCCAGTAGCGATCTCAGTGATGCCGCCCATACCGGTGGAATGGTGGTTTCGCCCGGTCAGCAGGGCCTGCCGAGTCGGTGAGCAGAGGGCAGTGGTATGAAAGCGGTTGTATCTCAAGCCGCCCGCCGCCAGCAACTCCGCATTCGGCGTCTGGCAAGGGCCGCCAAAGGCGCTGGACGAGCCAAATCCCGCGTCATCAATGAGTATGAGTAGAACGTTGGGGGCGCCTTCGGGCGGGCGCAACTGGTTGATAGCCGGAAACTTAGTGTCGTGGTCCTTCGCGTCATAGGTGATCAAACCCGAGCGTGGCCGATCCGGGATGGGGAGAATTGTACGGTGAATCTTATCTTGCGAGCTCATCTGGTTTCCTTCGTTCAAGCGGGCCAGCCGGTGCTTCACAGGGCTCCCCGTACGGACGATGATTAGGACAGCCGATCAGCGGCTCTAATTATTTCTCCGTGACGGACAGAGAGACGATTGAAGCTGTATGGTCGAGCCTGAACGAAGTTCAAAGGCTGATGGAGGCGACCAGCGGCATTGAGAGGATTACTGCAGACTGAGTTCGACGGCAAAGTCCTTACCAACGGGCCTAATCTTGATCCAGATTACGACCCTGCGACCAAGTTGGTCCGGATTGGCGCTTCCCTGCACCCAGGAGCCGAATTTCTCCGGAACGGCGGCTAAACCCTGCGTCACGCGATAATTATGCGCAGCAAGCAAGTCTGCGTAGAACGCCTGGATGCCTTCTCTCGTCGGCGTCGACATAAAAGAGCTTTTCAGTTGACCGGGAAACCTCTCGACCGGGAGCGTGGCGCCATCCACGCGGACGAGCCAGGACGGCCAGGCAAGCGGAGCCTGTGGTGCCTTGGGCTGAGGGTACACTGGGGTGTCGAATTTCTTCATCGGGTCGCCCTGCGCGTGCTCGGCTCTTTGCTGCGCGCGCAGGTCGGCCATCCGCTCGTTGGCCGCCAGTCTTGGCGAGCAGGTCACTCTAACCGCCGTCTGGGGATCGCGGCGCTGGATGGTGACGTCGATGTCGCACTCCGGCGCTGCTGCACGGATCAGGAATCCGCCACCCATCGGGTCGGGCTGGAACGGCAGGCCGGCCGACGCAAACAGAGTCCGGAAATGAGTGAGGACGTCGTGTGGCGGTGCGGCGACTGTATAAGTGGATTCCACCGCGTTCCCCATGTGCCGGTTTGCCGCGGAGGCGCCGGGGTAAGGAACAACCCAAGCTGGCATAACCGACGGAACCGGCGTGACAAATTGCGCGGCCGCCCAGGCCATAAACAGTGCGCAGAGGAACAGGCGGCTCATCGAATCAGTAACCCCGCTTGGCGATGTATTCGTGTGTGGTGAATTTCAAAATGACGGTGATCGGACCGTTGAGCACAGTCCTGTCGAACGAGACATGGATGACCGAATAAGCGCCCGGAGCTCCATCCGGATAATTGGAGCCTTCCACGTATCCAAGAGCGTTCTGCTGGATGCCGGTCATCGTCTGTCCCGTGGAGAGACTACTGCGAGTGGGGTATTCGTGCGAATTCAGTAGTTCACGATAGAAATGATAAATCTCGGTCATCGGCGTGTTGGTCACGTAACGCGCTGTTAGAAAGGCATCTTTTGCCGGATCCACGCCGCTCGCAGGCCGGAGCCCCGCGCCGCTGACGTGCACCAGCCAGGACGGCCAGATCAGAGGAGGAGCGGGCGCGTCGTGATGCTCGCGATGGATACCCATTTCGGCCACTTTTTGCTGATGCTGCTGCATCCATTCGGCCGTACTCATGTGGGTTTGGGGCGGCGCTTGCGGAGTCGAGTTAACACGGGTGGGCTGCGGCCGGCTTGAAATCATTTTGATATCGGCGGGCGAGGAGGGTGAAGTGGACTGAGTCTTCGCCGAGCAGTCCACTCTCACGAAAGCGCCCTCGTCGCGGCTCCGAATCTGGATGAGGAGATCACATTCGCGGGCCTCGGCTCGAATAGACGTCCCTAGGCCGTCGGAGTTGGGCTGAAATGGCAAGCCCTCGGCTCTAAACAGCTTGCCGTAATGCGCCACGATGTCCTCCGGCGCCGCAGCCGTAGTATAGCTGGACTCGACGCTGGATTCTCCCGCACGAACAGTCGGAGTCGTGCCAGGGTAGTTCTGAAGCCATGGCGGAAGTGAGGAAGTTTGTTGGGAGAACCCGGGCATGAGCGCAAGAACAGCGAAAGCCGTGAGGACGAGACTCTTTCCGCACCGATGAGGGTTCATAACTCAGGGAGTCCAGAATATCGGAATCCGCTGAGGTTTCCAGTAAGCCGAATTGCCGGTTCTTGTCGGGTGTTTAGCCTTACCCGAGGCGGGTCCTTACTCAGTCCTCAGCGCGTCCATCGGAGAAATGGACGCAGCGCTCCGGAATCACGGCGACGACGAATGCGCAGATTCCCTGCGTGACGGCGGCGACCGTCAATGCGCGTGGATCCCAGCTCGATGCTCCGTAGAGCTGCGCGGAGATCAGGCATCCGGCTCCGATCGCCAAAAGGTACGCCGAACATCAGACCCAGCAGAACCCGCAGCGACCAAAGCGTGAGTCACGATCGGGACAACCACGGTTCCGGCATCCTTTGCGGGGTTGGTCGCGGTGGGTGAGTCCAGATCAACTTCACGGTTCCACAATTATCCAACGGCGTTTGTCCGGTTTCGATCAGTGAACAGCGTGTCCTCGCCCCCCGCCTCCGGGGCCTCTGGTGATGCCGATTCAGAATTAGAGATCCCTGATTCCCCCACGGGAGGCCGAGCAGATATAAACTATCCATTACGCGTGCGGTCTGTTGCGTAATCAAGTATCGATGGAGGAGTGAGATATGTGTGATCAGGATCATTTTGAGGAGGACCGGGAAAAGTTCGAGGCTCTCGGTTTGGTGACGCGAAAGCAATTCGGCGTGATGTTAGGCGCAGGCATGGCCATGATGCTGCCACAAGTCGCGAACGCTGCGGCGGTGACCGAATCGGATGTGACTGTGCCGACGCCGGACGGCACCGCGGACTGTTATTTCGTGCACCCGTCGAGTGGCACAGCCGCAGGTGTTCTCATTTGGCCGGACATCTTCGGGCTGCGTCCGGCGTTTCGGCAGATGGGCAAGCGTCTCGCCGAATCGGGCTATTCGGTACTCGTGGTGAATCCGTTTTATCGCGTCAAGAAAGCTCCGACTGCGGAGGCCGGTTCCGCGACCCCGATCCCGCAGCTGATGCCGCTCGCGCAAGGTCTGAACGAGACGACGCAGATGACGGATGCGAAGGCGTTCATCGGGTGGCTTGACCGACAGCCGTCGGTTGCCAAAAATCGGAAGATCGGAACCCAGGGCTACTGCATGGGTGGACCGATCGCGTTTCGCACATCCGCCGCCGTACCCGATCGCGTCGGAGCGGTCGCCTCCTTCCATGGTGGAGGACTGGTGACAAATTCGCCGAACAGTCCTCATTTGCAGGCCTCGAAGACCAAGGCTCAGTTCCTCATCGCGATCGCGTCCAATGACGATGCGCGGTCTCCCAACGAGAAGGACGTTCTGAAAGAAACGTTCAGTAAGGCGAACCTTCCCGCGGAAATCGAAGTGTATACGGACGCCGCGCATGGCTGGTGCCCTCCGGATTCGCGTGTCTACAACGAGCCACAAGCCGAAAAGGCATGGAGCCGGTTGCTTGCGCTGTACGGAAAAGCTCTGGCCTGAACACCAGGTCTAGCGGGCTTGCGTTCGGCTCGGTACTACTGAGCCAGGAGTTCGCGAATCGCCGCCAGCTCCCGCCGGCGAGCCGGGGTCGATTTCGGATATTCCATTCTGAGCGCCTTGAGGGCATCGAGAATAATCCGCGACACGATCAGCTGTGTGTTCGCTTTGTCATCAGCCGGCACGACGTACCAAGGGGCCTTATGCGTGGCTGTAGCGCCAAGGCAGCTTTCATAGGCGCTCTTGTACTGCTTCCAGTACTTTCGCTCCTCAAGGTCCTCACTGGTGAATTTCCAGTTCTTTTCCGGCGCATCGATTCGATCGAGGAAGCGCTTGCGTTGTTCCTCTCTGGAGAGGTGAAGAAAGAACTTCAGGATGCAGGTGCCGTTGCGGTAAAGGTGGTCCTCAAGGTTCACGATTGAGCGATATCTGTCACGCCAGATTCCTTTCCGCTCGAGAAGTCTCATCGGAATTTTTTGGCCGCGGAGAATCTCAGGATGCACACGAACGATGAGCACCTCCTCGTAGTAAGACCGATTAAAGATGCCGATCCTGCCGCGCTCAGGCAGCTTCCGCACCGCGTTCCACAGAAAGTCATGATCAAGTTCCTCGGCGCTCGGGTGTTTGAAGCTGAACACCTGACATCCCTGCGGATTTACGCCGGACATCACGTGCTTGATGACGCTGTCTTTGCCAGCCGCATCCATGGCCTGGAATATCAGTAGAAGCGCATAGCTATCGGAGGCATACAGCAGACTTTGTTGTGCGCTCAGGCCACTGATGTGTTCTGCGAGGAGTGTTTGATACTCTTCTTGTGAGTGGTAAACAGGCTTTACGCGAGTCGGCCACTTGTCTAGATTTACTTTATTCCCAGGTTGGACGCGGAAGTCGTCCGGATCAATCTTCTTCATCTTCATCCTCTTGACCGTTGAATCTAGCGCCGGCAATTTTCGCCTTCGTCTAATACCTCCATTGTGATGCCGATCAGGCTCGCCTGGAGAGCGGCTAGGTTGACGAAAGGCTACAAGTTCATCGAGCAGAGAGGCGTTTCACTCAAGTGCTTTTCACAGCCACCAGCGAATTTCGCCCGGCGTGGCCTACACGCTGGCTAATCGTCGAAGTGTTGAAGGAGCAGGCGTGCTCCGAGCGGGTGGTTTTCTCGCCCCTCGGATCTGGTCGCCCACATGACGGAGCGTAACCGTCCACTGCCGAGCAGTGGCTGCGCCGGAATATGCCGCAGTCCAATTCTTCTGGAATTGCTCGGCCTTCTTGCGCTGCCTTTTCTTGAGTGACGCTGAAGTCTCCTGACTGCCTCTGTAGCGCGACACCATCCGCCGAACGGTCGCGCAGTCGTTGAACTCGCCCAATAGCTTCTGTATTCCCTTGAGTTGTCGTATTAAGCCGAGCGTAGAACTGCCGTAAACCGGAGCGAATAGATCGAGGGTATAGCGAAAGTTCTTGGCAGCGATCCTAAAGCGATGGAGTTCTTCAGCGGGCGCTTTGTCGCGTGCTGCATCCTCGCCGTGACGGAAATACTCCTTTGTCATCCGTGGCAGTATTTCCCTGGCGGTGGTTACCACCGAGTTTGCGCAGAACCCATCCGCGGCGCATTCGCTTTTCAATGCCAGACGCCATTTGGCGGTATATCTCCGCCGTAACCAACTCTTCAGCAATACGGCCAGCTCTCTGGCCGTTTCTTCGCGCTCGCTTCGGAACTGCCGTCCGAGTGACCCTGACGGAGTCAACGTCGCGACTAGCTGCATCGCAATATCGAGATCGCGGACGCTCCCCGCCTGGATCATGATCTTCTTCAGCTTGCGCCGGATTCTTCTTGATTCATCTCGGGGAAAACATGGTTTCAACACGATGAGGACGCGGACAAACCTTCGGATAGCGACCCTAAGATCGTGCACTTCCGTGGTGGACTGGGATTTGAGCGTTCGCGCCATCTGAAACGCTAGGCGCTCTAGGAGTTTAGCCGCCTCTTCTTTCGCGAAGTCTCCGGTCGTACGCACGCAGGCACTCCTGACTGAAGATTGTAATACGATTGTAACCTATTAGCTCCGCGAGTCTTCAGCTTTGAATATCGCGCTCTGGCCACTTCTTCAATTTCATTACAGTGTCACGCGCTCGGCCTTAAAATAGTCCCGCGTGACCCTCGCTGAATCCGCATTATTTATTGGTCGCTTCGATTACGCTTGCACTTTTGGCGGGATTAACCGTGTGGGGCAAAGGGCGTGTGCGCTTGTTCAGTTCCGTGATCACGCTGGTGACTGGATACATTGTTGCGAATTCGTTCGGCTTTATCCACGCCAGTCAATGGGCCCAGTTCTCGAATGCGCGTTTCATCGACATTCCACGAATCCATCCGCCCGGATTGGCGTTTAACCCAGGCTTGCTGCTGCCCTTCCTGGTTCTTGGACTCAGCGCGGCGATGAAGGCCGCCGGAGACCTGGCGGTCAGCGAGAAAATCAGCGACCCGGACTGGAAACGGGCTGATCTTCGGAGGGGCCGCTCCGCGATGTTCACATTTGGGGTGGGGACGGTTCTGTCATCGATCATGGGCGGCTTCGCCGTGGCGAGTTCGTCCAGCAACATAGGCCTCTCCGCTGCGACCGCCGCCGCTAGCCGCTACGTCGGCTACGCCTGTGGCGCAATTCTGATTGCTCTGGCGTTTTTTCCCAAGCTCGTGACGTTGTTCGCCATCATGCCGCCTCCCGTGGCGGGCGCGATGTTCCTATTGGTGGTCTCCTACAACCTGATCGCAGGTATGCAAATCATCATGAGCCGCATGATGGAGACGCGGCACACTTACATCATCGGATTCTCGCTGTTGTTCGGGCTGGGCGCCGAGAACATGTCCGATCTGGCGGCGCAGGCGCCAGAATTTCTTCGGCCGCTGTTGAGCTCCGGGCTGACCGTGGCCACCGTCATGGTAGTTTTATTGAACGCACTCTTCCAGGTGGGCACGTCCCGCAGGCAAACCATTCAGCTGCCGGCAACCCCCGAGTCGATCGACTCCCTTTGTGGATTTATCGAAGAGTTTGCCGCACAATGGGGCGCGCGCCGTGAGGTTGTTACGCGCGCGGTGAGCGCGATGGTGGAGTTTTTCGAGTCTGTAATCGTGAACGAGCTGGTTGCGGTGGGCGACGTGGCGGTCTCGGCCTTTTTCGATGAATACCGGCTCGATTTCGCGATCCGATATCGTGGTCAGATGCTGGAGATTCCCACCAGTCGCCCGCAGATCACGATCGATTCCGATCCTGCCGACGTGCTCAGGCTGTCCGGCTACATGCTCTCGCGCCTCGCCGACTCGGTGCAGACCAGCTTCTCAAACGGTGTTATTCAAATCGACGTCCATTTCGATCACTAGAGCGCTCATCTCACGCTTGCCAGTATTTTACAAACACAAAGAAATTGCGGCCATCCCTGCGTTCATAGTGGACCCTGTCCATCATGTTGCGAACCATGAAAACGCCCAACCCGCCGGCCTTGCGTTGTTCAATAGGAACGTTGAGGTCGGGAGGCGGAAGCGTTAGGGGATTGAACGCTTTGGCGTTGTCACTGACCTCCACTTCGATACCGCCCCGTACTCCATCTAGGACTCTGTAGCAGACCTTGATGTCGTAGTCCTGCCCGGGGAGGCATCCGTGGCGAATGACATTGCTGAGGACCTCCTCCAGGCAAATGGTGACGGGCACCTCAAAATCCTCGGGCAGCGCACAGCGGACCCACAACTCGCGCAGTGCGATGTTGGCGCGTTCTACTTCCGAAAGCTCATTCCTGATATCAAGAATCTGGACCATGGGCTCCGGCATTTGATCTCCATCCCTGTGTCAGCGAGCGCAACGAAAACGAGTCTCCGCTTATCTTTCGGACGGCTCGTGAAGACTCTCTTCTTCGGGTCTATAGAGCCGCTCCTCGTCGGCATCGTATTCGAACAAGTGGGCGTAGCGACCCCAGTCCACTAAAGTCTCGAATTGGCGCTCAGCCTCCGATGCCGAGAAGTGTTCGTCCAGAATATTGAGCAGGAAGTCCTTCCCAATTCGGCCGTCTTTCTTTTGACTCAGGGCTTGTATTACCGAAGTGACAAAGGGAACGTGGCTTAAGAACTGCTCCTTAAAGATTTCGTGACTCCGATGTACGCCGGCGGTGGCAAACTCCCTGCCCGCGTCTGTGATGGTTACGTCACCGTGTGCGACCTCGGCCAGGCCTAACAGGACAGACGCGTCGACGGCGGGAAGGAGGTCGTCGACCTCCAGGCGGACGCTGTCGGCGAGTTTGGGCAGGTCCTCCCGCCCGCCGCGATCGTTGACGATTTCGAGCAGCCCGCTGATTCCTCCCACGCGGGCGTGGGGCAGCATTGGAAAACGCTCCGAATCCTTGCGGGCGGGCAACTCTCCTACCGGTGCGTTTGGATTCGTCATCACGGTATAGATGTAATCCACCAATGCTACGAACCGCGCTCCTTTTTTGTCGCGCGGCCGGGGAATATCTACCTTCACCTCACCCCGAATGCAGCCGGGATTGGTCCCGAGAATTACGATCCTATCGGCGAGAAGTACGGCCTCTTCAATGTTATGGGTCACGATCAGAATACTTTTTGCCGGGAATACGCCGCGTTCCCACAGATCGCTGATTTCACCACGAAGATTCTCGGCCGTGAGCACATCGAGCGCGCTGAACGGCTCGTCCATCATCAGGACATCTGGTTTCATGACGAAAGCGCGTGCGAAGCCAACGCGCTGGCGCATCCCGCCGGACAGCTCCTTCGGATAAGCTCCTTCGAAGCCTTCCAGGCCGACCATGCTTAACGCCAGGGTCGCCTCTTTTTCTGCGGCCTCCTTGGATACCCCGCGTGCGAAGAGTCCAAGTTCGGCGTTCTCCTGAACGGTTAGCCATGGCAGAAGCGCGAAACTCTGAAAAACCATGGCGACTTCCGCATTCGGACCTTCGAGCGGAACCCCATTCATGAGGACGCGACCCCGGCTTGGCTGAATGAGACCAGCGAGAATGCGGAGCAGCGTGCTCTTGCCGGAACCACTGCGCCCGAGCAGCGCCACCACCTCGCCCGGGAGGATGTTGACCGTGACTTCTTCCAGCACAGTCTGCTCGCCGCCGGCCGGCAAAGGGAAGCTCTTTGCGACCTGTTCCGCCATCAATAAGCTTGTAGTGTTTTCCATTCGACTCACCCCAGGCGATATTTATTCTCAGCCATGTCGTACAGCGGCCTCCACACCAGCCGATTTAGTGTCACTACGAATATGCTCATCAGCCCAACCCCGAGGGCGATGCGCGGCCAATCGCCTTTGGCCGTTGCTTCAGCAATATAGGCGCCGAGCCCATTGGCTTTCAACGTGGTGTCGCCCCAGGATACAAGCTCGGAAACGATGCTCGCATTCCAGGCTCCGCCGGACGCGGTAATGGCGCCGGTTACCCACGATCCAAAGATACCCGGTCCGATTAGCGCGCGCCACTCCCGGCTGCGCCGCAGACCGATGCTGGCCGCCATCTCCCGCAGATCGTTGGGAATACTCTGCGCCCCTCCGATCACATTGAACAGCAAATACCACTGGGCTCCTAACGCCATCAGCAGCATGCTGCCCCAATTGAGACTCAAGCCAAGCTTGATAAACCCCAACGTTGCGAACGGGAACAGGAAATTGGCAGGGAATGACGCCAGAATCTGAACGATCGGCTGCGATATTCGTGCGAGTTTGGGGCTGAATCCAATGGCCACGCCGACGGGCGTCCAGACCAAAGTGCTGAAAATCAGCAGGGCGAATACACGCGCCAGAGTCAAGAGCCCGAGCGTCGCCGCGTGTCCTACCTCGCCGATACCAACCTCGGTCAGAACAAAGCGAACTGCAGCGAACAGTAGTCCGGCCGTCACCAGAATGAGAACGGCGTTGTATACGATATCGCCTTTCTTTGATACTCGTCCCTGCTGCGTTGTTGATGGAACGGCCGTCGCCCGCGATAGCATTCGATCGCACTTGTGGAGCAGCGGTTCGATCAGCCGCTCCGCATAGCGAGGCAGCGAAGCGGAACGCCAGAGATCGACAAGCCAGAACCGGCGCTCTTCCCCCGCGCTGAGCTCGAGCTTGTATCTGTCCGCGACCGTGACAAGCGGCTTCCAGAAGAGCTGATCGATGACCAGAATCAGAACGATCATTGTGACGATGGCCCAGCCAAGCGCTTTGAGATCCTTCGCTGCGATCGCCGCCGCCACGTAGGAGCCGATTCCAGGCAATGTGTACTGCCGGTTGAGCACGCTGATCGCTTCGCTGGCCGCGAGAAAAAACCAGCCGCCGCCAAAGCTCATCATTCCGTTCCAGACAAGGCCAATCACCGAAGCAGGCAGTTCCAGCCGCGTGAAGCGTTCCCAAGCGGATAAACGGTAGAGCGTCGCCATCTCGTCCAGTTCGGAGGGCACCGATCGCAGCGACTGGTAGAGCGAGAAAGCCATATTCCATGCTTGTCCGGTGAAAATCGCGAAGATAGAGGCGGCTTCCAATCCGAGCAGGCTTCCACGAAACAGCGCGATGAACGCCGTCACGGTGACGGAGAGAAATCCAAGGACGGGAACCGACTGCAGGATATCCAGCAGCGGCACCAAGACGCGCTCTGCTCGTTTGCTGCGCGCCGCGGTGTAGCCATAGACGAAAGTGAACAGAGTGGAAAACCCGAGGGCGACAAACATTCGCAAGGTCGATCGGGCGGCGTAATTCGGCAGGTTACGCGGATCAAGACCCACGGATGGAATAATGTCCGGCGGGCTGAACTTCACAAACGACTCCGCCCCGACGCGCGACACGACGTAAAGCAAGGTCAGGACGCCGAGGCCGATTGTGAAATCTGCAAGTCCAAGAGCTGGCCGCTTGACGTCGGCCTGAAGCGAGAACGCGAAGAACTTGCGAGGGAAGTTAAGGGACATGGGGGCTCGGAATCGTTGACGTTCCGCCGATGCGGCACTTAACCATGGTATTCGTCTTGCGACTTCTCTGTGCGATGCTGATCGTCTCGGGTTTCTGTTTCTTGCTGGACAAGGAAATACGCTTTTTGGGGAACTGGAGGATGATGATCGATATGGAACAACATCGCATCGGACGCGTGGGCTGGCTTCGCGCGTCCGTCTTAGGTGCAAATGACGGCATCTTATCCACGGCGAGTCTAATCATCGGTGTTGCAAGTTCTCACGGAACGCACAGTAACGTGATGATCGCTGGAGTCGCGGGGCTGGTAGCTGGGGCGATGTCGATGGCTGCAGGGGAATACGTCTCCGTGCATTCCCAGGCCGACACGGAGAAGGCTGAGCTAAAGCTCGAACAAGGAGAACTCGAACGCGACAGCGAGGGCGAACATCGAGAGCTTGCCGCGGTTTACGTGGCCAGGGGGCTTGATCCACAGCTCGCGAAACAGGTCGCCAGCCAGTTGATGGCCCATGACGCGCTCGGCGCCCATGCGCGCGATGAACTAGGGATCTCGGAAACGCTGACCGCGCGCCCGATTCAGGCGGCCCTGGCATCGGCGGCCAGCTTTGCGGCGGGGGCGGCATTGCCCCTTTTGGTCGCCGCGTTCGTTCCCCAGCCAACGCTGATCCCAATCGTTGCCGGCAGCACCTTAACGTCTCTCGCGCTCTTAGGAGGGCTGGCGGCGCACGCCGGTGGAGCGGGCATCGTCGCAGGCTCCACGAGGGTTGCTTTCTGGGGTGCGCTTGCGATGGCGGTGACCGCCGGCGTTGGGGCCTTGTCCGGAACCGTTGTGTAGGTAAGTTACTCAGCCCAGACTAACCACGGATGCTCGAAGGGGACTCGCACGTCGGGATGGTATGGAACCACGCGAACGCTGAAGCCATAGGAGCCGCTCTCGAGGCACTCCAGTTGGCCCTCATATTGATGTTCGTTTTCAGCCATTCCCGCGTGCTTCATATCGCTCGATGTACTATCCGCGATCCGGCCGTCCCCATCGACTGAGCCTGAGACAATTTGGACCCGGACATACTCCGGGGGGATCTCGCCAAGAACAATCGATGCGGTCACGCGTAGCTTTTCCCCCACCTTAATTTCGTGACTGTTCTCAACCCGAACCCGTGTGATCTTCACTTGGGAGCCAGCGGTTCGAAGAAGGCTGCGCCATTTGAGAATGGGGCCGAGTCTTGCGCCACCCTGGGCGGCTAACTCGGAGTACCGCTTCGCCGAGGGGAGATAGAAGCGCTCGACGTATTCCGTTACCATCCGGTTGGTGCTGAATATCGGACATAAGCGCTTCATCGAAGTTTTCATTTTGGCGATCCAGCGGCGCGGGAGGTTCCCCTGGTCACGCTCGTAGAACATGGGGGTCACCTCAGTCTCGAGAAGATTGTAGAGAGCATCGGACTCTACGGCGTCCTGATAGTCATCGTTGTTGTAATCTTCACCGCTGCCGATCGCCCAGCCAACTTCACGGTCGTATCCTTCCGCCCACCACCCGTCCAGCACGGAGAGATTCAGACCGCCATTGGGCAGAAGCTTCATGCCGCTGGTACCACTGGCTTCATTGGGACGCCTGGGCGTGTTCAGCCATACGTCGACACCTTGCACCAGGTGGCGGGCGACCCGTATGTCATAGTCCTCCACAAAGACAACGTGGGGGCGGATTTCGGGATCAGCGGCGAAGTGGATGATCTGACGGATTAAGTCCTTTCCGGCGGCGTCGTGAGGATGTGCCTTTCCTGCGATTAGAATCTGGACGGGCCGCTCCGGGTTCGTCAAGATGCGTTTTAGGCGGGGGACATCCCGCACCATTAAGGTTGCGCGCTTATAAGTTGCGAATCGGCGTGCAAAACCGATGGTCAGAGCGTCCGGATTGAAAACAGACCGCGCGGTGGAGATTTCTGCATCCGAACGTCCGCGCCTCCGCAGCTGGGATTCCAAGGCTTGGCGGGAGTAATTGACCAGGCGTTCCCGCCGAATCTGATGGACGCGCCAGAGTTCATGATCGGGAATCCGGTCGATGCGGTTCCAGACATCACTCGCGGCGGGCTCCTCGGCCCAGCGGGGTCCAAGATAGCGGTTCAGCAGCGCGGTCATTTCCAGCGAGACCCAGCTGCGGATATGCACGCCATTGGTCACCGACTCCACCGGGATTTCCTCGAGTGGATAGCCAGGCCACATCCCACGGACCATCTTGCGAGTAATGACCCCGTGGAGGCGGCTGACTCCATTGGCCGCAGAACTGAGGCGGGCGGCGAGGAAGGCCATGTTAAAGCTCTCGCTGGGATCCGAGGGATTCTGACGCCCATAGCTCATCAGCCGTTCGAACGGGATGCCAAGCCGCTCGGCAAAGGGCCCAAAATACCGCGCCATCAGCTGCGCATCAAAACGATCGAAGCCCGCTGGGACGGGAGTGTGGGTGGTGAAGAGGCTGCCCGCGGCGGCAAGCTGGCGGGCTTCGAAGAACGACACCTTGAGCTCTTCCATCAAGGCGCGCGTCCTTTCGAGACCCAGAAACGCGGAGTGTCCTTCATTCAAATGGCAAACGGCTGGCCGGATTCCGAGCGCGGCGAGCGCGCGCATACCGCCTATCCCGAGGACGATTTCCTGCTGGAGGCGGAGTTCGCCATCGCCGCCATACAACGAACCCGTGATCCGGCGGTCTTCCTCCGAGTTCTGAGGGACATTCGTGTCGAGCAGGTATAGCGGGACACGGCCCACCTGCACCTTCCAAATCCGCGCAAATGCCTGGCGTCCGGGAAGCTCCAGGGATACGGTGAGAGGCTTGCCTTGGGCATCCATCTCCGGCGAAAAAGGCAAGGTGGAGAAATCGTTCACCGGGTATATTTCCTGCTGCCAGCCATCGGCGTTCAGGTACTGCTGGAAGTAACCGCGCTGATACAACAGACCAACCCCCACTAGTGGCAGGCCCAAGTCGCTGGCGGACTTAAGATGATCTCCTGCCAGGATTCCCAGGCCACCTGCATAGTTGGGTATGCATTCTGTGAGGCCGAACTCAGCCGAAAAATACGCAAAGACGTCCCCAGCGGCGTCGGGATGTGCATGCCCGAACCACCCCTTGCCGGACAGGTACTCCGACAGGCTGGCAGCAGCCCGATCCAGCTCGGCGAGAAATGCCTCATCGGAGGCGAGCTCGGCTAGGCGCCGCTGGCTCGTCCGGCCGAGGAGCAGGAGTGGATTGTGGTTTGTTTCCTCCCAAACGTCGGGATTGAGGCTCTCGAATATGGCCCTGGTTGGATGGTCCCAAGACCACCGGAGGTTCAAGGAGAGTCTAGTGAGGGCCTCCAACCGGGCCGGAAGCGAAGGCGAGACTTGAAAGCCGAATACGCGTGGCATGACTAATCATCAATAGCAACTGAACACCGCAACTGACATCCGCAATTCTACGCCAAGCACCTGGCGCTCGGGTTCACCAGTCTGATCGCGCGAGCAGTGCTTCTTCCGCTCTAAGCCAGTCCTGTTGCGGCGAACCCTCCGGGCAGCCTCTCCGTTGCCACAAAGCATACGCGAGCGAAGCGATCTGCTCCTGAGTAGGCTCTAATTCGTCCGATGGCGGATTTTTCGGCCCTTCCTGGAGCGCCATCACAATTCCTTTTCGCTCCTGCATCTTGAAAGAGAACATAGGTAGCCTCATTTTACGGCTCTATGTGTGAAAGTCTTGTGAATTGAGACAGCCGCTCTGTGATGGCGGTCATGTGATTGATTCAATGTAACTTAAGTCGGCCTGGAATCGGATAGAATAAGTCCGATCATCCGGACAGAAGAAGGGGAGCGGTAAAATAAGAATGGTTATGCGATGCCCAGTGTGCGATGAGCTTCACAATGAGTACCGTCGAGCTTGTGAGGCGGAGGCGACAGCTACTTTGCAGCAACGCGACGGCAGTGTGCTTAGGCCTCGGCAGGAGGCCGTGGGTGGAGACAAATCTCAACGATGTCAGGAAACCATTCACTTGAGCAGAAGGCAGCAGCTGCAGATTTCATCTCGTCTTGAACAGCACCAAGACTCTGATTGTCCAAACGGACAAGCCGACCTTTAGATCTCAGTGTTGCGCCGATTCTTGCAAGGGCCGCAAACGGATCGCCATTCATCAACCTGTCACCATCGCAAGGATAGACTCAGGGCAGACACGTGCCCGTCAAGGAGATCAGGATGGTCTTCAAGAACATCGTCTTCCCTGTAGACTTTTCGGATCGCTGTTCGGCCGCAGCGAAGTATGTCCGCGATATGGCTGCCACCTTCGCGTCGAAGGTAACCCTGGTCCACGCTGTTGACGATCCGTTGGGTTGGTACGGCTCGCCGGACCCGATCAGGGCCGTCGAGATCGACCTCCCACGTATACTTGAGGAATCGAAGCAATCCCTACAGCGTTTCGCCGAGGCCGAGTTTCCGGGTGCTGATGTTTCTAAGGTGTCGGAACTGGGCGATCCAACGGAGTTGATCGAGAGAACCAGCACGGACTTGAAAGCAGACTTGATCATGATGCCCACGCTCGGCGGTGGCCGGTTCCGAGCTGCTTTGCTGGCGTCCGTCACAGCCAATGTGCTTCACGATCTTCCGATTCCGGTATGGACCGAAGTGCATCAGGACTCGACCTTATTGGAGCATCATCTGCCGATCCGTAACGTGGTCTGCGCCATCGACCTCGAGCCTGAAAGCGCAGGAGTACTGCGGTTCGCCTCCGATTTCGCCAGCCATTGCGGCGCCGCGTTGCATATCGCACACGGCATTCCTGTCACTGAACTATTGCTAGGAAAATACATTGAGGTCAAGCCGCCTGCTTATATGGAGGACTTCGCACGGGCGGAGATCGAGAAGCTCCAGCGCGAGGCGGGAACTTCCGCAGATCTCTGGCTGGAGGGCGCTCCGATTGCGGAAGTGGTTCGCAACGCCGCCATTCACCACCACGCCGATCTCATCGTATTAGGCCGCGGCGGGATCGGCCACTTTGCGGGCCAATTGAAGTCACACACGTACTCGATCATTCTGAAATCGCCCTGTCCGGTCTTGAGCTTGTAGTGGGCATCGGTTCTACAATCAAACGCTCACGACGGGACACGGAGCTTGGCAGATTGTGGCGAGAGTATGGGCGCCGAGCCTCTTTTCCGGATGACCCTCGCAACAGCGGCCGATGACTAATAGCTGAGCGCCCTTGTCCACAGCGGCCTGAGAGATGGACTTCGGTATATCGCCGTCGCTGACTACCAAAATCTCCGCGTGGATCCCAGAATCGAGCAAGAGAATGCGCAGTCGTTCCTCTGCGCCCCAGTGAGCCTCTTCATGCCACTGGAACATATAGCGCTCCGGCAAGTTGGGAGGAGCATCTACCACCGTGTGGACGACCGCCAACTTGGCGTCGAATTCGGACGCGAAATCCGCAGCCCACCGGATCGCCTTGATGCTCTCCGGCCCAAAGTCGACCGCGCACATTACCAAACGAACTTCAGCCAGATCGACCGGAGACGAATCCGCAAGATGCACGCCGGTCCACACGGGACATTCAGCATCATGCAGGACCTTAGCCGTAACCGATCCAAGGAGAAACCGCCGGAAGACCCCATAACCGCGGGTCGGCATCAGGATCAGGTCGGATTTTTCGGCGCGCGCGCATTCGACGATCAATTCGGCCGGATCGCCGCTACGGATCACACGCTTGACAGGAAGCCCGCTTAGTTCATTTGCTCCGAACTCCTCCAACTGCTTCCGCCGCCTTTCCACTTGTTCGGCTTGTTCCGCTTCCGTTGAAGTAATCCCAAATCCTAACGGCCCGGCCAAAGGATAAGCAGCCGGGAATTCGTTCACATGAAGCAGGACGACCTCGGAATGAAACCGGCGGGCGAGCGCGCCCGCATGCTGGGCCGCGGTTACGCTGTGATCTGAGAAATCTATAGGGACCAAGATTCTGGCTAAATGTGCCATCCCGACGCCTTTCCGACACTGGGCGCTCAATAGCGTGTGATCGCCACCGCCACTGCATCCCTCAAAAACTTTCCCTAACAAATATATACCTAGCCGCACTCTTAGCTGAACCGACGTGCTTATCGAACGCCCGGACAGGTTTCCTCAGATCTGAAATCAATCCCTCCTAAGAGGCTTAGCAGACGCCGAGCTCGACTGCGGCGTGGTCCGGAAATTAGTTTGGCCGACGTACCCTCACGGAATTCCACTTCCCCGATTGCTGAAAACCAGAACCTGCCCGTCTCGGTAAAGCCTGCGTTGTGGCTGTCTCCCCAACGGAGCCTTCGGCTCTAGTTGAAGGTTTACGCTGGCTAGGGCCGTGCCAATTCCATCCGTTCTGAGAGGCCAGATCTTCAGCATGTGCCGCGCAGTAGGCGGTCAGGACTGCCTTTTGTGCGGTATTTGGTTGGGGGTCTTCGCAAACTACATACTCGGCTCCGGCCCCGCACCCGCACACCTGGCACAAGACCGCGTTTATGGGAACCGATTTGATCCGTACCGACATTTGAGCCAGGATAACACTAGCGTAAGTCAGGTTGTGAGGCAGGGACCAAGGCTTGGCTCAGGGCCGAAACGCCAGTGTTTCGGAGAATTTGCTCTCGAGAAACCTGCCATTGGTGAGCAAGGTTTCCGCATCCCCGTCAAAAGCGCTCTTGGCGACACTCTTCAGAGAGGTATCCAGCATGCGTAGTTGATCGAGCAGGGTTGTGAGGCGGTGCGGCCGTCTGCCAACGGCTGCACTTGGGCGTAAAACCTGGGTAGCCGCAGATAGGCGGCTAGCGTGTCCGGAAGGTAACGGCGCACTGTTTCGATTACCGTGAAGGAATCCTTCGCCGAGATCGCCCCCCGGTCCTTCATCTCCTGCAAACGCGGCAGCATCTCGCTGAGCGTGGCCTGAATTTCATGCAGCACTTCCAAGGCATCCTTCGGCAGTCCCTGGGCGACGCTATCCACCAGTTTCCGCACCTGCTGCGCCAGTTGTTCGGTGGAAAGCTCGGTTTGCGCCGCCGTCTCCGCCAAATCGCTCCGCGGCCACCCGAGGACGCCCGCGCCGTAGAGGCCAGCCACGATCAGCCACCAATACGCGTGAATAACGCCGGCGAAAAACAGACCAAGGCCGCCCATTGCCAGCACGCATCCGGCGATATTGCCTGTGCCATACAAAAAGAGCTGCAGCCGCTGCCCGGCGGTGAGCGCCGGGCCTGTCATTGGTCCGGGAATGCGTTTACTGGTATCCACGAATCTCTTTGAACACAGCCGCAAGCGTATTGGACCGTGAATCAAATAGTTTACCGCCAGTGAGCTCGGCCAGCCGCCCAAGCTCTTTCGGACTGCCCTCGCCGAACAGGATGGGAAACACAGGAATACCGCGCACGCTGTCGCCTTCGGACTGATACCAATCGGCGAACTGCTTCTCATCGAGCCCGCGATTGTTTTCGCCATCGGTCATCAGCACCACGGTGTAGTAGCGCTTCTCTTTTCCGCGGCTCCGCTCCCGGCTCAATTCGGTGAGCGCCCGCTGGACGCTGGTGTAAATGGCGGTCGCCCCTCCGGAGGACAACGGCTTAATGAACCGCGCGATGCTTGCGCGGGCCTCGGCATTTTCCGCTGGCGTTGAGCCCATCTGAAACAAAACGGTGGGGGAAGGCTGCGAGGAGAACGTGATAATCCCCACCTCCTCCCGGTTCTGGAATCGTGCGTAATGATCGGAAGCGACCGAGGTATTCGACGCCAGCAGCAGCATCGCCTCCTTCAGCGAGTTAATGCGGTGTCCCTCCATAGAGCCCGAAAGGTCCAACACATATCGCGAAGAGCCCGGAACGCGAACATCGGCCAGAAACGTATCGAGCAGCGCCGCGATCAATGACGCCTGACCCGGGAACGGCAACTCGACCAGCGTACGCTTCGGAATCGCGGGAGCCACGTCCGCGTCCGTATTGACGGGCCGCCGCAGGGTGCGCGCCGACATCGCGCTTTGAAACTCTTTGCCCCGCAAATAAGCCACCAACCTGTCGTAGTCGGCCTTCCGCGACGCGTTCAGGAGCATCAACGGATAGTCGGCGGTGATCGGTCGAACTGACCAGAATCGACTTACCCACCGCGTAGGTACTGTTGCCGGGCAAATCCTTCCAGCGGGTGCCCTTCTGCATCATATCGAGCAGCTTCGCCATGTCGACAATGAAGTTCGCGCCGTCTTTGTGGGACACCAGCCCGGACGCCTGCAGCACGGGGATCAATTGCTTCCAACTGGCCACAGCCATCGGGGTGTAGAAAGTCGCGTAAGTACGCTTGGAGCCGGTGTTTTGCGCGATCTTCACCGCAGCATGCGCGCCGGCGGGGTAAGCCGCGTCGAAGCTCTTAAGGTCCGGCCGGGTGGCGATTTCGCGCGAACCAGCCTTTTGTACGGTAATCTGGATCCCTCGGCATCCAGCACCTTCGCCAAATCGCTGTCAGTGAGGAACTTCTCTTTCTCGGAGCCGGTGAGAACCTTAACCGTAATGCGGGAGTTGGCGCGCCGGGATGAAATCTCCGACTCCTTGCGGTCCCTCATGGAAAAAACAATGGCGATCGCAACGCCGATAAGCAACAGGACGGCCAGCAGGGGTCCAACAGCTTTACGAAGATTCATTCGTTGTCTCGATGGTAGCCCATCAGTCACTGATTACGACCATTTTTAACGTTTCGTTCACGTAACAATGGCGCTTGCACAGACCATTTCAGCCTCGCTGCAAGTTGGCCAATTGGTGCGAATCTCCATGTGGATTCCATCGGAAGTCTGTCAAGAAGAGCCTGCAAGTCAGTAACTTGCGCGTTTTTAGACCGCAACGTGCATCTCTGAAAAAACGTATACTGACTCTACATGGAGGCGTAACGGATGATTAAGTCGATCGCTATTGTCGCCGGCAGCTACCTGCTCTCGGTTGTTCTTGTCCTGGCAACGGATCCGTTGCTATCGCTCCTCTTCCCTGGCGACTTCGTCAAAGACAAGGTCCCGACCGACGCCGCTCTCATCGCGAGCACGTGTCTCTTCGTTGCCGTCTCGATCCTCTGCGCATGGGTCTGCGCCCGCTTTGCTCCGGGCCGTGCGGCAAGGCACGTGCTTTGGTTCTTCATCGTCGGGGAGGTGATGGGGATCGGTGCGATCATTCCAAACTGGAGCAAGGGCTGGCCGCACTGGTACTGGTTGTCATGGCTGCTCACTTGGCCTGTGAGTTGCTGGATAGGCCTGATGCTGGCGCGGCGCCGGGTGGATCCGCCGGCCACCTGACTTCAGATCCACGGCAGAAAAGATGCACGAGAGCCTGACTTATTCGCCGAACGCGCAGTGCAGCTTGGCGCACCGCCGCAAAAAGCTGCCATTGGCGGCTGGAAGTTTAACGGACGTAGCCATCGCGCCCTTGAAGTAATGAAGTTTGCATGGAGCGGCCTTCAATCCGTCCGCAGCATCCCACTGGTGTTGCGCTTGGGTACGGCCCCCACTGGAATCGTCTTCACCACTTTCATCGTCCGGTTATCCACTACCGCTACCTCATCCTCGCCAGCAATGGCCACATACAGGTTCTTGCCGTCGGGAGGGATGGTGAGCCACTCCGGGTGGCTACCCACCGGAACCACCTTCAGCAGCTTGTAATCCGGTAACGAGTAGGCGGCCACATAGCCATAATATTTGCTCGTGGCCCACAGCGTTATTCCGTCCGGCGTGATGGCCAACCCATGGGCGGGTGCTCCCTGGATGCCCTGCGTCTCTCTTTTCTGCCCCGCGGGGTCCGGAAGCGTAACGCGCCGGACTTCTTTTCGGGAAGCAAAATCGACCACTGCGAATCCATGAAAATCGGATAGTTGGACGATGATCTCTTTGGTCGAGCCGTCGGCATTTCTCGTGAACGACATCGGCCGGATCCCGGCGCTTAGCGTGAGTGTCCAGGCTACCCGATTACCTTCAGTTTCAATCACAGTGATCGTGCTCGACGGAATCGACCCGGCGACCACATACTTGCCGTCCGGCGTCACATAGACGTTGTGGATCGCACCGTTCACCGGTATGCTCTTCACGTTGGTCAGCGATGTCGTATCAATTACATCCACCGCGCCTGGCGCCTGCGCGATCCCCACGTAGACGAACGAGCCATTCTTCGCGACATCGACATTGTTCGGCCGGCCGCTCAGCGGAATCCGCTTAGTCACCTTGAGCGTCTTGGCATCGACCACGTCCAATGTGCGCAGCGATTCGTCGGTGACGTAAATCCATCTCCCGCCTGGCGCAATCGCCACACCATGCGGAACCTCAATATCCTCGATCGTTCCTACCACCTGGTTGGTGGCGGGGTCGATCACATGAATATTATCCCCAGCGGCGTTGGTTTGCAGAACCCGAGCAGCGTCCGCGTGCAGCAACATCACTGTCCCGAAAACACCGAAAGCCACGCGAATCATTGGGAGCCTCCTATTGTCCTGCCGTTTACCCAGTCAGCCAGAGTCCGCCATTCCGGATCGTCCTGCGACGTCCAGTGCTTGCCGCCGGCATGAAAGTGGTCGCCTCCCCCCGCCGCCGCCAAGGGATGCAAGAGCAAGGGACTCTTCAATGGGTTCCCTGGTACCACGAATTGACGCCACACCGCGTAGTTCCTGCGAGATTGCTCCTCATTCCACGCGGCCGCGTCCGGGGCGAGTGGTTGCAGCGGCGGGCTGCCGTGACTATGACACGTCACGCAGCGGGCGTGTCCCGGCCGCTTCTTCAGGAAAATCGGCTGCACCTTGTCTTTAAAAAAGGCGTAATCCAAGGACTGCCCGTCCGCGCGCGAAGCCGCCCATAGCGCGGACAAAATGGACAATGCTAGGACACGTAGTGGCGTCATTCTAAACTCGCTGTTCAGACCTATCACAGCATTTCGGCCGCCTGCGATTACTTCCCCTGGCCGGGTGAACGGTACTTGGTGGACAGCGTCATCGCCTGGTCGGTTTCTTCGACCGTCAACAACGGAGTCGTCCTGAGGTTGACCATGCCGGTTTGTCCGACGCTCAACGACAGTGCGGCGATGGCGACGTTGTCCGGTGCGTCCACAATTAATACGATATCGTCGGCGCCGAGAGCGAAATGCAAGCTCTCCAACCTGCCTTTGAGGCTCTTCATCGCGACCTGCACTGCAGCCTTACGGCCAGAGGCGGTATCTTTCACAAGCCCTTTGAGGCCTTCGGGCGTATAGCTTCCCTGGATCAGGTACTTCGGCATGATCTTGTCCTTTCGGCGGAAGTCGCGCGGAGTCTCCCAGCGACCATGTGGAGTCTACAGGAGTAAGAGACGGAAAGCAAGTGCGAATTGGGGTTCCGGGATCGGCCTACCGGGCGAGATCCATAACGGTCTCCAGCAACATGTTCGCGCCATTGGCGCAATCCTGCCAAGACGTCAGTTCCTTGGGCGAATGGCTGATTCCGCCGATGCTCGGTACAAAGATCATTCCCATCGGCATCAACGTTGCCATCATTTGCGCATCGTGTCCCGCCCCACTCGGCAGGTGCCGGGATTGGAGCCCCAGCCGGCTCGCCGCTGCTTCGATCGAACGTTGCACTTCGGGAGCCGCCGCGGCGGACTCGCTGTGGCCCGCGCGCGTCATCGAGATCTCCGTCCTCGTCTCCGACGCAATCGCGGACGCGCGCGCCTTTATTTTTTCACCCAGCCGTTCGATCTTCGCCGACGAAAGATCTCGCAGTTCGATGGTCATGCGAACCTCTCCCGGGATCACGTTCGTCGCATTCGGAGAAACGTCCAAGTGGCCCACGGTTCCCACTTGAGCCCCCGATTCGCTCACCACAACCTCGCGGACTGCCAAAGTCAGCTCCGCCGCCGCAACCAGAGCGTCCTGCCTCAACTGCATCGGAGTAGTGCCCGCGTGGTTGGCCGCTCCCGTAACCACCACGGTGTAATCGTCAATGGAAGCGATCCCGTCCACGACGCCTACCGGCACTCCCTCGCGCGCCAGCGTCCCGCCCTGTTCGATATGAAGCTCCACGTAGGCGTGATACATCTCTGGAGTCAATCGAGCGGTTTCGAGCCTTGCCGGATCGCCTCCGATTCGCCGGATGGCCTCCGTCTTCGTCAGCCCCCGCGAGACTTGTGTCATCTCGCCTGGCCTTTGCTTTCCCGCCGCTGCCCGGCTTCCGTTTAGCATCGCTCCCGCAAACGACGCCTCTTCGCAAGCCCAAACGACGGCCGTGAGCCCACGCCTAGTGACAATGCGCAGGTCATTGAACATTCGCAGAATCTGGACCGCCGACAGCGAACCAAGGTCGCCGTCAAAATTGCCTCCGTCCGGCACTGAATCGATGTGAGATCCAAATAGCACGGGCGGAAGCGAAGGCTCGCTGCCAGGGCGCGATGCGAAGATGTTGCCGGCGGCATCGATGCGAACCGCCGCACCTGCGCTCCGCATCAGGTCCATGACGAACTTTCGTCCCGCAATATCGGCGTCGGAGTAGCCGATCCGGCTCACGCCGTTCTTAAACGTTCCGCCATCCGGCCGTCCGAAAACGCTGAGCGCCTCCAAGTGATCCTTGATCGTAGACGCATCAATTCGGGGCAAACTAGCGCCCCGCAAACTTCCAAGAGCGCCTGCGGCCAGATAACCGACAAAGTCCCGCCGATTCATTTGTAATTAAGTCTACTGCATCCTGACGCTAAGGAAGAGTGCGGCGCAAATCGCGAAGCGTCTTATGTTGATTGGGTGAGATGCCACGTTTTGCCTCGAAGCGGTTCTCCCCCCTCAGCCATTCGGAGAGTGGACGCGTGCCAATTCGAAGCTGCGCGCGTCTGAGCATCGAACTCAGAAATCTGACCTCGGCCAGAAGGTTCCGCTCCGGATGTCCCCGTGCCTCTCGCTTTATGATCACCCCGCCTCTGCCGGCCCAAAGCAATCCCCACTTCGGAGGAAGATCCTTCACTTGGATCACGTCTGCGGGACAAAGGTAATAGCGACGCTGGCCCATTCCATCACGCGGATTCTTCCTGACGCTCTTCTTTGCGTCTCGCAGGAAATCCGCGCGGCTCAACTTGCATTCGATGAGCACGGAACCCGTCCCGGAAGCCCAGCCGATTACGTCCGGGCTTTCTTCCGCGGCGGCTGCGAACTCGTACAGCACGATGGAGCACTGTCTGCCAAGCCAGCGCACCCCCATCGCAACTAAGGAAGAATGTTGCATCGCCCACTTAGGTCTTCAAACATTGTAGCGCCCTAATGTTCTAGTAAGATCCCGGTCATTTTGTTTAGGGGTCGAGTCCCCCGGCTCACGCCAGGGGTTGTAACCCCGCGCGTTAGTGCGGGGACCCGGTGTTCGGCAGGCCGGTAACGATATCGCCGGGACATCTTACTCGTGAGACCCGCTAATTCGATCGCCCCTCGCAAGGCGGATCAGAGTTTGAAAGCGCTTCTCAGTGATGACCGCGATCCGGTGCCCGTGTTCCCGTTCATGGTCCAGATCCAGCAGCTTCTGCCCTTTCTTTTCGGCCTTCCAGTGCGGTGACTGCTCACCCACCACGAGGATATCCGTCGTGCGGCTGACCTTCGCTTGCGAGATTCCGCCAGCTTGCCTTACGAGCAGATTGGCGGCTTTTTTTCGGAGCATCTTCAGGCGTCCGGTGAACACCACGCGCTTACCCTGAAGGGAGCGCACGACCGATCGCCGGGCGGAATCGTCCGGCTTCGGCCTCTCCAGTGCCTTGAGCATTTCGGTCGCATTCGCGAAACGTCTTCGCCTTTGACCGATACAGCGTTGGATAACGGCCTTCGCCCACGCGCTGCACGCCAACGTTTTCACGTGCCCCGGAGTGAGCCTCGCCTTCTCCCGGCCATGCAACAGCAAGGCAAACAGCTTCCCGAGGTGATACACATCATCGGCCGGAAGCCACGCGCGTGTCTTCCCTTCTTTAATGGAAGTGGGAGCAAACCACGGGGCAAAGGCGTTTGCCTTGGCCTCTTGCTTACCGAGGCGCTGCGCGGCGATTCCGAAGTCTCCAAGCTTGAGTTCGCGTCCGGCTGTCACAAAGACGTTCCTGGGGGTGATGTCACGGTGAACCAATCCCGCCGCGTGGAGTAATCGAAGGGGCCCGAGCAGCCTCACGATTTCGCGCCGCGCTTTCCATTCCGACCAGGCCTCGGAATGCTCCTGAAGGTAATGGATCAGATCGCCACCCTCGACGAATTCCGAGACGAGGCAGTAAAGGGGCTTAGGCTCATTACCCCGCTGCACCCAGGCGAAAGATTCGTGCACTTGAACGATGCCCGCCGTCTCCCGGAGTAATTCGCCGAAATACGCCTCCCGGTGCCAGGCTCCCACCTCAAGCGTCACTTTTAAAACACACTTCCCCGAGAGGGGTTTGCCGCCGGTGATATGCGTGATTCGGTAGACTGCCCCAAACCCGCCTGTGCCCAGGACTTCGCCTACTCGATACTGCCGGCCGCTGATAGCACTTCTGACGACGGACCCGAACGGCAATCGAAGGTCAGGATTTTTCGGCGGAGGAACGCCTTGCGCATTGGCGGCCGCAACGGTCAGCGACCGAGTAGATATCGCTTGCTGCGTGGCCATTTTCACAGTCTATAACTGTGACGCGAGCACCGGAGTGGGACATCCAAGTGTCGCCAAGACGGACCGTTTCGGCTATTTCATTTGTCTCCGTAGTTCCTGCGAAACTTTCTCTACTTCTCCCCAAACTCGAAGTAGATTGCCACTCCAAAGCTTTCCGATCTGTTCCTCCGTATACCCGCGCCGGACCAGTTCCAGCGTGACGTTGAACGCTTCCGCCGCGCTGTTCCAGCCGTCGATTCCGCCGCCGCCGTCGAAGTCCGACGAAATGCCCACGTGATCGATCCCAATGAGCTTCACCGCGTAGTCGATGTGATTCACGAAGTCCTTGACGTTGGCCCTTCCCGCGGGCGGAAACTTCGCGTCGATCTCGGCCAGCCGCTTGTCGTATTCCGCGCGCTTTTCGGCCGGCAATGCTTCGAGCGCCGGATTCCCTCGTCCGCGTCCGCCGCCCCGAGCCTGCGGGGGAGGAGCGCTGGGGTCCTCTACGGGACATACGCGAGCCGAATCCGCGCCGCGTCCACGGCCTCCGCCGCCGCGTCCCCCACGCCCGCCACCCTGCGTCAACCCGAACTCGTCCCGAAGTTTCGCCAGCGCGTCGACGCGTTCCTTCGAATCCGTTTTTACGTAAGATGCGAACCCAACTACCTGGATCACACCGCCATTCTTCTTTAGAGCCAGCAACTGCTCGTCGTCCATATTCCGGCTGACGTCGGCCAGGGCGCGTACTCCCGAATGCGACGCAATGACCGGAGCCTTGGAAAGCCGCATGGCCTCCATGTTGGCGCCTTTTGACGGATGCGACAAATCGACCATCATCCCCAGTCGATTCATCTCCGCGATGACTTCCCGGCCGAGCGGTGACAGCCCATTATTGTAGAGGTAGCCCTGGGCTTCTCCCGTATTCGAATCGGCGAGCTGGCTATTTCCGTTGTGGGCCAGCGACATGTATCGCCCGCCCCGGTCGTAGAACTCCTGTACTTTCTTGATGTCGGTCCCTATGGGATATCCATTCTCCACACCGATGACGGCGATCCGCATGTGTTTCTTGTGCAGTGCGAGCACGTCTGCAGGCGACAATGCCAGGCCGATGCTGTCCGGAGCGATCTTCTCCGTCAGCCGGTGAACCGCGTCGAACTTCGCGACCGCCTGGCGATAGGCGTTGTCATATCCTTCCGGCGTCAAAGGGCCCTGGCCGACATATACGATCATGAACGAGACGTCCATGCCGCCTTCGACCATCTTCGGAATATTCACCTGCGTCGTCAGACGCATGGTGTAGTTGCAATCCGCCGTGAAATTCGCGGGCTCGATATCGTTATGCGTGTCGAGCTTGAGGACACGGTCGTGAATGCCTCGGGCTTTGGCCATCAGCGCTGCATCGTTCGATTGCGCCGGACTCGTCCTGATCAATGACACCGTCATGGCGGCGATCATGAGCGTTCGCTTGCTGTAATTCATGCATCCTCCTGTCCCGGTTACGGGATGGAACCAAAACCAAAAGTCAATGTTGAAATCGGAGACTGATCGAGGTCGCGACGGACACTAGTCTTAATATCCTAGCAATGAAATGACCCCTCGCCTCAACTCGCAGGTTCCGCGGCAAGCTTCTCGAAAAAGCGTTTGATCAGCATGCGGGCCGTCGTGTCGATGAGTCTTTGTCCCACGGCTGCCATTGTTCCCCCGACTTGGGCGTCGCCATCATAGGAAACTTCTGTTCCACAGTCTTTTAGGGCGAGCGTCAGAACACCATCACCCTTCATGAATCCGATCTTGCCCGAGCCTTCCACCACCATACGGAAGCTGGTCGGCGGGACTGGATCCACGAGTTGCACACGGCCTTCAAAGGCTCCGGAAACGCTGGCGAGGACCATTTTCATCTTCATTCGGTACTCGCCGTCGCCGGTCTTTTCGAGGCTTTCGCAGCCGGGGATGGCGCGTGCCAGCACCTCCGGATCCTGCATCAGTTCGTAACTGCGTTGGGGGGCGAAGGGAAGCTGTGCCGAACCCGCGATCTTCATGCCGGCCTCATACCGATCTCGAGAGCGCCTCGCGAATTGCACGGCCCGCGTAGTTCGAGGCCAGGTGCATGCGGTATACGGCCGACGCGTGAAGATCGGCACTCGCTTCATGGCCGTCACCCACCAGCGCGGCAGCCGCCGCGATCTCCGCGTCGGAGCCGGCCTTGCTTTCGAGCGCTTTTTCCGCTTTGAGCGCGCGATAGGAATTTCCGCTCAAGCCGGTTACGCCGATACGCGCCAGCGTGATGCGGCCGCCTTCGCGACGGACGCGCGCAGCCACGCCGACAATCGCGAAGCCGCTAGCTGGTTGTAGAAGCTTCTGGTAGCTTGTTCCGGTGAGTCCCGCTTCGACAGGGACGATCACTTCGGTCACCAGTTCGCCGGCTTCGAGCGCGGTCGTGAACGTGTCGAGGAAGAAGTCTGCTGCCGGGATGGTGCGGGTCGCTGAGGAACTCGTCAGGACGATTTTCGCTTCCAGCGCCTGCAGGGCGGCGGGATAATCCGCTGACGGGTCGGCGTGGGCGACGCTGCCCCCGAGCGTGCCGCGATTGCGCACCTGGATGTCGCCGATTGCGCTTGCAGTTTCCGCCAGCAGCGGGCATTTGCCCCTGATGAGCGGCGAGCTCTCCACGTCATAATGGGTCGAATTGGCGCCGATGTGGAGCGCGCCGTTCAACTCCCGGATATAGTTCAGCTCGGCGATGCGCCCGAGGTCGATCAGATGCCCGGGCGAGCCCAAACGCAGCTTCATCATGGGGATCAAGCTCATGCCGCCGGCCAGAGGTTTGCCGCCGGCGCCGATCAAGGTAAGCGCTTCCTTGAGGGTGGTCGGCGCGGTGTATTCGAACGTGCTGGGGATCATTACTGTGCCTCCGGTCGCCGGGATGAAATCAGGTGCCAGAGTTTCTCCGGCGTAACAGGCATATCCACGTGCGTGATTCCAAGCGGCGACAGCGCATCGACCAAGGAATTCACCATTGCAGGCGTCGAGCCAATGGTTCCGGCCTCGCCGACACCTTTTACGCCCAGCGGATTTACGGGCGATGGAGTGCACGTGTGATCGCTTTCGAGCCACGGCATCTTACTGGCACGAGCCGTCGCGTAATCCATGAACTCGCCGGTTACGAGCTGGCCGTTATCGTCGTAGATCGCGTGTTCCCAGAGCGCCTGGCCAAGTCCCCAGGACACGCCCCCATGCAACTGGCCATCCACCAGCATCGGGTTCAGGATGTTGCCAATGTCGTCCACCATGACATATCGCTTGATTTCGATCTGCCCGGTTTCCGGATCGACTTCGCTATAAACAATGTGCGCGCCGAACGGATAGGTGAAGTTGCCCGGTTCCCAGAAGCGCGTGGCAACTAGTCCGGGCTCACTGTGGGCGGGGATGCTCATCGCGCGATACGCGGCAGCCGCGATTGCCTGGATTGAGACTGACTTGCCTGTCGCGTTGTCGATACAGAGACCGCCATCGAAGTGGACATCGTTCGACCCAAGCAGCATCGAGCCCCAGCGGGTGACTTTTTCCTTAATGTCCTGCAGAGCGAGGTACAGAGCCGTGCCTCCAACCGCGGTGCCGCGGCTGCCGAAGGTGCCGATGCCGTATTGCACGATCGACGTGTCGCCGTGGATGACGAGAATGTCGTCAAGGGGCACGCCGAGTTCATCTGCAGCGACTTGCGCGAAGGTTGTTTCCTCACCTTGCCCGTGTGGGGAGATGCCCGTCAGGATGGTCACCTTGCCGGACGGCTCCACTTTGACCGTCGCGCTTTCCCACCCGCCGGCGGCTACGGCGGGCGATGGACCCATGGCGCAGATTTCGCCGTAGGTAGAGATGCCGATTCCCACCAGGCGGCCTTGCTTGCGCGCGGCGGCCTGCTCCTCGCGCAGCGTCTTGTATCCGATCATGCCGAGCGCTTTATGGAAGGTGGTTGCGTAGTCGCCAGAATCGTAGTTGAGGCCTGTCGCGGTGGAAAACGGGAACTGGTCCGCTTGCACGAAGTTCTTGAACCGGATCTCGGCCGGATCCATCTTCAGTTCGGCGGCGAGGACGTCGACCATCCGTTCGATTCCGTACGTGGCCTCGGGACGGCCGGCACCGCGCACCGCGTCGGTGGGGACGCAGTTGGTAAAGACGCCGACGATTTCGGCCTGGATGTTGCGGGTGTTATAGAGGCCCGGCATCATCAGGACGCTGAGCGTGGGGATGGCCGGCGTAAGGAGCTGGTGATACGCGCCCAGATCCTGAATGATTTTCACCTTGACGCCGAGAATGGTGCCGTCGCGCTTCGCCGCGATCTCCCAGTAGTCGACGTGTCCGCGGCCCTGAATGGTCGTGAGGAAGTTCTCGCGCCGGGTTTCGATCCACTTCACCGGGCGTCCGAGTTTCATGGCAACGAAGCACACGACTGCTTCCTCGGCGTAGACGTTGAGCTTGCAGCCGAAGCCGCCGCCAACATCGGGGGCGATCAGGCGGAAGCGGTTCTCTTCAAGTCCGAGCATTCCCGCCAGAATCGTGCGCGCGAGGTGTGGAATCTGCGTGGACGTGTAGAACGTCATTTTCCGGTCGGCAGCATGCCAGCTTGCGATGCAACCGCGCGTTTCCATGGGATTCGCGACCATGCGCTGGCTGATCATGCGTTGTTTGCAGACGACCTCGGCTTGGGCGAACGCGGCGTCGATATCGCCACCCTTTTGTTCGAACTTGAACGCAATGTTGTCCGGCCACTGGGGATGCACGGCGGGCGCGCCCGGCGCGAGCGCTTTTTCGGGATCAGCCACGGCTTGCAGAACTTCGTAATCGACCTCGACGAGATCCGCGGCATCGGCCGCGACGTAGCGGTCCGTTGCCACCACTACCGCGACCGCATGGCCGACCAGGTACACCCGGTCGATGGCGATGACGTTGTGGTGTGGCTTGCGGAGTCCGGGGAGATCGACGCCGCAAACGACGCCTCCGACGTCCTTCAGGTCTTTGCCCGTATAAACGGCGAGTACTCCCGGATGGCTCGCGGCTTTGGTCGTGTCGATGGAACGGATGTTGGCCGCCGCGTGCGGGCTGCGCACGATGGCGGCGTAGAGCATATTCGGAAGCTTGATGTCATCGACGTAGGTCGCGGTGCCGGTGATCATGCGCGGGTCCTCGCGGCGGCGAATGCGCTTGCCGACCAGCTTTTCGGGACGGGTAATTGTGGTTTCCATTATGCCCCCGCCTTGGCCGCAGCTTGAACGGCTTTGACAATGTGCTGATAACCGGTGCAGCGGCATAGGTTGCCTTCAAGGCCCTCGCGGATCTCGTGCTCGGTTGGAGAAGGATTGCGGTCGAGAATCTGCTTCGCGACCATTAGCATCCCGGGAGTGCAGAAACCGCACTGCAGTCCATGTTCATTCCAGAAGCCTTCCTGAATCCGATGCAGTTTGCCGTTTGCTTCAGCGAGGCCTTCGACGGTCACGATGCTCGCGCCATCGGCCTGCACGGCAAACATAGTGCAGCTCTTGATGGCCCGGCCGTTCACCTCCACGGTGCAGGCGCCGCAGAGCGACGTTTCGCAGCCGATGTGAGAGCCGGTAAGGCCGACGACTTCGCGCAAATAGTGGACCAGCAGAAGCCGCGGTTCGACGTCATTCTTGTATGTCTTTCCGTTAATCGTGACGGAAATGGGTTGGGTCATGCGGGGATCCTCACTCGTGCAGTATACATCGGCGCGGTGGGAAATACTCGCCACGATTATCGGACGATTGTTCACTCGATTCACTCCTACTGTTGGACCCTAGATTTGCTATAGTTGCCGCTTGCACGGGACACGGAGAGCTGCGATGCGAGATTGCAGGATTATCTCGCTTATCGCAACGGTCGTTTGTCTGGCCTGCGAGGCGACAGCGGCGGACTACATGCGGGGCAAGGTCGTCATGGAAGATGGATCGGCGCCGCCGGCGCGGGTCCTGATCCAACGCGCCTGCCCGGGAGCATCGCCCTTGACGGAGGCCACAACCACCAAACAAGGAATTTACATTTGGAAAGTCACGAACAACCTGAATGTGCCGTGTGTGTTGTGGGCTGTGCTCGAAGGTTATGAATCGAGCAAGATCGACACTTCACTGGAACGGCTCTATTTCAGCTCTGAGCTCCCTCCGCTAGTTCTAAAGGCCAAGAGCCCCGGGGCGACGGCGGATGCGCCCTCTCCCCTGCCGCGAGCTGCGGCAAAATCGTGGAACCTGGCCTTGACTGCACTGAATGCTAAAAACTGGAGAGAGGCAGAACGGCTGCTGCGGTTGACCATCCGCGCGGTTCCGGATTTCGCGCCGGCATGGAATTCGCTGGGCGTCGCATGCCAGTACCAAGGGAAGGCTGAAGATGCACGCGCCGCTTACCAGCACGCCATCAAGCTGGATCCGCACTTGCTCCTTCCCTACCTCAATTTGACAAGGCTTGAGATTAGCTCGCAGCGTTGGGCTGAGGCCTTGAAGGACGCGGAGTCGCTGATCAAAGCCGACACGGGCAATCTTTATATGGAGGCCTATCTCCACGAAGTAATCGCACTTTACGCGATGCATGATCTCAATGGCGTGGAAGCCACGCTGAAAAAGGCTCTCCCGTTGGACAAGAAACATGCGCTACCGGGCCTGGAGTATTTCATGGGGGCAGTGCTGGGAGAAAAGGGTGACTTGGAAGGAAGCGCGGAGCACCTGAGGAAATACCTACAGCTTGCGCCGAACGCACATGACGCGGAAGTGGTGAGAGCCTACCTCAGCAATCTGGGCACAGCGAGCGCCGCGTCGATGCTTCCGCTGCCTTCGGAAACCCAACGCTTCTCGGCCGAGGCCGATCCGAATCTCCCGATTGTCGGCGATGCCTGGGTTCCCGGGGGGATGAATGCGCTGTCAAAGGCCGCGCGCCTGAACGTCCCACCTTCGGAGGAAACCTTTTTCCTGGCGTATTGCCGGGCGATCTCGACGGAAACGTCGAAGATGAACAACATGCGGACACCGGGATACTCGGCCAACCTCGAGGCATATATGGCCGCCGTGGCTGAACTCACCGGTCTGGGCGAACATCGCGGAGGCAAGACGCTCATAACACTATCGTTGGTGGACTCAAAACATGTGCAGAAGACCCGGCAAATTCTGTCTCTGCTCGGATGGAAGGTAGTGGAGGAAGCTGGCGCAGCTCGAATCGAACCGGGCGATCAGGAGGCAGATGGGCCACGGCAGCAAATCCCAAGGGCATTCGGCGTAGACCAAGTTGCGATGCAGAATGCCCTGCAAACCGGCAAGAGCTTCCAGTTCGAAGTCCCGTCGGAGGACGCCAGGCTGATCGGTGGCGTCGCGTGGTGGGGCGCTCTAACGAAAGAATTCTCCTCCCTTCCCGGAGGACTGGCCGAAGGCTTCGCACGTGATCCCCGGCTGGCCAAGACTTACGCAGCGCTGGGCGCGATGCCCGCGGATGCGGCCAAGGCGATCGTGGCGCACGCGGGATTGCGTGCGTTAGCCGCACAATACTCGGACATTCTCTGGCTGTATTCGGACAAATTTAGCGTATCCGCCGGAGCTGTCAAGGTTCCCGGCGGTGTGGAGGCGGAAAAAGTGTGGGCGAATCTGGTTGCCGCGAATCCCCGTGATCCGCCCGCCTTTTTCAAAGCGCTTCTCGCGGCGGATCGCGGCAGGGTGGCAGCCTTCTACTCGGTCCTTGCACACGCTGATGCCGCGCACCAGCGGTTTTTTACCAAGACCCTGGGACGGACGAAGAGCTTTTACACGTGGTATCGCAACTCGGATGACTTGAGGGATGGAATCGTGCGACCGGGTCGAAGTTGGCGCGTGGACTTCTTTCAAAAGGTACCGCTTGATCGGAATGGCAACATACGCTTTCCAGGTGGAAAGCCGGCTTGGGCGAACGCGTCCGCTTCCGACGAAGACGCCCTCCTTCATCTCAATTCGCTGGAGGCGCTCGTCGAAATCGGGCAACTTGAAGAAAGGCGAGCGACCCCTCTAGACGATGCTTCCGCAAGATTGCTCGAGCGGCATTTCCATGAGTGGCGTTCGCTGTTCCCATATTTCGATGAGATGCCGGGCTTGGGCCACGGAGACCTCGAAGCCTTGGAGGTCTTTTCCAAAGCGGTAGCCGGCTATCGCAGGCCCCAGCAGAACATGGTCATGGGCTACTGGCATTCCCTGGTGGCGCTAATCGTGCTCGGACGCAAGGCTGGGTCTCTCGACGATGCCGCGGCCGTACGAGCGTTTCGCCGGGCCTGCGAGGGATTGCTCGCGGACGACTATTCGGCCCAGGCATTGGCGGTACTGAGGGAGATCGCCGGCTCAAACTCGAATTTGGATGATGCTGTCGCGGAAGGCCTGCTCCGGCTCGACGGCCCCCGGCGCGCAGCGTTCGAGCGGGTTCGAGAATTACAGGGAGTCCCGCGGCTTCAGTCCATGGGTGGGACGTCCGATCCCGCCGGCACATTGGCTGCATTGGCCGGGCTGGTCTATGGAGCCGTCGTAAGTCCTGAGAGCCTGCTCATCAGTGAAGACCCGACTTTTGTCAGAAAGCATCAGTATGTACCTGATCCCTGCATTGCGTGTGGGGCGGCCAGCATTGAAAGACTTAACCTCTTCTCGGTTGCCAACCTTTCGCAATCGGATACCCCTCCCGGATCGCACGTCACCGGAGGCTTCATGGGCTTCGACAAGGTTGCGAAAAACTTCGTTTCTGGCGGGCAGTCTGTCAGCCCCGCACTCCTCGCGGAAAGCCACCCTCAGATGGCGCAGCCCACCAGTGCGTCGGCTCCTTCTGATGTCGTGTTTCGGGCCACCGCGCGCCTGGTCCAGGTCTTTGCGACGGTCACCGATAACCGCGGACGCTATGTCGATGACATAACCCGGGATGGGTTTACCCTGATGGACAATGGAACGCCGTTGCGCATCGCAGCCTTTGAGAATGAGACTTCCGGCATATCCTGCACGTTGCTGCTGGATACGACGGAAAGCATGCGAGCATCGCTGCCTGCTCTGAAGAAGGCATCTTTGAAGTTCATCGAAGCACTGCGCCCTATTGATTCCGTGGCGGTCTACGCTTTGAAGAACGGCATCACCGAACTGCAGCCTTTCACCACGGACAAGAGCGCCGCCGCCCGCGCGGTGCTTCAGACGGAACCCGGGGGAATGACGGCTCTCTACGATGGATTGGTGCGAACCGTCCGGGACATCGCCGTCCGCGCGGGGAAAAAAGCGATTGTCGTGTTCACCGATGGCGACGACAACATCAGCACGCTCACGGGTGAAACGGCGATCCTGCGGGCCAAGACCGCGGGTGTGCCGATTTACACGATCGCAAAGGGCAAGGAATTGAGAGACGAGACGCTACGGCAATTGTCTGCAATCTCCCGGGACACAGGCGGCATGTCTTTCGTGATTAACGGGTCTTCTGAGATTCCGAACGTTTTCGAAAGGGTGTATCAGGACGTCATGCATGGTTATCTGCTTGCCTTTCAGCCGCCGGGTGCGGAAGGCCACACCTGGCACACGATCGATGTGCTCTTGAAGTCCCCCAAAGGGCTCAAGGTGCGCGCGCGCGATGGATATTATCCGGAATAGGTAGCTCGTTCGAAATGAGGGGGTGTATGCGGAAAGTTGCAAAGCTCTTGCTTTCGCCGCTCGTATTCGGATCTCTGTTCGCGCAAGGAGCGCCGGCCGACATCTTGCGTTCTGCTCTGAAGGCGACGGAGAAGATCGACACAATTGAATACGAGGTCCGGCATGAGTCCAAGGGACCTGATGGCAAACTGCACCGTTCTCGGTCCACGATTCTCGCGGCCAGGTCACCCTTTCGTTTTCAGGCCCGCTTCCGGGACGAGGATAACCAGAGCCGCGATATGTCTGTTCTGGAGGGAGACGTTACCAGATACAGCGCGGACGGCGTCGCCGGCGAAATACCGCACACAATCGTCGCCAAGGGTTTCATTGTGCCGAATCAGGCCTCGACTGATGCGGCGATGACCTGGCGCCCGCTGCTGGATCGCGAATATATGTCCGCCGCCATCGAGAGCGGGAATATCGTTTACGCTGGCAAGGACGATGTCGACGGAGAACTGTGTAACACCGTCCTTTATGTTCGCGTGGGCGACGACTCGGGCAGCACCGTCGACTGGTATTGGATTTCCGTCAAGACGGGCTTACCGCGCGCCGTGCAGAGGGTCAATCTCAGAAGAGGCACCACCGGTTTGACCGCCCGGTACATCATCTCGATCCTCCGCATAAACCCCTGGATTCCACCCGACGTTTTTTCTTATCGGCCTACACCGGCCGATTCTACCCCGGAGGCAGCACCGGCAAGCAGCGTCCGGCCCCCGAGCCTTCGCGGGACGCGTCTTCCCGACCTTGAGGTCAAGGATGCTGCCTACGCTTCTGTGAAGCTCTCAGACATGGTGGGAAAACCCATCCTCATTACATTCTGGGCGCCTTGGTGCATTCACTGCATCGACGAACTGCAAGCACTGGCCGAACTCGAACCCTCCTATAGGGGCTCGCTGCAAGTTGTGGCGATTGCGGTGCAGGACTCCCGTCTCAATATTCTTTCCTGGATGAAGGCACACCCGCAGTTCGATTTCACTTTCGTCACCGATCCCGAGTTACCGGAGACGGCTTCCCGCCTTGTGACGTATTTCAACGCAAACGGGATCCCCGTCAGCGTGTTGGTAGGCGCCGACGGATTAGTAATCGAGAATTGGGGTGGGTTTAATTCAGCCGATGAGCTGAAACAAAAGCTCGCCCTGTTCCTGCGACCTTCGACCAAATAAAGGCTGGGAATTATCAGGGCATTCGAGATTCCAGATAGCGGCGCCGGGTTGCCGTCGGATAGACTAAATGAAAATGCCCGCCTTTCAGCCGAGCTTCCTGCCCCTTTCCAATCAAAGTCCGGGGTGGGGACAGGCCGGGCTATTGCCGTGGGATGAAGCTATTTTTGGTTTTCGTGTTGCAGAATTTCGCCTCGGCGCACTGCCGCCCAATCGAGATGAGATGCCGTTGTTCCGGGCCGCTCTCGAGGAATTCGCGGCGTCCAGTGGAGTCGAACTGATCTCGCTGAGGCTCGATGCCCTGTCCGGTCCGCCAATTGACGTTTTTTGCGGAGCGGGATTCTTCCCGGTGGACCTTTCGGAGGAGGCATCCTGCACGCGCTTGCGGCCGGAGTTGATGCCCAAGCCACGCTTCGGCATTCGGACCGCCGAGCCCGAAGATCGCCCAGAGATCTTGCGGATTGCCGGAAGCGCCTTCAGGTTTGGTCGCTACCACACCGACCCGCGATTCCCGCGTGAGCTGGCCAACAGGCGCTACGTTCACTGGGTGCAAAACGCTCTGGCGTCCGCCGAGCCGGGCGAGTCGGTTTTTCTTCTGGGCGCCGCACCCCAGCGGTTAGGCTTCTTCCATGTAGTTCTGTCGGATGGTGTTGCCGATCTCCGGTTGGCTGCGGCAGACCCGGATTCACCCGTGGGTCTGGGGTTGGCTCTCTATTCAGAGACCCTTTTCGCCCTTCAGCGGCTCGGAGCCCGGCGCTTTTTCACGAAGGTGTCCGCCGCCAATTCGGGCGTCTTGAATCTGTTCGCCTCCATTGGTTTTCGGTTTTCGAACCCGGAGTACATCCTACACTGGCACGCTCCGGGCGCCCCCCACCTCTTATGACGCCCACTCCAAGGGTCACGGCCAAAGGAAGCGGCACAAACTGCCGATGTTCTTCATTAGAAAGGGAGAGCCAAGCTTGACCGCTGAGCAAAAACTGAAGGAAGCCTTCATACAGGCGATCGGGCTCCCTGCCGATACCGATTTCAGTACTGTTAGATACGGAGTGACCAAGAATTGGGATTCTGTGGCTCATATGCAGTTGATCGCCGAGATTGAGAACTCATTCGACATCATGCTCGGCACCGAGCAGGTCATCGCGATGAGCAGCTTTGAAAAAGCAAAAGAACTGATTGCCTCTCATGGATTCGAGTTTACGGCTTGACGGAAAGATCGCCTTCGTTACCGGTTCAACCCGGGGAATCGGTTGGGCCACGGCTCGCGTTCTCGCAGGCGCGGGCGCGACGTTGGCCATCAACGGCGTCAGCAGCCAGGAGTTACTTGACCAGCGAGTGGAAGAAATCCGGCGGGACTATTCGGTTCCGTGCGTCGGGTTCCTGGCCAACAGCACGGACCTTCAGGCTGTCCAAAGCTGCTACGCCGCCGTCTTCCAGCGGTTTCGCCGCCTGGATATTCTGGTGAACAACGCCGGGATTCTGCGCAGCGGACTCCTTGGCATGATGCAGGAAGGGATGATCCGCGAGGTGCTTGAAACGAACACACTCGGAGTTATTTACCATCTGCAGGAAGCTTCCCGGCTGATGGCACGCCATCGTAGCGGTTCTATCATCAACATGACGTCCATCTTCGGCCTCCGCGGGGATGAAGGACATGCTGTCTACTCTGCGTCCAAGGCCGCCGTGGTGGGTCTGACGCTGGCCGCCGCCAAGGAACTCGGCCCCAAGGGAGTTCGCGTGAATGCGATCGCTCCAGGACTTATACAGACGGAAATGACGGATGGGATTGATGAGACCAAACTCGCCGGGCGCGTTGCGTCCATCCGCCTGGGCCGGATCGGCCTCCCTCAGGAAGTCGCCAACGCAGCCCTGTTTCTGGCTTCGGATCTCTCCTCCTATATCACCGGGCAGATCCTGGGCGTTGACGGCGGCATGGTGCTCTAAGGTGCAGGCATGTTCCTGAATCCCAATCATTCTGGCCGGCCCGCAGTGTTCGATTCCAACACGCGCCGGTGGTGGACCTATCAGGAACTGGGGGCGCAGGTTCGACAGATCGCGCAGCATTTGGCCGGACCGCGCCGCCTGGCGTTTTGTTTTTGCCGTAACGACGCCGCGACCATTGCGAATTACCTCGCGTGCCTGGAGTCCGGCCATCCGGTCGCGCTGCTGGATCCAGCCATGGCTCTTGAGGCGAAACAGGACTTGCTGGCGTTATATCAGCCGGAGTTGATCCTCGCTTCCGCTAGCGATTCATGCGTACCCACAGGCTATCCGGTCTCGACCTGCGGCACGAATCAAATCTGGCGCGCAAAGGAGTCGCCGGGCCCCCCGCTCAACTCCGAATTGGCGGTTCTCCTGTCCACCTCCGGAACCACCGGTAGTCCCCGATTCGTGCGCCTCTCGGCAAGAAATATCCGATCCAACGCAGAGTCGATCATTGCCGCTCTGGGGATCGTCGCGGAAGACCGGGCCATCGCCAGTCTCCCCTTCCATTACTCTTACGGCCTCTCGGTTTTGAACACCCACCTGCTGGCAGGCGCCTCCCTGGTGACCACGGCGGACGGCATCGTGTCGCAACGGTTCTGGGCCGATGTTCGCGAGCAGAATTGCACGAGCTTCGCCGGCGTGCCCTATTCCTACCAGGTGCTCGATCGGCTGCGATTGGACACTCTCAACGTGCCGGAACTAAGAACCCTCACACAGGCGGGCGGAAAGCTCGATGTGAAGCTCATCTCCCGTTTCCACGAGCTCATGCAGATCCGCGGCGGGAGATTCTTCGTGATGTATGGACAAACCGAAGCCACCGCGCGAATAGCGATCCTGCCGGCTTCGGAGTTGCCGAGGAAGCTCGGCTCGGCTGGGCTGCCGATCACGGGAGGGTGCTTCGAAATTAAGGGGAACGATGGCTCAGGCGAGCTCGTTTACCACGGTCCGAACGTGATGATGGGTTACGCCACCAACCGCGCCGACCTCGAGCAAGGCGACCGGCTTCACGGCACTCTGGAGACGGGCGATCTCTGCCGGATCGATGACGAAGGCTTCCTTTTTGTCATCGGCCGTTTAAAGAGGGACGCGAAAGTATTCGGTCTGCGGATCAACCTCGACGAGGTGGAAGCGATGCTCAAGACTCACGGTCCCACCGCCGTCATCTCGGCGTCGGATAAGTTGCTTGTGTTCTGCGAGTACGGGGACGACGGATTCCTGCACTCTCTGCAACACCAGATTGCCGCGCGCCTGAACATTAACCACCTCGCCTTCGAATTTCGCCGGCTCGACGCGCTGCCGCTCCAGCAGAACGGCAAGATCGATTACGCCGCTCTGCAGGGAATGCGCCGATGACTCTTCGGGAGATCATGGAGGCATCGCAGTATTCGCTGCCCCAGCGGGAGAAGGAGGCCGCCCTTCTCGATCCACTTAATGAACTGACCCGGCGTCATGGCGAGGCGTGTCCCGAATACGAGCGCCTGCTCTCCGTTCTCTATCGCGGCAGATCCCGCGCCACATGCCTCGAGGAAGTCCCTTATGTACCAGTGGGACTTTTTAAAACCCACGCCCTGCGCAGTATTCCGGCGGAGAGGGTGTTTAAGACGCTCACGTCCAGCGGAACAACGGGCCAAGCCGTGAGCCGCATTTTTCTCGATCAGGAAACAGCTTCCCTGCAGTCGGTCGCCTTGAGTCGCATCATGATGCATGCCCTGGGCGGTAACCGCCTCCCCATGCTAATCGCCGATACCGACACCCTCATCAAGAACCGCGAGACCTTTAGTGCGCGCGGTGCCGGCGTGCTGGGCATGATGACCTTTGGCCGAAACCATCTGTACGTTCTCGATTCGGAGATGGGCCTGAAGCTGGACGAGTTGCAATCGTTCCTTAAACGGTTCGGCGACGCGCCCTTCCTGATATTCGGGTTCACCTTCATGGTCTGGGCTCATTTTTATCAGCGGATCCGCCTGCTAGGCCTCGATCTCTCTCAGGGCATTCTGATTCACAGTGGAGGATGGAAGAACCTCCAGGAGTCGGCTGTCGGCAATGCGGAGTTCAAGGCTCATTTCCGCCGCGACACAGGTCTGGAGCGCATCTACAACTTTTACGGCATGGCGGAACAAGTGGGAAGCGTCTTTCTCGAAGGCGAGGACGGCTTGCTCTATCCGCCGAACTTCGCCGACATTCTCATCCGCGATCCAGAGACACTCGAGGTGGTTCCGACGGGAACCCCCGGCCTGATTGAAGTCCTCAGCCTGCTGCCACTCAGCTACCCCGGGCATGCGATCCTCACCGAGGATTTGGGAGTCGTCGAGCATATCGATGCCGGCTCCTGCGGCCGCTGCGGCAAGGCGTTCCGCGTTCTTGGAAGACTTCCCAAAGCGGAACTGCGCGGCTGTGCGGACACGCACGCCAAGGAACTGGCGCAATGAACGTTCAGGTTCTTGTTCCCACCATCGAGGAGACCACGGTCGACGCGCTGGTCGATACGCTCGCGACCCTGGAGGTGCAGCCGCCATTCAGCGAGTCCCGAATCGATTGTTGTCAGCAGCTCTCGCGCGCGTTATTTTCCGACGCGGAGGCTCGCGCCTTTCCGGAGCTTCAATCTCTCGCCTTTTGGCTTAGGAAGGCCGAAATCTTGCTCTTGCGCGATGAATTTTCCTCCCGCACCCGCCGTGGCGTGCTGAGAGCCCCGCGCGGCACGGTTTTTCATATCCCGCCGGGAAATGTGGATACGATGTTCGTCTACAGTTGGGCCCTGGCGCTTCTGGCCGGCAACCGGAATGTCGTGCGAATTTCAAGCCGGAACTCGCCGCAGTCATTGATCCTCTGCCGCCTCCTTCGCGGAGTTGTTGGAGACCGCAACCTCGGCCAGTTCTTCGTCCAATACGGCCATGATCCCGCCGTGACGAAAACCCTATCGGATTGCTGTGACGCCCGTGTCATCTGGGGGGGCGACCGGACGATCCGAACCATCCGCGACTTCCCCCTGCCGGTTCACGCCAAAGAGATCACGTTCCCCGACCGATGGTCGCTTTCCGCCATCTCTGCTCCGGTTTGGCTGTCTGCATCAGAGAACCAACGCGAGGATGTCTCCGGCCAGTTTTTCAACGACACGTTTTGGTTTGACCAGATGGCTTGCTCCTCCCCTCGGATGCTGGTCTGGTGTGGCGTCGAGAGTGAATGCCGCAATGCTTCCGGCGACTTCCTGGAGAGGCTCCAACAGGAGATCGACCGCCGCGGATATCGGATCGAGCCTAGTGTGCGCATGCAGAAGTTACTGTTCGCTGCTGGGGCCGTCATCGATCAACCGGTATTGTCCTATGTCACTGCGGGCCCTCAACTTACGGTGCTCGAATTGGGCAGCCTGGACACCCTTGGACCAGAGCACTGTGGTGGCGGCTTGCTGTTCCAGTTTCACACCGCTTCCCTCATCGATATTGCACCCCACATCCAACGCCGGCATCAGACACTGACCTATTTTGGGTTTGAACCCGCTGAACTTTTAGGGTTCGTCCAACAACTGCAGGGCCGAGGGATCGACCGTGTTGTCCCCATCGGTCAAGCCCTCCGCTTCAGCACTGTTTGGGATGGCTACGATCTTCTCGATGAGTTGACTCGCGCTGTCGTTATTCTCTGACCCAGGTAGTCCGCGATTCTCCAACCTTCACCTGCATCAGGAGAGTAGGTATCAACGCCGGAACGCAAGCGTTGCGTTCAGTCCTCCGAAGGCGAACGAGTTCGACAGAGCCCACTCCACCTCCGCCGGGCGCGGAACGTTAGGGACCACGTCGAGATCGCAGGCCGGATCAGGACCAAGAAAATTCGCTGTGGGAGGAACGACGCGGCGCGCGAGCGCCAGCAGAGTGGCCGCCGCCTCGATCGCGCCGGCCGCGCCTAGCGTATGGCCGTGCATCGATTTGGTGGAGCTGACCATTAACTTCGACGCATGTGCGCCGAAGACCGCGCGAATCGCGGCCGTCTCCGTGGGATCGTTAGCAGGAGTCCCGGTGCCGTGGGCATTGATGTATCCGAACGCTTCCGGCAAAGCGCCCGCGTCGGCCAGCGCCGTCCGCATCGCCCGGGCGGCACCCTCTGGCAGCGGCTGCGTGAGATGATGCGCATCGCTCGACATTCCGAAGCCTGCGATCTCTCCGTAAATATGCGCGCCGCGAGCCCGCGCGCTGTCGAGGGGCTCCAGAACCAGCATTGCCGCACCTTCGCCGAGAATCAGCCCCTTGCGATCCCTGGAAAACGGCCGGCAGGTGTCGGGCGAAACGACGCGCATGCCTTCCCAGGCCTTCAGCATGCCGGGTGAAAACGGAGCGTCGCTGCCTCCGGCAATCGCGAGATCCGCCACGCCATTGCGGACCATCCAGAATGCCTGCCCGATGGCATGATTCGATGAAGAGCACGCGGTGGAAACAGTGTAGACGGGTCCGCTGATGCGGTGCTCAAAGGAGATACGGCTGGCACCGGCGTTCGACATGGCTTTGGGAATCGCAAACGGAGAAAAGCGCGTTTGCCCCCGCTCGTAGAAATCACGAAATGACTCGTCCTCACTGGTTTGCCCGCCCGTCGACGTTCCAGTGACGATGGCCGCGCGTTCGCGCAGATCCTGCGTCCATTCGATGCCGGCATCGCGAACGGCTTCGCGTGCGGCAACGGCAGCAAATTGAGCGAACCGATCCAGGAATGCGGCGTCTTTGTCCTCAAAATGATCGGCAACCCGAAAATCGCGGCATTCCGCGGCGTTGGAAAAACGGACCACACCAGGTTCCACGAGTTGCATCGGACCAATTCCGCACGCTCCGGCGGCAAGCGCTTTCCAGAACGATTCCCGATCGGTGCCAAGAGCGCAAACCACGCCGATGCCGGTGACGGCGACGCTCCTCAAGCTGGACTACCTTGCGCCCCGGCCTTTCGGGCAAGCAACTGCGCGATTCCCTGAGCCATCTGGCGCACCGATTTCACAGTGCGGGCGTCCTCGTCCGGAATATCGACATTGAACTCATTTTCCAATGCGAAAATCAGGTTAATTCCGTCGAGCGAGTCGATCTTCAACTCCTCAAACGTGCTATCGATGGACACTGTTTCCAAGGGGATACGCTGGGTTTTCGCGATCACTCCGATGACGCGGGCTTTAAAGTCTTCTGGCATGTCAGCATTACTGGACGCGCTCGATCCGGCAGGCGTTGCGGGAACGTTCGGGGTATCACCCATGAATTCATGATAACCACGGGTATCCGGCGTGCGTCCAGTAGCACACGATGCGAGCGAGCGTAACGGCGAGCGATTTATACCAGGACCATGTCAATCCACAGTGGGCAAAGCTGCTTGACCTGTTGGAGATGAATGTACATTACGAACGCTGCGAGGGCGTCGAACTGCACACCGATGACGGGCGCACGATTCTCGATTTTCTCTCGGGCTATGGCGTGCACAACGCCGGGCACAATCATCCGCGCATCATTGCTGAATTGAAGCGTGAGCTTGACCGGCGCGGGCCCGCGATGCTGCAGAGCCACGTCCCGGAAGCGGCCGGCGAGCTAGCGGAGCGTTTATCGAAGCTCGCCGGTGGCGGTCTCAATAAGGTTTTCTTTTGCAGTTCGGGCAGCGAAGGCGTCGAGGCGGCGATTAAATTCTCGCGGGCGAAGACGGGCCGCGCCGGGCTGCTCTCGGCTCGCGGCGCCTTCCATGGCCTCACCTGCGGCGCGCTTTCGCTGATGTCCGATCCGTTTTGGAGCAGCGGATTCGGGCCGATGCTTCCTGGCGCGGAACACATTCCGTTTGGCAATGTCGCAGCATTGGAGGGCGCCCTCGCCACCAGGAAATTCGCCGCGTTCATCGTTGAGCCGGTGCAGGGCGAGGCTGGCGTCATTATGCCGCCCCCGGGTTATCTCGAAAGCGCGCAGGCGATCTGCCACCGGAACGGGTCTCTGCTGGTGGTTGATGAAGTCCAGACCGGAATGTTCCGCAGCGGGCGATTTCTGGCCAGCCACCACTTCGGCATTGAGCCCGACATCGTCGTCCTTGCCAAGGCGTTGAGCGGAGGCTTGGTGCCGATCGGCGCGGTCCTGATGAAGGACGCGGTGTACGACGCCGTCTACGGATCGTTGAAACGCTCCATCGTCCACACGTCGACGTTTAGCGAGAACGGGCTGGCAATGCGCGCCGGACTAGCCTCGCTGGATGTGCTGGAGGGAGAGCATCTGGGCGATCGCGCCGCCCAAATGGGAGAGTATCTGCGCTCCACTCTGCGCAAATCGCTCGCAGGATGCGAAGTGGTGAAGGAAATTCGCGGCCTCGGGCTGATGAACGGCATTGAGTTTCAGACACCGCGCAGACTCGATCTCCGACTTTATTTTGAGACGTTCCAGAGGATCCACCCCGCAGCATTCGGACAGATGCTGGTGCGAAGGATGTTCCGCGAATCCCAGGTCCTTACCCAAATCAGCGGCAACAATTTTGTTGTGCTGAAAGCGTTGCCGCCGCTGGTAGTCACCCATGAGCAGATCGACCGATTTGTCGAGGGTGTCACCGAAGCGGCCACAGGACTCGCTACATCGGGCTCCCTGTGGACTGAGGCCCTCGCACTGGCTCGCGGAGTTGTCAACATATAGGTAGCCGTGCGATTCGCAATTCCAGTGTTGCTCGCCTTGTCCCTTGCTCCCGGCGAGGATCTCATCTCGGGCTACCGGTCCATGTATGACCTGGATTTTACCGGGGCGCACCGGATCTTCTCCTCGTTCACGCGCGAGCATCCTGACGATCCCATGGGCCCTGTGTCGAACGCCGCGGCATATCTCTTTTCAGAACTGGAACGGCTGCGGGTGCTCGATTCGGAGCTGTTCGTGGATAATTCCAGATTCCAGTCTCGCCAGCGTTTGAGCGCTGACCCGTCGGTTCGGCGCGCGTTTGATGACGCGCTCGCCAGCGGCCGCCAGTCGGCGGAGCGGGTGCGCGCAAAATCTCCGGACGATCGCAACGCGCTGCTGGCCGGAGTGCTCGCGCGCGGGTTGGAGGCCGATTATCTATCCTTAATCGACCACCGCGATTTTGCGGCGCTTGGCACGGTGAAGGAGGGCCGGGCGCTGGCCCTGCGTTTGATCCAAACTCATCCGGACTGTTACGACGCGTATCTGGCCATTGGCGTCGAAAATTATCTGTTGAGCCTGAAACCGGCGCCGGTGCGCTGGGTACTGAGTTGGACCGGTGCGCAGACCAGCAAGGAAGAAGGCGTCGCAAAGCTGCGGGTCGTCGCCGAGAAGGGCGATCTGCTGCAGCCCTATGCAAAGATGCTTCTGGCTGTAGCGGCACTGCGAGACAACGATCGCGCGACCGCGTCTCGAATCATGGAACAGCTGGTTCACGACTTTCCCCATAACCGCCTCTATGCGGCAGAGCTCAATCGAATGAAGGGTACAAAATAAGAGTATGAGAATCGCCAGCGCGGCCACGGCGTTGCCCAAGCATCGCTACGATCAGGACACCATCCTTGGCGCGCTGAAGCTTCATTGGGCGGACAAGCTGGACGAACCGGATATGCTCGATCGATTGCACGCGCGCACGGGCGTGAAGACCCGTTCGCTGGTGCTGCCGATCACCGCCTATCCGGAACTTAAGAACTGGGGCGAGGCCAATCAGATCTGGATCGATGCGGCGTGCGAACTAGGAGAGAGTGCAATCCGCGCTGCTCTTCAACGCGCCGGATTGTCGGTCAGCGATCCGGCAGCTCTGTTCTTCGTCTCCATCAGCGGCGTGGCGAGCCCCTCGATTGACGCGAAGCTCATCAATCGGATGGGCCTGAATCGGAACATCAAGCGTGTGCCGATCTTCGGACTCGGATGCGTGGCCGGAGCGGCGGGCATCGCCCGCGCAGCGGATTACGTGCGGGCGTTTCCCGATGAGGTCGCAGTGCTCCTGTCGGTCGAGCTTTGCTCGCTGACCATTCAACGCGACGACCTGTCGACGGCCAACCTCATCTCTTCGGGGTTGTTCGGCGACGGCGCAGCGGCCGTCGTCGTCTGCGGCGACCGGCGCCCTTGCAAGGGTCCACGCATCCTAGCAACCAAGTCCGTCTTTTATCCGGAGACAGAGGACGTGATGGGCTGGGATATCGGTCACACAGGCTTCCGCATCGTGCTGTCGAAGGAGGTTCCCAACATGGTTTATAAGCACCTTGCGGGCGATATCGACGCGTTTCTTGCCGATCACGGCTTGCGGCGTTCCGATGTCGGCGCCTGGGTGATGCATACCGGTGGCCCTGCGATTCTTACCGCGACGGAAAACGCGCTCGCTCTAAACGATGGCGCCTTGGCCGCCTCATGGGATTGCCTCAGCCGCGTGGGCAATCTTTCCTCGTCGTCAGTGCTGTTTGTGCTCGAGGAATTCCTGGAGCGGAGAAAACCGGCGCCCGGAACCTACGGCCTTCTCGCCGCCATGGGACCCGGATTCTGCTCGGAACTGGTGTTGCTGCAATGGTGAGGTGGGATGTAGCCGTCGTTGGCGGTGGACCCGCGGGGCTTGCCGCCGCCATCGCCGCGCGCCGCAAAGACCTGAGCGTAGCTGTCTTCGAGGGGATCTCGACGCCAGGCCCGATCGACAAATGTTGCGGCGAGGGCCTGATGCCCGATGCCATTGATGCCCTGCGCAGCCTAGGCATTGTCTTGCCGCCATCCGCCGCAGCGCCCCTTGCGGGCATTCGCTTCCTGGACGGCGGCTGTTGTGCCGAGGCCCGTTTCCCGGAGCAGAAGGGCGCCGGCGTGCGCCGCACCGTGCTTCACGCTCTCCTGGAAGAAAAGGCTCGCGATCTTGGTGTCGTCCTCTTCCGCAATCATCCGGTGCGGGATTTGGCATCCGTTCAGACCCGCTGGATCGTGGCGGCCGATGGCGCGCAATCGGCGCTACGGCGCGTCGCGGGGCTGGAGCCGGAGCGAGCATGCCCGCAGCGGTTCGGAACGCGCCTTCACTTTCGAGTGGAACCTTGGGCCGATCTAGTGGAGGTCTATTGGACTCGAGGCGCACAAGCATATGTGACACCGGTAGCTGGCGGCCAAATCGACGTCGCCATCGTCTCGCGCGAGGCGAGGCGCTTCCACGAGATGCTGCCTCTCTTCCCGATACTTCGCGAGAAATTGAGTAGAGCAGAGGCTTCCTCCGCGGTGCGCGGAGGTGTCACAGCCTCGCGGACGCTGCCTCGCGTCACGCGCGGGAACTTCGCATTGATTGGCGATGCTTCCGGATCCGTCGATGCCGTGACTGGGCTCGGCCTTTCGCTGGCGTTTCAGCAAGCCAAAGCTCTGGCCGATGCGCTGGGAGATGGAGACTTGTCTCGCTACGCTGCGGCGCATCGACGAATCTCGAGAATTCCCCGGGTTATGGAGGCACTGATGCTCACCATGGATCGCCACGATCGTTTCCGCCGCCGGGCGATTCGCGCGTTGGATGCGGAGCAAGGACATTTTTCATGCCTGCTCGCCGTCCATAACGGCGCTTCGCTCGGCCTCGGGTCCGGTCTGCGGATTCCTCTCGCCCTTGGATGGAGATTTCTCACGGTATGAAAAGGGTTCTTATTCTAATCTGCCTCGCCTCTGCGGCGAACGCCCAGGCTGTCTTCGAACTGGATGCGGCGCAGAGCCGCGCTGCCTTCACGCTGAGTGATGTGCTGCATACGGTTCACGGGGTTTTCAAGGTAAAGCGAGGTTCGATTCAATTCGACGCAGCCACGGGAGCCTGCTCCGGCGAAATCGTGGTCGACGCAGCCAGCGGCGATAGCGGTAGCGGAGCGCGCGACAAACGCATGCACCAGAACGTTCTTGAGAGCCAGAAGTTCCCGGAAATCTCTTTTGCTCCGTCAAAGTTGCGCGGCACTGTGAACCCAAGCGGCGAATCCAAGGTGGAGATCGATGGATTTTTTACGATCCACGGAGCTGCGCATCCCCTGACGGCCTCCGCCATCGTCACCATAACCGGCGGCCAGATGCAGGCCAAGGCGCACTTCGCCGTGCCCTACGTGGCGTGGAACATGAAGAATCCGAGCACGTTATTCTTGAAGGTCGGCGAAAGCGTGGACATCGATCTTGATTCCACCGGGCGAGTGAACTGGCCGCATTGACCTACGCTGACCGCCGCCTCTATTCGTATCGGAGAGCAATCAACGGATCCACGCGCGCGGCTCTTCGAGCAGGCACGTAGCAGGCGAACAAAGCGACCAGCGTCAGCACCGCGGGCGCGGCTCCAAGCACCAACGGATCGAAACTCCGGACGTCGTAGAGAAACCCTGCCAACACCTTGCTGAGTCCGATCGCCAGCACCAATCCCGCTCCGATGCCAACCAGGGTTACTTTCAGGGCTTCGCCCAACATCATTCGCAGGGTCGAGGATGCATCGGCGCCGAGAGCCATCCGAATGCCGATTTCGCGCGTCCTTCGCGCCCCAGTGTACGCATTGAGAGCGTATAAGCCGATCACCGCCAGCAGCAGAGCCACCGTGCCGAAGATCTCCAGCATTTGCGCACCCGTCCGAACAATCCAGATGTCGAACCCGGTTTCCAGATGCCCGCGCATGGTTTTCAATGCGAGTAGCGGGAGGCGCTCATCGACGCCGAGAATTTCGTGCCGGACAGTTTCCAACAATTTTTGCTCCGTTTCCGGCCCGCCGCCGACCGTCTTGAGATGAAATAGTACGTTCGCCTGATACTCCCGTCCAAAAGGAGCAAAAAGGTGAGGCTCGACCGCCGCGCCAATGATATTCTCGCGAATGTTGCCCACAACGCCCACCACTTCAAGATCCTGCTTCGCGCCGTCGGCGCGGATGTGCTTGCCCAGCGCGTCCCCTCCAGGCCACAACTTTTCCGCCGCCAGCTTGTCGATAATCGCAACACTGCTCTTCGATCCCTCCAAGCTCTCCGCACTCGTGAAGGGCCGTCCGCGCAGAACGGGAATCCCCATGGTCTGAAAGTAGTCTTCACTGACGATGTTGTAACGCACCCCCAGCGCGGGATGCTCTTTGGAAACCACGGCGCCCGATGGCGCGATGCTCTTTCCCAGCGTGAACATGCCGAAGGGCACCGTCGCCGCCACCGCCACGGACTGTACGCCGGGCACCTGGCGCAACCGGTCCTTCACCGTCCTGTAGAGCGGGCGCGCACGCGCCTCGTCATAATCGATGAGGCTCGCATCAACTTCAGCCAGTACTTCGTCATCCAGGGAGAAGCCAGGCTGGATGTTCGACGCACGCACGGCGCTGTGGACGAACAGGCCGGCCGCGGTCAACATCATTAAGGACAGCGACAGCTGCGCCATCACCAGCATGTTGCCGCGCGAGAACAGGCGGCGCTTGCGGCCCGCCACGTCCTCGCCTGTGTTCTCCTTCAGGTCGATCCAGACGTCAGGCTTCGAGAGCTTCAAGGCCGGCATGAGTCCGAACACTACTGTGCTCAGCACGCAGAACAATAGCGTGAATGCCAGCACGCGCGCGTCCGGCGCGGCGTCATAGACGACGTCAAGCGGAGCGAGCCTGGATAATGACTGAATCAGCAGCGTGGTGCTCCAGTACGCAGCAACCAGTCCTGCGGAGCCGCCGAGCATCGCCAGCAGCAATCCCTCGGTCACCAGCTGCCGCACGATGCGCCCACGGCCGCCGCCGATGGCCAGCCGGATCGCGATTTCCTTACGGCGTGCCGTCCCTTTGGCCATCATCATGTTTGCCAGATTCAAGGAAGCGATCAGAAGCACGATCCCTGCGAGCGAAAGTAACATTGTGGCTGGCACTCGCAGCGACGAATCGGTCTGCGGACTTGTGGACATGCTCATCCGCGCCAGCGGCCTCGCTACCAACGTCTGGTCCTTATTCTCCGCTGGATACGCTCTCTCCATTTGCGATGCGACAATGGCCAGAGTCGCGTCGGCGGCCTTAGATGAGGTGCCCTGTTTCAAGCGGCCCATCACCATTAGCGCGTGGTTGTCGCGCGCGGCCAAAGGCTTGACTTTGCCGTCGAAGTCATTCATCACCTTGCCGTAAGCAGCTAGAGGCAGATAGATTTCGGGGCTGACCAGAGCCATGGTGCCAGTGAATCCCTTCGGCGCGATCCCCACGATCGTGAATACGTGTCCATTGATCCGTAACGGCTTGCCCACAAGTTCCGGATCTTCACCCTTTTTCTGCCAGAAGGGATACGTCACGATTGCCGTCAACTCCGCTCCGGGCTTTTCCTCCCCCGCTACGAAAGGCCGGCCCTTCATTAACTTCACGCCAAGAGTGGAGAAGTAGTTGGAGGAGACGACGGCGGCGAATGTACGCCGCGTGCTGTCGCCTTCCTGAATGCCAACCATCGCCATGTTCATCGCCGCCAGGCTGGCAAAAACTTGGTTGTTGTCCCGGATATCGACATAGTTTGGATAAGAAAACGCCCGATAGGTGTCAGGATGCTTGGTATCTCGGCTGTAGAGACCCGCAAGCTCTTCCGGCTTCTCCAAACGGAGGGGCTTCAGAATGAAGGCATTCACGAGGCTGAACACCGCGCTGTTCGCCCCGATTCCCAAAGCCAGCACCAGCACCGCGGCGGCGGTAAACCCCGGCTTACCGAGTAGCATCCGAATCCCGTAGCGGACGTCCTGCCAAAGATAAAGCATTGTTCCAGGCTCCCCTGCGCCTGATACTGTTACGAGGGAGGCTGGATAGCGGTTCCGTAAAACGCCTCCTCGGCGTCGCCCCTCACGGCAACAGACCGAGCTCGCGCAGCTTGCGATAGAGGTTTCGCTCGCTGATGCCGAGAATGCGCGCCGCGTTGCCGCGGTGACCTTCGCTTGCCTGCAGCGCAAGGCGGATATGATTTCTCTCCATTTCGTCGAGCGTGAACAGCTTTTCCGTCCCATTGAGCGCGTTCTTCGACGCTGCGCCTCTCACGGTGGAGGGCAAGTGCTGCGGCAGAATTTCGGGGCCTTCGCACACGACCATCGCGCCCTCCACCGCATGCAGCAGTTCGCGTACATTACCGGGCCAGTTGTGCCGGCGGAGTACGGCCAGCGCGGCGTCGCTGATCTGTTTCGATGAGGCGAAGCGCTCATTCATAGCGGCAACGAAGTGTCGAGCCAGCAGTTCTACATCAGCGCCCCGTTTGCGCAGGGGAGGCACCTCCAGGCTGATCGTGCTCATGCGGTAATACAGGTCCTCGCGAAACTGGCCTTGGCGCACCATGGACGGCAGGTCCCGGTTGGTCGCAGCCACAACGCGCACGTCGACGTGCACCTCCGCCGTGCCGCCCACATGACGGAACGATGACGTATCGAGCACACGCAGCAGCTTGGTTTGCGTCGAAGGGCTGATCTCGCCGATTTCGTCGAGAAAAATCGTGCCGCCGTTCGCCACTTCAAATAAGCCCGGCTTGGCGCGGTCCGCGCCGGTGAATGAGCCGCGCTCGTGCCCGAACAGTTCGCTTTGCAGCAGGCTTTCTTGCAACGCGGCGCAGTCCACGACGACGAACGGACGCTTTGCCCTTGCTCCACGGGCGTGAATCAGCTTGGCGATTCGCTCTTTCCCCGAGCCGGTCTCGCCAACGATCAGCACCGTGGCCTCGCTGGACGCTACGCGCTCGAGCAGATGAAGCATGCGCTGGAACTCGGGGCTCTTGCCGACGAACGAATCTCCCAGATCGGGAGGAGTGAGCCCGCGCTCCAAAAGGCTGGCTCGCTGTTTCAGCGACCGCCGCTCCAGGGCGCGCTGGATGCGGATTTGAAGCTCCTCAAGCGGGCAAGGCTTGGTGATGTAGTCGAAGGCACCCATGCGGACCGAGTCGATGGCGGTGTCGATGGTGCCATGGCCGGTCAGCATGATCACTTCGATCGATGAGTTGCGCTCGCGAAGCGTCTTCAACACTTCGAGGCCGTCCATGCCCGGCATACGCAGGTCGAGCAGGAGAACCTCCGGCTCGTGGGCCTCGCAGCGCGCCAAAGCCTCCTCACCAGATGCGGCAGTTTCGACGGCGTAGCCGAGGCGTTTCAGTTCTCCGGACATCACGTGGCGGAAGGCGTCGTCGTCGTCCACCAGCAGAATCGAAGCGCTCGGCTTCACCCGACGGCCTCTTTCCCGGCGGCCGCCGACACCAGGGGAAGAATCACCTCAAACGTTGACCCCTGGCCCACCGTGCTTTCGAGCAAAATGTTGCCTCCCCACCGGCGGACGAAATTGAGCGAGAGGAACAAGCCCAACCCCGTTCCTCCCTGGCGCATGCTGAAAAACGGCTCAAAAATCCGCTTCCGATTTGCTGGAGCGATTCCGCAACCGCTATCGGCGATGCGAATATGCACGGCGTCGCTGACGGTGACCGTTACCGTGACTTTCCCGCCAGCTTTGCAGGCCTGAATCGCGTTTAACAGCAAGTTGATGATCGTGTGCTGCAACTCCGTTTCATCGACGCGAACATGGATTGAGGGAATAGGCTGAACCTCGATGTGCACGGCATGGTCGCGGGCGGTGGGCTCAATGACGCGCGTCACGGCGGTGACGATGGCGCGCACGTCCACCAGATCGCCCTCGGAACGCTGGCCGCGGGCCATACGCAGAAAATGTTGCGTGATGCCGCGGCATCGCAACACCTGTTCGCGCGCGATGGTAGCGCTCTCGCGGATGTGCTCCTGGTCGGTCTGTCCATCCGCCGCCGCGAACTCCCGCATAATGCCTTCCACGCACGTCAGCACCGTCGCCAGGGGCGTGTTCAACTCGTGGGAAAAGCCAGACGCCAGCGTCCCCAGCGACGCCAGCCGGTGCGATTCGGCCAGATGAGCCTCCGCCGCGCGGCGCTCGGAGATGTCGCGCCACACTTCCACCACTTGGCGCAGTTCCCCGGAGCCGTCCCGAACGGGCGAGGCATGAACCTCCTCCCAAGCGATGCCGGACGGGGTCGACCGCTCGCAGATGCGCACCTGGCGGCTGCCCGAGTTCAGGCACGCCATGGCCGGGCAATCCGATACATTACATCCGCCGGCGTTAAGATTCCGGCAGGAGCAGCCAAGAACCTCCTCGCGCGAATGCTCGACACGACGCAGGAAAGCGTCGTTCGCGGCGAGGATGTTGCGCTGCGCGTCCAACACGACGATTCCGTCGTCGATGCTGTTGATCACGTTCTCCAGGCGCTCGCGCTGATGGCGGACCTCGCCCACAAGCCCGGTCACCGAGTCGGCCATCGTATTGAACTCGCGGGCGAGCCAGGAGATCGTGTCGGAGCCCTCGGCGGGCACCCGCCGGCCCAATTCTCCGGCGGCGATCTGGCGCGCGGCCGTTTCGAACCTTTGCAGCCTCCGCATCACGGCCAGCCGGATAACCACGGCGATTGCGCCCACGAGCAGCAAGGTTACCCCGCAGGTTCCGCCCACCAGCCAGACGAGATCCCGCTTCATTTCGGCCTTTAGTTCCTCGGCCTGATAGTCGAGGATCAGAATGCCGTTGATTTTATGGCTGGCATCGTGGCAGCCGTGGCATTCCGGACGGTTACGGATAGGCACGACGGTGCGAAGAACGGTCCCTCCGCGCGTATCGATGATGCGGCTGGATCCCCGCTGCTCGGCGGGATAGCGATGGCAGGCCTGGCAGGTGGGCGAGTCGATGCGGAAATCGTCGTCGACCGCGGGCCCGGTTGCGGGCGGATATTTTTCCTGGCCGTAGCGGTCGAGCAGCACCAGCCTCCCCACGCGCTCCTGCTTGCGGAAGCTCTCGATCATGGCCGCGATCAAAGTGCGGTCGTTTTCGATCATCTGATGTTCCAGCGCGACGCGGATCAAGTTGCCTTCGGCCAGGGCAGTAGTCTGCGCGGTCTCGAGCAGGGAGCGCATGTGGTGCTGCGAGTAGAGATATGCGCTACCTGCGCTGGCGAGCAGCACTGCGCCCGCGACCCCCACCGCCAGTCCGGCGGTTGTGCTGGCTATACGAAGCTTCATGGCTCCTGCGTTGACAACAATGTCACAATCCGTTGCCAGCGTCAATCACTGACGGAAAGTCAGGCGAAGTTCTGCCAATCTGTCAGGTCCGGAGACGCGCTCTATCTGCGAAATGCACAATCGTCCCGTGTTTTTGCATTTCTAGATTTGGCCAGCGGCGTGCTTCGTTAGGGCACCGAACAGGAGGCCGATTATGGAAATGTTGCTCATGGGGATTTGCTTCAGCGTGTTCGCGATGGGGATCGCGGCAGCCGCGTTCGGCGCCGCCGTTCGACCCAAGGAAGCACCGAAAGCCGCTCCGGAGGTAAAGGCCCAACCTGCCATTGCCCCCGAAGAGAGATTCTTTGTCAGTGAGGTGACCGTTCCGACACCTACAGGGCGCGTAACGGTGCCGGTCGAAGCCCTGATGGCGCAACTCGAGCGCCACGTCCGATTGGAGCAGGCCGCCGCAGCGTCGTTCCTGGCGGAGCCGACATCGGCGCTCTTACACAGCAAGACGGCATCTCCGTTCCTGAACTAGGAAGACACTCCAATGTCCAAAGGACACTTCGACTTACTAGACGGAATCGGAGCTGAGGACGCGGAGCGCATCCTGGCGCTTGGCTCCCGAGTCGCGTTGTCCAGCGGCGAGGAGCTGTTCCCGCTAGGAGCTGACGCCGACTGCCTCTTCCTGATTTCGCACGGCCAGATCAGTCTGACGCTGCCGATGAAGGTGCGCGATCAGGAGACCGATGTTCTGGTCGAAGAGAGAACGGCCGGGCAAACCGTGGGCTGGTCGGGGCTGATTCCACCGCACCGGTTCACACTGCGGGCTACAGCTCCCGTAGAGACGGAAGTGGTTGCGCTCTCCCGGGAGTCGCTCGAGAAATACTTCGCCGCGCATCCGGAAGCGGGTTACAAAATATCGCTGAATCTGGCCGCTGTGATCGGCCAGCGGTTGCAGCTGTTTCAGGCCATGTGGTTGCGAGAGGTGGCGCGTATGATGGAACATCGCGCCGCCTGACCAATACGAATCGAAAGGGATAGGCGATGGAGTCGAACGGTTGCTCGGGAAATTGCCCAGGTTGCGAAAACACCTCCCGTGAGGAGGACCGGCGTTCGGTGTTGTGGTGGCTGCTGGGCGGCGGAGCGATTGCTTCGCTGGGATCGTTTTTTTATCCTGTGGTCCGTTTCCTGAACCCTCCGCGGATCACGGAGGCCGCGGTGAACGAGGTCTCGGCCGGCAAGGTTCAGGACTTGAAGCCGAATTCAGGAAAAATCGTGAAGTTTGGAACGAAGCCGGCACTCCTGGTACGTCTGAGCGACACCGAATGGAGAGCGTTCTCGGCCGTCTGCACGCATCTGAACTGCACCGTGCAATATCGTGATACCACGCAGCAAATCTGGTGTGCCTGCCACAACGGCACATACGACTTGAACGGCCGCGTCGTTTCCGGGCCCCCGCCAAATCCCCTGGAAGAGTACGCCGTAGGCTTACGCGGCGAGGAAGTGATTATCTCCCGGAACGCTTAGAAAGCACCCTATGACGACAAAAGTGCTTCAGTGGTTCGACGACAGACTCGGTCTGGACGCGATTCGCGAATTGATGAGCCACAAGACGGTTCCGGTGCATTCCGCGACGCGCTGGTATTACTTCGGCGGAATTACGCTGTTCTTGTTCGGCATCCAGATCCTGACCGGCACGCTGCTGTTGTTCTACTACCGCCCGACGGTGGCCGAGGGTTTCGACAGCGTGCGATTCCTCATGACGCGGGTAGAATTCGGGTGGCTGATCCGGTCGATTCATAGCTGGTCCGCCAATCTGCTGATCTTCGTCGCCTTCGTTCACATGTTCAGTGTCGTATTCACCCACGCTTATCGGCCTCCGCGGGAGCTTACTTGGGCGAGTGGCATCGTCCTGTTGGGATTGATGCTGGGGTTTGGCTTCAGCGGATACCTCTTGCCTTGGAATCAAATCTCCTACTTCGCGACGAAGGTGGGCACAGATGTGGCGGCCAGCACGCCTGTGGTGGGCGAAGGAATCGCGCGCATCCTGAGGGGCGGCGAGGACGTCGGCGCGGCGACGCTGACACGTTTCTTCGCGCTGCACGTGATGGTGCTGCCCATGATCACGGCGGCGTTGGTCGCATTGCACGTTCTTTTCGTTCAGAAACACGGCATGAGCACGCCTCCCTGGATCTCCGCGGCGCGCGTGCGGCAAATGAAGTTTTTCCCCAATTTCTTCCTCCGTGAAGTGATGGTTTGGTATGGGGCTCTGGCCATCCTGGGCGCCCTAGCGGCCATCTTCCCCTGGGAACTAGGCGAGAAGGCCGATCCATTCGCCTCCGCGCCGAAAGGCATCCGGCCGGAGTGGTATTTCTTGGCGCAGTTTTATACGTTGAAGCTCATTCCAAGCCGTATCTGGTTTGTAGAAGGCGAACTGCTTGGCATTGCCGGATTCGGCGTGCTGGCTCTCGGCTGGGCCTTGATCCCGTTGTGGGGTGTCAACCGCGCGGGCGAAGCGAAGACGCGCCTGGTCAACGGAGTGGGGATCTTCCTGGTTGTTTATCTAGCGGTATTCACGATTCTGGGGTACGTGAAATGAGACCCTGCCTGCTTGCGGTTTTCCTGGTTCCGGCATTTCTGGCGGCCCAGCCAAGAGACACCTGCATTGAGTGCCACGCAGCAATGGAAGGGGCGATTCAAAAGCCCGCCCTGCTGATCAAAGACGACATTCACGCGGCCAACAAACTGAGCTGCTCGGATTGCCATGGAGGCGACCGTTATAGCGACGATCCGTCGGTTGCCATGAGCGCCGCCAAGGGATTCGTCGGGAAGCCGAAACGCACGGCCATCCCTCAACTCTGCGCAAAATGCCACGGCAATCCGGACTTCATGCGGCGCTATCAACCCCAGCAGCGCGTCGATCAATACGAATTGTATAAGACCAGCGTGCACGGCAAGCGCCTGGCGGAGGGTGACGAAAACGTTGCCACCTGCATCGACTGCCACAGCGTTCACGATATTCGCGCCGTGAAGAACGTGCTGTCTCCGGTTCATCCGCTGCAGCTTCCGGATACCTGCGGGCGCTGCCACGCGGATACCAATAGAATGGCGAAATACGGCATTCCAACGAATCAGCTGGAGAATTACCGTTCCAGCGTCCACTGGGCTGCGCTTAAGAAAGGCGACCTTTCTGCACCCAACTGCGCGTCGTGCCACGGTAATCACGGGGCCAAGCCTCCGGAAGTTAGTTCGGTCTCCGCAGTTTGCGGCAGTTGCCACGTTCTGTTTGCCCAGCTGTATGAGAAAAGCGTGCATCAACCGATTTTTTCCGGGGCGTCGGGTGGAGGCGGATGCATCGTCTGCCATAGCAACCATGGAATTCAGCAGCCGTCGACGGCGATGCTGGTGGGACCGAATGCGGTCTGTTCCACCTGTCATGATCCGGGAACGCCAGGCGCTAAGACTGCTGCGCAAATGGCGCAGTGGATTGACGGGCTCGGCGGGGCGCTGAAACATTCTGAAAACGTCCTGGCGGAGGCCGACAAATACGGTATGGAGGTTTCCGAGGCCCAGGTGAAGCTCGCAGACGGGCGCGAGAATCTGGTAAAAGCCCGAGTGGCAATGCACGCCTTTCAACCCGCAGAGATGCAGAAGCCGGTGGAGGCGGGCATGGCGGTCGCCGACGAAACGCTGCGTGCCGGACAGGCGGCCTTGCATGACAAGGACATCCGCCGCCTTGGGTTGGCAGTCTCGGTGTTTTTTATCGCCATCACGGTCGTCGCGATCTTCTTAGTGATCCGGCGCCTGGAGGCGAACGGTTCGGGTTATCTCGAGCCGACCAAGTGAGTCAAGAGGAGAAACATGAAAACGACAGTACTGATGTTGATGGCTGCTTGTGGTTTCGCTTTCGCGGGAACCCCGGATGGAAAGGCCGTGTTCGAGGCGAAGTGCCAGCAGTGCCACGGAGCGAACGGCGAAGGCAAGGCAGCCATCGCAAAGATGTACAAGGTGGAGATGCACGCGCTCGGGTCCAGAGAAATTCAGGGCAAGTCGGACGCAGATATCAAGAAAACCATCACCGCCGGTCAGGGCAAGATGAAGCCGGTCTCCGGCCTCACAGACAAGCAGGTGAACGACGTCATCGCTTTCGTTCGCACTCTGAAGGAGTAGCCCGCGCCGCCAGCACGTGTGGATCGACCAGCGATTTTCCGGCTCTTGAACCCGTCCTCGAGTGCTGTCGCTCTTGTTAACCTATTAAGGTTCGCATGCGCCCACGCTGGCATACTCGGATTGTCTTCGCGGTTATAGCCCCCACTGCCTTCACGCAAACGGTTTCTTTCAATCAGCACATCCGTCCGATCCTCTCTGACCACTGTTTCACCTGTCACGGACCCGATGCGGCGAATCGACAGGCAAACCTTCGGCTCGATCTGGCAGGGGCAGGACGAGGCTACGAATCCGAGCTGCTTCGCCGAGTTTCTTCGAACGACGATGGAGAGCGGATGCCTCCGCCGGGGTCCGGCAAACCTCGTCTGACTACTCAGGAGATCGATCTGCTGCGGCGATGGATCGCCCAAGGTGCGACGTGGCAGCCTTTCTGGTCCTTCATTCCTCCCCAGCGTCCGGCGCTGCCCCTGACGCACAATTCCACCTGGCCAAGGAATGGTATCGACCGCTTTGTCCTCGCGCGTCTTGAAAGGGAAGGTCTAAAGCCTTCGCCGGAGACGGACAAGCGCATCCTTATCCGACGCGTTTCGCTCGATCTCACAGGCATTCCCCCCACGCCTGCCGAGGTCGAGGCGTTTGTCGCCGACTCGTCCGCGAATGCGTACGAAACCGCGGTGAATCGCCTGCTCGCGTCGCCCCGCTATGGAGAGCGCATGGCATACCGATGGATGGAGGCCGCGCGTTATGGCGACAGCAACGGCTACCAGACGGACGGAGACCGCGATATGTGGCGCTGGCGCGATTGGGTGATTGACGCGTTCAACCGCAACATGCCATACGACCGTTTTACGATTGAGCAGTTGGCCGGCGATCTGTTGCCGAAAGCAACGTTTGACCAGAAGATCGCCTCGGGCTTCAATCGTAACCATCGCACTACGGGTGAAGGCGGTATCATCCCCGAAGAGTATCGAGTCGAATATGTGGCCGATCGCACGCAAACCACGGCAACCGTGTGGATGGGCCTCACCCTAGGATGCGCGCGCTGTCATGATCACAAGTACGATCCCATTTCTCAAAAAGACTTCTACCGCTTGTTCGCCTTCTTCAATCAGATTCCCAACGAGCGAGGTTTCGTGTGGAATTACGGACCGGAGGAGCCTTTCGTGAAAGCTCCCCCGCCTGAGCAGGCCCGGCATCTGGCAGAGCTCGACGCGCGGGTGCAGGCTCTGCGGCAAGGCCTTCCGAAGATCGATGGGGCTCCTCGGGGCTGGAAGGCTCCCAAGGACTGGACCGTGAAGGAAGGCCTTGTATTTCGCCAGCAAGGCAAGGGCAGCTATGACGGAGATGGTGCTGAGTTCGGCTACCTCCAGCCGTTCACCTATTCCGCGTGGATCAAACCCTCTTCGCCCGATGGAGCGATCCTCACTCGCCTGGATGACTATACGGAGAGCCAGGGTCACGGGTTGTATCTGATCAACGGCAAGGTGCGATTACATTTGACGCATCGCTACACCGATCTCGGGCTGCGCGTCGAAACCGTGGAGCCGGTCAAGCTGAATGAATGGCAGCACGTCTCCGCGACGTACGACGGCAAGCGTCTGGCATCGGGAGTGCGCATTTATGTGAACGGCGAGCCACGGAAAACCCGAATTCTATTTGACCAGAACAATGAACCCTTTCAGAAGAAACACACCGACATCCGCGTGGGCGAGGGGGGCGGACTGAAGTTCGATGGCGACATAGCGGACGCGCGCATTTACAAACGGGCCTTAACGGCGCAGGAGGCGGCCGCGATTGCCAAGGTCGAACAGGCGCGGCGCGACCTGGCGTATCTGGATCTCGCCGCGCCGAAAGAGATCAAGCAAGGCCTGGCGGCGATCGCAAGAGCGCGGAGTGAACGCGATGCGTACTTCGACTCCATCCCCACGGTGATGATCATGGCCGATGGCGCCAATCGCGAAACGTTCATCCTGAAGCGCGGTGCCTATGACGCGCCGGGTGAAAAAGTTACGGTGGGCGTCCCTGAAATCCTGCCTGCGGCGAGTTTACCTCGCAATCGGCTCGATCTGGCGCGCTGGCTGGTGGACCGCGCGAATCCTCTGACGGCAAGGGTAACCGTGAATCGCTTCTGGCAATCGTATTTCGGCACGGGAATCGTGAAGACGGTGGACGACTTCGGGTCGCAAGGAGAGTTCCCTACGAACCCCGAACTTCTCGATTGGCTCGCCGTCGAATTCATGGATCGCGGCTGGGACGTAAAGGCGATGCAGAAGCTCATCGTGATGAGCGCCGCGTACCGGCAGTCGTCCGCCGTCACGCCGGAGTTGCTGGCAAAGGATCCCGATAATCGTCTGATTGCGCGCGGCCCACGGCTGCGACTGGGACCTGAAATCCTCCGCGATCAGGCGCTGGCCGTGTCCGGCCTGCTCGTCGAGAAGGTCGGAGGCCCCTCCGTGAAGCCGTATCAACCCGCGGGCCTGTGGCAGGAACTTGCTGGAGGCAAAGGCTACGAACAATCGAAAGGCGAGGATCTCTACCGCCGCAGCCTGTACACATTCTGGAAGCGAACGTCGCCGCCGCCCTACATGATGAATTTCGATTCGCCCAACCGCGAGCAATGCGCGGTGTTCGAGAATCGGACAAATTCGCCTCTTCAGGCACTGAACCTGATGAATGACGTCACGTTCCTGGAGGCTTCGCGCAAACTCGCCGAGAGGATCATCGCCGAAGGCGGCTCGACACCTGAAGCTCGCGTGGAATACGGCTTTAGGCTGCTGTTCGCTCGTACTCCATCGGCAAGGCAAAAACAGGTTCTTCTGACAATGCATGCGCGCATGGCGGCGGATTTCCACCACGACCGGGCGGCTGCCGCACAGTTCCTTCAACAGGGTGAATCACCCATCTCCCGAAGCGCGGATCCACCCGAACTGGCGGCGTGGACCAGCGTCGCGAGCCTGATGCTGAATATGGACGAGGCCATCAGCAAGCAATGACGAGACGCTTCTTCTCAGGACTCGCGCTGGCATCCCTTCTTAAGGGCGAACGCCAGCAACAGGGGCTGCCCGGCCTGCCGCACTTCGCTCCCAGGGCCAAGCGGGTCATTTATCTGTTCCAGTCCGGCGGCCCTTCGCAAATAGAGCTGTTCGACCACAAGCCGCGCCTGATGGACTTCCAAGGGCAGGACCTGCCCGAATCCATCCGCAACGGGCAGAGGCTAACGGGCATGTCGGCTTCGCAGTCGAGCTTCCCGGTGGTGCCGTCGAAATTCGGCATGGCGCGGCGGGGCCAGTCTGGCGCGTGGATCGGCGACCTGCTGCCTTACACCGCAAAGATCGCCGATCGCTTGACCTTCATCAAGACCGTCAACACCGAGGAGATCAATCACGATCCCGCCGTCACCATGTGCCAGACCGGTTTCCGCCTCGGCGGCCGGCCCAGCATGGGCTCCTGGATTTCGTATGGCCTCGGCGCCGAGACCGAGGATCTGCCCGCCTTCTGCGTAATGATCTCGAACTCCGGCGGGGGCCAGCCCTTGTATGATCGCCTGTGGGGGAGCGCGTTTCTTCCTAGCCGATTTCAGGGCGTAAAGTTCCGCTCCGGAGCGGACCCGGTCCTCTATCTTTCCAATCCTGGAGGCCTGACGACGGAACGCCGCCGGACGTTTCTCGACGCTCTGGGCGAATTGAATCACAGCTCGCTTGACGAATTTGGCGATCCCGAAATCAACGCGCGAACCTCACAATACGAAATGGCGTTCCGCATGCAGCACTCGGTCCCCGAATTGACGGATCTCTCGAAGGAACCGGCCTATACGTTCGAGCTCTACGGCGACGACGCGAAGAAGCCTGGGACCTTCGCGGCTAACTGCTTGCTGGCACGGCGGCTGGCGGAGCGGGGCGTCCGCTTTATTCAGCTTTACCACCGCGATTGGGATCATCACGGCCAGCTGCCGGAGAACCTGCCGAAGCGCTGTAAAGATGTGGATCAGGCTTCTGCCGCCTTGGTTACCGACCTCGGCCAACGGGGCATGCTCGACGACACACTGGTGATCTGGGGAGGCGAGTTCGGCCGCACCGTTTACTGCCAGGGGCACCTCACCGCCACCGATTATGGCCGGGACCACCACGGCCGCTGCTTCACCATATGGCTGGCGGGAGGAGGCATGAAACCTGGAATCACCTTCGGTGAAACTGACGACTACAGCTACAACATCGTGAAAGACCCGGTCCACGTGCACGATTTGCAGGCGACCATCCTGTATTGCCTGGGAATCGATCACAAACGCTTGACCTACCGCTTCCAGGGCCGGGACTTTCGCCTAACCGATGTCAGCGGACAAGTGATCGAGAGAGTGCTCGCGTAGCACTGACCAGACTACGCGATGTGCGCCCCTTGAGTTCCCACGTAGAGCGAGTACAAGGACTGGCTCGCGGCCATGAACAGCCTGTTGCGCTTGGCGCCTCCGAAGCAGATGTTGGCGCAGATTTCCGGTAGCAGGATCATCCCGATTCGCTGCCCGGCCGGCGAAAAAACGTGCACGCCATCGTAGCCGGCGCCGCCGTTCGCGCCCGCCCAGATGTTGCCGTCGACGTCGGAGCGGATGCCGTCCGCAAGGCCCGACTTCGCTCCCAGCTTCATATCAGTAAATAGCTTCTGGTTTCGCAGCTTGTTGTCGACGACATCGAACACCTGGACATTCCGGGGTGCGCCCGTATCGCAGACATACAGTCTCTTATAGTCTGGAGAGAAACAGATCCCGTTGGGTTTATCGAGCGCGTCGGCGACGACTTCGATCTTCGCCGTCTTCGTATCCACGCGGTAGACGGCCTCCTTCAGCTCTGCTTTGGCCTGGTTCCCCTCATAATTGCCCAGAATGCCGTAGGGCGGATCAGTAAACCAGATGGAACCATCCGGGTGGACGACGATATCGTTCGGCGAATTGAGGGGCTTTCCGTTGAACTTGTCGGCGATCGTGGTGACCTTGCCCATATGCTCGTAACGCACCACTCGCCGCCCAGCGTGCTCACAGGAAATCTGCCGGCCTTCGAAGTCGAAGGTGTTGCCGTTGCTATAGCCGGAGGGGTCACGGAATGTAGTCACGTGCCCGTCTTCTTCAAGAAAACGCAACTGGCGGTTATTCGGGATATCGCTCCAGACGAGGTACTGCCCCTGCGCGCACCAGGCGGGCCCTTCCGCCCACTTCGTCCCCACATAATGCCGGTAGATCACGGCATTGAAGACCTTGTATTTCTCGAAGCTCTTGTCCACCGCCACGACGTCCGGGTCGGGATAGCGCACGGGCTGTTGATTGGTCCAGTCGCGTTGCGTTTGCGCAAGCACCGGAGTGGCCGCCAAGGCCAGGAACGATCTGCGGCCCAAACTAGGCCGTTCTAAAGGACGGGAGCGCATCGCGACTAGTGTATGCCATTTCGAGCGGTCCGGTATCGTAATTCTGGGCCCGCACTGGGCCTGTACTATCGCCAGATGGGACTTGAGGCTTTCCGGCCTCTCTTACCCGTCCACCTATCATCGACGCAGTGTTCTGTGACGAAGGCAGGCGCGGCGCGGTTATTGAACAAATACGAGGATACCTCGAGCGCTTAGTCCCGACCTTCCCTTCATGGCCGCCAATGGAATGACATTTCTCGAAATGGATCATCGCGAGGAGCTCGGGTTCACCCGGAGTCCGCGCTCCGAGACCATCTTTGAAGAAGTGTTTCCCGAGGTCCGCAAGTGGTTCCCGGTTCGAGCCAAGATAGAACCCTATCATGAGTTCGTGGCCCATAATCGCCAGTTTTGCTGGCGACGCGCGGATTGCCTCAGGACTGGCTGCTCGCGAGACTCCAGCAGGATGGCGCGTAAACCGCCTGATCGCGAAGTCCGAAACGGGCTATCACGACCGCAAATTCTATGAAGTCACTCTAGACGGGCGTTAAATCGCGCCGGGTCACTCGCCTCCCCGCGCAAACCTTAGGCGGTGTTATATTCCAACGAAGCGCTGCAGCAGTGGGACAGCGAGTTTGGGGGACTATGTCCGTGAAGAAATACCTCGTGCAGAAGCCGATGGGTGGGTTGCCGTGGATCAGGCTGGCTGGATTCGGCTGCCTCCTGTTCCTCCTGGCTGGAAGGGCGGCTCCGCAGATGACGGATGGCTCCGGTTTGCCGGATCTTACACATCTCAAGAACTACTCCGCGCACCGAGTGTCGAGCCAGAATCGCTACGTAGGAAGCAACGACGATAGCAAACGAATCATGCCCGGCGAGACCCTGGTGATGGCGGACCTTACTGGCCCTGGCGTGGTGAATCACATCTGGCTCACGGTTGCCGATAACGAATTTGCGTGGCCCCGCTTGGTGCGGCTGCGCGTATACTACGACGGAAAGAAAACGCCCAGCGTCGACGTTCCCTTGGGAGATTTCTTCGGTGTGGGGCATGGCTACGAACGGAACGTCGAGTCGATCCCGGTCCGCGACAGTTCCTTTGGCCGGGCGCGGAACAGCTATTGGTCTATGCCGTTCCGCAAATCCTGCCGCATCACCGTTACCGATGAAGGCAGGAGGCCGGTCACGATGTTCTATTACCACGTAGACTGGCAGAAGCATCCTTCTATGCCGGAGGACATCGCGTATTTTCACGGCTACTACCGGCAGGAACGGCCGGCGGTGTCAGGCAAGAATTACGAATTTCTCGACGTGAAAGGGACCGGCCACTACGTAGGCACCGTGCTGAACGTGATTCAGGCTGGGGTGGGATGGTTCGGCGAAGGGGACGATCTTTTCTTCGTCGACGGCGCCGCTAAGCCGCAGATCGGCGGCACGGGAACGGAGGATTATCTCAGCGATGCCTGGGGTCTGCGCGTGTCGACCGGGCCCTGGAGCGGAACTCCGGTTGCCGAAGGTGAGCTAGTGGGCGCCCGTCTCAGCGGATACCGATGGCATGTCCCGGATCCAATTCCATTCACCAAATCGCTATGGGCGGGCATTGAACATGCTGGTTGGACCTACAACGACGACGGCAAACTGCGGTCCAGCTTTGAGCAGCGGCCGGACTATTTTTCGAGCACGGCGTTCTGGTACCAAAAAGGCGTCAACGAGGAATTAGCCGAGCCGCCCTATGGCGAAGAACGATTGCCGCTCGGCAACGCGATTCAGATCGCCGTCGAGGATTCCATTGCTGAGGTGAAGACCACCAAGGGCAAAGTATCGGTGCAGCGCGAAGTGGATTGGGGCAGGGATCTCCTGTTCTTTGAAGCCGAGGGCCCCGGGTCCCGCATCGACATCCCGCTCGATGTTCCCACCACAGGGCGATTTGAAATCCTCGCGCGTATCGCACAGGCTCCGGACTACGGAAATTATTATGCGCTACTCGACGGGAAGCCGATGAATCTGGATAGCCGGGAAGCGCTCACGTCGGAGATCCCCGCCACCGGCCCGGCGATTCTTCAGAATTATTTGCCGGAAGTCTATGTGGCAACCGAACATCCGCTTGGTTGGCTGCCATTGGATCGAGGCAGGCACACGTTGAGCTTCGTTTGCTCCGGCCGGGACGGACGCTCCGGGGGCTTTTCTCTGGGCATCAACGATGTTGTCCTGGAGCATATTCCGGAAAGCGCACCAACACTTCCGGAAGCGATGCCGCAACTCACCGGCGCCCGCGTGACGACCGAGGCCGTCTATCGGGGCGTTCCGCTGTCGGAATACCGCAAACGGTTGGCGGGCGCGACGGGAGCCAAGCGCGCCGCGGTGCTCCGGAGCATCGGCGCATTCCGGGAGGACGCCGGCGTCGCCGCTCCGGATGTCGCAGCGAAGCTCGCGGACTCCGGCGCTGATGTCCGGATCGCTGCTGCATGGGCACTCTCGCAAATGGGACCGGCGGGAGCCGCGAGTGTGCCTGGCCTGATCAAGTCCCTGGCGGATCCGGACCCGTTAGTGCGTTCTCTCTCAGCAGTCGCGTTGCGCTCGATGGGGCCGAAGGCTTTCGCTGCCGTGCCCGCTCTGATTCACGCTCTCAGCGATGCTGAACCTACGGTGCGCTCGCCGGCGGCGGAGGCGATTGGACGCATCGGTCCAGCGGCGAAGGCGGCCGTCGGCGCGTTGAGCGAGAGGCTCCTGGTTCCAAATGAAGTGATCTACGTGCTGCGCAGCGACGCGATAGCGTTGGGCGATATCGGGCCCGAAGCCGCGCCCGCGTTGCCCGCCTTGAGGCAGGTGCTGAAAATCACCCGAGTCACGGCAACGGCGGAAGAGGCAATCCTCAAGATTAACAGGCAGCCGGTGCCCACATGGTTTTAGAGAGGCGATGAACATGAAACGGGTTAGCCAATGTTGGCTGTTCGCAGCGGTGACGATCCTTGCGGCCGATGGGCCGGGTGTGATCGAAAGCCGCCGCGCGTCCGCGGAGTTCGACTTGACGGCTAACCCGGACGCGCCGCAGTGGAAAGGAGTTGCAGGCGTCACCGCGGCTGGCAATTATCTCAACGAGCCGATTCCAGGACCTCCCACCGAGTTTCGTTCCCGCTGGACGGACCAGACGCTGTACCTCCTCTTCATCTGTCCGTACGACGAACTAAACCTGAAGCCCGATCCGAATCCGGCGGCGGAGACGCCGCAGCTGTGGAACTGGGATGTGGGCGAAGCGTTCATTGGAACCGACTTTAATCACATCGGCCATTACAAGGAACTGCAAGTTTCGCCGCAAAGTGAATGGGTGGACCTGGACATCAATCTTGACGACCGCAAAGCCGAGGTCGGCATGGCGTGGAACTCGGGTTACAAAGTCAAAGGACGGATTGATCGCGAGCGGCACGTCTGGTACGGCGAGATGGCCATCCCCATGGCCGCGCTGGGCGTCACGCGAGCCGCTGCAGGCACGGAAATGCGGGTCGGGCTGTACCGCATAGCAGGGACCGGGGGAAATAAGAAGTTCTACGCGTGGCAGCCTACTGGACAGAAGTCCTTCCACGTTCCGAAGCTTTTTGGGCGACTGCGCCTGGTGGATTAGTGGCCGTTACGGCTTGTAGACGTTTCCCTTGAGATCATCGGGCATATCGGCGAGCCGGCCGAGCATCTTCAGGATGTTTACAACGGCGCGATCGATGATCCACTCACCCGCTCCAGGCTCCATCCAAGTCGCAGCGCTCGCCGCACCATAACCGCCCCGTGCGGCCGATGCGATCGTCGGGAAGTATCCGTAGTAACCGTTCGTATAGCCCGCCAGCAGAGTGGTGCCCACCGGACAGCGGTCTCGCCAGTTCATCTGAAACTCGACGAAAGGCTCGCCGGGGAACGTCGTGATCGCAATTTGCTTGTTGATCAGCACGGTTGACACCGGGATGGAAAATTCCCGTGCGGTGGGATCGATGTAGCCCTCCAGCGCCTCCGGTCCGAGAAACTTCAGCAGCGCCGCCTGGAACTGCTGCGGATCCCAGCGCAGGCGAAATTTCACCAACTCTTCGGACGACTGGATGCTTGAATCGCCGCCTGCCTCAGTACGGATACCCTGCGCCACGCGAGCAGCCTCCTTTCCCAGGCGCTCCCCGGTCCATTCCCGCATCTTCTGCGCATCCTGCTCGATCGGTTGCTGCGTATAGTACGGGTTTATATCTCCCGGAGCGCCCTGCAGGAAGAAACTCATTGCTCCCGTGGTTTGTTCCACGACGCGATTCATTGCGGCCGGATAATCGGCCGAATACTGCAAGTTATCTTCACCAAACACGACCGGATGGCAAGCATAGTTGACGACGATGGCGAGCGGTTTTCCGTCCAACGCGTCTACTCGTACCACCGTGACGGTTGGGTCCACCGGCGCTGTAGGAATCTGCGTCGGATTCCTCTCGAACCATCCCACCTTTCCGTTCGCGTCCACACGAAGCCGGTTATGCCCGATGTACGCAATCCCGACTCCTGTTCCGATGCGCGCATCCGTCAGATGAGCGGTCGCGTCTCTGATCGCCTCTTTGATCTTCTCGCGAGCCGCTCGCTCCCATGGAGGAACGCCCTTCTTATAGGTATCTTGTACTCCTGGTGCGCTGTGCGTATGCGAAGCGCTAAGAAGGAGACACGTGATGGCGCTTGTTCGCTGGGCGGACTCCCGGATTTCCTCCGTAGCGGCCGGACCGAAGCTGCGGCCCAGGTCTAGCGTCACGAGCCCCAGCCTTTGTGCTCCTGACTCGAGCACCAACACTCGAGCGTACAAAGGATCAAGCGTGCCCTTGGCGGGGGTCGTCCGGGATTCAAATCCCCACATCAATTCGCCTGGAGCGGGGGTTATATCCACCTTGGAAACCCCTGCACGCAGCGCCGTAGCGTTCGCAAGGCAGGCCATCAGCGAAAAACAGATCGCGATCGTTCCTTTTGACATCCGTCGATACTTCCTTTTCTCCTGGCCCGGCGGCGCTTATTCCGAAATCTGATACTGTTCGAGCTTACCGTCCATCGCCGCCCGGATCACCAGGCGCAGTGTTTTCTCGGGAAACACGATGCGGTAGCTCCGTTCTGTGAATCCACCGCGCAACCCGGAACGCGAAAGTTCGAAGCTCTTTGGCGTTCCCAGAGGCTTCAGGCTCGCGGAGTAATCGCCGATCACCTCCGGCGTGAAATACGAATTGCCGTTGGCGGTGAACAGCGCCCGGTCCAATCTGCCTTCCTGGAGACCGGCAAAAATTGACTTTGCCTGTTCGAGCAGCTTCGCCGCGTCCGGGTCCTGCGCCGGCGCAAGCAGCAGCGCTTCCAGACCCTGGGTAATCCGGCCCGTTGCGGTTGAGCCGTCCTTGTTCGAGAGCACCACCACAGCCAGCTTCAAGTCGGGCCAGATCGTGTTCTGGCTGGTGAAGCCCGATACGGCGCCTCCATGGCTAAGCCTTGGGTGTCCGTTCGCATCCGAGACTCCAATGCCAAGCGCGTACGAGGTAGGCGCTCCATTCTTCAGACGAACGGGCGTGATCATTTCCGCAAACGATCGCGGGCTCAGGACCTTCCCGTTAATCAATCCGGCATCCCAGAGCGCTAGATCGCGCGCCGTCATGGCCAACTCGCCCGCCGCGTAAAGCCAGCCCGAAGCCTCCGGAGTCACCGGATGGAGCGGGCCGATTGCATAGCGAATGTACCCTGCGGCATCCGCCCTCGTGAGCGGCTGATGATCCAGGTCGTAGACGGACTCCATTCCGAGCCGTGAAAAAATCCGGGTCCGGAGGAACTCGAATGCCGGAACGCCAGTCGCCTTCTCCAGCACGCGGCCGGCGGCGACGAACCCGGTATTGCTGTACTGCCACGCTGTCCCGGGCTCAAAATCGAGGGGCTTCGCCGCCCACCGGTCCAGAATCCCATCGGCCGTAACCGGTTCTCGCATGAACGGCGGCACGTAGTCTTGTGGATAGTAATCCTGATAACCCGCCGTATGAGAGAGGAGTTGGCGAATGGTGATGTCGTTGGATCGTGTCAGGCCAGGCAGATACTTGCCTACTCGATCGTCGAGCGATAGCTTGCCGCTCTCCGCCGCCAGCAGGATCCCACCAGCGAGAAATTGTTTGCTCACCGAGCCGATGGAGAAGCGTATCCCGGCCGTGGCTGGAGTCTTTGGATCCAGTCGGGCGTCTCCATACGCCTTCACCAGTGCGACCTTGCCGTCTTTAACGATCGCGATGGACACTGCGGGTGTGCCAGATTCCGCCAGCGCCTTGGCGACCACCTTGTCAACGGCCGCAGCGGTCTCGTCGGAAAGCTGCGCATGCAAGCAGACGATGCTAACCGCATAGCAAACGAGAATTCGAATGAACAAGGGAACCTCCCGATCGACCCCGGGGCCGATGTCCGCTTCCAGAGGGACTTCTGGGAACTCTAACACAGATTGTCAAATCTCGCCCTCGTGGTAGAATCCCTCATGCGTTCAGTAGGCATGAATTTTGTCCTCCTGGCTGCCATCGTACCGGTTTTACTGGCGCAGCCGGCGCCGGATTCCAGCGAATTCTTTGAGACGAAGATTCGCCCCCTATTCGCAGAGAAGTGCTATGCGTGTCATACCGAGACTCGCATGGGCGGGTTGCAACTGGATTCCAGGGAACACTTCCTCAAAGGCGGGAAGTCGGGACGCATCGCCGTTCCGGGAGATCCGGACGCGAGCGTCCTGGTGAAAGCGCTTCGCTACAACGCCAATCCCAAGATGCCTCCAACCGGCAAACTGGCAGCGGACCAGATCGCCGCTGTCGAAGCCTGGGTGAAGGCAGGCGCGGTTTGGCCGGCGAATGAGAAAGCCGCTCTCCAATCGCCTTACCAGATCACTTCGGAGCAGCGCGCGTTCTGGTCCTTTAGGCCCGCTCAGCCGGCGCCTCCCCCGAACGTAAAGGACGTCAACTGGGCTCGCACGGACGTTGACTGCTTTGTCGCGTCGAACCTCGAAGCGCGCGGGTTGCACCCGGTACGCCGCGCCGATCGCCGCACGCTCATTCGACGCGCCACCTACGATCTCACCGGTCTTCCGCCCACGGTAGAAGAGGTGGTGGCGTTTGAACGCGACCGCTCGCCCGATGCCTTGGCCAAAGTCATTGATCGCCTGCTCGCGTCGCCCCGCTACGGCGAGCGCTGGGGACGTGTCTGGCTCGACGTCGCCCGCTACTCCGACGACCGGCTCGACTCGGAGCGAGACAACCCTTACCCGGCTTCCTTCCGCTATCGCGATTGGGTGATTCAGGCGATTCAGGACGACATGCCGTACGACATTTTTGTGAAAGCGCAAATCGCCGGAGATCAGCTTCCCGATCACCAGAAATACGAAGCCGGCCTCGGCTTCTACGCCCTCAGCCCAGAGATGCAGGACGATCGCGTGGACGCCACTGCACGCGGCTTCCTCGGCCTCACCGTGGCCTGCTCGCAGTGCCACGACCATAAGTACGATCCGATCCCTACCCGCGATTTTTATGCCCTGATGGGAATTTTTCGCAACACGGACTTGCATGAAGTTGCGCTGGCTCCCGCCGGCGTCGTGGACGCGTATAAGAAACAGCAAGCTCTGATTGAGAAGAAAGAGAAGGAGCTGAAGGAGTACGTTGACGCTCAATCCTCGCAGTTGGGGCTGATTCTGGCGTCTCAAACGGCTCGCTACATGCTGTCTTCGGGCCCCGGGCTCGATTCGGAAACGCTCGCTCGCTGGACGAAGTATCTGGCCACGCCCGAAAAACAGCACCCTTTTTTAGAGGACTGGTACGCCGCCAAAACTCCCGAGCAGCGCGCCAAAGCGGCTGAGGATTTCCAGGCGCTGGTCCTGGCCGTCATCGCCGAGAAGGCTCATGTCGATGATGAGAACCACGTGCGGCTCGGCATCAATCCCTCGCGCGAAGATCTCTCCAAAGCAAACCTCGTTTCCCTCGACAGAGCCAAGTTCGGCTTGTGGGAAGACATGCTTGGCGATCACGGAGTCGTTCACTACGACGACTCGAAGAAAGAAGAGGCCAAGATCGACCGCTTCCTGTCGGGCGTTTGGCTCGATCACCTCACCCAGCTTCGGGTTGAGCTCGCCACGGTGAAAAAGGACCTCCCTCCGGCCTATCCCGTGCTCCAGATCATCGCCGACAAGAAGAAGCCAGAGGAACAACACATCTGGATTCGAGGTGATCAGAACAACCCCGGCGACCTTGCACCCCCGCATTTTCTGTCCATCTTGTCTCCGGGCGAACCGCAGCGTTTCCCGCGCGGTAAGGAGCGGCTTGCACTCGCCGAAGCGATCGCGAGTCCCACCAACCCGCTCACCGCCCGCGTGATTGTCAATCGCGTCTGGCAGCAACACTTCGGCTATGGCCTGGTGCGCACCGCGAGCAACTTCGGCTCGCAGGGCGACCACCCATCTCATCCCGAGCTGCTCGATTATCTCGCGGACAGGTTTGTGCGTGAAGGCTGGTCGCTCAAGAAACTGCATCGCGAAATGATGCTGACCTCGGTCTATGCGTTGAGCGACGAACCCTCTGAGCGCAACTACGCGGAAGACCCCGACAATCGCCTGCTGTGGCGATACAACCGCCGCCGCCTGGACGCGGAAGCGCTCCGAGATTCCATCCTGTGGGTTTCCGGCAGGCTCGATTTGCAGATAGGCGGCCCCGCCGTCCGGCTTAACAATGAGAATAACCGCCGCACCGTCTACGCCTACATCTCCCGCCGCCAACTCGATCCGATGCTGGCGCTCTTCGACTTTCCGAATCCGAACAATACCAGCGAGCAGCGCCTGCAAACCACCGTCCCACTTCAGAAGCTCTTCTTTATGAACAGTCCGTTCGTGATGGATCAATCCGCAGCCCTCGCCGCTCGCGTGGCCTCCACTGCGTCTAGCGAGGATCAGCGGATCACCACAACATACCGCCTCGTGCTCCAGCGCGATCCCACGCCTGAGGAGCGGAAGCTCGCTCACGAATTCCTCGCGGGAAACTCCGGCGCGTGGCCTCAATTTACCCAAGTTCTACTGAGTTCCAATGAGTTCACCTATCTCAACTAAAGAAAGCACGATGACCCTTGCACCGTCGCGGCGGCAAATCCTCCGCACGATGGGAACTGGTTTCGGCATTGCGGGGCTCGCCGGCATTTTGAATGCTGGACAAACTGTTACGCCGATGACGCCCAAGGCTCCGCACTTCAAGGCTTCGGCGAAGCACGTCATCTTTCTGTTTCTCAACGGCGGTCCCTCCCAGGTCGACACGTTCGATCCCAAGCCAATGCTGCAGAAGTACAGCGGACAACCGATTCCCAGCGGCAACCTGAAGACGGAGCGCAAGACGGGCAATCTGCTAGGCTCGCCATTCGAATTCCGTCGCTGCGGCAAGAGCGGTATCGAGATCAGCGAGATCTTCCCCAAGCTGGGAGACGCGATTGACGATGTTTGCGTGATCCGCTCGATGTACACCGAAATCCCCAACCATGAGCCATCGCTCTTCCTGATGAACTGCGGCCATCGCCTTCCTGGGCGCCCGTCGATGGGCTCTTGGCTGACGTATGGCCTAGGCTCGGAGAACCAGAATCTGCCCGGCTTCGTTGTCTTGTGCCCGGGCTACCCGATTGTGGGAGCACAACTATGGAGTTCCACCTTCCTGCCGGCGATCTATCAGGGCACTTATATTCCCAACGGCGAGAAGACTCCGGATAAGCTCATTAGCTATATCCACAATCCGTCCACGCCGCCGCACGAGCAGCGGCGTGCGCTGGACCTTCTGCGCCAGTTGAATCTCATCGAAGAAAAGCGCGACGGCGAAGATAGCCAGCTCGAAAGCAGCATTCAGGCGGCGGAAATCGCCTACCGGATGCAAAGCGAAGCGCCGGAAGTCTTCGATATCACCAGAGAGCCCGAAGCCGTCCGCAGCCGCTACGGCGATCATGATTTTGGACGCGGCTGCCTGATGGCCCGCCGCCTGGTGCAGCGTGGCGTACGCATGGTGCAGGTCTATTACGGTAATGGCCAGCCATGGGATAACCACGACGACATTTTGATTCATCGCAAACTGGCCCACGACGTCGACGGCCCGATCGCGGCGCTGCTGGCCGACCTCAAATCGAGCGGATTACTGAAGGAAACTCTGGTCATCATCAGTGGCGAATTCGGCCGCACGCCAGTGCTGGAGGTCAGTGGCCTAGTCAAAGTGCAAAATGGCCGCGATCACAACAGTCACGGCTTCTCAACCCTGCTGGCTGGCGGTGGTGTTAAAGGCGGCACGACATACGGCAACACCGACGAGTTCGGCTTCAAGGCGGTGGAAAATCCCGTACACATTCACGATCTGCACGCTACGGTCCTTCACGCTTTGGGCATGGATCACACAAAATTGACCTACCGCTACAGCGGCCGCGACTTCCGCCTGACCGACGTGGCCGGAAACGTCGTGCACGACGTCCTGACCTGAGGAAATATTGCGCCGTCGTACCTACGCCTTTACCCTCTCTTAGAGACAAGTCCTGCTGGCTTCTCAGGCGAACGCCCAGTTGACCGGACTCGGGCTATACCTTCAGATGGAATGAAGTGACTATTCGGATTGCCGCACAAACGATACTAATCTCGGTTTTCGGCCCGGCGTTCGCTCAGCCCACCATCGGTACCTGCCCCGTCCTTCCGGCAAACAACGTTTGGAATGCTCCCATTAACCAACTTCCCGTGGCAGCGAATTCCGCCACGCTGGTCAACACGATCGGGGCCAACGTAACCTTGCATGCAGATTTCGGCTCTGGACTTTGGGATGGCGGACCCATCGGAATCCCGTTCATAACCGTCCCCGGTACGCAGACCAAGTACCCTGCAACCTTCCAGTACGCCAGCGAGAGCGATCCCGGCCCTTATGCCATCCCGCTCACCGCACCAATCGAAGGCGGCAGCTCAAGCACAGGCGACCGGCATGCCATCGCCATCGACACCGACAACTGCATTCTCTACGAACTTTGGAGCGCCTACCCCCAGACCTCAAGTTGGCAAGCCGGATCTGGGGCAATTTTCAACCTTAACGCGAACACCCTCAGGCCCTCGGGCTGGACGTCGGCCGATGCTGCCGGTTTACCCGTCTTCCCAGGCCTGGTGAAATACGACGAAGTGGCGGCCGGAGTGATCAAACACGCCATCCGGCTAACCGTCCCTAAGACCCTCGACTCTTTTGTCTGGCCCGCCCGCCACCAGGCGTCCAGCCTCACGAGCTCTATTTATCCGGCTATGGGCCAGCGCTTCCGACTCCGCGCGAGCTTCGATATCACTGGTTTCCCAAGCGATGTGCAGGTGATCCTGCGGGCACTAAAAACATACGGAATGTTTGTCGCCGACAACGGCTCCGCATGGTACATCTCCGGAGCGCCGGATTCGCGTTGGAACAACGACAATCTGAGCACCCTCAGAAACGTCATCGGGTCGGACTTTGAAGCGGTGGACGACTCGGCCTTCATGATCGGCGCCAACTCCGCACAGGCCGCGTTCTGCGATCTGAATACAGACGGTGCCGTCAATATTCTGGACGTGCAAAACGCTGTCAACGCAACCCTTGGCCTGACCAAGTGCACATTCGGCGACCTCAACGGCGACGGTGTTTGCGATGTCATCGACCTCCAGCGCATCATCAGTGCCGCCCTGGGAGCAACCTGCCGCACTGGCACATAGAACCCGGGGCAGTTGTCAATCTCTCGATAGGTTCCGGAAAGGCACGTGGTTCCGCCCGTGCAGTGCGGAGTGGTGTAAACAGGCTAGCCACTAGGAGATGTCATGAACTCTGCAGGACTCACGCGTATTTGCGTACTGATCGCGCTCGGACGGCGGCAGGACGTGGTCGAATGTCGTCGGCACGATGCAGGGCAGGCGAAAAGTGGCTGCGTCAGCCGCATCGGGCCTCCGCATGAAGAGGCGGGGACCCCGCGTGAAAGAGTGGAGGTATAAGAGCCCTTGGCAAGCTTCGCTGCCAAAGGATGCCTTTTTCAGTAGACTGGATATTTGGTGTCCAGGCAGCCTTGTGACCTATTCCTCTTGATGCTGTTCAGCGGGTTTGCCGCGAACGCAGAGGTCACGTTTTCCACGGATATTTGGCCGATTCTTGAGCGGCATTGCGTCGGCTGTCATCAGCCAGGCGAAATCGCACCGATGCCCCTAACCAGCTATGCCGATGTGCGGCCTTGGGCAAACGCCATTCGAGAGGCGGTTCTGACGCGGAAAATGCCGCCATGGCATGCCGTAGGCGAAACTGCTCACGACTTCAAGAACGACAGGTCATTAACAGAACCCGAGATTCGGGCCATCACTACCTGGGCCCAGGAAGGCGCTCGAGAAGGCACGCCACTGAAGGTGAAGTTTCATCCAAGAACTGTCGCAGGTGGCTGGAAACTCGGCAAGCCGGACATCGTGATTCGCGTGCCGGGCTTTCACGTTCCTGCTTCCGGGCTGCTCACGTATCGTTACTTGATCACTGGCGGTCTATTTCCAAAGGACGTTTGGGTCCGCGCGGCCGAGTTCCGGATCGATCAGAGGGCCGTGGTTCATCACATCAATGCCTATGCGCGTGGGCCGGAGTCGAGTTACCTTGCAGGATACCCGAAAGGCGAAATTGTGCCCGCTACTATTGCGGATAGGGGGCGCAGGCGCGAGGGTGAGGGAGTCTTCGACCGGCGTTTGCAGCTGCTTGGCTGGGAACCGGGCTACGAGCCCGCAGTCTGGCTGCCGAACGGCGCGAAGCAAATCCGGGCCGGGTCAGACATTGTTTTTGAGATGCACTACAGCCCGAACGGGAAGGAAGTAACCGATTATTCGGAATTCGGCATCTATCTGGCCACCACGCGCCCTTCGGAACAAGTACTGGCGATCGACACGCTCCGCGATCTGGATCTGGCGATTCCGCCAGGCGCGCCGGATTATGTGTCACGGGCATCCATGGAGCTCGCGCAACCGGTGAGGCTCATATCCATCCAGCCCCACATGCACTATCGCGGCAAATCGATGGAGGTGCGGGCGGTCTATCCGAATGGCCGGACGCGCGTCTTAGTGAGCGTCCGAACATACGATTTTCACTGGCAGACAACGTACGTTTGGGATGAGCCGCTCCTCCTTCCCGCCGGAACAAGACTGGAGTCGGTAGCGCACTTCGATAACTCGGCAAACAACCCTTCCAATCCGAATCCGCTCGTCCCCGTTCGCTGGGGAGACATGACCACCGATGAAATGCATATCGCGTTTCTCGAGCTCGCGATGCCCGTCGAAGCAGATCCGGAAAAGTTGTTCGCCACTCCGCCGAGGATGATTGGGACTCCGTTCGAGAAACATTGACGGCGATCGGGCAGGCGGGTGATGGCCTTGGAGAAAGGGCGCGCCGTGGACAGGCCTTTAAGGGCCCGCGCCGCCAGCATGGTTCGAGACAATGCCGTGCGAAACTAGACCCAAATAAACCGTGACCTATACGCAACCGCTTCTGACGATATTCCTGGCCGTCGGCGCCGCCGCCCTTCTCTTGTTTCGGAACCGGCGGCGCAATTTGCTCGCAAGCGCCAGTGTCTGTGGGCTCTTCTTGTTGTCCTGGCCGCCGGCGGCCTGGCTCCTCTCGAGGCCTCTCGAGACACGGTACCCAATTCGGCCATTTGCTGGAAGTCCTGGCCTGCAGGCCCTGGTTGTTTTCTCCGAGGCGATCGAACCTGCCCATTTTGAAAGGCCTTACCCGCTGCCGAGCCAGAACGCCTTCGAGCGGTGCCTGTACGCCGCCTGGATATATCGTCAATATGGGCCGGTGCCAGTGCTCCTTTCCGGCGGTCCAGTAGGTCCCGGAACTCCCTCTGCCGCTATGGTGATGCGCGACATCGTTCTCAAGAACGGAGTTGCGGAGAATTTGGCTTGGGTCGAGGAGCAATCGGCATCCACGCGCGAGAACGCCTTCTACAGCGCCCGGATTCTGCGGCAGCATGGAATCGCACGAGTGGCCCTGGTCGTTGATGCGACGAGCATGCCGAGGGCGGCCGCATGTCTTCGCAAATTCGGGATGGAAGTGGTTCCCGCGCCGAGCAGTTTTTATCAACTTGGCCCGCAACCGAAGGACCTGCTGCCGGGTTGGAAGCCGATTCGACAGAACGAGGACACGCTCCATGAACTACTCGGCCTTGTTTGGTATAAGTCCCGCGGCTGGATCTGAGTGAACAAGGGAGAGCGGAGCAGTAGGTGCGACGCGCGGGGGTTCTCCGTGCTTGTTATGGGGCGCCCTGAGTCCGCTCTCGAAAAGTATGCTACGTCCGACCTCAGTGAGCGTCAATCGCCCGTAGGTACTAGGCCTGTGGATTGACATGGGGGCCTCAAGCAAATAGACTTGCTTGTAACACCTAAAGCCAGGAGGGAGCCGTCAATGACCAATGCCACGATGCAATGGAGTCTGCCGGTTTTGTGCGCCGCCGTAATTCTTGATGGGCTGGTGGCCGGAGCGGACTTGAACGGCGGAGTAGTCACTTTCGCCAAGGATATCGCTCCCATCTTCCAGGAGAAGTGCGAGTCGTGTCACCGCGTGGGTTCGATGGCGCCGATGCCGCTGGTGACCTACCAGGAGACAAGGCCCTGGGTGAAAGCCATCCGCGAGCGCGTGATCACGCGCAACATGCCTCCGTGGCACCTGGACAAAACGGTCGGGATCCAGCATTTCGCCAATGACCGGTCGTTGACTGATCAGCAGATGGCGACCATCGTCCGGTGGGCCGATTCGGGCGCCCCTATGGGTGAGCCTAAGGATCTGCCGCCTCCCAAGCAATGGCCAAACGATGACGGCTGGCAACTCGCTAGCCAGTTCGGGCCTCCGGATTTCGTCGTTAAATCCGAGCCGTATACTATGCCCGCCCACGGGCAGGATGTGTGGTTTAAACCGATTACCGACATCGGCATCACGGAGGAGCGCTGGGTGCGCGCTGTGGAGATGCGGCCGTCGACGCCGGCCGGGCGCAGGATCGTTCATCATGCGCTCGCAAGTCTTCGCCAGGATGAACCGGCTTCACCCGCCGCAGATGCCGCCAGCGGGCCAGGCCTCTTAATGGAGTGGGCGGTCGGAAAGAACTATGACATCTACCGTCCAGGCACCGGAAAATTGCTGCTGCCAGGAGCACAGATCCGCTGGGAACTCCATCTTCACGCCGTAGGCGAGGTGATCCGGGATCATGTGGAACTCGCGGTGTACCTTTATCCGAAGGGTGAAGTACCGAAGTATCGCACGCGCCTGAGTCTGTTCGGAGCGTCTGTGAATCCTCCCGGGCGTCTCGACATTCCTCCGAACAGCGTCGTCGCAGTCCAGATGTACCAGGTGCTCAGACAGTCCGCGCGGCTAGAGAATTTTCAGCCGCATATGCATCTGCGGGGCAAAGCGATGGCCATGGAAGCCATCCTTCCGGACGGGACGACGCAGATGTTGAGCTACGTCGATCATTTCAATTTCAACTGGATGAACAATTACATCTACGCGGACGATGCCGCGCCGGTGCTGCCCAAAGGCACGATTATCCACATCACGGCATGGTACGACAATACCGCCAATAATCCGAACAATCCGGACCCCGAACAGTGGGTCGGTTACGGGGATCGCACGGTGGATGAAATGGGACACGCGTGGGTGAACGTCACCTACATTTCCGACGACGACTACAAGGAGTGGGCCGCCAGTCACAAGTCAAGCCGGAACGCGGCCTTCGCGCCGAGACCATAAACTGCGATGCCGCGACTATTTCTGATCGGCTTTGCGCTGATGGCAGCCGTGTCCCAAGCGCAATCGTTACCTTTCGAACCCTTCCATAACACGGGGCAGGGTATCACCGGCGCCTTTGAAGGATGGTTCCCCAATCCTGACGGCACATTCAGCCTTCTGCTCGGCTATTACAACCGGAACCAGCAGCAGACCCTGGAGATCCCCATCGGACCGAACAATCGCGTTGAACCGGGTGGACCGGACCAGGGCCAGCCGACCGTTTTTCTCCCGGCGCGGCAGTGGGGCGTGTTCACCATCACCGTGCCCAAGGACTTCGGCGACAAGAAGCTGACGTGGACTCTCGTGGCAAATGGCAAGACGTCTGTGATCCCCATGAGTCTGCATCCCTTGTACGAGGTCCAGCCGTTCTTGGAGGCCAGTGGCAATACTCCTCCGTTTATTGCCTTTTCTGAAAGCGGCCCTTTTGTGCAAGGCCCGCGCGGCCAGCGTATCTCTCTCACGACAACCGTGTCGAATCCGGTGACCCTCCCGTTATGGCTTGCCGATGACGCGAAGTCCGTCCTCACCATGCGTCCCGCAAGTCCGCCGGTGATGGTTTATTGGAGCAAATTTCGGGGGCCGGGGACGGTCACGTTCTCGAACGAACGGCCGTTGGTTGAAAAGGCCGACTTCAAGCCTCCCCCTCCCGCGGTCTTCAGCGGAACGGCGACAACCTCGGCCACCTTCAGCGAACCTGGCGAATACATTCTCCGGGTGGTCGCCAACGACTGGTCCGGCGACGGCGGACGCGGCTTTCAGTGCTGCTGGAGCAATGCCCAGGTAAGCGTCACCGTTAAGTAACGCCTATTTTTTCTCGCTCTCAATCCGGATCTCTTTGAGAAACTCAGCCGAATGTGGGAGTTCTGTCTTTCCAGCGGGAAACTTGTTGACACTGAGTATATAGGCGGTGATATCGGCATTCGCCTCACGGCTCAATTTCCCGGCCTTGTTCTGCGGCATTGTGGTGCGGATTCGTTCAAACAACTCGCCGAGCGTTAAGCCGTTCCAATTGGAAAGGAACTCGCCTCCAGCCAAGGGAGGCGACATTTCCCCTCCCGTAAGCGTGTCCGCATGGCACGACGCGCAGTGCTGATTGTAGAGCCCGCGCCCGCGGCCGGCCTGTTCTTCCGAGTAGACCCCGTCCCACACAGACCGTGTCGCGTCCTGCGCCCCGAGGAGCCCGATCAGGAGCGCAGCCGCAATGCCGGTCCTCATTGTGAGGACTGGCCGTGTTCTTCCGCGGCCGGCAGCGTGAAAGCGATATATTCGCCCGAGTAATTGCCGCCGCTCACGGCGACGATGATGTACTGCTTGCCGTTCACCATGTAAGTCATTGGCGATCCACTCACTGGTGCCGGCATGAACACCGCGCCCGCGTCTTTACCCGTCGCCTTGTCGTAGGCGCGGAGCAGCGCACCTGGCGGGTGCTCTGGAGTCGTGGTCCTCTGCCCCTCGCCGGCGATTACCAGCGACTTCGTGATCAATGTGCCGACGTTGTAGCCTGTCTGCCCAGTGCGCGGAATGTCCCGGCCCTTCAGTGCGGGATTGTTGCGAATCGCGTCCGGCGTGTCTCCGTGGGCGATCTGCCATACGATCTCGCCCTTGTCCAGGTTGATCGCCGAAATCGTACCGTAGGGCGGCTTGATCAGCGGAAGACCCTGGACCGACAGGCCGCCAAAACCGCCGGCCGCTGCGGGCGCAGCGCCGCCCCGGCCACCTCGGCCCGCAGCAGGCGCGCGGCTCGGCATGGGCGAATCAGCTCCGGCGCCTTCACCCGGGCCGGTGCGATTCCGCACTTCCTGTCCTGCTGTTCCCGCCACGAAATCCATATCGGAAAGTGCCTTTGGCGGGCGCGCCAATCCGATCGGAGTGAGGCAGGCATTACAGGCGTACGCGTAGACGATGTGCCTTTCGGGATCGTAGGAAGCACCCGGCCAGTTCGTTCCGCCGCTAGCTGTTCCCAGCGTGAGCGTCGCCAGAGGCCCATCGATCTTACTCTCGACGGGCGGCGTGAATACCGGCCCGATATGATACTTCGCAACGATCGTCAACGCCGCGTCGCGCATGGCGGGCGTGAAATCGATCAGGTCATCCGTCAGGACGCCGTTCCGGCTGTATGCCGGCGGCTTCGTCGGAAACGGCTGCGTAGGCGAATACCACTCGCCGGGTACAGATCCCTGCTCAACGGCACGCTCCTCGATCGGCCACACCGGCTTGCCGCTCACCCGGTCGAACACGTACAAGAAACCCTGTTTGGATGGCTGCGCGACCGCCTTGATGGCTCGCCCATTCACGTTAATATCCGCAAGAATCGGGGCAGAGGAAATATCCATGTCCCATAGCGGATGGTGGACCAGCTGGTAGTACCACTTCATCTGCCCGGTTTTCAGATCGACGCAGACAAGGCTCTCACCGTAGAGATTGTTCCCCGGCCGATGGCCGCCATAGTAGTCGCCCGTCGGCGACTCGACCGGCAAATACACGAGCCCGAGTTGTTCATCCACCGTGATCTGGGTCCAAACGCCGGTGTTACCCGTGTATTCGGCCGATCCATTCAGCCAGGTGTTGTAGCCGGGCTCGTTCTTCATCGGGATGGTATGGAAAATCCAAAGGCGTTTGCCGGTCTTCACGTCGAATCCGCGGACGTAGCCTTTGTTATTGCGCATGCTCTTCGGCGTCATCCCTTCACGGAAGGCGGCGCCGATAATGATCGTGTCCTTGGCCACCACCGGCGCTGACTGAAGCCCAATCTCACCCGTCGTCAAATCGGGAAGGATGGTCTGGTCGTCGTCGAGCTTCAGGTCCACCACGCCGTTCTTCCCAAACGACGGCACAGGCTGGCCGGTCTTCGCATCGAGACAGATCAGCCGGTAGCCTGGAGTCACGTACAGGATCCGCTCCTGTTTTCCATCGGTCCAATAGGCAAGCCCCCGGCCCGAGAGCTGACGCGGGGCCGCGGCGCCACGCTCTCCCTCGTGCTCACCGTGCACCCAGAGGAGCTCGCCCGTCACCGCGTCGAGCGCGATGGCCGCACGCCGCGAGCCCGCGGTTGTGTATACGACGCCGTTGACCATCAGCGGCGTCCCCTCCAGTTTGTACTCCGGTCGATTTCCGATGCTGTCCGTCTTGAACCGCCACGCGACTTCGAGTTTGCTGAAGTTTGACGCGTTGATCTGATCCAGCGGCCGGTATCGCGTGCCTGCCAGATCGGCCGCATAGCTGGGCCACTCGCCGTCTTTACTTCGAGTCTGGGCGGAGGCGCACAGCGCCATCAAAACGGTCCCGGTAATCACCGGCGTCATTCGAAACATACGTGGTTTTCTCCTGGCGCTCAGGCCATGTGCTTAAGTTCTTCGATCTTGGCCTGGATCATCGTCTTCTGCTCATCGGTCACATCCAGGTGGGGCGGACGCTGATACGTTTGACGGGTTCCCATCAACAGGCTGAGTGCATACTTCATCGGCCCGTACGAGCCCACGCCCGCGGGCCGCAGCACCTGCTGGGCCGCACGAAGCGTTGCTAGCGGCGCGTCGACGTCCTTCCCTTGACGGTGCGCCGCAAAGACGTTGGCAATTCTCTTCGTGAAGAGGTTTCCTTCAGCCAGAATGGCGCCCATTCCCGCTTGCAGCGCCGCTTTGAGGTTATTGCCTGTCCCGGTCCTCATGTTGAGCTTGGGAAATTCCTTCAGGTACATCTCGTACTCGGGAACATCGCCGTTCGAATCCTTGATGCCCGCGAGATTCGGATAATGCTCCAGGCTATGCAGCAGCTCTGCCGTGATCGGGACGGCGCTGGTGCCGGGAATGTGATACAGATTGATGGGAATCTTAACCTGATCGAAGATCAGGGAATAGTACTTCGTCAATCCGGCCAGCGGAGGCTTCTTGTAATAGAACGGCGGGATGATTAACAACCCGTCAGCTCCATTGGCAGCGGCGTGCTGAGACAATTCCAGGGTCTCCGGGAAATTCGACGTGCCCGAGGATACGATGATCGAGAGCCCTGCCCTGTGTTTGAGCGCGGTCTCCTGGATCTTTTTTCGTTCCGCCGTCGAGAACGAGGGATACTCGCCCGTGGTGCCCGTCACCACCACCCCATCGGCGCCCTGATCCTTGAAGTACGCCATCATGTCCTTGTAGACGCCTTCGTCGAACTTCAAATTCTTGTCGCAAGGCGTACAGGCCGCTACATAGAAGATGCACTTTTCGAGCGGTGCACCCGAAGTCTTGGATCCGCGCGGAGCAGCCACTGCTGCCGCGGCACCCATAGCTCCTAGAAACGTTCGTCGCGTGGTTTCTGTCATCGAGCCAGCCCTCCTGGTCTTGGTCATGAATTGTACTAAACCTTGGCCCCGATTGCGCGGTCGGGACTGGCCCCTACTGCTTCACGTATTTCTTCACGCCCTTCTGCAACACCTCGGCGCCATACACCGTCCCCTTGCCGTCCGCTCCCACGCCCTCCGCACCGCTGGTGGCGCCCAGCCCAGGCGTATTGTCTGGAATGAACGCGTTAACGGTGCCGTCCTTCGCGCTCCCGATTCGAATGCCTCGCTTGAAGCCCGGATTGTTCCCGGCGTATCCGCCCGTTTCAATCGATTCCGAATCGGCCACGTAAATCACATCGTGGCTGTCGATGAAAATTCCACTGGGGCGGCCGAACTGCTTCCACTCTGCGATGAAATTACCGTCCTGGTCGAAGATCTGAATCCGGTTATTGGCGCGATCTCCGACGAAGAGCCGTCCCTGCGAATCGAACGCGAGCGTATGGGGCATTTCGAACTGCCCTGGGCCCGACCCGTGTCCTCCCCATTGCTTGATGAATTTCCCATCCTTCGTGAACTTCAGAACGCGAGCATCTCCCTTCCCTCGATCGTGCCCGCTGGATATAAAGATGTCGCCGTTCGGAGCGATCGCGACCGCATTCGGTTGATTGAGCAAATCCGGAGGGTCGCCGGCGACACCGGCTTTACCAAATGTCATCAGCACCTTGCCATCGGAATTGATTTTGAAAACTTGATGGCCCCGTTCGTCGGTCAACCATATATTGTCTTCCTTGTCGATCCAGATCCCATGCGGAAACACCAGGAGACCGCTGCCAAAACTCTTCAGCAATTTTCCCGACTCGTCAAATTCGAGAATAGGGTCCACGGTCTTGCCGGCGCAGCTATTCGCGCCGCACCGCTCGGCGATCCAAATATGGCCCTTGGAATCGACAGCAACGGCGCTGGTCGAACCCCAAGCACGCCCCTCGGGCAGTTTGAACCAGTTCTCGATGGTACGGTACGGATTCGGTTGAGCGGAGAGCACCGCGGCCATTCCAAAGAGCACATAACCCAGTTTCTTTTTCATACTAGCCTCCTATGGGCAACTCCCGATTCTACACGCATCTTACGGAGCCGCGATGATCTCCCCAATATTCGCAACCGTGTCACCTTTTTTCATCGAGGGGACTGCGCAAACATAGGTGACGACGCCAGATAAGGGAGCCGTGATCTCCGCGACTTTGCTCCCGAAAAAATCGGTCAGATAACCGATGATCATACCCTGTTGGACGTATGCCTCCGGAACCACGAGAGGATAGAAGATGCCGTCCCGATCACTCTTTACCGTGGTCAGTTGGCCAATCCAAACTGGGTGCTCGACCGGCTTCACGATGCCCGGAAGCATCTTCAAATGGCGCATGACATTCTTGCATCCGCGAACCAGTGCGTCGACATCCGCCGCGTCGGTTGTGCCCGCATGGCCCGCCTCCGCGATGATCGCCGGCTTTCCTCGATCCGCCGCATACCGGGAAATCGAGGTTGCGCCGTACACGGGCGGCGCCAGATTCTTTTGGAGGATGATATGGTCGAGGCCGAACGCCAGCACCATTCCGAGCGAGGCGGAGTCTAATTGTTCCTTCCCGATTTGGGGCCAATAGGCGTACCGGCGAAGATTTTCGTCCAGATCTCCTCCGTGGAGGTCGATCAGATAATCACATTTGTCGATCACCTGTCTGACAATCTCCCACGAAGCGCGTTCTGTTTGGGTCCCATCGGCCCTGCCGGGAAACATCCGGTTCATGTTCTTTCCGTCGACCGGATTGAGATGGGGAACTTTATGAAAAAAAGACGCTAAGTTGACCAGGGGAACAACGATCAGCGTTCCGGAAACGTCCGCGGTGTCGATCGCCTGAGCCAGGTGTTCCAGAGCGACAATCGAAGCGTACTCCGTTCCGTGCGAGCCGGCGACGATCGCAAGCGTGGGTCCCGTTTTGATGCCACGGATCACGATGACCGGGATGTTGGTGGCTGCATCCACGCCGGCGGCGACCTCAATGAACCCAGTCGCTTTCTGTCCTGCGTGCGCGGTGGCCGAACCGACGGTGATGTCAGCCGCCGGGGCCAGTAGTGGCACCCAGGACAGCAATCGAAACACTCGGCTAGCGGTGAACAGCATCGCACCTCCTCAAACTGTGACGACTATTCGGGCTTCGGCAATTCCCGCCTGGGTAGCATGTCCTTGCGCACTGCGGTTTCATAGACAACCGTAGCGATCACGGCGGAGGCCTGCATCAGGTCCTCCGGCACGGCGTGATCCCAGGTGTCCATGTCGGAGTGATGCGTAATGGTGCCGTAATCAAGCGGGTCCTGAATGAATTGGAACCCCGGTAGGCCGACAGCCGCGAAGCTCAAATGGTCGGTGCCACCGGTATTGCGAATGGAAACGGTCGTCACACCCAAGTCGCGGAACGGAGCGAGCCACGTCTCGAAAATCGGCCGCATGGCATCGTGGCCCTGCAAGTAAACGCCTCGGATCTTCCCGCTACCGTTGTCCAGGTTGAAATACCCTGAGAGCTTTCCGTGCTCAGAGGTCACCTGCATGGTTTTCGGATCCGCGAAATGTTCTTTTACGTAGGCTCGCGAACCAAAGAGTCCTTCTTCTTCGCCGCTCCAAAGGCCGATCCGAACCGTTCGATCCATCTTCAGATTCAACGCCTTCAAAATGCGCATCACCTCGATCATGACGGCGCTGCCCGCGCCATTGTCCGTAGCCCCAGTGCCGGTGTGCCAGGAGTCGAAGTGCGCGCCTATCATCACGAACTCATCCTTTTTGTCACCCCCTGGAATCTCACCGATGATATTCAACCCATCGACATCGCGGTCCGACGCAGTGGCCTTCAGGTTCAATCGGAGCCGCACCGGGTCCTTGTGTTCCACCAGCCGGGCGATCCGGTTGTATTGCTCCGCGGTGACGACGAACGTAGGCGGAGCCGGAGTGCCGGCCGCCTTGAACCCACCGGCCGCTTCACCGAATAGCAAGCCTTCATGTGCGCGCCCATCTTCTAAGATGACGCCGGCCACTCCTTCCTTAGAGAAAAAGGCACCACGCTCCTCCGCAATCTGGTCGTAGAGATCGAACAATTGATCCATCAGGCTATTGGGAAGACTGTTGAAAAACTTGCCGACCTCGGACGGCTCCGGCCACTCCAGGTCTTCAAGCTTTTTGGCGGAAATTTTCGCCGCCGGCGCCGGAGCCTTCGCGATGTCCGCCAACTCGGCATCGGTCAGGCGCCGGAACTGCGGGTTCGACTGCTGCGCCGGCACTTTCGGAGCGCTGATCAACACGATTTTGCCCCGCAGTTTTCCAGTCCAATTCGCCTGATACGCCTGCCACTCCTCCTTGAATTTCTTTGGGCCTTCCTGAAACGATGCGTGAATGGGTGCGAGGACCAGATCAGCCATCACCGGTCCATTGGTAGAGCCACTCCACGCTAGCGGCACGGCCGTCAGCGGCGCATAGCGCGGTTCGATCATCTCGAGTGATGATTGTTCAAGCGTCCAGGCGCGCCCAAACGGCCCCCATTTCTCTAGATGCACCTTCTCGAGACCGTAGCTGTTCAGTTCGCCCATCGCCCATTTTGCGGCGTCCTCGAATCCCGGCGACCCCGTAAGCCGCGGACCGTGTACGTCGGTCAGGTTGCGCAGGGTTTCCATCACCTTCGACCGTTCGAAAGCCTCAGCTTTAATTCGGTCGACAATTCCAAGATCGACACGGTCCTGGCCAATAGCTGGCAGCGCCAGAACGAGCAGGAATGCAGCTTTTCTCATTTCCAAATTATATCGGTCCGCCCGCCGAAGCATGTGACGGTAGCCGCCCGGCCGAATGGATTCACGGAAGGGCCACATCGACCGGCGCGCCTGCGTCGATCGTCTGCGCCACGACCGTTCTGCCTTCGCGCAGGACCTCCACGCGCAGTTTCTCGCCCGCCCGGGCGATTGTGATGTCGAATACGCTGCCGAAGGAGTGAATGTCTCTCAGCGCTGTTCTGTCCCAGTCTCGAGGCAGACGAGGATTGAGTTGGAAGGAGCGTAGGCCAGTGGGCCTTATTCCGAACAGCCCCTCGGTGATGATTCGGCAGTACAAGGCGCTCTCCGCGGCAAGATGCCTCTGGTTGCCCTCGGGCCACGCTTCCACCGGATACGGAACATGCTCGCCCAGCAAGCGGCGGCGCGAATACTTCGCGAGGAAATTCATGGCCCGGTCGGTTTCCCCCGCGGCGAGCGCGCCGCGAAGGCCGTAGAGGGTCGCGCGGTCCCAGAATGTCTTGGAGCCGGCTTGGCTCGCAAGGCCGTCCTCAGTCCAGAGATTGGGCGAGAACAGCGCCTGAATGACGCCCTCCTTACGGTCGAAAATCCCCACGGTCAGTGGAGTACAAATCCATGCGCGCAGCACGTCGTTGCCGTCGTAATAACGATAGGCGTCGAACCCCTGCACTCTAGCGCCGAAGTAACGCTCGATAGCGGCGTGAAGCGCTTCGGCCCGCTGTGCAAAGCTGCGAAGTTCAGCTTCGGGCCGATGGATTTCGCGGCCCAGAAACACGGCGGAATGAAGCGCATCGAAGTAAAGCGAGGAAGTGTTGAGGTTGGCCTTTCCGGCCGGGAATCGGCCTTCGAGTTCATCGCTATCGGAAGCCACCACACCGTCAGGAGTAACCTTCCGCCGGCAGTATTCCAGGCACCACGAGATGAGCTTCCAAAGCTCCTCGGCGGTACGCCGATCCCCATACGCCAAACCGAAACGGGACGCCCCGTAGGCAATCATCGCCATGTCGCCGCGATCCCCGGCGCCATTCCAGAAGCTGGTGCCCTCCGCAATGATCGAGCTCGGGATGGCCTTGTAATCGGCATTCATGTAGCGCGCGAACAATCGGAAAGCATTGATGGCGGATTCGTTGGCCGTGGCATCGCCCAGAAACGGAAAGAATGGATTAGCGTACTCGGCCTGGTCGTTAGCCCAGATCGCGGCATAGTAGGCTCCGCCGCCAGGGCCGTGCATCAGCCCACCCTTGGTTTCATAGATGCTCTCCGTAGTGCGGATTTTGGCGAAGGCGAACTCAGTGTTCAGCACTGGATCGGGAGTCTCCAGGCGTAACTTGGAAAGAAAACCTTCGACCCGATCGCGGCGCGCCTTGTCTTCCGCCTCGACATCGACCGCTAGCCTCGGCGCCGCCGCTTCGCGGGCGGCAAAAATCAGTGCGAACGTGGTGCTTTCGCCGGGTTTTAACGTGCGGACTCCAGGATCGAGCACCTCGGCGGAAATGACATATTCTCCGCTCACACCACGCTCACCATTGGTGCGAACAATCTTCTGGGTGCTCTCGGCTTCCACCAAGGTCTGCGCCGCGCCGGCGTTTGTGAACGTGTATTTTTCCAGAGCGCAAGGCCGGGTGGTGGAGGGGAAGATGGTGCGCCTCAGCGTGACGCCTTCTCCGCGCCCCAGGCTGCTGTCGATCGTAACCAAGCCTCGAATGTGGACAGCAGAAACCACCTCGTTTGAGGCAGGCCTTCCGCCGATGAACAGCCGTGGCGAGGCGTCGTCGGCGAACGTATAGCTCAGGCTGCCGTGCGTGTCATTGGGAATCGTGCGAAGCGCCGGGAAAACGAACTGGCGCGTCAAGCTGAGGGAGCCATTCTCCCGAACACCGTATGTGAGGATCAGGGAAACTCTAAGGCCGCTCATCTCGATCTGATCCTGGTGCGCTTGGCCGCGTTGAACCCGCCAGGAGATGGCTCCATCCGGATCGATGCTCCAGCGGGAACCGGGCATTTGCGCGCATATGGAGAGGGAGCAGGCAACGGAAACAATGAATTTCATAAGACCGTCAACGCCAGTGTAGCCTCTCCCAAGCGGCCGGGATACACTTTTACTCAGGCCATGAAGAGCTACCGCAAAGAATTGTGGTTCGAGATCCCGGTGCGACGCGCGTTCGTGAACATTACGCCCCAGGTGGAAGCCTGCCTCGCCGAATCAGGCGTCCGCGAAGGCCTGGCGCTGGTCAACGCCATGCACATCACTGCGTCCGTCTTTATCAATGACGACGAGAGCGGACTGCACCAGGATTTTGAGACGTGGCTCGAATCTCTGGCGCCCCACGAACCAGTCTTAAAATATCTCCACAACCGCACGGGCGAGGATAACGCCGACGCGCACCTGAAACGCCAGGTAATGGGACGCGAAGTTGTCGTTGCCATCACCAAGGGAAAGCTCGACTTCGGCCCGTGGGAGCAGATTTTCTACGGCGAATTCGACGGGCACCGCAAGAAGCGCGTGTTGGTCAAGATCATCGGAGAGTGATCCGACGCCGGGTGTCGCAGGGCCTTTGACGGCCGCGGCCTCCGGCTTGCGGGGCGGTGGTCAACGGAGAATGAGGTCCGCGGCGCGCGGTGTGATACCTTCCGTCTATGAAGCGCTTCTCCCTTGCCTTGATTCTTTGCGGGACCGCGTTCGCCCAGGCGCCCTACGATGCGGTCCTGTCTGGCGGCCGGATCGTCGATGGAACCGGTAATGCGTGGTTCTACGGCGACCTCGCGATCCGCGACGGAAAAATCGCGCGTATCGCTCCTCCAGGTTTACTCAAGAACGCGCCTGCTCTCGAACGGATCGATGTCACGGGACTGGTCGTCGCGCCGGGCTTCATCGACATTCAAAGCCAGTCGCGCGCGGAGTTCCTGATCAAAGACGGCCGCGTCATCAGCAAAGTAACGCAGGGCGTGACCACTGAGATCATGGGCGAAGGCTACAGCAACGCGCCCGCTAACGAAAAAACCATGTCCGCCGAGCCGGGGCTTGGCCGCTCTACTTCGAACGCATTTGAAGGTCCGCATGGCTTCGACGCCTGGCTGCGCGCGATGAAGGCCCACGGCACATCTGCCAACTTCGGGTCCTTTGTTGGAGCCGCGACGATCCGCCAGTATGTGAAGGGCATGGCGCAAGGTGCGCCCACCGCCAGCGAGGTCGAGGTGATGCAAACGTTAGTCCGGCAGGCCATGGAAGACGGCGCGTTCGGCATCGGATCGGCGCTGATTTATCCCCCGGGCAATTACGCCACAACCGCAGAGCTTGGCGCGATGGCGAAGGCGATGTCGCCCTACGGGGGCGTTTACATCACGCATATGCGCTCCGAGGCGGACCAGTTTCTGGAGGCGATCGACGAAGCCATGGAAATCGGCCGAACGGGCGGCGTGCCGGTGGAGATTTATCACCTGAAAGCGAGCGGAACGCGCAACTGGCCCAAAATGCGTCTGGCGATCGCGAAGATCAACCAGGCTCGCGCGGCCGGAGTCGATATTAGCGCGGATATGTATCCGTACACTGCCGGAGGCACGGGGCTAACCGCCGTGCTGCCTCCCTGGACCGCCGCCGACGACAAACTGTTCGACAATCTCGCCAATCCGCAGGTCCGCGCCAAAATTCGCGCCGAGATGCAAAGCCAGAAAACGGACTGGGAGAACATGGGTCAATTGGCTGGACCGGAAGGAATTCTCATTGTCGGCATCGAGAAAGACGAAAACAGGAAGTATCTTGGCAAGCGTCTTTCTGAGATCGCCGTAATGATGAACGAGGATTGGATGGACGCGGCCATGGACTTGATCCTTTCCGAGCATCGCCGCGTGGAGACGATCTACTTCATGATGAGCGAGGACAACGTGAAGCTCCAGTTGCAACAGCCGTGGATCAAGATCGGAACCGACGCCAGCGGGCTCGATCCCGATCAGACGAAAGGCCTCGCACATCCGCGCGCCTACGGCACGTTCCCACGAATTTTGGGCAAATATGTCCGCGACGAAAACGTTCTGCCTCTCGAAGATGCGATTCGCAAGATGACTTCAGCCGTGGCGCGGCGCCTGTCGATTCAGGATCGCGGTGTCCTGCAGGAAGGGTTATGGGCCGACATCGCCGTGTTCGATCCGAAGACGATTATCGATCACGCCACGTACGAGCAACCGCACCAATTGTCGACCGGCGTACGCTATGTTTTCGTGAACGGCGTCGCCGTGGTGCGCGACGGGAAACACACCGGCGCGCTGCCGGGCCAGATTGTGCGAGGCCCCGGCTATGTACCCGCCCAGTAGCTGGCGTATGATTGCCCAGAGGAGAGCTATGATCGCCCATCGATTTGTTCTTGCTGTCGCGCCGCTGATTCTTGCCGGCGCGGCTTTCTGCCAAGTCCCGTCCGATGCGGAAATTCGCAAGATTCTGCAGGAGCGGGTCGGCCCGGAAAACGCCGGAATCGCGATTGTCGTAGGCGTCATCGATACCAACGGACGGAGAGTAGTCTCCTACGGGAGCCTCGCAAAGAGCGACACGCGGCGGCTCGATGGCGACACGGTTTTCGAGATCGGCTCGATGACCAAGGTTTTCACTTCTCTTCTGCTTATGGACATGGCGCGCCGCGGCGAAGTCGTCCTGACTGATCCTGTGTCGAAGTATCTCCCTGCAAGTGTCAAGGTGCCAGAACGTAACAACCGCAAGATTACGCTTGCCGATCTTTCCACACAGAGCTCCGGGCTGCCGCGCATGCCCACGAACTTCGCGCCCAAAGACAATGCGAATCCTTACGCCGACTATTCCGTGCAGCAGATGTACGACTTCATCTCAGGGTATCAACTGACCCGCGATATCGGCGAGAAATACGAATATTCCAATCTAGGGGTCGGACTCCTTGGCCACGCGCTTTCGTTGCGCGCCGGAATGAGCTACGAGGCTCTGGTCCGCGCGCGCATCTGCGATCCGCTGAGCATGACGAACACGCGCATTGCGCTGACTCCGGACATGAAGGCGCGTCTCGCCGTAGGGCACAGCGAAACACTCGCTCCTGTGGCGAACTGGGACATTCCGACGCTGGCCGGCGCGGGCGCGCTCCGGTCGAACGCCAACGACATGCTGACGTTTCTCGCCGCGAACCTTGGCTATATCAAGACGCCGCTCGCGCAAGCGATGGCGGACGAAGTATCGATCCGGCGTCCTATCGGCATGCCGAATATGGAGATCGCCTATGGCTGGCACATTCAAACCAAGGATGAGAGCTCGATCATCTGGCACAACGGAGGGACAGGCGGCTACCGTACCTACATGGGCTACGATCCGAAGGCCCGTGCGGGCGTGGTCGTGCTCTCCAATATCTCTACGCAAGCCGGTCCTGACGACATCGGGCGACATTTACTGAACGCCAGCTATCCTCTCCAGAAGATCGGCCCGCCTGTCGAGCACAAGGAAACTTCGCTCGACCCGTCTATCTTCGACCACTACGTAGGCGAATATCAGCTGGCTCCGAGCGTTGTTCTAACTATGTCTCGCGACGGAAGCCGCTTCTACACGCAACTCACAGGCCAACCGAAGTTTGAGGTCTTCGCCGAGGGAGAACGGAGCTTCTTCCTGAAAGTAGTGGATGCGCAGCTCGCTTTTGACGTGGACTCTCAGGGTGCGGCGACACAGGTTACTCTCCATCAGAACGGACGGGATATCGTCGCGAAGCGGCTGCCGAAGTAATTGCGAGCAGCTATCTCGGCGAGGCCTTCAAGAGCCCAAGTCGAACCAGACTCTCGGCAGTGGCGACAATAGAATCATCATTCGAGCGCGGCGCCCAGCCAAGCACGCGCTTTGCCTTCTCATTCGTGGCGTTCTTCTTCTTTCCCAACTCGGGCAGAATCTGTTTCACTGCTGGATCGCGCATGGCGGCGATGCGAACCAGCCAGTTGGGCAACTGCCTGGCCGGCACTCGTTTGGCAGACGTGCCCATGCGAGACTTCAGCACCTTGGCGATATCGAGGATCGACATGAAATCGCCGGCGACGGCGAGGAAGCGCTCGCCATTGGCCGCGGGATGCGTCATCGCGAGGATGTGCAGGCCGGCGACATCGCGCACATCCACGACGCCAAAATAGAGGCGCGGACAGCCCGGCATGGCGCCGTCCATAAGGCGCTGGACCAATAGAATCGAGGTCGAGTAATCGGGTCCCAAGACCGGGCCGAACACACCTACAGGATTGACGACGGAGAGCTCCAGGCCGCCATCCTCTTTGGCGATGAAATCCCAGGCCGCCCGTTCTGCCAACGTCTTCGACTTCACGTAAGGGAGAACATCGTCACCGTTGACGTCCGTCCAGTTGGTCTCGTTGAACGGCGTGTCCTGCTCTTTTTGGCCATAGCCAATCGCCGCGAACGAAGAGGTCAGCACCACGCGTTTGACTCTCGCGTCGCGCGAGGCCCGCAGCACTCGGAGGGCGCCTTCGCGCGCAGGCACGATCAGCTCGTCTTCGTGTTTGGGAACGGTCGACGGGAAGGGCGACGCCACGTGCAGCACGTACTCACAGCCCGCTACGGCTTCGGGCCATCCAGCATCGCTTTCGAGATCCGCGATGGCGAACGACAGGCGATCGCCCGGCTCTGTGCCGCCTTCCTTCAGCATGGACCGCACATCGCCCTCGCGCTTCAAATTCCGCACCGTCGTCCGCACCTGATGGCCCGCCGCCAGGAGCTGCAAGATCGTGTGACTTCCGATGAAGCCCGACCCGCCGGTGACCAGAACCGTGCTCATCCCTGCCTCCTTGTTGCAACGCTCAATTCTAACTCTGAACGTTGAAACGCTGTGTGTCCTCAAAAGACGTAAGAGAGGGCGATATCTGTGGTCTGGCTCATTGGGAGACTCTGGAGTCTTTCGCGAACTCTTTCTTAAATCTCCCGGCCTCATCCGGCTTCCCGAGGGCCGCATAAACCGACGCCAAGTCCTGGCGGGCATTCTGAAGATGAACCAGCGACGGACTTGCCTGCTTCACCAGAATCGCGTACCCGGCAAGTAGCTCATTTTCCGCTTCGCGAAATCGCTGCTGGAGGAGAAGCGCCCGGCCCAGCTTTATTTGCGCGATTCCAATGTTCAGATGGCCGGCGGGCAGAGTGCCAGTAAACATCTGGAGGGCTTGCTGGTATAGATCTTCGGCTCGGACGTACTGCTTCCGCGCCATGGACACTCCCGCAAGATTCGACAGGGCGATGCCGACCAGATAGTGGTGATTGTTGTATACCGCCCGGTAAATCTCCACCATGCGGCGGAATCGCCGTTCGGCGTCATCGTACTGCTCGCGAGCCATGGCGATATTTCCCAGTTCGTTGAGCGGGGAGGCGACCTGCCGGCTCACTGGACCATATACCCGCTCCTCGATGGGAAGTACTTTCTCCAGTGCGGCGACCGCTTCATCAAGGCGTTTTTCGTGAACCAGCGTGCGTGCGAGGACGGTCAGGTTGTGCGCCGTTTGCGGGTGCTCGCTCCCGTAATATGCTTCATTGATGTCTAGCGCCTGCCGTTCGAGTTTTTCCGCTTCGCCGTAGTAGCCCAAGTCCACCTGCACGGCGCCGAGGTTGATCAAAGCGTCCGCGACCAGCGGATGGCGGTCTCCATAGAGCTGGCGATGCATTTGAAGGACTCGATGGAACAGCGTATCGGCGTTCGCATACCGCCCCGCGTAGAAGTGCACGCTGGCAAGCTCGCTCAAGCTCGCAGCGAGGTCCGGATTCGCATCGCTCCGCTTGGAACTGAGGCGGACAGCCTCCTCAAGTACCCGTACCGCTTTATCGTAGGAGCCCCGCTCCTCGAGCACCCGGCCAAGCGCGGTAGTGGCTTTGGCAAGCGAAGAGTCGTCGCGCGGCGAATGACGCCTGGCCATCTCGAGGCCCTGGCGCGCCAGTTGTTCGGCTTCGGGCAGCCGCTCCTGATCGATGCGGAGCAAACTCAGCGCGATGAGGCTATCCGCGGTTTCCGCGCTATCTTTCCCGAAAAGGGCAGTACGCCGTTTCATGCCGGATTCCAGCAGCGAATCTGCCCGATCCAGCTTCCCCAGCTTTTGATAAATGCCGCCGAGCGTCTGATACAGTTCGGCCTGCACTGCCGGCTCGTTGTTGAGTTCCAGCGCCTCCTGGACGCCGCGATCGAGCAGCGTGATCACGCGCAAACTGTCGGCCGGGCCGGATTCCTTATCGCCGCCTTCGAACAGGTTCAACATGAAACTCTGGATTCGCTGGGCTCGCGCCGACTCGGCTACGGCGCGATTGCGGGCGATCGCAAGCCGAACGGTGAAGAACGCCACTAGAGCGACGATCAGCGTGAACACGGCCGCCACGGCGGTTACGGCGCGCCGGTTTCGGCTGATGAACTTGCCTGCGCGGTATCGTAGCGAGTCAACCTGCGCCTCCAGAGGCTCACCTCTCAGATAGTGGTCGATGTCACGAATCAGCGCTTCAGCCGAGCTATAGCGGCGCCCCGGATCCTTGTGCATCGCGGTGAGGCAAAGCACATTCAAATCGGCGACCGACGTCGGTCTTTCTGGTTCCTGCTCGAGGGTGATCCTCTCAGCCTCGCCGGCGGTGCGATTCGTGGGGTCGAAGGGAAGCCTGCCGGCCAGCAGTTCGTAAAGCACCACCCCAAGTGAGTAGACATCGGTATACACGCCGACGCTGCCGCCGCGGACTTGCTCCGGCGCCGCATAGGCAGGCGTCATCAGGCGCAGACCGGTGCGCGTGTGATCGCTGGGCGCGTCGAAACGATCCAACTGCTTGGCGATACCGAAATCCAGCAGGCGGACGCTGCCGTCGGGGCGCACAAGGACATTAGATGGCTTCAAATCCCGATGAATCACCGCGTGCAGATGGGCGTGCTGCACCGCCTGGCAGACCTCCCGGAAAAGCCGGAGGCGCTCGTCGACGGTGCTTCCGTGCTCCTGGCAATATTTCGTGAGCGGAATACCTTCAACGTACTCCATGGCGAACCAGGGCGTGCCGTCGGCGAAGGTGCTGGCGTCATAGAGCCTCGCAATCGAGGGATGATTCAATTGCGCCAGCGTCCGCTGCTCGCTGAGGAAGCGTTCGCGTCGCGCCGGCGAGAGCCAGGCATCGCGCAGGACTTTGATGGCGGCCACTTGCCCCACGTCGTCGCGCCGGCCGAGATACACGACGCCCATGCCTCCTTCGCCGAGCATCCGCACGATGCGGTAGGCACCCGCCTGCCGGTATGGCAACGGAACCGATTCCCCCAACACCTGATTCGCTACATGGGAAACGTCGCGGTCGAGCAGAGAGTCGCCTCGTGAATCCTCCTCGATCATGGCCATCACCTCAGCCATCAAAGCCTGATCGCCGCCACATTCCGCCTCAAGGAAGGCATGCTGCTCGGCGGTGGGAAGATCGACAGCCGCGCCGAAAAGTTCCTGGATCCGGCTCCAACGGGCGGCGTCCATCACTGCCGGAGGGTATGGGCGAGCCAGGCTTTGGCGGCGCGCCAGTCGCGAAGGATTGTTGCTTCGGACACCTCGAGCAGTTGCGCGATTTCCGCGACCTCGAGGCCCCCAAAGAATCGGCTTTCGACCATCATGGCCTGTCGCGGCTCGATGCGGGCGAGCTCGGTGAGGGCGGAATCGAGTCCGAGCAATTGTTCCTCGCCGGCAACTACCCCTTGCGATTCGTCGAAAGTAACAAAACTGGCGCCCGCGCCGCCTCGTTTTTCCGCATGACGCCTCCGGGCCGCCTCCACCAGTACCTGCCGCATGGCCCGAGCGGCGATCCGCTTGAAATGCAGTTGCGACCGATTGGAAACCTCTGGAAAACCAGATAGTTTCAGCCACGCCTCGTTCACCAGAGCAGTGGTGTTGAGCGTCGCGCTTGGGTCGCCGCGCCTCACCGTAGATGCCAGCCGGCGCAGTTCCTCGTACGTGATGCTGAACAGATAATCCAGTTCCGCGCGCTCAGGTGGCTGGGTCATCGATCGCGGCTAACTCCGGATTCAAATTCTATCACTTTATTTTTTTCAGACATGACGGTTTTCGCGGCGCGGCAGCGCAATATGAAGTGGGCGCAGGGAGGGTCGCAGCATGAGAATCCAGATTCGTGGTTTGTTCGTCTTATTCGTACTGGCGATCCCTGCGTGCCCGGGACAGGGCATCATTACGACCGTTGCCGGCACGTCGACCTGCTGCAATAATGCCGACGGCGGGTTGGCCATCAATACCTGGATCGAGAGCGCAAATGGAATCGCGATGGATGCCAAAGGCAACCTATACATCTGGAATACCCAGAAAAGCGAGATCAAGAAAGTCACCGCGGCTGGCATCATCACCACGTTTGCCGGCAATGGGACGGCCGGCTACACAGGAGACAACGGATCCGCCATCAACGCCAGCCTGGCCGGCGGTGGGTCGGTATCGGGCATCGCGGTGGATTCGGCGGGCAGCGTTTACATCAGCGACTACTATAACCATGCGATTCGCAAAGTCGACACAGCCGGTGTGATCACCACCTATGCCGGAACCGGGAGCGCCGGTTACTTGGGCGACGGAGGCCCCGCCAACAAGGCGCTGTTAAATTTTCCCGCCGGGATCGCCGTGGATGGTGCCGGCAATCTCTATGTCGCCGACTCCAGCAATAACCGCGTCCGGATGGTGAACACCGCAGGAATCATTAGCACGGTCGCCGGAAACGGCAATGTCGTCTATTCCGGCGACGGCGTCCAAGCCACCACAACCGCAGTCGACCGGCCTGAAGGAGTAACCGTCGACAGTCAGGGCAACCTCTATATCTCCGAGACAAGTGACAGCCGTGTCCGGAGAGTCGCCCCCAACGGAATCATCAGCACGCTTGCCGGTCAGACCAAGAAGACAACCGGATTTTCGGGCGACGGGGGCCCTGCGACCGCAGCAACGCTCGCCGGACCTTGCGGCTTAGCCGTTGATGGGTTGGGAAACCTCTACATCGCCGATAATTCCAACGGCCGGATTCGGAAAGTCGACGCGGCTGGCATCATCACAACCTACGCTGGAATCACCGGGAATGCCTCCAGCCCCCTGGGCGATGGAGGGCCCGCCACCGGCGCCTATCTCGGGACTCCAAAGGACGTCGTCTCGAGCCCTAGCCGCGATCTTTATATTGCCGGCATGGCCTCCTCCGGCCGCGTGCGGAAGGTCGCGGCGGGAACGGGCGCGGGGTTCGCCGCCAGCCCAACATCGCTCACATTCGCATACACCATCGGTGGAGCCGCTCCCGCAGCTCAGTCCGTCAACCTGACGAGCACGGGTAGCGCACTGACGTTTACGACCTCCATTTCCACGCAGTCCGGCGGGAACTGGCTCTCCGCCACTCCACCCAGTGGAACAACGCCCGCATCCCTGAGCGTGTCCGTCAGCGCTACGGGCCTTGCGGGGGGAACCTATCAGGGCACCATTACGGTGACCCCGGGCGGGTCCGGAAATTCACCTCTCGCGTACATCGTGACTCTCAACGTTACGGGCGCGGGTGCGCCGACCATTAAGACCGGAGGTATCGTCAATGCCGTCGGCTATCAGGCGAAACTGGCTCCCGACACCGTATTCGTGATTTTCGGGAACAACCTGGGACCCGCATCTCTGGCCTTGGGTACTGCGCCCAACTACCCGACGAACCTCCTCGGCACTTCGATCACCTTCACGCCCACCGCTGGAGGCGCCGCGATCCCGGCTAAAATTGTGTACACCGTTGCCAGTCAGGTCGCCGGCTTGCTGCCGTCGTCGATCGCACCCGGCACCTATGCTGTCCAGGTGACGTACAACTCGCTTACCAGCGCCTCACAGAACGTGACGGTCGTGCCGCGCAGCATTGGGATCGCCACCGCCAACAGCGCCGGAACCGGAACGGCGCAGGCAACCATCGCCAACATCAACAGCGGCCTAAGCCTTACGCGCTTTACCGCCGGCAGCGTGGCGTTCGGCGGCTACAACTGGACACTCGGGCCGGCGCATCCGGGCGACACACTGGTTCTCTGGGGCACGGGCGGCGGCGCGGATCCAGCCAACGACGTCGGTGGGAGCTCCGGCGACCAGACAGCAGCGGGGAGTTTCATCGTCAATGTGGATGGGAGACAGATCACGCCGCTGTACGCAGGTACATCCTCGGGCTATCCCGGACTCTGGCAAGTCAATTTTACGCTACCCGCGGACACCGTCCTCGATTGTTTCGCCGCCGTTCAGGTGAGCGCCGGCGGCGAGCTAAGCAACGCAGTGAATATTCCGATCGCCGCTTCCGGGCAGACCTCTTGCGTGGACCCCAGTTCAAGCGCGACGCTCCTCGGCAAGCTGGATTCCGGCGTCAATATCACGCTGGGCGCGTTCGCCATTGCGAAGATCACGGCCACGGACCAGGGCATCACCCAGGAAACCGCCAGCGGAGCCGTTTTCAGTTACACTCCCGCAGAATGGATCACCTTAAATTCAGGACCTCTTTTCGCGGCGTGCCGCGTGTACGATAGAACCTACCCGGTAGGCGGAAAAGACCCAGGCGCTCCGGACGCTAACCTGGACGCAGGTTCCAAGCTTCCATTGGCTGGCCCTGGTCTGCCGGCAGGCTTCGCATTGTCCGCAATCGCAACCTCGACTGGTCCGGTCTATAGCAACTCGCCAAGCGCGGGAACGCTCACGGCCGGCACCTACACGTTGACCGGTTTAGGCGGAGCGCAAGTAGGCGCGTTCAGCACCTCCACGCTGTTCCCGGCCAGCTTCACCGCCACAAATTGGGACAGCATCACACTGGTCGATCGCACCAAGCCGCTTGTATTTACCTGGAGCGGCAGCGGCTTCGACCAGGTCGCCATCATTGTCTCGAGCGCGGTTCGGAGCGGCTCCACCCAGCACATTACGACCATCAACTGCACAGTGCCGGGCGCTCCTGGCAGCTACTCGATTCCCGCGGCGGCCCTCGCATATCTCTCGCCCGGGGCCTCATCCGGCATAAATTTCGGCACGATATCCTTGCAGGCGATCTCCGCACCCGGGAAATTTACGGCATCCCTCGCGCAGGGAGGTCAACTCGATATGGGCCTCTTCGGTGCAAACCTTGGCGTGGCGAAGAATATCGCGGTGCAATAATGCCGGCCGTGACGGTTTCTGATGAACCGCCTGGTTCCAGTCAGACCCGCGATGACCAACCGATATCCGGATGAGAGGCGATGAACCTCCTAGAACACGATTCCACGCGGGATTAGGCGGTTCTCATAGGCTTGACGCTCCAGCTCCTCCCGGAAATCCGGATGGGCAAGAGAAATCATTGCCATGGCCCGCTCCGGCACCGACTTTCCCTTCAGGTTGACCATTCCATACTCGGTGACGACGTACATCACATCCGAACGCGGCGTGGTGACGATGTTGCCGGGTGTCAGGTTCAAAACGATCCGGCTCCTGCGCTCGCCGCGCTTCTCATAGGTCGATGCAAGACAGATGAACGATTTGCCGCCGTTCGACGCGTAGGCTCCGCGCACAAACTGCAATTGCCCGCCGGTTCCGCTGATATGGCGGTGGCCGTCGGATTCGGATGCCACCTGCCCTTGCAGATCCATCTGCGTCGTGTTGTTGATGGAGATCACCCGGTCGTTACGCATGATAATGTGGGGAGAGTTGGTATAGTCCACAGGGCAGCAGAGAAAGTCCGGATTCCGGTCGACCGTCTCGTACAAACTACCCGAGCCAAGCGCGAACGTGTACGTGATCTTGCCGGGGTCCAGCGCTTTTCTCGTGCCCGTAATGCGCCCGGCCCTGTACAATTCGCCGATGCCGTCGATCAGCATTTCCGTATGCACGCCAAGATCGCGGACGCCGCTATCTTGCAACAACGCGCAGACCGCGTTCGGCATCCCTCCGATGCCGACCTGAATGCAGCAACCATCCTCGACCTCCCCGGCGATCCGGCGCGCCACCAGGCGGTCGATCTCGCACGGCGCAGGATTCGGCAGTTCGGAGGCCGGCTGGTCATCGCCGTCGATGATGTAGTCCACCTCGCTGAGATGCACGCCGTTCTGCTCCCCGTAGGCATAGGGAAGGCCTCGCGTCACTTCGACCACCACCGTCCTGGCGTTCTCGATTATCGCGCGTTGCCACACATTGGTGACGCCGAAATTGAAGTAGCCGTTCTCGTCTATCGGACAGGTCTTCAAAACGGCGATATCTACTGGTTGAAGAAAGCGGCGATAATAGCCCGGAACCTCACCCAGATTGAGCGGCATGTAACTGCAGCGGCCCGCGTCGTGCTTGGCCCGGTCGTACGCCGAAAAATGCCAGCTGAACCAGAAGATATGTTTGCCATCCGGATCTGCCTCCAGGACCGCGCGCGGCTTCATCGATAGGCAGGAGCGGATTTTGACATTCTCCAGCGTGTCGATCCGCGCCGCGAGCGCCTCGTCGAACACGTCGGGCTGGCATACTGACACGCCGTAGTCCAGCCACATCCCGGACCGGACCAATGCTGCCGCATGTTCGCTGGAGATCTTCTGCGCCGGAGCGCTCGCCAACCTCGTCGGATTATTGCTCATTGTATCTTCGCTACGCTGGGGTGTTCAAGCATTGTACCGAGGAAGGCGTGCCGCATGGGAACGCCCGGCCTGTCTATCGCGCGGCAACTTCGTGCACTCTATTTCTGATTATGATTTGTGCGACCCTCCGTTGGCTGCGGCTTGCCGATGCAGATCGTTTTCCATGACTTGACAACGAGCTGCGACGAGAAGGAGCGGTCATGCGGAAGGGGGCTCGCCCACCGGCAGCGTCACCCGAAATACGCTGCCCTCGCCCGGCGTGCTCTCCACCGCGATGTGGCCTCCATGCTCATCCACGATTTTCGAGCAGATCGCCAAGCCGAGGCCGACACCATCGGGTTTGGTGGTAAAAAATGGGTTAAAGATGCTTTCGAGGTTCTTCGCCTCGATGCCGGAGCCGCGGTCTATCACCGCTACTTCCACTTTGTCGTCGCCGACCAGCTGCGTCCTTACTGTCACCACGCCGCCGGGAGGGCTGGCCTGAGCGGCATTTTGGATCAGATTGGTGAACACGCGCTCCAGCAACTCGGCGTCAACGCGAATGGGAGGGATATCGGGTGAATAATTCTTGTAAACCTGAACGCCGGGAAGACTGGCGATGGTCTTGTCGAGGATCGCGGAAATATCTGCCGGCTCCAGCCGCAGATGCTGCGGGCGGGCGAAGTCGAGGAAGCGCGTGATGATGGCATTCGTCCGGTCCACTTCGCTCGAAATGTAGCCGGTCACTTCCTGCGCGATGGCATTATCCTTGGGGACGCTGCGGCCGAGCAGCTCAGCCGACGTCTTGATCGTGCCCAGAGGATTGCGCAGTTCGTGCGCCAGGCCCGCTGTAAGCTGACCCAGCGCGGCCAGCCGCTCCGAACGGCGGACCTGCGCGACGGCCGCTTCTAGCTTGACGGCAGTCTCCTGAAACCGGCGCGTTTCGCGGCGGCTGGCCTCGGCCAGTTGGTTCACCAGAAAGCCAACCACAATCAGGATGATCAGGCGCAGCGAAAATTCGCGGCCCTGCGGCTCCCACGGCATCGTCTGGCCGTTTTCGAGGAACAGAATAAACGACGCGTTGTGGAGACACGCCAGTGCGGTGAAAACCGCCGTGCCTAGCAGCCCGAAATTCGTGGCCGCCGAGATTACCGGCAGCACCAGGATGACCCATAGCCCGCTTTCGATGCCCCCGCCGTAGTAGATCATCACCCAGATCAGCGAGAGCTTTAGCAGGATCGAGGTGGCCGGCGCCATGCGCGCGTCGAAGATCTGCAGCACCGCCAGCGCGCCCAGCGACCACAGCACGCGAGGGTCGCGATAGGGACTGAAGATCCCGATGGCTGCGAACGCCACCAGCCATACCAGGTCCTGCGGGCGAAGGTAGCGGCGGAGGTCGGGCATCTCAACTAAACACTAGCCAGAATAAGACATTTGTGGAACAATCGCTCATGGCCGGATCGTATTCCAGTACGGGAAGAGACACATCCAATGTTCTGTAACAATTGCGGGGCGCAGGTCGGGCCCGAAGTGCAGTTTTGTCCACAGTGCGGAGCGGCAACAGGTGCGGCGGGCGTCCCTCCGCCTCCGGCGACTCCAGTCTGGACCGCACGGGCGCCCGCCCAGGCCCAAACAGGAAAGTGGATTTCCGCGGGTTGGGACATGGTGAAAGCGGACATGGGGAATTTTGCCCTGGTCACGCTGATTTTTGCGGTGGTCAACTCGGTCGGGTCCATTGTGACGACGGGTCCGCTGCAGACCGGGTTCCATTTATACTGCGCCAAGAAACTGTATGGCCGCAGGGCGGAAGTGGGCGATCTATTCAAGGGTTTCGACTACTTTGTGGCCTCGTTCGTAGCGGCGCTTCTGATCGGAATTTTCGTCGGCGTCGGCAGCCTGCTCTGCATCATCCCGGGCCTGGTCATTGCAGCCGTGCTCAAGTTCACCTACCTGTTCATCTTGGACAAGAAGATGGAATTTTGGCCGGCCATGCAGGCCAGCCATGAGGCGGTGAAAGGCGACTATTTCGGATTCACGATTTTCCTGCTCGCACTAGCCTGCGTCAACATCCTTGGCGCGCTAGCCTGCATCGTCGGGCTGCTCGTGTCGGTTCCCGTCACCATCGCGGCGATCACCGTCGCATACCAGGAAGTGGTGGGGTTCGAGCAATCGACGGTAGATAGGCTCTAGCCTAGATGATTCGCGCATACCCGACGGGGACTGACCTCTCTGTCCAAAGGCGGCCACAGCACGGCGCACAAACAGGAGCGGCGCCCGCGCCGCGTGGACAGAGCGGTCTGTTCCCTACGGCTCTCCGAACACGCGCCGGCTTGGCGGCGGCGCTGTTTCTGGCGCTACTCCTTTTCACGCCGCCGGCGGACCCGCATTTCCGTTTGTGCGGATTCTACTGGCTCACCGGCCATCCCTGCGCGCTGTGCGGCATGACGCGGGCGATGTTCGCCCTGGCCAAAGGCCACGTTGCCGAGGCTGTGCGGTTCAACGCGCTCGCGCCGCTTGGTTTTCTCATGGTGTTCACCTTGTTTTTCACAGGACGGCCTGCGGCGTGGGCGGCCCGGCTGTGGCCTGCGGGGATCGGCGCGTTCGCCGCCTATGGGGTTTACCGGGTCTTCCTCGGCTAAAGACAACGTCAAGTTGTGGTATCGTGCCCGCTATGCTCCGCAGATTGATCCTTCTGGCCTTTATCCGCTGTATCGTCGCCCAGCCGACCGCCTATTTTCCCGGTCTCCACGACTGGCAGCGTCACGACCCGGCGGCCGCTGGCATGGACCAGGCGAAGATCGACGAAGCCATCGCCTGGCATCGCGCCCATGAAACCAAGGATCCTCGCGATCTCCGCCGCGCCCACGACCTGACCTTCGCCCGCGAAGCCTATGGCGAGCCGCTCGGCCCGTTTCAGACCCGCGGCGAACCCACTGGCGTGATTCTCCGCCACGGCTACATCGTCGCCGAGTGGGGCGAACCTCTTCGGCCCGACATGACGTTCAGCGTCACCAAGAGCTTCCTATCTTCGGTGGCCGGAATCGCTTTCGACCGGGGGCTGATCCGCGATCTCAATGAACCGGTGAAAAATTATGTTCCCGGCGAGTACTTCGCCTCCGGTCACAACAGCCACATCACCTGGGACCACCTCCTGCGCCAGACCAGCGACTGGGAAGGAGCCCTCTGGGGCAAGCCGGACTGGGCCGACCGCCCGCCGAAGGATATCCCCTTCGAGCAGTACATCCAGCGCCAACATGCCGAGCCCGGTACCACCTGGAAGTACAACGACATTCGCGTCAACCTTATGGCCTACTCTCTCTTGCAGGTGTGGCGCCGGCCTTTGCAGCAGATCCTGCGCGAGAACCTCATGGATCCCATCGGCGCGTCCAACACGTGGCGCTGGTATGGCTACGATAACGCCTGGGTCCCTCTGGACGGCGTGATGGTCCAGTCCCCCACCGGCGGCGGGCATTATGGGGGCGGGATGGTGATCTCCGCCGAGGATATGGCGCGCTTCGGCCTCCTAACCCTGAATCGCGGCAATTGGAACGGGAGGCAGATCCTTTCGGAACAATGGGTGAAGTGGGCCCTCACGCCCACCAAACCGAACCCCGGCTATGGGTTCATGAACTGGTATTTGAACACCGGCAAGAAGATGCTGCCGGACGCGCCCGAGAACGTGTTCTGCCATCTCGGCAATGGCGCCAACGTGATCTATGTCGACCCCGACCTGGACCTTGTCGCGGTCGTCCGCTGGATCGATTCCAAGAGTCTCAACGGCTTTGTCGCCCGGGTGCGGGCGGCGGTGAAGTGAGGAGGCGGCGTTTATTCCGCAATCTATGAGAATGTGACACAATAAAGCAAATCCGGTTTTTCTCGCATGTCCCAATCCAACATCCCCGATTCGCCCGAAATGTCCGCGAACGACAGTTCCTTCGGCGACATACTGACGCAGTTCGAACAATCCCATCACGCTAGAGGCGAGACCGTGGAGGGCACCGTGATGACGGTGACCGCGGACACGGTGTTCGTCGACATTGGCCGAAAAATGGACGGCGCGCTGCCCCGCGATCCCTCGGTGGATCTGAAGCCCGGCACCAAGCTGCTGGTCTCGATTCGCGGCCGCGATGAGGACGGTACCTACCAGCTTTCGACGATCAAAGTGGAGACGCCCCGCGACTGGAGCGGGCTCGAGGCCGCGTTCGCCGAGAAGAAAATCATCGGCGGCACGGTTCTCGAAGCAGTGAAGGGCGGCCTGCGCGTCGACGTCGGTGTTAAGGCGTTCATGCCGGCCTCTCGAAGCGGCGTGCGCGAAGTGGCGGATCTGGAGAAATTGGTCGGCCAGCAGATCGAATGCCGGATCACCAAGCTCGACACAGCAAGTGAGGATGTCGTGGTTGATCGCCGCTCCGTCCTCGAGGAGCGCGAGCGCGCCGCCAAGCAGCAAGCCTTCGAGTCTCTGCAAGAGGGCGCCGTGGTTCGCGGCACGGTGCGGACCATCATGGATTTCGGCGCGTTTGTGGACCTGGGCGGCGTGGATGGACTGCTGCACGTCTCGGACATGGCCTACACGCGCAATGTGAAGCCGTCGGATGTAGTTTCGGTCGGCGATTCGGTCGAAGTCAAAATCCTGAAAATCGGTAAGGAATCGAAGAAGATTTCCCTCGGCCTGAAGCAGCTCCAACCCGACCCCTGGTCGCTGGTGCCAGAAAAGTTCCCGGTGGGATCGCGTGCGAGGGGCAAGGTGGCCCGTGTGGCTGATTTCGGCGCGTTTGTCGAATTGGAGCCGGGCATCGAAGGCCTGATCCACGTGTCGGAAATGTCGTGGACAAAAAAGAACGTCCGCGCGCAAGACGTCGTCAAGGAAGGCGATCAAGTCGAGGTGGTTGTGCTGGGCGTGAATCCGGCCGACAAACGCATCGCGCTGGGCCTAAAGCAGGCGCTCGGCGATCCATGGGAAGACGCTGTGAAGAAGTACCCCGCCGGCTCGGTCGCGGAAGGAAAAGTCACCAGCTTGACCAAGTTCGGCGCATTCGTCGACCTCGGCGACAACATCGAGGGAATGATCCACATCGGCGACATCACTCACGAAAAAAGGCTGAATCATCCCAATGAAGCGCTGAAAGTCGGCGAGACCATCAAGGCTCAGGTTCTTGAGGCCGACAAGGAGCGCCGACGCATCCGCCTGGGCATCAAGCAGCTGATTCCCACCAGCATCGACGAGTACATCGCCGAGCACAAGGCGGGCGATTCGG
>DATKKV010000016.1:0-249079 GCA_035542735.1 Bryobacteraceae bacterium
ACGGATTGGCGGCGGGGTCCGGAGGCCGGAACTCGACGCGCTTGGCCTTCGGGCTGGCCGAGTACATCGGAATGCGGCAGGCGGCCGAACGGTTGCGGCGCGAGTACGCCAGGTTCACGGGCGCTTCGTAGCCCGGCACCAGGCGCTTATAACTGTTGGTAGTGGGCGCGATGATGGCCGAAAGAGCCCGCGCGTGCTTCAATAAGCCGCCGATGTAATGCAGCGCCATCTCGCTCAATCCCGCATAACCGTCGCCCGCGAACAGCGGCTTGCCGCCCTTCCACAGGCTCTGGTGGCAGTGCATGCCGCTGCCGTTATCCGCGAAGAGCGGCTTGGGCATGAACGTCACCGTCTTGCCGTACTGGTTCGCCACGTTCCGGATGACGTACTTGTAAAGCATCATGTTGTCGGCCGACTTCACCAGCGTGTCGAAGCGCTGGTCGATCTCGCACTGGCCGGCGGTGGCGACTTCGTGGTGGTGGCACTCGATGTTGAGGCCCGCCTCGATGAGGACCTCCACCATTTCGGCGCGCAGGTCCTGGTAGTGGTCGGTCGGCGGAGTCGGGAAATAGCCTTCCTTGTAACGCGGCCGGTAGCCGAGATTGTTTTCGCGCCGGCCGGAATTCCAGCGGCCCTCTTCGGCATCGATGAAATAGAACCCGGAATGCTGATTCTGGTCGAAACTGACGTTGTCGAAAATGAAGAACTCGGCTTCGGCGCCGAAGTAGGCGGTGTCGGCCAGGCCGGAATTCTTCAGATAGAGCTCGGCTTTTTGCGCGATCCAGCGCGGATCGCGATCGTAGTGCTGGCGCGTAATGGGGTCGATGACGTCGCACACCATTACCAGCGTCTTGGTCTCGTAGAAAGGATCGATCACCGCCGTGTTCGGGTCGGGAATCAACAGCATGTCGCTTTCATTGATGGCTGCCCAGCCGCGGATGCTGGAGCCGTCGATCCCGAAGCCCTCCTCGAAGGTGTCTTCCTTCAATTGGCTCATCGGGTAGGAAATGTGCTGCTGCAACCCTGGGAGGTCGGTAAAGCGCAAATCCAGCTGCTTGGCATCATGCTTTTTGGCATACTCCAAGACGTCTTTCGGGGTTCGTCCGGCTGTTGTCATCCCTACATAATACTTGAGCGCAAACTGCGCTGCCTGATAAATATTTTGAATGGGTGTAATAAGCTTGCCCGATGCGTTAGGGTAGTGACTTGGAGCAAATCGACATCAATTGGGGCCTGGCACCCGCCTTTTACTCGGTCAGCGAGCTTACCGGAGCGATCCGCGGCCTGCTGACCGAGCACTTCACCGACATCTGGGTGGCGGGCGAAATCTCCGGCACGCGAGTTCCCGCCAGCGGGCATTACTACTTCACGCTGAAAGACGAAGAAGCGCAGCTCAAGGCCGTCTGCTATAAAATGACCGCCCGCTATCTGAAGTTCAAGCCGCAGGACGGCATCGCGGTGCTGGCCAGAGGCCGCGTCGATATGTACGATGCCCGCGGCGAGGTGCAGTTCATCGTCGAGGCCATCGAACCGCAGGGCCACGGCGCGCTTCAGTTAGCCTTCGAGCAGTTGAAGAAGAAGCTAGCCGCCGAAGGCCTTTTCGAGGCGGATCGCAAGCGACCGCTGCCGCCCCTGCCCACGCGGATCGGCATCGTGACTTCGCCCACCGGCGCCGTGATCCGCGATATTCTCCACATCCTCGAGAGGCGCTTCCCCGGCCGCCATGTACGCATTTATCCGGCCCAAGTCCAGGGCGACGGCGCTGCGGAGCAGATCGCCGCCGGACTCGAATACTTCAGCGAATCGGGCTGGGCCGACGTGGTGATCGTGGCCCGCGGCGGCGGATCGCTCGAGGATCTGTGGGCGTTTAACGAAGAACGCGTGGCCAGGGCGATCGCGGCATGCTCCGTACCCGTCATTTCCGCGGTCGGGCATGAAACGGACTTTACCATCGCCGATTTCGTAGGAGATTTGCGCGCCCCGACGCCATCGGCCGCCGCGGAGCTGGTGGTCCCCACCCGTCAAAGCCTCCTGGATGCCCTCAATACGACCGATCGCCGCCTGATTCAGACCCTCCGGCTGAGGATCGCCACCCGGGCGCGTGCGCTTCACAGGATTCAGGTCGACCGCGCGGCGCTGCACCGGACGATCGGCCGCAGGATGCAGAGAATCGACGAACTGGAATACCATGCCCGCGATCTGGTCCACGCGGCAATCGAGCAGCGCAAACGGACCCTCCAGAGAGCTCGGTCCGGGCTGGCCCAACTTGACGTTCGCTTACGCTTCGCGGCCGCCCGCAGGCGGATCGAGGGGTCCGACGCGAAGCTCCGCCAGGCGATCCAGCTCCGGCTCGGGGCCGCCCAGGGTAGATTTGTCCCCCTCCAGGCCCACCTGGTCCAACTAAGCCCCCTGAAGATCCTCGACCGAGGTTACGCCATTGTCGAGAACAGGGGGAAGATCGTCAAATCGCCCCCCGACGCCCCGCCGGGTACAGAAGTGGACATTCGCGTTGCCCAAGGCCGCCTCCGCGGCAAAGTATTGTAACTTCCCGCCAGCCAGAAAATGTCTTGACAGACATCTCTCATAGAGCTAACATACTTGCCATTAAGAATAGCCTAGTGACGTTGTCTCCGTCCCAAGGTTAAGGTGCGTTAGGGGTGTAAACATAAGTTTTCAAAGAAGGTTGCTTCGCATTAAGGAGAAATATGCACAGCAGATTGTTGAAAATGCGTGCCGTCCTTTTGTCGGCGGCTCTAATGACCGTTTGCGTCGGTTTGTTTGGACAGGCAACGTCGTCAAGCTCGATTGTCGGACAGGTTACCGACAGCACGGCTGCCGCCATTCCCGCGGCAAAAGTCACGCTCACCGATCTTTCGACGAAGCAAGCGCGGGAGACCCAGACCAACGACCAGGGCCGCTACATTTTTGTCAACGTGGACCCGGGCAAGTACAGTGTCGTCGCCAGCAAGGAAGGCTTCGCCAAGTCCGAGGTCGCCTCGCAGGAAGTGGACGTCAGCACGACCCTGACCCTGAACTTCAAGATGGAGATCGGTACGGCGACAACTACTGTTGAGGTGCAGGCCGTCTCCGGCGCGGAGCTGCAAACTACAAACGCGATGGTGGGGAACACGATCGACCAGAATTCGATCATGCACCTGCCGAACCTCGGCCGTGACGTGCAAACGCTGGCTGTGCTGCAGCCTGGCGTGACTTCGAGCGGATACACCGCCGGTTCCTACATGGACCAAAACACCTATATGCTGGACGGCGGCAACACCAGCGACGATATGGCCGGCAACACGATCGGCTATCAGACGAACTTCACCGGGTTGGGCGGCGGCCAGACGAGCAACTTCGCCACTGGCGTGGTTCCGACTCCTGTAGAGAGCGTGGAAGAGGTTCGCGTCAGCGTGTTCGGACAAGGCGCGGACTTCAACAACAGCACGGGTGCCAATGTCCAGATGGTGACCAAACGCGGAACTAACCAGTATCACGGTGCTGGTTACGGCTTTTACTATGCGACCAACGTTGGCGCGGCTAATAGTTGGGCGAACAACCACACGCCCTCGAATCTGCCTGGATTCGGCCCGTTGTCCTACACACCGCTGATCTCCAACCACCGCTCTCGGTTTGGCGTGGCCATTGGCGGACCGATCGTGCCGAAGGATTTTCTCGGCAAGAAGTGGTATTTCTTCTTCAATTACGAAGGGTCGCGGTTCCCCAACGTCGGCACCACGGAGTACACGGTGCCTTCGCCGCTGATGCGCGCGGGCGTGATTCAAGTTCCGAACTCGTCCGGAACTTATGTTGCTTACAATCTGAACCCGAATCCGGTCACCGTGAACGGCGTGACTTATAGCCCGGCGACCTGCGGGACCGGCCTCTGTGATCCGCGCGGCATCGGCCTGAATCCGATTGCCAATCAGATCTGGTCGAAGTTCATGCCGTTGCCCAACGATCCGACGGCCGGCGACCAGTACAACACGCAGGGCTGGATTACGTCGATCCGCGCGCCGCTTACGCAGAACAACTATGTCGGGCGCATCGATCATGAGTTTCATGACAAGTGGCGCCTGATGACCAGCTACCGCTTCTCGAAAATCATCAACCTGACGACGAACCAGTATGATATCGGCGGCGCGCTGCCAGGAGACACGTTCGGTAACGCCGTGGCCAAAGCCCCCCGTCCGCAGCTTGACAGCTATTTCATCACTGGCCTGACCACCAACATCACGCCGTCGTTGACCAACGACTTCCGCTTTGCCTACCTGCGTCAATTCTGGCAGTGGACCGATTCGGGGGGACCGCCGCAGATTCCGGGCCTGGGCGGCGCGGTCGAATTCGGCGGCGAGTCGACCGCTGCTCTGGTTCCTTACAACGTCAACAGCCAGTCGATCCGCCAACGCTTCTGGGATGGGCATGACATGCAGTTCATCGACAACCTGACACAGATCAAGGGCAACCACCTGTTTCAATATGGCGGCAGCTACCAGCACAATTACGATTATCACGAGCGCTCGGACAACGGCGTCGGCGTGAACAATCAGATCACGTATTGGCTGAGCAACAGCGGTATTTTGAACTGGTCCAACTCGCCGTATATTCCGAGCACGGTTCCAAGCTCGCAGTACTCCAACTGGGAAACGCTCTATACTGAAGCTCTGGGTATCGTAAGCAACACCCAGGTGGCCTACATCCGCCAGGGAGGGACTCTGGCTCTGGAGCCGCTTGGCAGCTACGCCGCCAATCAGGCCACCATTCCCTATTACAACTTCTATTTCAGCGACACCTGGCACCTGAAGCCGTCGCTCACCATCACATACGGTCTTGCGTATGCTCTCGAAATGCCGCCTTACGAACGACTGGGCAGGCAGACGGAGCTTGTCGATGCGGCTGGCAACATCGTAACGAGTGAAGCCTTTCTGGCACAGCGCCAGAAAGCGGCATTGGCCGGCCAGATCTACAATCCGACCATTGGATTTGAGACGGTGCGGAATGTGGGTAACGGGTTGAAATATCCCTACAAACCGTTCTACGGCGAATTCAGCCCGCGCGCGTCCCTCGCCTGGAACCCGTCTCACGCCGACGGATTGCTCGGCAAAATCGTTGGCCAGCGCAAAAGCGTCCTCCGCGTGGGATATGGACGTATTTACGGTCGCATCAACGGCGTGAATCAGGTGTTGTCTCCCCTGCTGGCGCCCGGCGCAATTCAAGCGGTGCAGTGCCAGGGTGTCACCACCAGCGGACAGTGCCTGGGAGCGGGTGTGGTCACCGCGGCGAACGCCTTCCGAATCGGCACGGATGGGCTGACTGCTCCACTCCCCAGCGCTCTCCCGGTTTTGCCGCAGCCATATTTCACCGGTGGCACCAACGGCGCAGCTGCCGATCCCACCATCCTGGACTACAATTACCGGCCTAACCAGACCGACAATATTACGGTTTCCGTGCAGCGCCAGATATCATCCAAGTTGATGCTCGATACCGGCTACATGTTTCGTCATTCCCAACACGAAACCTCCGAACTCAACGTCGATGCTGTTCCGTACATGTTGACGCTCGGCAACCAGCAGTTTGCGCAGGCCTTCGCCAACCTCTACCAGGCGTTGTGCGGTGGCACCGCATATCCTTGCCCGGGAGGCGTTGCGCCCGCCAACGTTCCGGTGCAGCCGTTCTTCGAAGCCGCACTGGGCGGGGCTTCTTCGAGCTATTGCGCTGGATACACAAGCTGCACGGCGGCGCTAGCAGCAAACCAGACCTCGAATATCAAGAATCTCCTGGTGACCAACCTCTGGACGGCGATGAATAACGCCTCCTCCTGGCAGCTTGGCCGCACGATGATCAGCCAGCCGCTCAATGGAGGTTTCGGGCAGGCTACGTCGCTGATGATCAGCGGGAGCCAGGGCTACTCGAACTACAACGGCTTATATGTGACCTTCCGCGCCAGCGACTGGCATGGCTTAACCACCACGTCGAACTTTACCTGGAGCAAGGCCATCGGGACGGGGCAGATCGCGCAGTACAACAGCTCCTACACGCTGGTCAGTCCTTACAACCTAAGCGCCAGTAGCGGCATCAACGCTTACGACTACAAGTTCATCTATAACCAGGCGCTGTTCTACCAGCCGCCGTACTTTAAGGGCCAGAAGGGAGTGCTGGGCCACATACTGGGCGGTTGGAACGTGGCGCCGCTGTTAACGGCGCAGAGCGGCGCTGGAATGTCGGTCGGCTACGCTCCCAGCTCCATTTTGCAGGCATGGGGCGAATCGAACTCCTCCGGTTCGGGCGCTCTGACGGAGAACGCGGTCGCCCTCGCCCCATTCACCGGTGGCCATGCGGCTCACTCGGGCGTCGCGGGCTCCGGCGGAATCGGCACGAACAACCCATACGGCATGAACATGTTCACCAATCCGCAAAGCGTCTATGCGGAGTTCCGGCCTTGCGTTCTGGGATACGATACCAGCTGCGGCGGCTACTACAACCTGCGCGGCTTGCCGCGCTGGAACCTCGACGCGACCGTCACAAAGGATATCGGCATCTTCCGCGAGCGGATTGGCGCGGAGTTGCACTTCCAGATCACAAACATCATGAACCACACCGTGTTCTCGACTCCTGCGTCGCTCAGCTTGACCAGCCCAACGACCTTTGGCCGCTTCACGGGACAAGCCAATACTCCGCGCCAGATGGAGTTCGGCTTGCGCATCCACTTCTAGTATATTGATTAAGAGAGGGGTTACGAGCTGCCCGTAGCCCTCTTCGCCACAAGTTTATCGTAGAATATCAGTTGACAATTCCCTGCTAGAATGCGCTCATGTGTGCCATCGTCGAAAATCAGGGGAAACCGATTAAATCTCAATAAGATGCGCTAGCCCTGAAGTTCGCACCCGCGTAGCCCAAGGTCGGCTGCGTGGTCAGGCATTTCTTGTGAACTCAGCTTGACAGAATGTTTTTTTCAGCATACCATCTTTAAATTATTCTTCGTCGAATAATCCTTCGCTCCGAGTTCAAGCGATAGTGTTTTCGACAATCGTGCCTTCAGGGGAAACAAAAGAATTTTACTGGAATAGCTCTAGCTGTGGGGCCGCTATGTGGCCCTCTTAAGGCAAGACATTCCGAAGTCGAGAGGGGACCGGGAACCCGGTCCCCTTTTTTGTTTGCTCTCGGGGCAGTATGGTAGTATGGCCTCAGTATGGTAAAGGTCACCTTCACGCTCGACGAAGCCACGGTAGCCAAACTCGCAGACGCGGCCAAGCGCCTGTCCAAGCCCAAGAGCGAGGTCGTGCGGGAAGCGGTGCTCGATTACCACGCCCGCATCGGTCGTCTAAGCGAACGGGAGCGGCTGCGGATGCTGCGCGTGCTCGACGAGTACCTCGCCAAAGCGCCCACGCGGAGCCAGGCGGAAGTCGACCGCGAACTGAGAGAAATCAGGGCGGCGCGAAGAACAGGAGGAAGAAGAACTCCGGTCTGATGATCGTCCTCGATACCTCGCTGCTCATCGATAGCTTGACAGGGCCCAAGCATTCCGGTCCAGTCTTGTTGCGCGTGTTGGCCTCCGGCGAGCGGCTCATTCTTCCGTCGCAGGTCGTGTATGAATGGCTGCGGGGACCTCGGACGCCGCAGGAACTCACGGTGCGGGAGCGCCTGTTCCCCGCGGAGTTCACGATTCCCTTCGGCGAGGAAGAAGCCGCCATCGCGGCGATGCTTTACCGCACCCTCCGGCGTCCACGCGGGCGGGAAGCGGATCTTGCCATCGCCGCCTGCGCCATCCGTCAGGACGCGCCACTATGGACGCTGAATCCCGCGGATTTCCGCGACATTCCGGGCCTGGTTCTATTCAGTTGACCGACGAGTTAGGCCAGGTCGAATTTTTCGTGATGGAGCAGCGGATCGCTCTTTACCAGGACTGGTCTGCGGAGGGTCTCTTCCAACTCCTCCAGGAACTTGTTCTGATGCGACTTCAACACCTTGGCGACGTCGGGGTGCACCCTTAGCATTACATCTTTGCTGTCGACGCTGCGGGCCATTTTGCGCGCCTCTGTGAGAATCTCGCTGATCACGGTTTGCACGCTCTTTACGTACCCCGCGCCCTCGCAATGCGGACACGGCGAGCATAGCGTCCGCTCGAGCGATTGTTTCACGCGCTTGCGAGTGACGGCCACCAAGCCAAAATCATTGAACTGGAGAATTTTGTACGGCGCGCGGTCGGCGCGCATCGCCTCTTCGAGCGCCTGCATCACCTTCTGGCGATTCTTCCGCTCGTCCATGTCGATGAAGTCGATCACGATGATGCCACCCAGATCGCGCAGCCGGACCTGGCGCACAATCTCCTTCACCGCCTCGGTGTTGGTCTTGACGATCGTGTCTTCCAGGCGATTCGACTTGCCAACGTACTTACCTGTGTTCACGTCGATGGCCACCAACGCCTCGGTCTGGTTGATCACGATATAGCCGCCCGATTTCAGCCAAACCTTTGGACGCAAAGCCTTTTCGAGCTCCGCAGTCACGCCGAACGCGTCGAAAATCGGAGCCTCGCGCGTGTACAGCTTCACCTTGGGAACCAGCGCGGGCTGGAAGCGTTCGACGAAGCGCAGAACCCTTTCGTAATGCTCCTCGTTGTCGATCCAAATGGCTTTGAAACTATCGGCGAGTTGATCGCGAAGGATGCGCTGGACGATGTCGAGATCGTGGTGCAGCAACACCGGCGCGGGCTTGCGCTCGGCGCGCGTGCGAATGTCCTGCCACAGGTTGTAGAGGAACTGCATGTCGCCCGCGATGTCTTCTTCGCTACGGCCCTCGGCGGCGGTGCGCGTAATGAAGCCGCCCACAGGACCTGGACGGCGGCCCTGCAGAATCCGCTTCAGGCGCAGGCGCTCTTCGTCGCTGCCGATCTTCCGCGACACGCCCATATGCTCGAGCGTGGGCATATACACCACATAGCGCCCCGGAAGGGCGATATGCGACGTAATGCGCGCGCCCTTCTGGCCCAGAGGCTCCTTGGCGATCTGAACAATGATCTCCTGCCCTTCCTTGAGCAGATCGGTGATCGAGGGCTGACCCTGAACCGGCCTTGCGACGACTTGAACCTGCGCGCGCCCTTCCGGGCTCTCGCTCCGATTTTCCTGGCGTGGAGCCTCTGGGCCGCCGCGGCGGCGGCGGTTGCGGCGCGCGCCGCGATGCGGATAGCGGCCACTGCGGTCCCGAACCGCAGCCGATGCGGTCTCGCCCGCCACGGCCGCTTCCCCGACTTTTTCTTCGGACTTTTGGCCGGCCGCTGCTTCCTCGATCTCCTCGCCTTCCTCGTCCACCGTATCGAGGCCCTCGATATCACCAAGGATCATCGCTTGAATGTCGCGATCCTCGTCATCGTCAAGGCCTGGCACAGAGCCCTCTTCCTCTTCCTCATTTCCGGCGTCCGGGGCTTCCGGCTCGGCGGCCTGGGCCGCCTCCTTTTCTTCCAACTCATCCGGTTGATGATGAGCCGCAACGTACTCCTGCGGAAGTGGTGGTGGAATCACCGGCGGCTCCTGCGCTTCCACGGCAGCCTCACCCGCATGAACGGGCGCATCGGGTAACGCGTTCTCCGCCGGATAATGAATTGGCTCGTCGTATTCGCCGAGCGGCTCAGGCTCTTCGGCGATCGGCTCGATGGCCTCTTCAGCCTTCAGGGCGGGAGGCCCCTCGCGATATTTCTTCAGGGATTCGCCGGGCAGGATAAGTGGGGTGATTTCCTCAGATGCCGGCTCCGCCACGCTCTCCACCGCTTGGGCTGCTTCCGCTTCCTCGCCGGCCGGGGTGCGAAATGCCTCCTGCGGTCCGCCCTGCCTCTGCTCGGCTCCAGGCGAAGCGTACTTCGATTCGGGGAACCCGCGGCCACCGCCCCTGCGGCGGCGCGAGCGGCGTCCCCGCCGATCCCTGTCGCCACGATTCTCCCCGCCTCGATCATCCCGGCGCGATTCGGAAGGGGCAATCAGAGCTTCCGCCGGCATTGCACCCAACGCCTCGACCGGCGCTCCTTCAACCGGCTCCTGCGGAGCCGCCTGCGCGGGAGGGCCCTGCGGCGGACGACGCTCACGCTCGCGAGGCTCCCTGGCCGGACGCTCGTCGCCAGTCACCTTGTCGAAGTCTTCGTGCTCCTCCAGGAAGTCGGAGACGTAGAGGAACGTGTCCCGTTCCAGGCCCAGATCAACGAACGCCGACTGCATTCCGGGCAGCACACGCGTGACGCGGCCTTTATGGATGCTCCCGGCGAGGGAATATTCATTGGCGCGCTGGAAGTAGACTTCGCAGAGTTGATCGTCCTCGATCAGCGCCACCTTGGTCTCGTGCCGATTGGCCGAGATCACCAGTTCCTTGCTCATTACAGGCCTCCTGTCCCGCGGATTCCCGCGAGCCAATTGAGGACCTCGGCGACAATCAAGAGGCCGACTTGGGCGAAAGCGATTCGGGCCGGATGGCTGGTGCGTCCCGCCGGAGTGGAGCCGTCCTCATACACCCCGTCGATTGGACCCGAAACCTTACCAGCACTGCGGAAACCATCTCCCGGGAGGGCCAAAACGGGCGCTCAGGCGACCCATCTCTCCCAAAAAAGGCACCAAAAAACTTGTTGTTACCGAAATCCGCTTCACTTTAGCCGCGCCGGCTGATCCACGCCTGGCCCGGTCAATCCTAACTGACAAACCGCCGAAGCCGTACATTATTCACCAGCCCCAGCATTACAAATACCGACATCGTAATGGACCCGCCCGCGCTCATCAGCGGCAGCGGAATCCCGGTGAGCGGCATTTCGCCCGCCACCATCCCCACATTCACCAGCAGGTGGCACAACAGCAGAGCCGCCACCCCCATGCAAATATACATCCCAGCCCGATCCGGAGCCGTCTGCGCGTTCTGCACAATCTGCATCAACAGCAAGAAATACAAGCCCAGCGCCACGACTACGCCCACGAACCCGTGTTCTTCTGCAAACCCGGAGAAGATCAGGTCGTTGTGCGCGGCCGGAAGGAACCGCAACTGAGTCTGCGTGCCTTTCGTCAGGCCCGCTCCCCAGATTCCTCCCGCTCCAATCGCGATCTTGGATTGGATCACCTGATACCCCGCGCCTTTCGGGTCCAGGGACGGGTCGCGAAACGTCAAGAACCGCGCCCGCTGATAATCTTTAATAAAATACCAGCCCACCGGCATTGCCAGCGCGGCAATTAACGCAATCCCCGCGATGTACCGCCAGCGCAAACCCGCCAGCAGAATCCCGGCCGCCAGCACCGACACACAGGTAATCGCCGTGCCAAGGTCCGGTTGATAGTACACCAGAGCCACGGGCAGCGCGACCAATCCTCCTAATTTCAACAGGTCCCGCAGGTTCACCTCGTCGCTCTTCAGCTCCGAGAGATACCGTGCCACCATCAATATTATCACCAATTTAACAAATTCAGAGATCTGGAAGCTGACCCCAAAAATGTGAATCCATCGTCGGGCGTGAAACACCACGTTGCCAACCGCCACCGTCATCAGCAGGCCCAGTACGGAGGCAGTGTACAGAATCGGCACCTGGCCCAGCAGCGTGTGGTAGTCGATCGACGTCGTGAGCCACATCAGTCCCAGTCCTACACCAATGTAGATGATCTGCTTCCACCACGCGTTTCGCCACGGCGTGTCGCCATGGGTGGCCGAATATATCTGTAACACGCCCAGGGTGCAGATCACCAGGCTGATAATCAGCAGGGGCCAGTCGAGATCGCGGAGGCTGCGGTAGCGGGCCACGTTCTATTATTCCATCAATGCGCCGCGGTCGTCGCAGGCCCTTGTGTAAACAGGGAAAGCTGCGCCGGACCGGGCCGCGCCAGCCGGGCTTTCTTATCGAAATAGGCTTTGATCACGTCGCGCACGATCGGAGCGGAGAATGCTCCCTTGCCGCCGCCCTCCCATAACGCCACTACCACGATTTCCGGATTTTCCCGCGGCGCGAATCCCGTGAACCAGCCGTTATCCTTCATCGCCGCCGCCAGCGCCTTGTTCGATTTCGCGAGATCGTTGGAAATGCGTTGCGCGGTGCCCGTCTTGCCGCAGATTTCCAGGCCCGGAATCGCCGCCGACGCGCCCGTGCCGCCTTCGTTCACAACGCCGCACATGCCCGACACCACGGTTGCCACGTTCTCCGGACGAAACTCGGCGCGCCTTGGCGGATCGATACGCGCGCCTTTCACCAGATGAGGCTTGTACCACACTCCGCCCGAAACCAAGCCTCCGATGGCCGAGGCGAGTTGAATCGGCGTTACCGTCACCGCGCCCTGGCCGATCGCCACCGAAATGGTCTCGCCCGCATACCATTTTTCACGCAGCACCCGCAGCTTCCACTTGGGTGAAGGCATCAGGCCGTCCTTCTCATTGGGAAGGTCGATGCCCGTTTTCTTCCCGATCCCCGCCAGCTGTCCGTACTCGGCGATGCGGTCGATCCCCATCCGGTTTCCCACGGTGAAGAAGAAGACGTCGCACGAATGGACGATCGCGCGGTGCAGGTCCACCGTGCCATGAGTCTCGTCGCACTTGAACGTGTGGCCATAAAACGTCGCGCTGCCTGGGCAGTGGACGGTCGTCGCCGGCTCCAGCATCCCGTTCTCCAGGCCCGCCATGGACACAATCGGCTTGAACGTCGAGCCCGGCGCAAACTGCGCCTGAATCGCCCGGTTCATCAGGGGATTGTCGGGATTCTCCGTGAGCTCCTTCCAGTCCGCTCGGCTGATGCGGCGCGTGAACAGGTTCGGATCGAAGGCAGGCCGGCTCACCATGGCCAGCACGTCCCCGTTGCGCGGGTCCAATGCGACCACCGCGCCGCGCCGGCCTTCCATCGCCAGCTCCGCCACAGCCTGCAGATCCAGGTCGAGCGTCAGCTGTAGACTCTGGCCGGGCACGAAATCCTTGTTCTCCATCGGATCGCCGTGCTCACGGCCCATGCTGTCCACCACCACGCGGCGCTGTCCGTTTACGCCCATCAGGATTTCGTTGTACTGCCGCTCCAGCCCTTCCTTGCCGACTTTATCGCCCTGCGAGTATTTCGCGAATTCCGCGGAGTTCAATTCCTGGTCCGACACCTCGCCCACATAGCCGATCGCGTGAGCCGCCAAGCCGCCCTGCGGATACAAACGCGTTTGGCTGGACACATACTCCAACTCCGGAAACGTGTCGCGATCCATGTGGGATTGCACGAAGGCCAGTTCGGCCGGCGTCAGCTCCTGCTTAATCAGCACTGGGAAATACTTGGGAATCCGGCGTGATTCGGCGCGGGCCAGCGGTACGCGAACCTCCTCCGGCGTCATGTTCAAGCCGGCCGCGATGGCGGGAATATGCTCCGGCTTCAGCGTTTCGCGCGAGATGCGCAATTCAAACGACGAGTGATTGTCGACGATGATGCGCCCGTCGCGGTCTAGAATTTTTCCGCGCGGAGCCAGGAGCGGAACCGTCTTGATGCGATTGCGCTCCGCCATCTCCGCGTTGAATTTCTGATCGCGGACCTGCAGAATCCAGTAGCCGCCGGTGAGGAACAGAAACGCCCCCACGGTGAGATATTGAAAAACGGCGATGCGGCCCAGCGCAAAGCGGGTATCGTCGCGATAAAGGCGGCTCGGCGGCGAATGCTTCGATTGCTGGATCTCGGGGTCCACGAAAGGCTGCCTTCTTGTTTCTCTCCGGCGTTAACCCGTAACTTTCAGTCTATCCAACAGCTGATAGAGAAACACGGCGACGATGGCGTTCAGCATGGCCAGCACCAGAGCCTGGGGGGCCTCGAAGTCCAGCGCTTCTCCCAGCATCGCACGCGCCATCACCCAGTACAGCAGTTGATGGAAGAAGAAAAAAAAGAATCCCAGAACCAGCCGTAGCAGCGGATTGCCGACGTCCACACGGAGGCTCACCGACGCGGCGAAATATCCCACCAAGGTCTTCACGATGCCGAACATGCCCAGGAGATGATGCGACAGTGAATCCTGCGCCAGCCCTACGGTCGCGCCGAACAGCACACCGGCGATCGGACTGCGCCACATCAGCGAAAAATACACCGTGACGAGAAGCGGTAATTCCAAATACTGCAGATAGGGCACGAAACGCGACACGTACACTCGAAACAGGATCGCCAGGAGGGAGATCCCCGCGATCACCGCGATGTTCACCATCGAACTGCGCTCCTTGCGCAGCGGCGCGCGGTACTGATCCGAAAATCCGCTCATGGTTTCTCGGGCTTTGCGTCCGGCCTGGTTTCTTGTTTCAGCGGCATGTTGTAATTCGGAGCTCCGTTGCTGCGTTCGCCGTATTGATGGCCTTCCTGCGCCCCGAGCTTGCGATACTGCTCCTTGACGCGGTCGGCGTCAGTCGAAATGGGGCCGGTCTGAAGCGGCTGCACCGGCGCGCCATCGGCGGGATCGAACGGGGGCGGCGCCAGCAGCCGTGGCGGCTCGGAGGGTGTTGACGCGCTGGGAATCGGCGCATGCACACCCTCCACGATGATCAGAACCTCTTCCAGGGCGTTCTTGAAACTGCTGAGCGAGATGTAAATCTCCTTTTCCGTTTTCCCCTGATGCACAACGGTCACTTCGCCCACCGGCAAGCCCTTCGGAAAAATGCGGTCGTCGCCGGAGGTGTAGAACCACTCACCTGGATCCACCTTCTGCTCGTTCTGCACATGCTCGATTCTGCCGGAGCCCTCAAACCCCTGGCCGCGAAACACGCCATGCACGCGGTTGGTTTGGGAAATAACGCCGGCAGCGAAGGATCCATCGGTTACCAGCATCACCTGTGAGGCGCTGGAAAATACCTTGGTCACCTTGCCCGCGATGCCGTCCGGCGTGATCACCGCCATGCCCGGCTCAATGCCGCTCGAGCTGCCGCGGTCGATGAAGACATCCTTGGCGGCTACACTGGGGTCGTTTGCGATAATATGCGCCGCGACGGTCTTCGAAGGCGAATGAGCCTGAAAAATGGCCAGGGAACGGACACGGTCCGCGGTCGAAAGCTCGGTGCGGAGATACTGATTGTCCATTTTGACGCGATCGAGCTCAGCCTTCATGCGCTTATTTTCCTCGCGCACGTCGAGCAGAACGAAATAATCGCTGAAAAAATGGGATACGCCGATGCGCCCGTTCTCAATCACCCGCGCCAGCGGCGTCACTGCGCCCACGGCCCACACGCGAATCAGCCGCACGTCGCCATTCGTTCTCACTTGATAAGCGAGCAGCACCAGTTGCGCGAGAATCACCGCCACAAGCACCGAAAGGTTGCGGTAACGACTAAGAAAAAACTCCATAAGACACGCTAACCCGGCGGTCCGAGCCCGCCGGCTACTCGATGGCGATGCGGCGCAGCAGCTTGAACTCGGTCAGCATCTTGCCCGTTCCCAGCACAACCGACGCCAGCGGATCCTCGGCGATCGATACCGGAAGCCCGGTTTCCTGTCGAATGCGCTTATCCAGATTCTTGATCAGCGCGCCTCCGCCCGTCAGCACAATGCCGCGATCGCTGATGTCGGCGGACAACTCCGGCGGTGTCCGTTCCAAGGCCACACGGATTGCGTTCATGATCGTCGCAACGCACTCGGAAAGCGCCTCGCGAATTTCCGCATCGTCCACGGTGATGGTTCGCGGCACGCCTTCAATCAGGTTGCGGCCCTTAATCTCCATCGTCAGCGGCTTGTCGAGCACGTACGCCGAGCCAATCGAGATCTTCACCTTCTCCGCCGTGGTCTCGCCGACCAGCAGATTGTACTTGCGCTTCATGTACTGCACGATGGCGTCGTCCATCTCATTTCCGGCCACGCGCACGGAGCGCGAATACACAATGCCGGATAGCGAGATCACCGCCACGTCTGTAGTGCCGCCGCCGATGTCCACCACCATGTTGCCGGAAGGTTCGGTGATCGGCAGGCCCGCGCCGATCGCCGCCACCATCGCCTGCTCGACGAGATAAACCTCGCTCGCTTTGGCGTGATAGGCCGAATCGATCACAGCGCGCTTCTCCACCTGCGTGATCTCGCTGGGCACACCGATGATGATGCGCGGATGCACCAGCATCTTGCGCCCGTGCGCCTTCTGAATAAAGTAATTCAGCATGCGCTCGGTGACCTTGAAGTCCGCGATGACGCCGTCCTTCATCGGACGGATCGCCACGATGTTGCCTGGCGTGCGCCCCAGCATCTCCTTGGCTTCGCGGCCCACCGCTTCCACTTCACCCGTCGTCTTGTTGATGGCGACGATCGACGGCTCATTCACCACAATGCCCTTGCCCTTGGCAAAAACCAGCGTGTTCGCCGTCCCAAGATCGATGGCGAGGTCGGAGGAAAAAAGACTGAACAGCGACCGCAGATTCATAGGAAATTGTTCTACTTGGGAGCTTTCAAGGCAGGGGCCTGAGCGCCCAACTTGAACAGTAGCACAGCCGCAACGCCGCGGCAATGTTTTGTTTTATTTTCAGTAGACTACACTAGTGTTGTGATCTCGAGACGCGCCCTTTTCGCGCTACCTTTGGCGGCCGCCTGCACCAGCCGGAAAGCCGGGTTCCGGGGCTACGCTTTCATCGCGAATGAAGAAGGCCACGCCGTCGCCGCAGTCGACCTCCACGCGCTTGCCGTGGCGAAACTCATTCCGCTGGACGCCGCTCCCGCGGATGTGGTCGCGCTGCACACCAAGCCGCTGGTCTACGCGCTGACGCCCGAAAATGGCTCGGTGCAGGAGATTCAGGCCGACCGGCTGCGTTTTTCCCGCAAGCTCGCCGCGGGCGCCGCTGCCGTCTCCATGCGTCTTTCCCCCGATGAGCGCGCGATTTACGTCCTCACGCGCGAACCAAAGGCGCTGGTGCGCATCGCTCTCGACAAATTCATGGTCGATTGGAAGCTGCCGCTGGCGGAAGATCCGCGCGATTTCGCCCTTTCGGCCGACGGGAAGATGGCCGCGGTCAGCGCGGATCAATCGGTGCGCCTGGTGGATCTGGCAGCGCGGAAACTCGGCGGACCTTTGGGCCCTCCGGCGGAGATCGGCGCGGTGCGATTCCTCTCCGATAGCCGGACGATGGTCGCGGCCAATCGCGGTGACCGCCTGCTGTCGGTCTATGACGTCGCTTCATCGAAGCTGATCGCCGACCTGCCGATCGCCGTCCGCCCTGATCACCTCTGCTTTAGCAACGACGGCGGACAACTATTCGTCACCGGTGAAGGCGTGGACGGCGTGGTCATTGTCTACCCGTATCACACCCCGGAGGTTGGGCAAACGGTGCTCGCTGGGCATGCTCCCGGCGCGATGGCCGCTTCCGATTCGTTTCTGTTCATCGCCAGCCCCGAATCTGGGCGCGTGGTGATCCTGAACATCGCCACCCAAAAGGTGATCGCGGTTCTGAATGTCGGCGACGACCCCGGCTTCGTCGCCGTGACGCCGGACGATCAGTATGCTCTGGTGTTGAACCGGAAATCCGGCGACGTAGCCGTGCTTCGCGTGGACCTCATCGCCCCGAACCGGTATAAGGAGCGCGCGGCCAAGCTGCTTACCGTGATCCCCGTCGGCTCCAGACCCGTGAGCGCAGCCATTATGGCGATTTAAGCCTGCGCCAAGACCCGAGTCGCGATGACGAAGCTGCGCCAAATGCCTCATTTTGCGACAGGGAGGCGTCTTATTGGCATCACAAAAACAACAAGATAGCAATGGCCTTTGATTTGCAATGTATATCGCGAAAATGCAGCGGTGACGTTGCCTATATGCGGATGCTGTTTCCGTAGGGAGATTTGAATATGAGAATTCGATCACTTTTTTCCATAGCCACGGTGGCTGTGGCTTTGATAGCAACCGCTTCCGGCCAGCGATGGGCGGAAAAACGGAATAAAGATTTCAATCCCGAGGCGACGGCGGCCGCCTCTACGTTTAATTCCTTCACCACCGGCGTTCTGGTGAAAGTCAAGAGTGCGGCCATCGCGAAAGATGGAACGATCACGGCGCAGTTCACCTTGACCGACTCCAACGGAGCGGGACTGGACCGTCTGGGTGTTCAGACGGCCGGCGCGGTTTCTCTGAGTTTCGTCGCGGCTTATATTCCCCAGGGCCAGACCCAGTACACAGCGTATACGACGACCGTGCTTAACTCGAGTACCAACAACAATCCTCCTCAGACGCAGGCGGGCACGGATACCGGCGGTACATACGTCCTGGTCGATGCTTCGAGCGGGACATACACCTATACGTTCGGAAAGAAGGCGCCGACCACGTTCGACGCGACGGCGACCACTACCATCGGCGTGCAGGCGTCCCGAAACCTTGCGGCGTACGGCTATCCTACCGCGTACACGTCGAACACGACGTATTCATTCGTGCCGAACGGCTCCAATGTCACCGTGGTTCGCGACATTGTTACAGAGAAGGCCTGCAACAACTGCCACAATCCGATCAGTGCCCACGGCGGGGCCCGCACGGAGATCGCTTATTGCGTGCTGTGCCATACTCCGCAGAGTGTGAACCCGGATACGCTGAACACGGTAGACATGAAGGTGTTCATCCACAAGCTGCACATGGGATCGAGCCTGCCCAGCGTGATCGCGGGCACGCCGTATCAGATTTACCATCGCGGCGCCTGGGTGGATTTCTCGACGATCGTTTTCCCGCAGGATATCCGCAACTGCACCACTTGCCACGCGGCCGGGCCGACACAATCCGGCTACTGGGCGACACAGCCGACGCGCGCGGCTTGCGGCTCCTGCCACGACGACGTGAACTTCGCCACCGGCCAGAATCACGTCAATCTGATCCAGTACGACGATACACAGTGCACGAACTGCCACACCTCGACGATGCACAACGAATTTGACGCCTCGGTTCCGGGCGCGCACACGATACCCAGCAAGTCGACTTCGCTGGCGGGAATCGTGACCAAGGTCATCAGCGTGAAGAACGCGACCCCGGGCAATGCCCCGACGGTTCAGTTCCAGGTGAGCGATAAGTCCGGCAATCCGGTGGACATCACCAAGCTCACCACGTTCCGTGTGGTTCTGGGCGGCGCAAACGTCGATTACGGTGTCAACGGCATCCGCGTTTCGGAAACTCCTACGACACAGGCCGGTGGAAGTCTCAGTGGCGGAGCGGGTGGAGTCTATACCTACACGATGAGCAATAAGATTCCGGCCGGCGCAACCGGCTCGTACACTGTTTCTCTCCTGGCGGAGAACAACGTCACACTGCTGCCGGGTACGACGCAGCAGGTGAGCGCGGTGGATTGGGCGGCTCCGTTCCAATATTACTTCTCGGTCGATAGCACTCCGGTAGTCGCAAGGCGCCAGGTGGTTTCCACCGCCAACTGCAGCAAATGCCACGATAACCTGGCGTTCGTCCATGGTGGAAGCCGTGCGGACACGCAGGCATGCGTCATTTGCCACAACCCGACGCTGACCGACGGCACGTCGAAGGATAGCGTCAACTTCGCCTGGCAGATTCACAGCATTCACCGCGGTGAGGCGCTGTCGAATCCGTACGTGCTCGGCACGACGAACTATCAGGAAGTCCGGTTCCCGGGCGACCTGCGCTATTGCAATACCTGCCACGTCGGCCAGTCCTATCAAGTGGATAACGTCGGTGCGGTGGCCAATGTGGCTAGCAACGGTGCTTTCCTTCCGAGCACGCCTCCGATTGCGGCCGCCTGCCAAGGCTGCCACGACGACAAGGCGACTGCTTCGCACGCTCTGGCCAATACCACGGCGCTTGGTGAAGCTTGCGTCGTGTGCCATGGAATCAACGGGGAGTTTGCTGTGGATACGGTTCACGCCCGCGTCATTCCTAACGCTAACTAATTCATAAGGCTGCTTATAAACCCAAGGGGTCGCCTGAAATTCCAGGCGGCCCCTTTTTATTTTTCCTTGACAGATTGCCGGAGGAGGCGGACAATCGAGACAGGCGAAGAAATGGCGAACATTGCAACCGCACTGGTCACTTCCCTCCCTCCCCGCACCGGGTTAAAGCTTCAGGACGCCGTGCAAGGGATTTGTGCTTTGCCTCGCGGCACCGTCACGGAAATTTTAGGCGACCGGTCCACCGGCAGGACCGCTTTGGCGCAAACCATGCTGGCGACCGCCACGCTCGGCGGGGAGGTGGCCGCCTGGATCGATTGCGATGACTCGTTTGACCCGGTTTCGGCGGCTCGCGCCGGGGCGGATCTGGGAAAACTGCTGTGGGTGCAGTGCGCACATCGCCTGGAAACGGCTCTGAAAGCCGGGGACATGGTCCTGCACAGCGGAGGATTCGGGCTGGTGGTGCTCGACCTCTGCGATGTGGCCGCAATCTCCCTGCAGCGCGTGCCACTCTCCTATTGGTACCGGCTGAGAAACGCGGTGCAACACACTCCGGCCATCCTGCTGATCCTGGCGCGGCAATCTGTGGCGAAATCCAGCTCCGCGCATCAGCTCGCCATGAGCCAGTCCGCCGTCGAGTGGCGAGGTTTGCCGCCATTTCAAACCCTGGTGCGGCTGGAATCGGAGGCGGTATCACGAAAGCCTTTCGATGCGGCCCCGTTGAGGCTGGAAGCGCTCGCGGAGGCCTGATGTCGAAGTCGAGTGATCCCCGCACTGACGTGCGGGGCTATAGCCCCTGGCGTCAGCCAGGGGATTTTGTGGAGCCTGAGTGATCGCGTGTCTTTATGGCCCATCACCCGGGCTGGCGGCATTAGCCGGGCAATTTTCACCTTTGGTGGAGACTGCCGCGGCCGATACGGTGGTGTTTTCCGTCGACGGCCTGGGGTCGCTGTTCGGAGATTTCCATCAAATCGCCTCGGAAATTTCCAAGCGAGGCGAGGAGATGGGCATCCATGCCAGCCTGGCCATCGCCTCGAATAAATCCACCGCCGTGCTGATCGCGCGCGCCTATCGGGGAGTTACCATTGTTGCGCCGGGTGAGGAAGCCGACGTTTTGTCGGGCATCCCCATCGATACGCCCTTGATTTCTCCGGAATTGTTGCTAAAGCTTCACCGCTGGGGCGTCCGCACACTAGGCGAGCTGGCGGCCTTGCCCGAAGTCGGCGTGGTAGAGCGTCTGGGCGAGGCCGGCTACCAGTTGCGGCGTCTGGCTCTGGGCCAAGGCGCCGATCTGCTGCATCTTTCGCTGCCGCCGATCGAATATACACTGCACCAGGAGTTCGACGACGCCATCGAGCTTTTGGAACCGATCCTGTTTGTCGTCTCCGGCCAGTTGCACGATCTGACGGCGAAGCTCAACAGCAACGGCAAGGCTGCACGCCGCATTATTGTCACGTTGACGCTGCTCGATGATCCGGGGATTGCGAAAAGGGGGACAGACCGCTCTGTCCACGGCCATCAGCCACCTCCGGATGGACTTTTGACAGGCGGGGACAGAGAAGTCTGTCCCCCTTTTCGCAATTTCGTTCGCGTATTGGACCTACCGCTGGCCATGCGCGATCCTCTGGCGCTGCTCAAGCAGGTGCAGCTTTCTCTAGAAGCCAAGCCGCCCGATGCTCCGGTGGTCGCGGTGCAGATTACGCTCGATCCGGCTGAGCCCAGGTTCGTGCAGAGCGGCCTGTTTCATCCCGCCACCCCCGAGCCGGAGAAATTGCATACGCTATTGTCCCGTCTCCGTGCGTTAGCCGGAGCCGATCGCGTGGGCACGCCGGAATTGCTCAATACACACAGGCCGGATGCGTATCGTCTGCGGCCCTGCGCCTTCGAACCGGCCGAGCCCGCGGCGCCGAAGTCGCGTCCCTTGAGGGTGGCTCTGCGCTATTTCCGTCCTCCTTTGGCAGCACAGGTGGTCACGAGGCATCAGACGCCGCGGCGCGTGAGCTCCGACCGTGTGCGCGGCGAGGTGATTCATTCTGCCGGGCCGTGGCGAAGTTCCGGAGACTGGTGGGCCGATACGTCATGGGCTCGCGATGAATGGGACGTGGTGCTGGAGGATCGCGCGGTATACCGGATTTATTTAACGGATACAAGGAAGTGGTTTGTGCACGGGAGTTATGACTAAGCTGCCATGTGGACCGAAGGTGACAGACCGTTCTGTCCACGCAGCGCGGGGGAACTCCATTTTTTCACGAAGTAATACGCGCGCCTTGGGACAGAAAGGTCAGTCCCCTTCGGACGCAGTGCATTGAGGATGTACGTCGAACTCCACGCCCGATCCGCTTTCAGCTTTCTCGAAGGAGCCTCCCTGCCCGAGGATCTGGTCCACCAGTGCGCCCAACTGGACATTCCCGCGATGGCCTTGGTCGATACCGACAATGTAAGCGGCGCTCCGCGTTTTTACATGGCGGCAAAAAAGCTGGGCATCCGTCCGCACATTGGCGCGGAGATCACCGCTGCCGCCGGAGGCCGCTACACGCTGCTGGTGGAAAATCGCGAGGGCTATCAAAACCTGTGCCGCTTGATCTCGTCCATGAAACTGCGCTCGGAAAAAGGCAAGGCCGCGGCCAGCGAAGCCGAGTTTCGACAATACTCCAAAGGTCTGATCGCGATCGCCGACGCTTCCCAGCGGGCGGAAACACTGATGAGCATTTACGGCGCGGGCAACGTCTACGCGGAACTGCAGCGCCACTTAATTCGCGGCGAAGAAGTCCGGAACGAACGTGTGAAAGAGATGGCTCGGCGAAGCAAACTGCCTCTGATCGCGACCAACGGCGTCCGCTACGCTCATCCCGGCAATCGCGCGCTTATGGACGTGCTCACCTGCGCGCGTCACAAAACCAACGTCGATGAAGCGGGCTGCCTGCTGGAGCAAAACTCCGAGCACCATCTAAAAACTCCCGCTGCGATGAAGCGGCTATTTGCCACTACGCCCGAGGCGATTGAGAACGCTCGTAGCTTGTCCGACCGTCTGCAATTCACGCTGGCCGACCTGGGCTACGAATTTCCGCGCTATCCCGTCCCTCCGGGAGAGACCATGGATTCGTTCCTGCGCGCGCGCACGCTGACTGGCGCGCTCGATCGCTATGGCGCAAACGATCCCACAGCCTATCGCCAGATCGAGCGTGAGTTGGCGCTGATCGAAAAGCTCAAACTGTCCGGTTATTTCTTAATCGTCTGGGACATCGTCGAGTTCTGCCGGCGACAGGGAATTTTGGTGCAAGGTCGAGGCTCGGCGGCCAATAGCGCGGTGTGCTACTCGCTCGGCATCACCGCCGTCGATCCGGTAAAGATGGAACTGCTGTTCGAGCGTTTTTTGTCCGAAGAACGCGGCGAATGGCCCGACATCGACCTCGATCTCCCCAGCGGCGACGACCGCGAGCAAGCGATTCAATACGTCTATCAGCGCTACGGCAAACTGGGCGCGGCGATGACGGCCAACGTCATCACCTATCGCAGCCGATCGGCGATACGCGACGTCGGCAAGGCGCTAAGCTTCGACCTGGAAACACTCGATCGAATTTCGAAGCTATCCGCGCGAGGTTCATGGGAGGTGGAGAACGGCGGCGATAAGCCCGCGGAAAAGCAGATCGCAGCCGCGGGCCTGGATTTGAAGCACGATCGCGTGGCGAAGCTGCTCACGCTATCGCGTCAGATTCTGAATCTGCCTCGACATCTGGGCCAGCATTCCGGAGGCATGGTGATCTGCCAGGGGCAGCTCGATTCCATCGTGCCATTGGAACCGGCGACCATGCCCGGCCGCGTGATCGTGCAATGGGATAAGGAAGACTGCGCGGATCTGGGGCTGATTAAAGTGGATCTGCTGGGCCTCGGCATGATGGCTGTGCTCAAGGATTCCATCAACCTGATTCGCGATCATTACGACGAAGAGGTCGATCTGGCGAAGCTTCCTGCCGGCGATCCGCAGGTCTATAGCACGCTGCAAAAAGCCGACACGGTGGGCATGTTTCAGGTGGAGAGCCGTGCGCAGATGTCCTGCCTGCCTCGCCTGAAACCGGCAAAATTTTACGACATCGTGGTGCAGGTAGCGATCATCCGTCCCGGGCCGATTGTCGGCAAAATGATGCATCCTTACCTGCGCCGCCGCGAGGGCGAGGAGAAGCCGGTTTGTTTGCATCCATTACTGGAGCCGGTGCTCGCACGGACGCTCGGCGTGCCTCTGTTTCAAGAGCAACTCCTGAAGATGGCGATGATCGTCGCGGACTTCACCGGAGGCGAGGCAGAGGAACTGCGCCGCGCCATGGGATTCAAGCGCTCCGAGGAGCGCATGAGAGACATCGAGACGCGCCTGCGCTCCGGCATGGCGAAAAAAGGCATTACTGGTGAGGTGCAGGACACCATCGTCCATTCCATCACTGCGTTCGCGCTGTACGGATTTCCCGAATCCCACGCGGCCAGCTTCGCACTGATCGTCTACGCGAGTGCGTATCTGAAATGCCACTATCCGGCGGCGTTCACGGCGGCGATCCTCAACAATCAGCCCATGGGCTTTTATAGCCCGAATACGCTGGTGAAGGATGCGCAACGCCACGGGCTCCATTTCCTGCCCGTCGACGCGACGCGGTCCGATTGGCCATGCACAGTGGAACGCCGCGGCTCGGAACTCGTCGTGCGGCTCGGCTTTAATTATGTGCGCGGCTTCAGCAATCAATCGGCGATGACCCTCATTGAGGAACGACAAAAATCTCCGTTTGCCGATATCGACGATCTGCGCCGCCGCGTCCCGCAGATGTCGAAAAGCGAGTTGACCACGCTGGCCGATTTGGGCGCGCTGAATGAGATTGGGAATCGCAAACGCCATCGCCGCGACGCGCTGTGGCAATCGGAACTGGCATTACGCCCTGTTACAGAACTTCTGAAGGACGCAGGTGCACCGGAGATGCCGTCGCCTCTGGTGCCGATGAATCCTGTGGAGCGCCTGCAATCGGATTTTTGGAACCAGGGAATGTCGATCGGCTCGCATCCGATGCGATTCCACCGCGCCCATCTGGACAAGATGCGCGTCGTGCCGGCGGCCAACGTCCGCCATATTCCTGACGGCCGGTTCATCCGCGTCGCCGGAGCCGTCATCTGCCGCCAGCAGCCCGGCACGGCCAAGGGCTTTGTATTTCTAAGCCTGGAAGACGAGACGGGCATCGCCAACGTGATCTTGAAACCCGACGTGTTCGACCGCCTGCGCATCACCGTGCTCGGCAACTCCTATTTGCTTGTGGATGGAATCCTGCAGAACCAGCGCGGCGTGGCGTCGATCAAGGCGACGGATGTGCGGCCGTGCATCATGCCGACCAGCGCGGCTCCGTCATCGCACGATTTTTATTGAGCGGCACGTCATAAAGCGAACCACCGCACTCGCCGATATCCAACTATGCAGTTCAGTTTGTTGGTCGTTCTTGCGGCGGCAAGCTTTGGGCAGGCGAAGCAGGACCCTCGTTTTCCCGCCTGGCTTCCTTCCTTCGAACATCAGAGTGAAACATACGACCCTCCGTCGTCCGGGCGTACACACTTGTCCTACAAGACGGACGCGGATCTCGGACCTATCGTTGGCCATTACGAAACCGCCTTGCACGACGCTTATCCGCTGGGCGTGAACTTCACGGAAGACGGTAACGAAACTAGCGCCAACTTCGACATTTCTTCCTCGGATCATTACTGCAAGGTTGCTCTTACGAAGGCTTCGTCGGGCACGAACGTCGATGTGGCGTGCACCAGTCCTCTTTACACGGAGATCGTGACGACCGTCACTCCCAAAATCCAGTTAAGGCCGGGATATCACGTGGTCGAATACGTCATTGAAGGCACAGCCACCGCGGCGGGTCTAACCTTTCACAGCGCCTCCGGTACGACGCAACAAAGCGACATCGAACTCCCGGCGACCCTCCTGTTTCAAGCCCCCTCGGGCGCGCCGCTGATGATCGCCGCGCAGAACAAGGCCGAGAAAGGCACCCTTCGCGTCAGCATCAAGATCGACGGTGTCACCGTGCGTCAGTCAGCATCATCCGAGCCCTACGGCCTCGCCTCCACCAGCACCATCCTCGAAAATCGGAAATAATGTTAGCCTGAATTTTCGATGATCATCGCGGATCTATCGCAGATCGCCGGCCGGACGTATCCCGCGCGCCGGCGTACGCAGAACCTGGTCGGCGGCGCAAGCCCGATTCAGGCCTCCAATTTCTGCATGGGCAACGTCATGCTGGAGCCGAACGGGGGTCAGGTCCCCTGGCACAATCAGGAGCAGGAAGAGATTTATTTCATCGTCGAGGGAACCGGCGAAATGTGCCTGGGTGAGGAGCGGACGACGGTCACTATGGGCCAAGCCGTCTACATTCCCAGCCGCGTGTTTCACCAGTTGACCAACATCGGCGAAACGCCGTTGCGCATGATCTATTGCTATGGACCGGCGGGCGACGTCGCCCACTGGCGTCAGGAACTGGACGGGACGCTGCCGCGCGCGGGTGCCGAGGCTCCGCCGCTTCCAAAAGGCTCACAGCCGCAGAAGAGCTAAATGATTCATAACGTTGGTATTATCATGAACGGCGTCACCGGACGCATGGGGTTGAACCAGCACCTGCGTCGGTCGATCGCGGCGATCATCGCGCAGGGCGGCGTGAAGATCTCCGACAACGAAATCATCATGCCGAGGCCCCTGCTCATCGGGCGGAATGAGGCAAAACTGGCGGCCATTTCCGGCGAATTCGGCGGCTTGAAATGGTCTACCGATTTGAACGCGGCACTGGGCGATCCGCAGTATCCGATTTACTTCGACGCGCAGACCACCGACCGCCGCGCCGATGCCGTCCGCAAAGCTGTCGCGGCGGGGAAGAACATCTACTGCGAGAAACCGATTGCCGATACCTATGATGTCGCCTACGATCTGTTTCGACTGGCGCAACAATCGGGCGTGAAGCATGGCGTGGTGCAGGATAAGCTGTGGCTCCCCGGCATGCTGAAGCTGAAGCGCCTGCGCGAAATGGGTTTTTTCGGCAAGATTCTCTCGGTGCGCGGCGAATTCGGATACTGGGTGTTTGAAGGCGACACGCTGCCATCGCAGAGGCCTTCGTGGAACTATCGTAAAGAGGACGGTGGCGGCATCATCATCGACATGCTCTGCCACTGGCGCTACGTGCTCGATAATCTGTTCGGCGAAGTGAAGTCGGTCTCCTGCCTGGGCGCAACGCACGTGCCGACGCGCTGGGATGAGGCGGGCAAGCCATACGAATGCACGGCGGACGATTCGGCCTACGCGACGTTCGAACTCGACGGCGGCGTGATCGCGCACTTCAATTCATCGTGGTGCGTGCGCGTGCGGCGCGACGACCTCTTGACGATTCAAGTCGACGGCTCCAAGGGAAGCGCGTTGGCGGGCTTGCGCGAGTGCTGGATTCAACATTATGGCTCCACGCCGCGCCCGGTTTGGAATCCCGATATCTCCAGTACGATCAATTATTTCGATGGTTGGCAGAAGGTTCCGGAGCAGGAATCGTACGATAATGCCTTCAAAGTGCAGTGGGAGCTGTTCCTGCGGCACGTCGTGAAGGACGAGCCGTTCCGGTGGGGTTTGCTTGAGGCCGTGAAGGGCGTGCAACTCGCCGAAAAAGGCATCGAGAGCTGGAAGAAGCGCGCCTGGGTGGACGTGCCGCCGCTGGCGTAACCGAGCCCCGTGGCACTGGGTCGGCAGTGACAGAATATGGCATGTTCCGCTTCATCGAATCGCGATCAGCAAGCCGCCGCTGATGCCGACCGACCGGTCGTGCCCTCGCCCGAAGCTGTACTCGTAGCCTGGCTCGAGATACCAGCCCAACCTGCGCTTTGCGGACGGCCAGAACATAAAATCCAGAACAGCCTCACCGCCAGCCGCGTTCGTCGTCACGCTGCATTTCCTGGTCCGAATCCACACGGGACCGGCGCCGATCATGAATTCCACTTTTTCGGATAGGGTCCAGGGTTTCTTAAACAGAAGGTCCATGTCCCATTCCTGCGAGTGATGCCCGAAAGACGTTGTGACGCCCATCTCAAGTTCCAGCCTTTTCTCGATCGGCGTGACTTCTACCGCGATGGTTGGGCCGAAGCTCCATCCGTCGCCGCTCAGGCTCAGGCTGGGGGCTCCCCCGATCTCGATGATCGCGGCGGCGTCTTTGCCGGCCGGCTGGGCGAAGCCGTTTCCGGCGCAGAGTAACGATACGATCAGGAGGGATTTCATCGGGTTCGCTCGATGTTCTCACATCTTGGTTTCGGGACGCATCGAAATTATTTGCGATACTAAGAGATTCCGGGGTAAATCCAATTGCGCATTGCCTTATTTCTGTTTTTGTGTGCCTCCGCGCTGCCCGCGGCGACGGTGATCCGCTGCGGCTCGCTGCTCGATGTGAAAAAGGGCGAGCTGATTTCTAACGCCACCATCGTGGTTGAAAAATGGATCGTGCTCGGCGTGAACATCGCCGCGCCGGCGGGTTCGGAGACCGTGGATCTTTCGAAGGGCACCTGTCTGCCGGGCCTTATGGACGTGCATGATCATCTCACGGGGGAGCCGACCCAGAATGGCTATGCAGCGCTTGGCGTTTCCGTCCCGCGCCAAACCGTAGCCGGAGTGAAGAACGCCCGCAAGACGCTGATGGCTGGTTTTACGACGGTGCGGAACGTCGGCGCGACCGGCTATTCCGATGTCGCCCTGCGCGATGGCATTAATGCCGGCGAAGTCGAAGGGCCTCGCATGTTCGTTTCGGGCCCGGCTCTGGGTATTACCGGAGGCCATTGCGATAACAACCTGCTTGCGCCGGAGTTCAAGTTCCACGACGAAGGCGTGGCGGATGGACCGTGGGCGGCTCGTGCCCGGGTGCGGGAGAACGTCAAGTATGGCGTCGATTTAATTAAAATCTGCGCCTCGGGCGGCGTGCTTTCGAAGGGCGATCTGCCGGGGGCGCCGCAGTACACGCTGGAGGAGATGACCGCCATTGCCGAAGAGGCGCACAAGCTGGGGCGAAAAGTGGCCGCGCACGCACACGGCACGCAGTCGATCAAGGACGCCATTCGCGCGGGCATCGATTCCATCGAACATTCAAGCCTGATCGACGACGAAGGCATCGTGCTCGCCAAGCAGCACGGCACTTTCCTGGTCTTCGACATTTATAACGACGACTACATCCTGCAGGAAGGCGCGAAGGTGGGGATGCTGCCGGAGTCGATTGAGAAGGAGAAGGCCATCGGCAAGCTGCAGCGGACCAACTTCCGGCGAGCGTATCTGGCCGGCGCGCGCATGGCGTTCGGCACTGACGGCGGCGTGTATCCGCACGGCGATAACGCGAAACAGTTCGCCACCATGGCGGAATGGGGCATGAAGCCGATTGAGGCGATTCGCACGGCGACGCTCGAAGCCGCCGCGCTGATTGGCATCGAAGCCAAGGCGGGCGTGATCGAGGCGAACCACTTCGCCGATGTGATCGCGGTGGACGGGAATCCGCTCGAGGATCCGCGAGTACTCAGCCGCGTCAAGTTTGTCATGAAAGACGGAAAGGTGTACCGGAACGATTGGAGCAAGTAGCTAGCAGCCGGCAGCCAGGAGCCAGAAGCGCTGAATCTCACTCGGAGGACATGGCGGACACTGGGCGTCGAGACGAATCTCGGCGCGGCACGCACGAGTGCGTGCGCCACATTTAACAAATGGCGCGAAAACCAGTTATCGTCGCGATTGACGGACCCGCAGGCGCGGGAAAAAGCACCATTGCGCGCGCGCTGGCGCGGCGGCTGGGCTTCACGTATATCGACACCGGAGCAATGTATCGCGCGGTGGCGTTGTGGGCGATGCGGGTTAACGTCGATTTGGACGATGCGCTCAAGCTGGAGCAACTGGCGCGGGAGGCTCGCATTGAGATTGAGGGCGATTCCAGGGTCCTGCTGAACGGCGAGGACGTAACGGCGGCGATCCGCGATGCGGAAGTGTCGGAAGCCGCGTCGAAGGTCTCCACGGCGCCAGGAGTTCGCCGCGCCATGCGCGACGAGCAGAGGCGCATCGGCAGCCTGCATTCGGTGGTGATGGAAGGGCGCGACATCGGCACGGTGGTATTTCCCGACGCTGACGTGAAAATTTATCTGGATGCCGACCCGGCAATTCGCGCCGGCCGCCGCGCGCTGGAAACCGGAGCCGACGCAGGCAAGATCGCGCGCGAAATCGCCGAAAGGGATCAGCGCGACCGCACCCGCAGCGAGGCTCCTCTCACGCAGGCTCCGGACGCGGAGTACGTCGATTCGACGGCGCTGACGCTGGAGCAGGCGGAAGAGGCAATTTTGAAGATCGTCCGCGCGCGCACGTCAAACGGAAAGGAACATTCGTCGTAGGGTTATGTCCGATTTGCTGGTGATGAAATTTGGCGGCACGAGCATGGGCTCGGCTGACCGCATTCGCGTGGCGGCAGAAATCTCCGCGGAGCAGCACGCGAAACGGCCCGTCGTCACGGTGGTTTCGGCGATGTCCAAGGTCACGGATCTACTGCTCGATTCGCTCCGCAAAGCCGAAGCGGGGGATCAGTCCGACCTCGATGAAAATCTGAAGCAGTTATACGCGCGCCATTTTGAGGTTTGCCGGGAATTGCTGCCGGCCTCGCGCCAGGAGGCGGCGCTGGCGGGCGTCCACGCGCTGATCGGCGAGTTTTCACGCATCGCCAAAGGCATGATGATGCTGGGCGAGCGCCCGCCGCGCTCCATCGATGAAGCGGTTGCCACCGGTGAGCGGCTCAGCGCATTTCTTCTGGCGGAATTCCTGGAATCCGAAGGGGTTCCCGCTGCCGCTGTCAATGCGGCCGACGTCATCGTCACGGACGCTGTATTCGGCAACGCGACGCCATTGATGGAGCAGACGCGTCAGCGTGCGGCCGGGACGCTGCGTCCTCTGCTCGATGAAAAGCGCTTGCCGGTGATGACCGGGTTCAACGGCGCAACGCTCGACGGCCGGCCGACGACCCTCGGCCGCGGCGGTTCGGATTTTTCGGCGTCGATCATCGCCGCGGCGCTCGATGCGGCGGAACTCTGGATCTGGACCGACGTGGACGGCATCATGACCGGCGATCCGCGCCTGATTCCGGACGCGAAGGTGTTGGACATGGTCACATACAACGAGGCGGCGGAACTGGCCTACAATGGCGCGAAAGTGCTCCATCCAAGAACGCTGGCGCCGCTCGTCGAGCGCGAAATCCCCGTTTGGAGCAAGAACAGCTTTGCCCTAGACAAGCCGGGCACGAAAATCGTCCCCAGCGCGGCGTTGGCCAGCGGAGCGCGCGGACCGCACGCGGTCACGTCCATGTCCGACGTAGCACTGGTCTCGATTGAGCCGGCCAACTCCGTACTCAGCGGCACAAAGGTAATGGCGCGGGCGCTGGAGGCGCTCGACCGGGCGAACGTCGAAATCCTGGCGATCACCAGTTCCAGCTACCGGCAGACGTTTTGCTTTCTGGTCCGTCAAAGCGAATTAGGAAGCGTGATGGAGCATCTTGAAGAGAGCCTGTCGCTGGAGTTGGCCCATGGTTACCTGAAACCGTTCGAAGTGGACAAGAACGTCGGTCTGATCGCGGTCGTGGGCGAGGGGATGCGAGGCACGCCGGGCCTAGCCGGACGAATCTTCACGGCGATCTCCAAGCGCGATATCAATATCATCGCGATCGCGCAGGGCTCCAGCGAGCTGACCATCGCCATCGTCGTCCGCCGGGATGGCCTGGAAACCGCGGTAAAGGCGATTCACCAGGAATGCGGCTTAGGCCGGTGAATTGCTATAATCCTAAAATAGATTCGTCTGTCCTCCAGTAAGTCAGGAGTTTTCACCTTTTATGTTTGATCTGTTCCGCAGCCGCCAAAAGGCTGTCCGCTACATGCTGATTGGGCTGCTGTCCGTGGTGGCCTTGTCGATGGTCACCTACTTGATTCCCGGTTTTGGGACCACCCAGTCGACCAAGTCGAATGAAGACCAGACCACGGTGGCCCAGATCGGCGACACCAAGCTGACTGCCCAGGAAGTCGTGCTCCAAATGCAGCGCTTCATGCAGAGGGGGCCGCTGCCGCCGGACATGATCGATGCCTATCTTCCGCAGATGGTGGATCAGATGGTGGACGAGCGCGCCATGGATTATGAGTTCTCGCGCCAGGGGCTGACGGTGACCGATGAAGAGGTGCTAACCGCGCTGCAGGAAACTCCCGGCTATGCGCCATTCTTCAAGGATGGCGCGCTGGTGGCCAAGGATGAGCTCCAACAACGCCTGGCGCAGGCCGGCATGACGCTGCAGGATCTGGTGGACGATATGCGGCGCCAGTTGATGACGAAGAAGGTGAAGAACATCGTCTACGCCAGCATCGTGGTTCCGGATAAGGAGATCGAGGATCAATACCGGCGTCAAAAAGAGCGGGCGACGATCAAATACATCGCGTTTCCAGCGGCCAAGTTCCGGGATCAGGTGAAGCCGACGCCGGAGGATTTGCACGCCACGTTCGAGGCTCACCACTCGGAGTATTTCACTCCGGAAAAGCGGTCCTTCCAGGTTGTGATTGTGGATCAGGCAAAGATCGAGCAGACGCTCAAAGTGTCCGACGCGGAGTTGCACAGCGCCTATGCCGCATCCATGGACAATTTCCGGATGCCGGAGCGCGTCAAGGCGCGGCACATCCTGATCAAGACGCAGGGCAAGTCCGACGCGGAGAAGAAGCAGGCGCTCACCAAGGCTCAGGACCTGCTGAAGCAGTTGAAGGCGGGAGCGGATTTCGGCAAACTGGCCGAGAAGAACTCCGAGGATAGCTCCAACGCTCCGAAAGGCGGAGATCTCGGCTGGTTCGTGCACGGGCAGATGGTGCCGGAATTCGACAAGGCGGCCTTCGCCCTGAATCCGGGCCAATTGAGCGATATTGTGACCACTGAGTTCGGCTACCACATCATCAAGGTGGAGGAAAAGGAAAAGGCCCGCGTGAAGCCGTTCGAGGAAGTGAAGGCGGAGCTTGAGGCCGAATTGAAGAAGCAGCGGATCACCGAAGCGATGCAGAAGACCGGTGACGATGTGCACGATGCGCTGGTGAAGTCGCCTGGCTCGGCCGCGGAAATCGCTAAGAAGTTCGGTGTGGACTTGGCGACCGTGACGGATTCGACGCCGGGCGCGCCCGTGCCGACGCTGGGCTCGGCGCCGGAAATCGACAACGCGCTGGGGCAGATGAAGGTGAATGACGTTTCCCCGGTTCTTACGCTACCGGCGAACCGGCTCGTGGTGACGGTGCTGACGAACCGTACTGCCGCGCGTCCGGCGATTTTCGAAGAAGTCCAGGAGAAAGTGCGGGAGCGGGTGATCATCGATAAGTCGACCCTGATCGCCAAGGCCAAGGCGAAGGAAGCGGCGGACAAACTGCGAGCGGGCGAGGATATGGAAAAGGTCGCCCGGGAGTACAAGCTTGAAGTGAGTTCTCCTCCGGAGTTCAGCAGACTGGAATCCGTCGAGGGGCTCGGCGGCGCGAATGCAGTGAAGGACGCCTTCGTGAAGCCGGCGGGAACCATACTGGGCCCCTTGGATATCATGGGCCGCGACGTGATTTACAAGGTTGTGGGGAAGACCGACGCGGATATGTCCGGTCTGGCGGCGGAAAAAGAGACGGTGCGGTCGACGCTGCGGCAGCAAAAGGCCGTGGAGCGGCTGAACCTGTTCGTGGATAGCATCCGCACGAAGTTGACGGCCGAAAAGAAGCTGAAGGTGAACACCGATCTGGTGCTGAAGATCGCGGCGGCGCTGAAACAGCGGTCGTAATGCTCAGTGCCCTGATAGAGTTTCTTCGTAGCCTCACCGATCCCGACAAGTTGATTCACCTGCTGACGCAGGTGTTGACCGGGTGGCTCGGCTACGCCGCGCTCGCCGCGGTTGTGTTTTCGGAAACGGGGCTGCTTGTGGGCCTGTTCCTTCCAGGCGATTCGCTGTTGTTCACGGTGGGCGTGGTATGCGGTGCGGGCGATCTGAATATCGTGAAAATCTGCGCGCTGCTGACGGCGGCTTCCATCATTGGCGATCAGAGCGGCTATTTTCTGGGATACCGCACCGGCCCGAGGATCTTCTCACGCCCCGATTCGCGCTTGTTCAAGCAGGCTTACGTGCAGCGCACCCAGGCGTTCTATGAAAAGCACGGAGGCAAGACGCTGATTTACGCCAAATTCGTGCCGATTGTCCGCACCTTCGCGCCGTTCATGGCTGGCGTGGGCAAGATGCGCTACGCGCGGTTCCTGTCCTTCAACATTTTCGGCGGACTGGGCTGGGTACTCTTGGCGACGCTGGCCGGCTACTTTCTCGGGGGCATTCCCGTGGTTCGCCACAACTTCGAAAAAGTGGTGATCGGCATCGTGATCCTGAGTGTTCTGCCGATGGTCATCCACTTCCTCCGTTCTCCGAAAGAATCAGCGTAGTTTCTTGAGCGCCGCCTGCACAACGGCGTCGCGTTGCATCTCCACCTCGTCGCCCTTGGCCACCCCGAACTTCATACTGGTGAGTTCCTGCTTCAGACGGCTTTGAATCCAAACACGGTCCCGCAGAAAGTCGCTCACTGAAGGCTGAATGTGTTGAGCGGAAAGAAACACGCGCAATTCATCCAGAATCTCCGGCGTGATCTCAAAATTGGGAGCGATCTCGTGCGTCCGAATATACTCGCCGGTGAAAGTCGTGATGGCGCCGCTCGCGTCCAGCACCATCTCCAAGCGGCTCATTTCCGCCGGCTCAACGAGCTCATCGGGCTGAATGCCGCCTCCGCCGCGGACGGCACGGCCGGCGTCGGTGTGAAACGAGCCTCCGGGAGCAATGGCCTTCGCATCAAGCTGGCCGAACGCCAGTGGTTTCTGAATGGAGCGGCCGCTGGGTGTGTAATAAAACGCCGTCGTTAACGCCAACCCGGTGCGGCTCGACAGGGTATACACGCGCTGGACCAGGCCTTTGCCGAAGCTCGGCTCGCCGAAGATCGTCGCGCGGTCGTGATCTTGCAGCGCGCCCGAGAGAATCTCCGATGCGCTGGCGCTCTTGCCGTTGATCAGCACGGAAACAGGGAACTTATATGGCTTCGCCAGCTTCGGCGCGCGCACTTCCTCCGTCTTCGCGTTCCGCCCCTTGACGCTGAAGACGAGCTGATCGGGCTCGAGAAACAGCGCTGCGGTTTCGAGTGCAGCCTGCACGGATCCGCCCGGATTATTGCGGAGGTCGAGCACCAGGCCCTTTAGAGCGTCTCCGCCCAGAGACTCGATCTTTTCATGCGTCAGCTTGCCGGTGCCGTCGTCGAAGCTGGCGATGCGGACGTAGCCCATTTGGGGCGCGAGAAAGAACGCCCGGTCCACGCTCGGCGTATCCACGAGCTCCGGCTTCAGCGTATATCGCAAAACGCGCGCATTCCCGGGACGGCGGACGTAGACTTGGGCCTCCTGCTGGCGCGCAGCGGCTAACAGCTCCACCAATTGCTCGAAATCGAGGCGTGCCAGTTCATAGCCGTTGATGGCCAGGATCTCGTCCCCCGCGGTGAGCCCGGATTTGGCCGAAGGCGATCCTTCCATCGTCTGCAACACGATCACGCGGCCCGGCAGAACGCTGACGATACTCCCAAAGCCCTTGCTCTCGCTCTTCTGCATCTGCTGCAACTGCTCGAACTGGCCGGGATCGAAGAAGACCGAGTGCGGGTCGAGTGTCTTGAGCATGCCGGGGATCGCTCCCTGATAGAAGGCGGCGTCGGGCGCAACGGGATCGGCGGCCTCGCGATCGGCGATATTGAATACATCGATCAGTTTCTTCAGATCGCGCGCCAGCTGTTCGGCGGGATCGTCCTGCGGTGCGGCGAGAAAAAGGAATAGGGCAAAAATGGGCATGGCTTCAGCGGCTATAGCGCAGCGAGGTCCGGGCCTGGTGGCGCTCTATCGCCAGCTCGATCAGGCGGTCAATCAGGGCGGAGTAGGGAAGGCCGCTCGCCTCCCACATTTTCGGATACATGCTGATCGAGGTGAACCCGGGAATGGTGTTGATCTCGTTGATGAAGAATTTGCCTGTAGCGGATTCCGATAAGAAATCGACGCGCGCCATCCCTTCGCATCCCACCGCGCGGTAACACGCAACAGCGAGGCCCTGAATTTCGCGAGTCTGCTCCGGCGTTACGTCCGCCGGGACGACTGTCTTCGCTTTGTTCAGGATGTACTTGTCTTCGTAATCGTAAAATTCGCGGGAAGGCAGGATCTCGCATGGCACGGAGGCCTTCGGATCCCGGTTTCCGAGGACGGAGCACTCAAATTCGCGGCCGGCGATGCCTCGCTCCACGATGACTTTATGGTCGAATTCTCGCGCCAGCTTCAGGGCAGCGTCCAGTCCGGCGCTCGACTTGACTTTGGAGATTCCCACAGAAGAGCCAAGATTCGCGGGTTTCACGAATACCGGGTATCCGAACGGAACCGCGGGCGCAGCGCCATCTTCGTGTACGATGTAGTCCGCCACTGGCAGCCCAGCGGAGGCGAACAGCCGCTTCATGACGTCCTTATCCATCGACGCCGCCGATGCCAGCACGCCCGCCCCGACGTAAGCCAGGTCGGCAAGCTCCAGCAGACCTTGCACCGTTCCATCCTCGCCGAACGTACCGTGCAGTACCGGAAAGACCACGTCGATACCAGGATTTCCGCCGGGCTCGGGGGAGATGGCGCGAGGCTGCCACCGGCCTTCTTTCGTAATCAGGATGCGCTCCACGTCGTACTTAGCCGGATCCATCGCGCGGATCACGGACTCCGCCGAGTTGAGGGAAACCTCATGCTCCCCCGTCCGGCCGCCGTAGAGAACCGCTATGCGTAACTTGCTCACAATATCCTTTTTCCCATCGCCGACATGACGAGTTCAACTCCCAAGAGCGCGGTGCGGTTCGCTTCGTCCAGCACGGGATTCACTTCGACGATCTCCATCGACGTCAGGTTTCCGCTATCGCAAATCGTTTCCATGGCGAGATGCGCTTCACGGTAGGTGATTCCTCCACGCACCGGTGTCCCCACGCCGGGAGCCTCACTGGGGTCGACGGCATCCATGTCGAAGGAAAGATGGAAGCCAGACGTTCCCTTGGAAACGCGCTCGATGGCTTCTTGAATCACGCTGCGCAGTCCTCGCTCGTCCAGATCGCGCATGGTATAGGCATGGACGCCGGCGGCGCGCACCAACTCGCGCTCCACTTGGTCCACGCTCCTTAAGCCAATGATGGCGACGTTCTCCGCGTCCACCTTTGGCGCGTAGCCTCCCAGATGGCTCAACTCCCGCGGCCCGATGCCGATGGAACAAGCCAGAGGCATGCCGTGGACGTTGCCGCTGGGGCTCGATTGTGGGGTGTTCATATCGGCGTGCGCGTCGATCCAGATGATACCGATCTTATGTCCAAGCTTGCGGTAATGATTCGCGACCCCGGCGATCGTTCCGATGGAAATGGAGTGGTCGCCACCCAGCACTAAAGGCGCTTTCGATTGATCGACGGCCTGCTCCGTCATCTCCATCAGGCGGACGCAAGTGTGAGCGATCTGGGTGAGGTAGCGGGCGTTTTCGTGGCCGACGGGCGAGGCTTCCGGCTGATCGACGCGCACGTTGCCAAGGTCCTCGACCTCATAGCCGAGCGTCGCGAGCTTCTCGTTCAGACTTGCCAGGCGCAGGGCAGACGGCCCCATATCGACACCGCGGCGTCCCGCGCCCAGGTCCATGGGCGCGCCTATGATCGCGATGTGGGATTGCCTCATGAGGGGACCGTCTTTTTATTATCGCGTCCCCGTGGCAACGCACGGCGGCGCCCGCACCTACGGCCTGGTGCGATACAGCATGCGTGGGAAGGCAATTGTTTCGCGGATGTGTTCTAAACCGCACATCCATGCCACGAAGCGCTCCACACCCATCCCGAAGCCGGCATGTGGGACGCTGCCGTAACGCCGCAGGTCCAGATACCAGTTGAACGCCTCTTCCGGCAGCTTGTGCTCGGCCAAGCGCTGCTTCAGCAACTCCAGCGAATGGATGCGCTGGCCTCCGCCAATGATTTCGCCATAGCCTTCCGGCGCGATGAAGTCAACGCCGAGAGCCACTTCGGGCCGATCGTCGGCCGGCTGGAAGTAGAAGGCCTTCACTTTGGTGGGATAGCGGTCCACCATTACCGGGCGATCCATGTCTTCGGTCAGCAGAGTTTCGTCGGTGTTTCCGAAATCGCCTCCCCAGACGATCTCGCTGCCTTTCGATTGCAGCTTCACCACCGCCTCGTCGTAACTCATGCGATGGAATGGCGCCCGAATCGCTTCCAGCTTCGTCACGTCGCGTTCCAGCACCTTCAATTCTTCGCGGCGATGTTCCAGCACCCGGCCGACGACGAATGTCACCAATTCCTCGCCCACGCGCTTGACGTCCTCGAGCGTAGCGTAGGACATTTCGGGCTCGACCATCCAGAACTCGGTCAGATGGCGCCGTGTTTTCGACTTCTCCGCGCGGAACGTTGGCCCAAAACAGTAAGTTTTTCCGAAGGCCGCAGCGGTCGCTTCGTTATATAGCTGGCCTGACTGCGCCAGATACACTTTTTCGTCGTCGAAGTAATCTACCTCGAATAGAGTGGACGTTCCCTCGCATGCGGCGGGTGTGAAAATCGGCGTGTCCACCAAGACAAAGCCATGCGAATCGAAGTAATCGCGGATACCTTTAATCACCTCATGGCGAACGCGGATCGCCGCGTGCTGGCGGCGGCTGCGCAGCCACAGATGGCGGTGGTCCATCAGGAAATCGATGCCATGATCCTTGGGCGTGATCGGATAGGGAGTTTCCTCGGAGACGCGCTGCACGATGGTCGCGCCTTCCACGTCCAGTTCGTAGCCGCCGGGCGCGCGCGACTCCTCGCGAATCTTTCCGCGTACGATCAGCGACGATTCCTGCGTCAGATCCTTCAGCGCCTCGAAAATATCCTCGGGCAGAGCGCTTTTCACGGCCACGCACTGGATGATGCCCGTTCCGTCGCGCAACTGCGGGAAGCAGATCTTTCCGCTGCGGCGAAGATTGTACAGCCAGCCCGCGATTTCCACCGTTTCGCCATTATGGCGGCCAGCATCCGCGACGGTGACGCGCGGGATCGATTGTTCAGAGCTCATTATCGGGTCTCAAATTCTCGAGGCGCTCGAACACTTGTTTCACGGCGTCGAAAGGATTTTCCACATCGGGAAGTTCTTTCAACTCCAGCAGCAGCGGATATTGATCGCCATTCTGCCGCAGCGCATCCATCGCGCGCTGCCAGTCGATCGTTCCACCGTCCGACAGTAACGGGAACAGGTGTGAGTCCTCTTTCCCATTATTGTCATGAATGTGGGTGGAACGGATACGGCTTTTCAGCAGCCGATGGGCGGTTTCCACGCCTTCGCGCATGTGGGCGTGGCCGGTATCGAGGCAGACGTTCAAATGGAGATGCGTTTCCTCAAAGAACATCAAGAGACGCTCGGCGCTCGCCAGCGCATTGGGCGTATTTTCGAGCAGGACCTCCACGCCGCGCTGATGGGCAAAGACGCTCAACTCCTCCAGCGCGGAAAATGCCGCTTCCACTTTGCGCGGATCGTACTCCTCACCCGTAACGCCCAGGTGTTGAATCAGGTAGCGGTAGGGCACGATCTCCGCGACATCGAGCGCACGCTTGATCTCGTCCACGGCTTGAAGCCGTTTGGCCTTCACCGTCTCAGCGATGTTGACGATGGCGTGCGGACCGGAGCGGCCCCACACGTCGTCGCTATACATCGGCGCGTGCAGGGAATGCAGCTTCAGTTGTGAATCCCGAAACCAGTGGCCCAGCTCGACGATCTGCGCGCGGTCCCGATAGTCGAAGTGCTGCCGGGCGCAAAAGATTTCCGCCTGGGGAATGCCCGCATCCCAGATCCGGTCCAGCCAAACCGTGGTCAGCCGGTGGCTAACGAATAAGTGAGTCGAGAGGGCTCGCAGCATCGCGGTCCTAGTAGCCCGCCGCTTTTCCCACCGCGCGCCCGTCGGAGCCGCCCTGGAGCCAGCCTCCGTCGACGACGATCGCCTCCACGCGCGCGATCACCACACCGGGTGCATAGTCCACGTGGAAGCCGCGCTGTTTCAGCAGGTCGACGGTATCGGGCGAAAACCCTTTTTCGAGATACAACGTATCCGGCTGCCACTGATGATGGAATCGCGGCGCATCCACCGCGTCCTGCGCGTTCATGCCGAAGTCGGCGACGTTCAAGAAGACCTCCGTTACCGCGGTGATGATGCGCGAGCCGCCCGGCGCGCCCACCGTCATGAACAATTTGCCGTCCCGCAGGACAATCGTCGGCGTCATCGCCGACAGAGGACGCTTGCCCGGACGAATCGTATTGCTCTCGCCTTGTACCAGGCCGAACATATTTGCCGCGCCCGGCTTCGCCGCGAAATCGTCCATTTCGTTGTTCAGCAGAAACCCGAGCCCCGGCACCGTGATGCCATTGCCGTATCCTCCATTTAGCGTATAGGTGACGGCCACCGCGTTGCCATCGGCGTCGACCACGGAGAAATGAGTCGTCTCCGTGCCTTCGGCACCGGCGGGCTTGCCAGGCTTTACCTGATCGCTCGGTGTGGCGTGATCGCGATCGATCGATGCAGCACGCTTCTTGATATAGGAGGGATCAAGAAGGCCCATGATCGGAACCTTGAAGAAGTCCGGATCACCGAAATACTCGCTCCGGTCGGCATAGAAGAGCTGCATGGCGGAGGCGACGTAGTTGATGCTGGCGGCCGAGCCGAACCCGGTCTTCTCATAATTCGAGCCTTCGAGCATCCCCAGAATTTGCAGCATCCCGATGCCCCCGGAACTGGGCGGCGGAGCGGTAATGATCTCGTAGTTCTTGTATTTCCCCGTCAAAGGCTTGCGCTCGACGGCTTTGTAATCCTTCAAGTCGGCCAGTGTGATCAGGCCGCCGTTTTTCGCCATTTCGGCGGCGAACTTCTGAGCAGTCTCGCCTTCATAAAACTCGTCCGCGCCGTTCTTGGCCACGCGCGACAGAGTCGCCGCCAACTCCGGCTGCTTCAGGATCTCGTCGACATCGTAAAAGGCGCCGTCTTTCTGAAAAATGTGCTTCGATTCGGGAGACCTGGCCAGGCTGCGCGAATGCAGCGATTCGGCCAGCGAATAGCTGACTGGGAATCCTTTGGAAGCCAGCTCAATCGCCGGCGTCATGACCTCCGCCCATTTCTTTTTCCCGAATTTCGAGAGAGCCATCTCGAACCCGCGCACGCTGCCTGGCACGCCGGACGATTTCCAGCCCTCGATGCTTTCTCGCGTCGGTTTACCGTCTTTATCCAGGTACATTTCGCGGAATGCCTTGCCTGGCGCTCGCTCGCGGAAATCGATGAACGTAGTGCGGCCGTCCGCCATGCGGATGATCATGAATCCTCCGCCGCCGATGTTGCCCGCGAACGGATGCGTCACGGCCAGCGCGAATCCGATCGCTACCGCTGCGTCTATTGCGTTGCCGCCACTCTTCAACATCGCCACGCCGACGTCCGTGGCCAGTCCTTCCTGCGCCACCACCATGGCGTGCCGGGCCCGAACCGGCTGCCGCGCGCCGATTTCCAGCGCGGTAAAGGAGGACAGGACAATACAAGCTACGACGCGACGCATATCGCACGATTGTAACTCCTCACAGGCGAGCGGTGGCGTTACAGTAGAGTCAGAAGGTCGATGAGGATTCTTCCTTACATCCTGACCGCGGCGGTCGCCTTCGCCGCTAAGCCAACTCAGTCCGTTTCCATCAAGTCTTCGCAGCTTGAAGTCGTGCTCGACCCGCTGAAAGGCTTGCCGGTCGAATACCGCCTTGGCTCGAAGGCGACGATGCGCGGAGGCGTGTCGAGCGAAGTCACGGTCACCATCTTTCGCTCGAATCCGCCGCGCTATACGAACTACGCGGTGCGCCCAGAAGTGATCCGCGCCACCAAATCGCACGCCGATTTTCAGTTCATCGTGCGTGAAAAAGGTGCGCCCATGGCGTCGTTCATGGTGCGCTACGATCTCACCGGCGCGGAGTTGGACGTCTCGCTGGAGGCTGTTCTCGAGGAGGCTGGCTTTGAATTAATGGATGTCGGCCTAGCCGATTTGGCCGAGGTTTCCGACCAGGATGCGAGCGCATGGCTCTCGCACGGCGAAGGCGGAGGCACGCTCGCCTGGCTGAAGACGGCCAAGGACGGCCATATCGGCCCCACACCGACGCTTCCCATCGTCATGATCGGCGCGAATCGGATGCTGTGCGTGGAGGAAGTGCTGTCGCCGTCCGACACCGCGGCGCTCGCGGTGGAGCATCATCAGGCCCGGCTTGGAACCGTAAAGGTGTGGCGCGTGAAGGGCGAATCAGCGAACCGGTTGATCGGCGGGCGGCCGCTTTGCCGCCTCGATTTCTCCGGTGATGTCGATCGCAACGGTTCGGTGGACTGGCTGGATGGAGCCAAGCTGGTCCGCTCCCGGATGCCGCAGATTCCCAGCCATGAGTTGGACGACAAGGTGATGTACGCGGTAGCGGCCGGAGCGGACGCAGCCAAAATCGAGCGGAGCGTCAAGATGCTCACCGGCGGCGCGCCGCTGTCGACGCTGGCGTTGCCCGGCGATCTGCGCTATGCCTCGATTGGAAAATTCGCCGCCACCGCCCACGGTCCCTCGGGCGAAATCTCGCCTTTTGGAGGCGAGGCGATCCCTCTGACGGCCGCGATCTACCGCAAGTCTGCCATCTGGGGCCTGCGCGGCGAGGAGTGGAAAAAGCAGCCGGAACTGAACAGTTTCTTTTACAACGGGCGCGATATTCCGGTGCTCGGCGGCGACGATTGGGAGCGCCAATTCGCCGCGTTTTATTACGGCATCCTGGTCCCCTGGTATCAGGTTCACGACCGCAACATCGAAGCCTACCTGCGCGACGGCGACCGCACGGTGCTGAGCCTCGAAGGCAATTCGCGCATCGACCTGGATTGGAAGACGGATCAGTATTCGATCGCGGTTGCAGGCGTCGAGATCGCGCGCGATGGAGATACCGTCTGCCCCATAGGCCAGGATCGCGTGGCGTTTTATTCCCACGCGGCGAAGACCTTCAGCGCGCCGATCCCGGACGGGTGGGACGCGAACGCGGTCGTCGCGATGACGTTATTCGCCGATAAACCCGAACGCACGCCGGTATCCACGCGTGACGGGAAACTAACCGTCAGCGTCCAACCGGAGCGTCCGGTGATGGTTTATCGCGATGCGCAGGCTGTGCCGCGGTAGAAAAAGAGTCTGCGCCCTTTCCCTAAGATGGTGGCTGAACGATCAAGCCAGACGAATCGCGCTCCTAAATCTCGATCCTTTTCGACCTGTGGCCCTTCAGATACCAGCACGGCGTAAAGCCAAAATGCGGCAGCACCGAGGCGACGCAGCCTTGCATCTCCGGCGGTACTCCGTAATCGAACTCCGTTTTGCCGTTCTTTTGATGGATGGCGTAATACGGCTGAACCTGCACGGACCCGAGCGGCCTGCTCTTGGCGACCGCGAAGTCTCCCGCGTAGAATGCCGCGCACGCCAATATCAACCCTACCGCGATACGGATCATCTTTTTTAGCTTACCGCGCCGGGAACTTTTCCCCCTGTGACGGAATCTGTAGGGAGTAGGCGTCCCATGGCGTCATTTGGTAGGGCCCTGTTCGCTTCATTCTGCCTTCAGACGGCCGCTTTGGCGGGGTATGCGAATCATCCCGCCGTGGCGGAGATCCTCTGCGTGGCGGCCGGGATTTCCATGATCCTAGGCGTCCAGGCGGCGGGCGGGGGCATCGACCCGCGCACGCAGAGGCGGCTGCGCGACGCGCTGGTGACGTTCATGCTGGTCGGCGGAGTGCTGCGGCTGATCTTCGCCATTTGGCCCTTCGGGGGAAACGGAGTGGTTCCCTCCGCGAATCCCGAAGCCGCTTCGAACAGCGAATCGCCGACGCAGAAGGAAACCGATGCGGCCACCGACCGGGGCGGCGGCGATCACACGGGCGTGATCCTGTTGACCGAGCCGCAACCGATCATCGCGCTGGTTCCTCCGCTGCCTTCGATGACCGCCAATCTGTTTGACTCCAAACATCCAAATCCTTTGTCGATTCCGTTTTACGGCGCCTACTGGTTTTTCAAGTTTCCGGACAGCCAGCCGCCCCTCAGCTCGTACGTGACGCACGGAACGCCTGTGCAGATGTCGTTTCGCGCGCCGGACCGTCGTCCCCTGCTGATGGAGGCCCATCAGAACCTCGGCAAGTTGATCAGCCTGGAATGCTGCCGCGAGATCCGCATCGAGATTCGCAACGCGGACCCGTTTCCGGGAACCGTGTGGGTGGAGCTGGTGCTCATCGATACAATCGATACAAGGGAAGGGCAGCAAGCCTCGCTGTCCCTCGGCCGCACGCCGGTGACGTCCGCGCCGGAGCCGGATGCGGCGAGTCCGCCGATGAAGGAGACGCTTACGTTTCCCATTCCCGCGCATCCCTCCATCAAACGCTTCGACGAACTGGCGATCCGGTTCCCGCGCCAGCGCACGCGTGCGGACCGCAGCGCCAAAATCGCCATCGAGCGGTTCGTGCTGGTGCCGAGGGCTTAGTTGTATAGAATGAAATCGACATGGGTGCCCGTCTTACCCGCCGCGGTTTTTTGCTCACGGCTCCCGCCTGCCCGGCTTTGACCTTCGGTGTCCCGTCCGCTCCTCCGGCTCCCTACGGCGCGCTGCCCTCGAAACGCCAGCTGGCTTGGCATGAACTGGAGTTGTACGCGTTCCTGCACTTCACCGTGAACACGTTCACCGACAAGGAATGGGGCTATGGCGACGAGGACCCGTCGGTGTTCGCTCCGACGCAGTTCGACCCCGACGCGATCGTATCCGCGCTGAAGGCTGGAGGGATGCGCCAGGTGATCCTTACCTGCAAGCATCACGACGGTTTTTGCCTATGGCCGACCAAGACAACCGGGCATCACGTCCAGAAAGGCGACATCGTCAAAGCAATCAGCGATGCCGCGCGTCGCCAGGGCCTGAAGTTCGGTATATATCTTTCGCCCTGGGATCGCAACAACGCTACGTACGGCACGCCGGCGTATGTCGACATTTATCGCGCGCAACTGCGCGAGTTGCTTACGCTCTACGGCCCGATTCATGAGGTCTGGCACGACGGTGCCAACGGGGGCGACGGCTACTACGGCGGCGCGCGCGAAAAGCGCGTGATCGACAAGCTGGCGTATTACGATTGGCCGAAGACCTGGGACCTGGTCCGCTCTCTCGCGCCCGACGCGGTGATCTTCAGCGACGTCGGTCCCGATCTTCGATGGGTCGGCAATGAAAAGGGCTACGCCGACGATATGTGTTGGGAAGCGTACGATCCGGTCGGCCCCAATGGCGGCGCGCCCGCGCCCGGCTTCACGCGCGACAAAGACGGCCAAGTGGGCACGCGGAACGGCTCGCATTGGATGCCTCCGGAATGCGACGTTTCGATTCGCCCCGGCTGGTTCTGGCACGAAGCTGAGAACGATAAGGTGAAGACGCCGCGCCAGTTGATGGACCTGTATTACCGCTCGGTAGGCCGCGGAGGCAGCCTGCTGTTGAACGTGCCTCCGGACCGCCGCGGCCTGCTGCACGAAAACGATGTGGCATCGCTGCGCGATTTTGGCATTATGGTGCGCGACACGTTCGCGCACAATCTGGCCGCGAACGCCAAAATCAAGGCGTCGAATACGCGCAAGGGATTCGGCACCGAGAATCTGCTCCACGGCGATCGCTACACCTATTGGGCCACCGACGACGGCGTCACCACGGCCGATGTGGAATTCCACCTGCCGGAGGAAACAACGTTCAACGTTGTGCGCCTGCGCGAGAATATTCAGCTGGGCCAGCGCGTCGATGCGTTCGAGCTGTACCGCTTCGCCTTCGGCAAATGGGAGATGTTCGCGCGCGAGGCTAGCATCGGAGCCTGCCGCCTGGTTCGCACGAAAAACCCCGTGACCACACAGCGCGTGCGGCTGCGCATCGCGCAAGCAATGGCCTGCCCGGCGCTCTCCGATTTCGGTCTGTTTTTCGAGGCGAGCTAAGTGAAAACCAACGCCGTGCGGCTGCTCGACGCCGCGAAGATTCCTTATACTTTGCATGAATATGAAGTCGATCCGGAGGATCTTTCGGCGGAAACCGTCGCCCAAAAAGTGAATCTGCCTCTGGAGCAGGTGTTCAAGACCCTGGTGATGCGCGGCGACCGCAACGGCGTCTGCCTTGCCGTGGTCCCTGGCAATACGGTCGTTGATGAGAAGGCGCTCGCGCGTCTGACCGGAGATCGCCGGGTGGAGATGGTGCCGCTCAAGGAGGTGCAGGCCCTCACCGGCTATATCCGCGGCGGCGTGACGGCGCTGGCGGGCAAACGCGATTATCCCGTGTATATCGACGAAACAGCGGAGTTGTTCGACCTGATCTCCGTTTCGGCCGGTATGCGCGGCTTGCAGATTTTCCTTTCGCCCGCCGACTACATCCGAATCACAAAAGGGACCATCAGTGCGATCGGCCGTTAGCGCGCTGGCGCTGCGGCGTTTTGAGAACGTGTTGTTAAGGTCGGCGGTCAGTCGAGAGTTCACGCCAAGCCGCAAAGACGCCAATTGGCGTCTTTGCGTGAATATGCTGCCGCTGTACAATAAACCAAATGTTCAAGACCCTTTTCCTGTCGGCCCTTCTGGCGATTTCTCTTCACGCTCAAGGACGAGGCGGCGGAGGCAGCGCGCAGACGCCTGCCCGCATTCCTCCCATCGAGGAGCGCGTCAACGGCATGCAGAAGCTCGACGGCTACTTCCCGGTTTATTGGGATGACCGTACGGGAAGTCTGTTCCTGGAAATCTCACGCTTTCATGACGATTTTCTTTTGGCGAACGGGCTCGCCGCCGGCCTCGGATCGAACGACATCGGTCTCGACCGCGGTATGGGCGGCCAGGGACGCCTTGTGTACTTTCAGAAGGTCGGCCCGAGGGTGTTCTTAGTCCAACCGCAGGAGTCTTTCCGCTCCTCGAGCACCAATCCAGCCGAGCGCAAGTCGGTCGAAGACTCCTTCGCCAAATCGATTCTGTGGGGATTCGCGGTCGCCGCGGAGAGCAGCGGGCACGTGCTCGTCGATGCGACCGATTTTTTCCTGCGCGACGGCATGGGCGCGGGCGCAGCTCTCCGTCCGGGCACATATCGCGTGGATCGCACGCGTAGCGCGTTTTATGTGGAGCGCACGAAGTCGTTCCCGAAGAACACGGAGATTGAGGTGACGTTGACCTTCGCCAATGAAGCAGCCGGAGGAGGCCGCGGCGGCGGTGGACCGGCCGGCGGACCTCCTGCGATTGGCGCGTCTGCGCCGGCGGGCGGAGGCGGAGGACGCGGAGGAGGGCTCTTCTCCGGGTCGGTCGCCAGCGTGACGCCTTCGGCCGATTCCGTCACTCTACGCGAGCATTACTCGCTGGTGGAGCTGCCCGACAACAACTACACGCCTCGTGAGGACGATCCGCGCGCCGGCTACGGCGGCCTGCAGTACGTCGACTACAGTGTGCCCATCGGGGAGCCGATGATGAAGCGCTACATCCGCCGCCATCGACTCGTCAAGAAAGACCCCAACGCCGAAATGAGCGAGCCGGTTAAACCCATCGAATACTGGGTGGATCCGGGTGCGCCTGAGGACATTAAGCAAGCACTGCTCGAGGGCGCGAGCTGGTGGAACCAGGCCTTTGAGGCCGCCGGGTTCCGCGACGGATTCAAGGTCGCCGTGCTGCCCGAAGGCGCCGACCCCATGGATATCCGCTACAACATGATTAACTGGGTGCACCGCTCGACGCGCGGTTGGAGCACCGGAGGTTCCATCGCCGATCCTCGCACAGGCGAGATCATTAAAGGCACCGTTACACTCGGCTCCTTGCGCGATCGCCAGGATTACCTGATCTTCGAAGGGCTGCTGTCGCCGTACGTTGTGGGCAATGAGCGGCCGGAGATTCTTTATCAAACCGCGCTGGCGCGCATCCGGCAGCTTGCCGCACATGAGGTGGGCCACACGCTTGGCCTGGGCCACAATTACTACGACAGCGAGAAGGGCTGGATCTCGGTGATGGATTATCCGCATCCGCTGGAGGAGCTGAAATCCGACGGAACCATTGATCTGTCCAACGCGTACCAGGCCCATATCGGCGACTGGGACAAAGTGACCATCAACTACGGTTATCGCCAATTGCCCGTGGGCGACGAAAAGGCCGCGCTGACGCGCATCCTGGATGACGCCTGGGCGCAGGACCTCCGCTACATGACCAACCAGGATACCGACGCGCATCCCAAGGTCGACCAGTGGTCCAACGGCGTCAATCAGGCCGATGAGCTGAACCGGATCATGAAGATTCGCCGCGCCGCGCTGGATCGGTTGGGCGAGCACACCATCCGCAACGGTGCGCCGATGGCCACCATTGAGGAACCGCTCGTTCCGATCTTCCTGTATCACCGCTATTCGGTGGAATCGGCGGCGTCGATGGTGGCGGGCATCGATTATATTTACGCCATACGCGGTGACAAGCGGACGGCGCAGAAATGGGAATCAGCCGTGAATCAGCGCAAGGCGCTCGACGCGCTGGTCGCGACGCTGAAGCCTTCCGAGTTAACCGTTCCCAAGCAGGTTCTTGATGGGATTACGCCGCGTCCTCCCGGCTTCGGTCGCCATCGCGAGCTGTTTCCGCGTACGACCGGCGACGGTTTCGATCCCCTCAGCCCGGCCACCGTGGCGGCGGACACGACGGTCGGCTTCGTCCTCGAATTCGCCCGCTCCGCGCGCATGGTGGCGCAGCACGCCCTCAATCCTTCGCTGCCGGGACTCGAAGAAGTGGTTGATCGCTTTACGAAGGCTGTCTTTGATGCACCTGTAGCCTCGACGTATGAGGCTGAAGTTCGCCGCGCCGAGGAGCGTGTGCTGGTAGACCGCGTCATATGGCTCGCGCAGGCCGCGCCGAACAGCCAGGTCCGCGCCATCGCCACTCTAAAGCTGACCAAACTCGCCACGAGGCTCAAGGGCACTGCAGCCACGAATGAGTCGGAAGCGGCGCAAAACGCCCTGCTCGCTGCCGATATCAAGCGCTTCCTGGATCGCTCGGGTGAGGTCGCAAAGATGATGCCGACCGAGGCCGCTCCGCCCGGCGCTCCCATTGGGGGAGACACGGGCATGGATTTCCTCTCGCCGGTGCCGCAATGCACCTGGAGCGATGCGAATCCGGAGCGCCTGTTCTGGTTGAGTCTGCCGCCGATGTAGGTGTGGCCAATCTGGCGGCTGGTGCGCGAAGGAATTCGTGTTGGGCGGTCGCTGGCGGAGGCCCCCTAGCCCCAAGCCTGGGGCTAGGGCGCGTTCCCCGTTACCCACATCTCCGACGCCAGCAGTCCTCCCAGCGCAGTCTGATCTTTTTCCATACGGTACCCGAGCGATTCGAGCATTCTTCGATGATCCGGCAGCGTGCGCGTCCGCAGGTTCGTGGTCCATCGGAAGAAAACATAGAGTCCACGCAGCACCGGCCAGGACCAGCGCGTGTTGCGAAACTCCGAAACCAGCCAGCTCTTCGTACGGATCCGGCCGAGCATCGAGCGCAGTTCGTCTTCCTCAAAGCAATCGAAGAAGAAGTGCGCGACGGCCAGGTCGTAATCTTCCGGGAAATCGAATATGCGCGCATCGGCGACGTGAAATATGACGCCGCCGGCGCGAGCTTTTGCCAGTTCCACCATCTTCTCGCTCACATCTACCGCATCCACGCGAGCCCTTGGATGAAGCGCGGTGAAAACTTGCAAGAATCGGCTATCGCCGTCGCCCAGCACAAGCACGCGCTGCGGGTCGCCCAATTCGAACAGGAATGCTTCGCGCCGGCGACGCAATGATCCTCCGAAGGCCGCGTATTCGAGCCATCGGTACCAATGAGCGATGCGGTCGCAGTTCAAAAGCGGAGTCCGGCTACCGGCAGCAAGAAGACGGGGCTTAACAGCGCGACGTCGGCCAGCACGCGCAGGGCATCGCGCGAAAAATGCTGCCGCGCGCGATCGAGCAGGACAAAACACAGCGCGCTCGCCGACACGGCTACGCCCAGGATCGGCCGGCCGGAAAACACCAGAGGCACCGCGCCTGCCGCCACCACCGCCGCCGCGCCGGCGACAGGCCATCGTGATTCGGATTCCCAGCGCTCGATCGCGACGCAGTTGATCCAGCACAGGCAGGAAAACAGCGCGATCGCGGCGACGTCCACGGGCGCGCGCACGTTCGGCCAGGCTGAAATCGTCGCGCCGAGCGCGAACAGCACGGCGACGGCGGCCTCCTTCGTCTTGTGCAGCGAGCCGAGGTGCAGCAGCGCGAAATACACGACGACGGCCACACTCAGCGCGCAGCCGTGGAGCAGCATTTCGCGATTCAGGCGCGTCCAGGCGAGCGCCAATCCCACTGCCAGCGCGAGGATCCACAACGGTAGCAGAGCCCGCCAATAGCGCCGGTAAAATTCATGCCTGGGACGCGAGCCTGCCCCGGTAATGGAATCGATCGTCCGGTCCGCCGCGTAAATCAGCCACACCGCGAGCACGAGCAGTATGGACGGCAGCGGGTCTACCGGAACATGGAAGCAGCGGGCGAAGAGAATCTGCCAGAGCAGAGCCACGATGGGTGCGTCGAGGCTCAACAGATTCGGCCACAGCCAGGGTCGGTCCACGTCTTTATTATGCGGTCTGATTCCAACTCCGCAGGACGCGCGTATCGCGCTCATAGCCGAGCACGCTGATCGACCCGGTGGACAGCGCGAAGCAGCGGCCCATCCGCGGGTCGACTTGCAGCCAGCAGGCGGCCAGGACGCGCAGCATATGGCCGTGTCCGAAGATCGCCACGTCGCCATCCGGCGCGGCATCGATCGCTGCATGGATCACGGCGCGAGCCCGTTCCGCCACCTGGTCAATCGTTTCCCCGCCCGGAGGCGCGGCGGTCCAGACGGTCCAACCGGGGGCCGTTTTCTGAATTTCGGGCGTGGTGAGGCCTTCATATTTGCCGTAGTTCCACTCGCATAGGTCGGCGGTGACGATTGCTCCCTCCGCATATCCGGAAAGGCGGCAGGTCTCCAGCGCGCGGGCCATCGGGCTCGAGTAGACGGCTGAGAACTTCCGTCCCGCCAATCGCTTGCCGACCTCAGCCGCCGTCCGTTCGCCTTCGGCGGTCAGCGCCAGATCGGTGGTGGACGTATGCTGGCCGGAGATCGACCATGCAGTTTCGCCGTGCCGCAGCAGCCAGAGTGAGGATGCCATAAGGTTACTTTAGCGGAACACTGCGCCTCCTTCCGGCGTTATAGTAGATGAAACCGGAGGCAAAATATGTCGCTTCGCGACTTTATCGCCAAGCAGTGGATAGACGTCATCCAATGGACCGAATCCGAGGAAGGCGTTCTGGCGTACCGCTACCCGATGCAGGACCTGGAGATTCAGAACGGGGGTAGTCTCACCGTTCGCGAATCCCAGCTGGCGGCATTCGTCAATGAAGGCAGGGTGGCCGATATTTTCGGGCCGGGCATGTACAAGCTCACCACGCAGACCCTGCCCATTCTCACGTACCTGATGAACTGGGACAAGAAATTCCAGTCCCCGTTCAAAAGCGACGTGTACTTCTTCTCGACGCGCATCCAGACCGACCAGCGCTGGGGCACCGCGACGCCGATCACCATCCGCGACAAGGACTTCGGCATGGTACGGCTGCGCGGCTATGGAATTTATTCCTGGCACATCGCCGACGCCAAGGCATTCCACACCAAAATCAGCGGCACGCGCGAGATCTATCATGTGGCGGATCTCGAAGGTCAGCTGCGCAACACCATCATCGGACGGATGACTAACACGTTCGCCGAAAGCCAGGTGCCTTTCCTCGACATGGCCGCGAACCAGACGCTGCTGGGCGACAAGATCGCCGAGGGCCTGAAGCCGATGTTCGCTGATCTCGGGCTGGCGCTCGACAGCTTCGTCGTCGAGAATCTTTCGCTGCCTGAGGAGCTGCAGAAGATGCTGGATACGCGCGTCGGCATGAACATGCTGGGCGACATGAACAAGTACACGCAGTTTCAGGTGGCCAATTCGCTGCCAATCGCCGCGGCGAATGAAGGCGGCGGGCTGGCGGGCATCGGCGCTGGACTCGGCGCGGGGCTCACGATGGCTAACGTGATGACAAACGCTTTGCGACCGGGCGAGGCTCCTCCCCCGGCAGGTCCAGCTCCTGCCGCGCCTGCTCCCGCGGCTCCGGCTGCAGGTGGTGGGGGCGCTCCTGTCGCTGCCGCGGACACGAAGTTCTGCTCGAATTGCGGCAACAAAATCGCCAGGGCGGCGAAATTCTGCCCGGAATGCGGGACTGCGCAAGCCTAAACACGTGATCCCTAACGGCTGCGAATGGATCGTGGAAGCGCACGCCTGCGATGCGGCTTCGGTCGCGGATTTGCAGGCGCTGCGCACGTTATTCGAACGCCTGATCCAGGAGATGGATCTCCATCCCATCGGCGAAACGATGTGGCACCAGTTTCCCGGCGGAGGCATCACCGGCCTCGCGCTGCTTCAGGAATCCCACATCGCCTGCCACACTTTCCCGGAACACCGCTCATTGTGCTTGAATGTATTCTGTTGTAAGCCTCGCCCGGATTGGGATTTTGGCGAGGCCCTGAGACGGGAATTCGGAGCGAAATCGGTCGAAGTGCGGCGCCTGGACCGGCCATATTCATGAGTTCACCTCAAACCAACTGCCCCAGTTGTGGAGCGCCCGTCCAGTTCCGATGGTCGAGCGCGGTGCAGACCGTGTGCCCGTTCTGCCACTCGATTCTGGTGCGGACGGACGTGGCGATTCAGAACGTGGGCAAGGTGGGCGACCTGCCTCCCGATCCGTCGCCTATCCAGTTGATGACCTCAGGGACGTATAACAACAAACATTTCGACGTCATTGGGCGGATCATCTACGAATACGAGAACGGCGGCTGGAATGAGTGGCACATCGTGTTTGCCGACGGCCAGAGCGGCTGGCTGTCGGATGCGCAGCTGCAATACGCCGTCTCATTCCTTGTTTCGGGCGTTCCCCTGCCCACCGAACAGCAGGTCACGCGCGGCCAGCATTTCCGGTTCTCGAATATCGACTTCGAAGTCTCGACCGTGACCATCGCCAACTACAAGGGCGTGGAGGGCGAACTACCGTTTCCCTTTTACGGCAAGACGAGCATGATGTTCGCCGACCTGCGTACGCGCGGCGATGACTTCGCCACGCTCGATTTCAGCGATCAATCCGCGCCTCTGCTGTTTGTCGGTAAGACGGTTCCGTTTGAGGTGCTGCAGTTGAAGAATATGCGGCAGTTCGAGGGGTGGTCATGATTCAGACGTGGCGCACGCACTCATGCGTGCCGTGTCGAGACTCATCTCGACACGTTTTGGGGTCGTCCACAGGCGTCCACCCGAGTGTGGACGCGGCACGCATGAGCGCGTACGCCACAAGGGGCCGCTAAATGTCCTCCCCGCTCGTCGCTCCTCCTGTCGCCAGAGCCAAGGCGATGTACTGCCCGAATTGCGGCGGTCCGGTGGAACTTCGGGGCTTCGGGCGCGCGCTGACGGTTGTTTGCCCGCAATGCCTGAGCGTCCTGGACGCCTCGTCGCCTCTGCTGAAGATTGTTCAAGACGCTCAGGATGCCCAGTCGCGCCGCACGCCGCAGATTCCTTTGGGCACGCGCGGGAAATGGGCCGGCGCGACCTGGGAGTGCATCGGATTCCAGACTCGCGGCGTGGAAGACGAGGGGGTCATTTACGAGTGGGAAGAGTATCTGCTCTTTAATCCGTATAAAGGTTTCCGCTACCTGACCTGTTATCAAGGCCATTGGAATTTCGTGACGCCCGTGGAGTCCTTGCCGGAGCGCCGAGCCGCGGGCGCGCGTCCGGCAGTGTATTTTGAAGGCAATCTGTACCGGCACTTTTCCGGAGGCATGGCGCGAACGGTGTTCGTGCTGGGCGAATTTCCCTGGCGGGTGATGGCGGGCGACGAGGTGCTCTCCGACGACTTTATCCATCCGCCCTTCGTGCTTTCCTCGGAAACCACGAACGACGAAGTCACATGGTCCAAGGGCGAATACACCCCGGGTGCCGATAGCTGGAGAGCCTTCGGGCTCCCGGGAAGCGCTCCGCGAGCGCAGGGCGTGTACTTGAACCAGCCATCTCCGCACGCCGGCAAAGTTGGCGGCTCGTGGGGACTCTTCCTGCTGATGGAGTTCGCGCTGCTCGTCATCGCGATTATGTTCGGCATCGTCAGCCGCAACGAAACGGTGCTGGACGAGCACTACAAGTACTCGACCGCTGATCGCGGCGAGCCTTCGTTCGTTACCAAAGTGTTCGAAATCAGCGGCCGCACCGCCAACGCGGAACTGACCATCAACACGAACCTGATCAATAACTGGGCATATTTCAACCTCGCCCTGATCAATGAGGCTACGGGCGACGCGTTCGATTTTGGGCGCGAAGTGAGCTATTACACGGGAGTCGATAGCGACGGGACATGGACTGAGGGCGGCCAGTCTTCCAAGGCCACAATTCCTCACGTACCGCCTGGGCGCTATTATCTACGCGTCGAGCCGGAGATGGAAGGCTCGGAACAACCGCCGGCCACCTCCGCGCCGTTGGCCAAGCCTTCCACCACCCCATCACCACCGACGCAGCCAACAACGACACAGCCAAGAACGACGCAGCGGCGCCTGCCGCCGGTAAAGAGCAACACGGTCTATTACGAAATCATTCTGAAGCACGATGTCCCCGGCTACGGATGGTTCTGGGTGGCGGGCCTGCTGCTGCTGATCCCGCCGATTTTCTCGACCATCCGCTCGGCCGCGTTTGAAACCCGGCGCTGGGCCACCAGCGATTATCCGCCATCCTCTGGCGGAGGAGGAGACTGACTCGAATGCGCTATGCTGGCTACCTGATCTACAGCATGATGATGCTCACCACCGCGACCTGGGCCGAGTACAGAGGTTGGACGATGACGAGCGTCAATCAGTTGAAGAATGTGCCCAAAACGGTGCGTGACAATCCGGGCGCGTACCGGTCCCACTATGCGTTTTACCCTCGCTACGTCGGAGGAAAGTGACCTATGGTTGAATTTCACCCTGGCAATCTGCTCAATGCCCTGATCTACGCGATTCTTGGCATTATTATCTTCATTTTCTGCTTCGTCATCCTCGACAAGATGACGCCGTATCACCTGTGGCGGGAAATTGTGGAGGATAAGAACATCGCATTGGCGATCCTGCTCGGCGCGATCTCGCTGGGTATGTGCATCATCATCGCCGCGGCGGTGCACTAGACGCCAGGCGCTTCGCGCCGGGCGCCAGCAAATCTTCATGCGAACATCCTCCGTCTCCGGCCTGGCGCCTGACGCCCGGCGCGTGGCGCTTTTCCTTTCAGTCCTCCTCATCGCGGCCTGCGGGCTCATTTATGAGCTCATCGCGGGAACGCTCGCCAGCTATCTGCTCGGCGATAGCGTGCTGCAGTTCTCTACGATCATCGGTACCTATTTATTCGCCATGGGCCTTGGCAGCGCGGCGTCGCGATACCTGGAAGGTTCGCTGGTTGCCTGGTTCGTGCAGATCGAGCTGCTGGTGGGTGTGGTGGGCGGTTTTTCGTCGTCGGCGTTGTTTCTCGCCTTCGCGTACACGCACAGCTTCCGTTTGTGCCTGTATTTATTGGTGGTTGCCGTCGGCGTTCTGGTGGGCTTGGAAATTCCTCTGCTGATGAGGATTCTGGAAGGGCGCTTCACGTTCGGCGATCTGGTCTCGCACGTTCTGACGTTCGATTATCTGGGCGCTTTGGCGGCGTCAATCGCGTTTCCTCTCTGGTTGGTGCCAAAACTGGGCTTAGTGCGGTCGGCCATTCTGTTCGGGATCATCAATGCGGCGGTTGCGCTGTGGTCGACGTTCTTATTCCGCGACCAGTTACGTACCGTCTGGCGCGTTCGCGCATCGTGCATCGCGGTTCTTCTGCTGCTGGGTGGCGGGATGTATTTTTCCAACTGGATTTCGGCGACGGCCGACAACCAGCTATACGCCGACGAGATCATCTTCGAGCGCAACACGCGTTACCAACGCATCGTGGTGACGAAGTGGAAGGACGATCTGCGGCTATTCTTGAGCTCGCACCTGCAATTTTCCTCTCGTGACGAGTACCGCTATCACGAGGCGCTGGTGCACCCTGGGTTGGCGTCCCTTCCCGATGCGCACCGCGCGCTGGTGCTGGGGGGCGGAGACGGCCTAGCGGTGCGGGAGCTGCTGAAATACCCGAATCTTGAAAGCATCACGCTGGTGGATCTCGATCCGGAGATGACGAAATTATTCACCGAGCATCCCCTGCTAGCGCCCTTGAATGACTATTCCTTTCGTGCGCCGCGCGTCCACGTGATCAACGCTGACGCATTTCCGTGGCTCGATGAAAACAAGGGGACCTGGGATTTTATTGTGGTGGATTTTCCCGATCCGACCAATTACTCGCTTGGCAAGCTGTATACCAGCGCCTTTTACAGGCTGCTGAAGCGTCATGTTGCGCAAGGGGGATTCGTGGTTGTCCAAAGCACTTCCCCCATGTTCGCCCGCCAATCGTATTGGTGCATCGTCGATACGCTGAAGCAGGCTGGGTTTGAAACGTGGCCGTATCATGTCTACGTTCCCAGCTTCGGGGAGTGGGGGTTCACGCTGGCCTCGGCTTCGGGAAGCTCCTGGTCACCGCCCACTCGACTGCCCGAGGGGCTGCGCTTCCTCACCGTGGGGACCGTTCCGGAACTCTTCCACTTCCCCGCAGACATGACCCCGGTCGAGGCCGAGGTCAATCGTCTGAACGATCAGGTTCTGGTGCGATACTACGAGCGCGACTGGAAAGACATCGCGCGCTGATTTACTCGGCGGCGGTGGTTAACTCAAAGCCCAGTTCCTGCCCTTCAAGCCAGATCGTGTCGACCTGATATGCGTCGCCTTCCTTCTTGAGTACGACCTTCGATTTATCAGCCGGCTTCCGCGCGGCGACGGTCATCACGGTGACAAACGCGCTGGGGCCTTTCTTGTTGTCCGAGCGGATTTCGAGTACGGAATTGGTCAATTCCGTAATGGAATAAGTGCCGGCGGGTAGGGAAATATTGCCCACCTTCGCATCCACCGGGAACTTCACTTTCATTGATTCCAGCGACTGCGCCGAAGCCGCGCTCGCGAGTCCAATCGCCATGCCAAGGCAGGCTACCGCCACAAACATACCCTTTTTCATTGTCCTGTCTCCTTAAATTGTTTTGTTTAATTCCGCTGTATTGAACTTGTTTTCTGTGTTCCTCAGCGTCTCTGACTGTACAAACGCGAAAAGGCCAGTCGATGTTACCCGGCTTAAGAAAGCTTTACAAAAACGCCTGGCTCGAGAAACCGCGCAACAAACTTCAGCTCCGCCGCGTCTTTCGCGCCCGGCGAAGGAGCAGGCAAGTTCGTCTCGCCGGACGAGTTGGCAAAGGCTGCGCACCAAAGGGCGCGCTCCCACCTAGCCACACGCTCACGCATGGGGCTCAACTAGGACGGCTTCAAAGCGGCGCACCAGGCCAGCAATACCGAGGGAGAGAGATGATCTTCGCTTTTGTGATTGAATTCAATGGGTTTACCTTGGACCAAGATGGGCGAGCTGGAACAGCGTGCACCAGGATTCTAGATCAAAGTTGACAATGATAGACTAATATTGCATACTAAGAACGGGCTAATATAGCCTCAAGTTATTCGAGAGGAAAATTATGAGCAAGATCATTGGGATTGACCTCGGCACGACAAACTCCGTCGTCTCTGTTATGGAAGGCGGCCAGCCGGTCGTCATCCCCAATCAGGAGGGTGGCCGGACCACTCCTTCGGTGGTTGGATTCGCCAAGAGCGGCGAGCGTCTGGTTGGTCAGGTGGCCAAGCGTCAGGCGGTGACGAATGCGGAGAATACCGTTTATTCGATTAAGCGCTTCATGGGGCGCCGCTACAACGAAGTCACCGAAGAGATGAAGCTGATGCCGTACAAGGTGGTCCGGGGCGACAACGAGGATGTGCGCGTCGACATCGGCGGCAAGAAGTTCTCTCCTCCAGAGATCTCTGCGATGATTCTGGGCAAGTTGAAGGAAGCGGCCGAGGCGTACCTGGGCGAAAAGGTAACGCAGGCGGTGATCACGGTGCCGGCGTATTTTAACGACGCGCAGCGGCAGGCGACGAAGGACGCAGGCAAGATTGCGGGGTTGGACGTGCTCCGCATCATCAATGAGCCGACGGCGGCTGCGCTGGCCTACGGGCTGGACCGCAAGAAGAACGAGACTATCGCTGTGTACGACTTCGGCGGCGGCACGTTCGACGTTTCCATCCTGGAAGTGGGCGATGGCGTGGTGGAGGTGAAGTCCACCAACGGCGACACGCACCTGGGTGGCGACAACATTGACCAGAGGATCATCGACTGGCTGATTCAGGAATTCAAGAAAGAGCAGGGGATCGACGTTTCGAAAGACCAGATGGCCCTGCAGCGCCTCAAGGAAGCGGCGGAAAAGGCCAAAATTGAGCTGTCGACGCTGCTCGAGACCGAAATCAACCTGCCGTTCCTGACGGCCGACGCCACGGGTCCGAAGCACCTGGCGATTAAGCTGACACGTGCGCGCTTTGAGCAGATGGTGGCCGATATTCTGGACCAGTCGGTGGAGCCGTGCAAGAAGGCTCTGGCGGACGCGGGCTTGCAGCCCTCGCAGATTGATGAGGTTGTGCTGGTTGGCGGATCCACGCGCATCCCGAAGGTGCAGGAGATCGTGCGCAACCTGTTCGGCAAGGATCCAAATCGCAGCGTGAACCCGGACGAAGTCGTGGCGGTGGGCGCGGCGGTACAAGGCGGCGTACTGGGCGGCGAAGTGAAGGATGTGCTTCTGCTGGACGTGACGCCTCTGTCACTGGGCATTGAGACGATGGGCGGCGTATTCACCAAGCTGATCGAGCGCAATACGACGATCCCGACGCGCAAGAGCGAAGTGTTCTCGACGGCGGCGGACAGCCAGACGTCGGTAGAGATCAAGGTGTACCAGGGCGAGCGCGCCATGGCTCGGGACAACCGCATGCTGGGTGTGTTCCAGCTGGTAGGCATCCCTCCGGCGCCTCGAGGGATTCCGCAGATTGAAGTGACCTTCGACATCGACGCCAATGGCATTTTGAACGTATTGGCGAAAGACAAGGCCACGAATAACGAACAGAAGATCACCATTACCTCCTCTTCGGGTCTGAGCAAGGAAGAAGTGGACAAAATGGCCAAGGACGCAGAGAGCCATGCGGCCGACGATCGCAAGAGGAAGGACGAAATCGATGCGCGGAATCGGGCAGATTCGATGGTTTACCAGGTGGAGAAGATGCTGAAGGACCACCGCGACAAGATCGGGGAGGCGGATGCCAAGGCGGTGGAAGAGGCTCTGGAAGCGACGCGCAAGACGATGCAGACGGGTTCGGTGGAGGACATCAACAAAGCTGTCGACGCCTTGACGCAGGCCAGCCATAAGTTGGCCGAGGCGATGTACAAGACGTCGTCGAGCACACCTCCCCCGCCGCAGGATGGAGCGGGCGCGAGTGGTGCAGGGGCTTCGCAGGAGAAGCCGAAGGATAACGTGGTCGATGCGGAGTTCGTCGACGTGGAAGACAAGAAGTAAGGCGTGAGGGCGCCAGAACGCGTTGGTGCCTGGCGCTCTGAAGGTCTTATGGACTACTACAAAACGCTCGGGGTGGGGAAGGATGCGGATGCGGATGAGATTCGCAAAGCGTATCGACGCCTCGCGCGCAAACATCATCCCGATCTCAACCCCGGCGACAAGGCCGCCGAGGACCGTTTCAAGACGGTTCAGGAAGCCTATGACGTTCTGAGCGATCCGAAGAAGAAGCAGATGTACGATCAGTACGGCTTCTATTCGGAAAACGGGATGCCGCATGCGGGAGGTCGACCGGGCGGCGGTGGAGCGCACGGGCCTCAAATGGGATTCGGGGGATTCGATTTTTCGGACGTTTATTCAGGAGCGGGAGCGGGCCGCCGCGGCGGCGACGCCTCCAGCTTCCAGGACATCTTCAGCCAGTGGTTCGCGGGAGGCCGGTCCGAGGGCGGCGCGGCGCGCCCGGAAAAAGGGGCGGATCTCGAATACGGCCTTAGCATCGATTTCTGGCAGGCGATCAAGGGCACGCAGGTGCGCCTGAATGTTTCGCGCCAGGAAACGTGTGCGACGTGCGGTGGAACGGGCTCCCGCCCAGGCGCCAACGCGGTTTGTCCGGAGTGCAACGGCAGCGGCAACGTGACGCAGACCGCGGGCGCCATGAAATTTAGCCTGACGTGCCCTCGCTGCGAGGGAACGGGGCGCTTACGCAATAAATGTGCGACCTGTCACGGCGACGGGATCATCGCGAAGAGCGAGGCGGTGGATGTGCGGATCCCGGCGGGCGCGCAGCAGGGCTCACGCTTGCGGGTCGCGGGAAAAGGCAATGCCGGCACGCACGGTGCGCCGGCGGGGGATCTATATATAACCGTTCGCGTGGAACCTCATCCGGTGTTCCGCCGCGAAGGCGACGATATCGAAATCACTGTGCCGGTTCGCCTCGACGAAGCGGGCTTGGGCACAAAGATCGAAGTGCCGACCATCGATGGGCGCGCCCTTTTGAAGATCCCGCAAGGCACCAAGAACGGCCAGAAATTCCGCCTGCGCGAGAAGGGTGTGCTGAATTCGCGCACGGGCGCGCGAGGCGACCAACTGGTGGAGGTGACGGTGGAGGCTCCGGTGGTGCACGATGAGCGCACCAAGGAGTTGCTGCGCGAATACGCGACGCTCCATCCGGAAGATCCTCGCGCAGAGCTTTGGACGAAGGTCTAACATGGCGAAAAAGAACAAAGCCGCCTACATGATCTCGGCTGTCGCCGAGCAGTACCAGATTCACCCGCAGACGCTGCGCCTCTACGAGCGCGAGGGGTTGTTGAAGCCGTCGCGCAGCGAGGGAAATACCCGCCTCTATACGGATCAGGATCTCGAGCGCCTGGAAGTGATCCTGAAATTGACGCGCGATCTGGGCGTGAATCTGGCAGGCGTCGAAATCATCCTCAACATGCGCGAGCGCATGGCGGAGATGCAAAGCCAGATTGAGCAGTTCGTTTCCAGCCTGAACGACGAGTTGTCGAACCGCTCGCGCCAGGCGTCTCCGGAGCCTATGCACTCGCTGATTCCGGTAATTGAAGTGCGGCGGATGAAGAAGTAGACCCCGCCTGGATTTGACTACAATCGGTTGAGTGTCCCAGATCCAGCGCGTTCTCGAGAAATGGGCGGTGATTTTCGCGGCCCTCTTCGCGATTGTCTGGGCGATTCTACGTGCCTGTCTCCAATCGGTCACGCAGGACGAAGGCGACACGTACTTCTGGTTCGCGTCGAAACCCGCCAGCTACATCTGGCATCCATTTCCGAATAATCACGTTCTGAATACGGCGATGATCTGGATCACCACGCGCGTATTCCCACTATCGAGCTTCAGCCTTCGCTTGCCCGCGGTGCTTGGCGCCGCAATCTATAGCGCCGTCTGTTACTTTCTCTGCCGGGGACTAACGAGCCGCATCAGCATTCAACTTTCGATCTTTGTTTGCCTGGTGTATAACCCGTTTCTTCTGGACTTCATGGCGTGCGCCCGCGGATACAGCTTGGCGAACGCGTTTCTGCTCGCGGCGATCGCCATTCCGTTGTGGTGCCGCGCTGGCGGGCGATCCCTGGGCGCCAGCTGTGCCCTGGCGTCAACCGCGCTTGGGCTCTCCTTTGCAGCGAGTTTTTCGTTTTGCTTCGCCGATCTTGCGGCCTTTTTAGCGATACTCGCATGGGCTATTCCAGAGGCGAATAAGCGCAGTGAGTCCATCACTGGTACGGTGGCTTTCTGCCTGCTTCCCGGACTCGTCGTCGCAGCCGCGCTCTGTGCTTATCCGTTGGCGCATTGGCCGAAAGGCGAATTTTTCTACACCGCGCATTCCCTCAAGGAAATGGCGCGTAGCATGATCGACGTGTCGCTTTACCGGGTTCCCCGCAGGTTCGCGCGGATTCAACTTTGGATGCCTTGGGTGCTGGCCGCTCTGGCGGGCCTGTGCATGGTCCAAGCGATCATGACGGGGTTCAGGAATCGATACATAAACATGCTGACGGCGATCGTGGCGCTGACCGTGACTCTCCACTGGCTTGCGTACAAAATGGACAAGCTGCCTCTGCCGATGACGCACACCGGAACGTTTTTCATTCCTCTTTGCACGCTCGCCCTGGGCGCCGTGGCAGCGGCACCGGCGCGGCTCGCGATCACGCGATGGCTCAACCAGGGGATTGTCGCGTTGTTTCTCATGGTGGCCTGCTACTACCTGCTCTGCCTGCGCCACACATACTTCCAGGAATACGCCGACGATGCCGACACGAAGGAAGTGTATGGCGTGCTGGCAAAACTCAACCACACGTATGGTGTCACCGATACTGCGATGGACGGATTGTTCGTCGCTCCGTTGAGCTTCTATCGGGTGATTTCAAGAAAAGAGACCTTCCCCGAGTTCCTGTACGTGCCGCTCGACACTTTTCCCACGGGGAAATCGATCTACGTTCTCCATGGCGGGTATTTTCGCGATTTCATCAAAGCGCAAAAGCTGGCTATTGTCTACCATGGCAGTCGCAGCGAGGTCGTCGTCGCGGTGAAGCCTACTTTGGTTGAGCACTGAGCCGCATCGTGCCATAATCGGTCCAATCGAGGAGATCCGCATGCGACTGATCCGTTGGACCGCTCTTTTTCTGGCCGTCGCCACCGCATCCGCGGCGCGATTTGGCATTGAACATGTCGGGCGCATCGTCCGGTTGAATGATCCACAAATTTCGCCCGACGGGAAATCCATTGCCGTTGTCGTCTCCCGCACCAACTATGAAGAGGACCGCTACGATCCGGAACTGGTGCTGATCGACGTTTCTACGCGCGTCCAGAGGGTGCTGACGCATGGCCGCCGCGGCCTGGCACAGGCGCGATGGTCATCGGACGGCACGCGGCTGGCGTTTCTTGCTTCGGTCGACGGCAAGCCGCAGATTTTCGTGATGCCGATGAACGGGGGCGACTCCTGGCAGGTGACGAAGTTGACAACGGGCGTACAGCAATTTGCATGGAGGCCCGGCCACAACGAGGTCGCGTACGTGGCCACGGACGAGGCTCCAAAGGTGACGGGCGAGGAGCGGCATAACCATTCTTTCGAAATCCAGAATAATCACTACTTGCTGCAGGAGGCTCCGCGGCCCTCGCATGTATGGCTGATTCCGGCTGACGGAAAGGGTACGCCTCGGCGGCTGACCAACGGATCGTGGACGCTGCCGACGACTCTGCCCCCGGGAGCGCCGTCGTCGCCACTGTCGTGGTCGCCGGATGGCATGCGGCTGGCGATTGTGAGGGTGGAAACGCCGTACACGGGCGACGGCGACCGGTCGTCGATTCAACTGCTCGATGTGGAGGGAGGGCAAATGAAGGCCCTGACGGGGCGGACGCACCATGAGTCGCAGCCACTGTTTTCGCCCGACGGCGTGCATATCGCACATTGGTATCCGCGCGACGGAGAGCAGAAGAACGTGAACGAGATTTACGTCGGCCCGGCCGTCGGTGGAGACACGGCGAGCGTGACGCGGTCGATCGACCGCAACGTGCAGCGGGCGATGTGGATGCCCGACGGAAAATCGCTGCTGGTGAGCGCGAACGACGGGACCACGACGGGCCTTTGGATTCAACCCATTGACGGCAAGCCTCGGCGGATCGAATTAGGCAACGTCGTGGCGACTGCGCCGTTCTGGCTCGACGCGTCGATGGGGCCGAAGGGAGAGATCGCCTTCACCGGGAGCGAGCCGGAGCATCCGGCGGAGCTGTACTATCTCGTGTCGCCGAATGCCGCGCCGCAGCGGATGACGGAGTTCAACAAGGAAATCGCTTCGCTGGAGCTGGGGCGCACGGAAACGGTGAAGTGGGACAACGACGGCTTCCACATGGACGGCGTAGTGACGTATCCGCCGGATTTCGCGGCGGGAAAGAAGTACCCACTGGTGCTGTATGTTCACGGAGGACCGCGGTCGGCGTCAAAGCAGGCGTTTTCAAGCCGCGCTCAGTTGCTGGCCGCGCAGGGATGGGTCGTGTTCGAGCCGAACTATCGCGGCAGTGACAATCTGGGCAACGAATTTCAGGCGGCGATCTTCAATGACGCGGGCGCGGGTCCGGGACGCGACACGATGGCGGGCGTGGCGATGCTCGAGAAGCGAGGCTTCGTGGATTCGTCACGCATGGCGGTTTCTGGCTGGAGCTACGGAGGCTACATGACTACGTGGCTGCTGGGGAATTATCCGTCGCGATGGAAAGTCGCGGTGGCGGGCGCGGCGGTGACGGATTGGTTTGATCAATATAATTACGGCGACGCGAACGTGCGGCGCGGAAATGCGTTTGGAGGCTCGCCGTACACCGACGAAAAGCGCTACGAAGAATACCGCAAGCAATCGCCGATCTATTATGCCGGACGCATCATGGCTCCCACGCTGATTCTTTCGGACACGGGGGATTATCGCGTGCCGATCACGCAGTCGTTCCAGCTTTACCATGAGCTGAAGGATCATGGCGTGGACACGCAGTTCATCGCGTACCCAGTGACGGGCCACAGCCCCAGCGATCCGGTGCACTCGCGCGACATCGACCGGCGATGGATCGCGTGGTTGGAGAAGTACCTTCGATAACGAGCAAATCATGAAAAGAACTGTTTGTTTCCTCGTACTGGCGAGTTGTGCCTGGGCGCAGACGATTAGCTCTATCCTGGGCGAACTGGCGTTGGTGAAGCCATTCGAGCAGGTGGCGATCTCGCCCGACGGCAAGCGGGTTGCATTTGTCGAAGAAGTGATTGAGAACCGCCTCGACACAGGCAATTCGACGATCTTCGTTCAGGAGGCTGGCGGAGGCTCGCCGGTTCGGATCGGCACGGGGAAGGCGTCGGAGCGCGAACTCGCGTGGTCGCCCGACGGCAGCCGCATTGCGTTCCTGTCGAACCGGGACAAGAAGGGGCAGATGCAGCTCTACATCTCCGCTTCGTCGGGCGGAGCGGCGCGGAGACTGACTAATTTAACGGGCTATATGGCGGACCCACGATGGTCGCCGGACGGGAAGCAGATCGCGGTGCTGTTCGCCGAGAATGCTCCCAGCGGCGGTGGGCCACTGGAAGCCGAGCCGATCGAGACGGGTGTGATCGGCGGAGAGATTCACAATCAGCGGTTGACGATTGTCGACGTGGCGACGGGCGCGGCGAAGCAGGTGTCGCCGGCGGATCTGAACGTGTATGAATACGATTGGTCGCCGGATGGGAAGACGTTCGCAATCAGCGCCGCGCCGGGGCCTGGTGACAACAATTGGTGGATCGCGCAGTTGTACACGATGCCGGCGGCGACGGGGAAGATGACTGCGATTTTCAAGCCGGAGACGCAGATCGCGCTGCCGCGATGGTCGCCGGACGGGCAGTCGATCGGCTTTATTCAGGGTCTGATGAGTGATGAAGGGTTTACGGGTGGCGACGTGTTCACGATTTCGTCTACGGGCGGCTCGGCGGTGAATCGGACGCCGGGGCGCAAATCGTCGGTCAGTTCCATTTCCTGGACAGGGCCGGGGAAGATGCTGCTCACCGAGATCGTCGGCGGAGGCAGCGCGATTACGACACTAGACGTGGCCTCGGGCCAGACCGAAAGGCTGTGGCAGGGCGACGAACACATCCACGCGGGAGGTAATTTCGGCAATTTTTCGCTGGCTCGCGACGGGAAGACCAGTGGCGTTGTTCGCAGCGATTTCCAGCATCCGCCGGAGGTGTGGATGGGCCCGATCGGAGACTGGAAGCAGATGACGCATGCCAACAATTTCGAGGCTCGCTGGGGTGAGGTGAAGAATGTCCAGTGGACTAGCGACGGGTTTACTGCACAAGGCTGGCTGCTGTATCCGCGCGGCTTCGACCCGAAGAAACGGTATCCGATGGTAGTGAGCATTCACGGCGGCCCAGCGTATTTGAACATGCAGCATTGGCCCGGGGACCGGTTCGATATGAGCGTGCTGTCCGCGCTCGGGTATTTTGTGTTTTTCCCAAATCCTCGCGGTAGTTACGGGCAGGGCGAGGCCTTCACGCGCGCCAACGTGAAGGATTTCGGCGGAGGCGATCTGCGCGACATTCTGGCGGGCGTGGATACGGTGTTGAAGATAGCTCCAGTGGACGCGAACCGCGTGGGCGTCGCCGGCTGGAGCTACGGGGGATACATGACGATGTTCGCCGTGACGCAGACGAATCGCTTCCGCGCGGCGGTGGCGGGGGCGGGGATCGCGAATTACCAGAGCTATTACGGGCAGAATTCCATCGACCAATGGATGATTCCGTACTTTGGCGCGTCCGTGTACGACGATCCGGCGGTGTACGCGAAGGCGTCGCCGATCACCTTCATCAGGAATGTGAAGACGCCGACGCTGATCGTGGTGGGCGAGCGCGACGGCGAATGCCCGGCTCCGCAATCGTATGAATTCTGGCACGCGCTGAAGGCTCAGGGGACGAAGACGGAGTTGGTGGTGTATCCCGGGGAGGGGCATATGTTCCGGGATTCGGAGCACAAGAGGGACGTGATGGAGCGGACGGTGAAGTGGCTTGAGGAGAATATGAAGTAGGGACCGGACCTGGGGGGCGGCGCGGACGGGGGCGTCCGCCCCACGAGCAAGCTAATTCAGTACTCCGGATACTGCGGATTCCAGTAGATCGCGTCGATTGTCTCGCGCAGACCTTCGGGCGAGGTGACGGCGGCGTGGCCGCTGCGCTGGGCTTCCAGGCCGACCGCCAGGGCGATCTCCTTGGCGACGGCCCGCAAATCCTGTAAACGCGGCAGCAGGCGTCCTTCGGGATCTTTGAGCGCGGGCGAGTGCTCGGCGAGCGCGCGGGCCGCGGCCTGCATCATCGCGTCGGTCACGCGCGTGGCGCGCGAGGCGACCACGCCCAATCCCACGGCGGGGAAAATGTAGACGTTGTTGCACTGGGCGATGGGAATTGTGCGGCCGCCGAACTCGACGGGCGTGAACGGCGAGCCGCTGGCGACCAAGGCACGGCCATCGGTCCAGCGGATCACGTCCTCGGCCGTGGCTTCGCTTTTTTCGGTGGGGTTGGAGAGAGGAAAGATAACCGGCCGCTCGACCTTGCGAGCCATTTCGCGAACGATAGGCTCGGTGAACGCGCCGCGCGAGGTGGACAGGCCGATGAGGATGGTCGCATCGATGCGGCGGATCACTTCGGCGAAGTCCCAAGCCTCCGTCATCAGGCGGGCGTAGACGCGCTGTTCCGCCGTCAGGTCGGTGCGGTCTTTTCGTAGTACGCCGCCGCGATTGACGATCCAGATCCGGTCCAGAGCCTCGGCGCGCGTGAGGCCGGCGGCGATCATGGCGTCGCGCAAATAGTCCGCCACGCCGATGGCGGCGGATCCCGCACCCAGAAACACGATTTTCTGATCGCGCAGCGTCTTGCCGGCGACCTTGATGGCGGAGAGAATCGCCCCGAGCGCCACTGCCGCAGTGCCCTGAATATCGTCGTTGAAGGTGAGAAGTTTGTCGCGATAGCGGTCCAGAATCGGGCGCGCGTGCGGCGTGGCGAAGTCCTCCCACTGCAGGAGCGTGTTGGGAAGCTCGAGCTTCACGGCCTGCACGAACTTGTCGATAAATTCGTCGTAGGCTGGGCCGCGAATGCGTTCATGACGCCAGCCGAGGTAGGCGTGGTCGCGCAGCGATTCTTCGTTATTCGTCCCGACGTCCAGGACGATGGGCAGCGTCCGCGCGGGATGAATGCCTCCGATGAGGCTGTAGAGAGACAGCTTGCCGATGGGGATGCCGAGGCCGCCGACGCCTTGATCGCCGATGCCGAGGATGCGCTCGCCGTCGGTGACGACGATGACGTCCACCTGCTCGCTGAAGCGATTGCGCAACAGAGAATGGATGGAATCGCGCAGTGGATAGGAGATGAACAGGCCCCGCGGACGGCGGTAAATGTGGCTGAAATGGCGGCACGCCTCGGCCACGGTGGGCGTGTAAACGATGGGCGTCATCTCCTCAATGTGATCGGCGAGGAGACGGTAGAACAGAACTTCGTTGTTGTCCTGCAGCTGGCGGAGATATATGTGGCGATTCATCTCCTTTTCGTAAACCAGGTAGGATTTGTAGGCGCGCTCCACCTGTTCGTCGAGGGTTTCGGCGTAGGGAGGCAGAAGGCCATGCAAGCCGAATCGGGACCGTTCTTCTTCAGTGAACGCGGTCCCTTTGTTCCATGCGGGCACGCTTAGCAAGTGGATGCCGCGAAGGATGGGGGATAGCGGTTGGAAGGACATTACCTTAAGAGATCTTCAAGTTGAATCCGAGCGTCGGTTTTGGAGTCGCGATACTTAACGATCACCGGAGTGTACAAGGAGACGCCCCACTCCTTGCCCGATCCGTGAGCGATGGCGCGCGAACCGGGGACGACCACGGCGTCCTCGGGGATGATGAGCGGCTCATCGTCAGTGGCTGAATAGACTTCGTCGCGCACGATATCGTACACCGGCGTTGAGCGCGTCAGAATTGTACCCGCGCCCAAAACGGCGCGGCGCTTCACGACCGTGCCTTCGTAGACGCCGCAGTTGCCGCCGACCAGGACCTCGTCTTCGACGATTACCGGCATCGCGCCCACAGGTTCCAGTACGCCTCCGATCTGCGCGGCGGCGGAAATATGGCAATTCTTGCCGATTTGCGCGCAACTGCCGATGAGTGCGTGCGAGTCGACCATGGTTCCATCGTCGACGTAGGTGCCGACGTTGATATACATCGGAGGCATGCAGGTGACGCCTCGGCCGATGTAGCAGCCGTCGCGGATGCTGGAGCCTCCGGGCACAATGCGAACGCCGTCGGCGGAGGAAAACTGCTTCACTGGAAACGTGGCTTTATCGAGAAAGGGCTGGCGTGTCGCGTCGATGGACATATCCACCACAGCGCCCATTCGGAAGCCGAGCAGAACTCCCTTTTTCACCCACGCATTGACGCGCCAGCCGCTGTGCGCGGAGCGGTCCGGCTCGGCGGAGCGCACGTCGCCTGCATTCAGAGCCTGTTTGAATCGCTGGAATAATGCGAAATGTTCTTCCGTGTATATGGATGGTTTCTGATCGAACAGCGCCTCGATTTCAGTCCGCATGCGTGCTCCGCGTCGAGCCGCCGATGAGGCCCGCCGCTTTCAATACTGCCTCGATTTTCTGGTGATTCTGGGGCGAGGGATGGGTCATCGGCAAGCGCCACACCGGCTCGCACAGCCCCATGATGGCCATTGCGGCCTTTACGGGAATCGGGTTCGATTCGACGAAATTCACCTCCATCAGAGGCAGCCATTGGCGCTGGAGGGAGCGCGCGCCGGCGAAGTCGCCTTTGAGGGCAAGCTGGGTGAGCTTCGTCATTTCGGCGGGAATTTCGTTCGAGACAACGGAGATGATGCCGCGGCCGCCGAGCGCGATTAGAGGAATGGTAATCGAATCGTCACCGCTGAGCACGATGAAGCGCTGCGGCACATGATGGATCACCGAGGCCATCTGGCTGATATTACCCGAGGCTTCCTTCACGCCGACGATATTTTCGATTTCGGCGAGGCGCTTCAGCGTCAGCGGCTCGACGTTCACACCCGTGCGGCCCTGCACGCTGTACACGACGATGGGCAGGGGAACGGTCGTGGCGATCGCCTTGAAGTGCTGATACAGGCCCTCCTGCGTCGGCTTGTTGTAATACGGCGTGACGGAGAGAATGCCGTCGACGCCTAACTGGCGCAGTTCGCAGGCGAGTTCAATGACCTCGGCAGTGTTGTAACCGCCTGCGCCGCCCAGAACGGGCACTTTGCCCTTGGCTTCTTCGAGCGTGATCTCGACGACGCGCAGATGTTCGCGCCGCGTGAGTGTGGGGCTTTCGCCGGTGGTACCGCAGGGGACCAGGAAATTGATTCCCGCGGAGATCTGCCGCCGCACGAGCCGGCGCAGCGCGGTTTCATCGAGAGAAAGATCCGCACAAAACGGAGTGACCAGAGCGGTGCCGCATCCTGTGAACATAGTTACCTCGCAAATAAGATATCGCCGAATTCGAAAACGCCTTTTTTCCCCGGGATCCATTGCGCGGCCTTCAGCGCCCCGCGCGCGAATCCTTCACGGCTACGTGCAGAGTGGCGAAGCGTAATGGTATCGGCCGCCGAATCGAACCCGATCTCGTGCGTGCCCGGATGCGCTCCGGCCCGATTGGAACTGATGCTGATGACCTGCGGATAGCCGACGGCTTTCATATCGTTGACGAGCTTTATGAGCGTGCCGGAGGGCGCGTCCTTCTTCGTATGATGATGAATCTCCCAGGCCCATGCGCCATATTGGGGCTCGTCGGCGAGCAGCTTCGCCGCTTCCTTCACGAGACGCGAAAACACGTTCACGCCGATGGAGAAATTGGGGCTCCAGACCATCGCTCCACTGTGCGATTCGACCGCTGCGCGCGCGCGATCCATGTCGCCCAGCCAACCGGTGGTTCCGACCACCGCTGGCACGTTCAATGCCGCGAGTTTTTCGATATTCGCGACGGCTGCTTCGGGTGTTGAAAATTCAATGGCCGCGTCGGCGCCGCGCGCTGCTTCCATGCTGTCGTTCACGTCGATCCGCGCGTGAATGGTAAATCCATATTCGGGCGCCAGCGCTTCAATCATGCGCCCCATCTTGCCGTAGCCGACGATCGCGAGTTTACGCATCGAAAAACTCCCGGTGCAGCGATTCTACCGCGCGGTGAAGGTCGTTGGCGGGAACCACCAGACTGATGTTCAGCAGGGATGCTCCCTGGGAGACCATGCGGACGTGGATATCTTTGAGAGCCGCGAACACGCGCGCCGTCGTCCCGGGGATCTTGCGTATATTTTCTCCCACCAGGCAAACGATGGCGTGATCTTCTTCAATCGAAACCCCGGCGAATTGCTCGATTTCGGCACGGATCGCGGGCAGGGCGGCGGTGTTGTCAACGGTGAGCGACACGCTGACTTCGGAGGTGGCCAGCATGTCGACGGACGTTTCGAAGCGATCGAAGACCTCGAAGATGCGGCGCAAAAAACCGTGGGCGCCCAGCATGCGCGTCGAAACGATGTGCATCAACGTGATATTCGTCTTGCAAGCGATGGAGCGGATTGGCGCGGCGCTCGGCGGGGCTTCGGCCACGATCAACGTGCCTTCGACTTCCGGACGGCGCGAGTTGAGAATCCGCACGGGGATGTTTCTTTCGATGGCCGGAATCACCGTGGCCGGATGGAGGACTTTCGCGCCAAAATAAGCCAGTTCGGCGGCTTCAGCGAAGGAGCAGGCCTCCACGCGATGGCCTCCGGGCAGGATGCGCGGGTCGACGGTGAGCATGCCGTCGACGTCGGTCCAGATTTGAATTTCTTTCGCGTCGATGCCGGCGCCGACGATGGCAGCGGTGTAATCCGATCCGCCGCGGCCGAGCGTGGTGGTCACGCCGTCCTCGCTCGCGCCGATGAATCCGCCCATGACGACTACCTGATCCTGAGCCAGGGGAGGAATCACCGCCGCCAGCTTCGCGTCGGTTTGGGCGAATAGAGGAGCGGCCTGCATGTGCTTCTTATCCGTCACGATCACGCGGCGCGAATCCACGTGGACGGCCGGCATTCCGGCGCGATCGAAATACGCCGCCACGATGATGCTCGAGACGCGCTCACCGTAGGAGGAAATTGCGTCGGTGGCGCGGGGCGTCAGCTCACCCATCACGGCGAGGCCTTTTACCAACTCTGCCAATTCATCGAAATGCGCGCCGACTTCCACGTCCACGCCTAAGCCGTCAGCCTCGCGGAGGTGAAACAGGCGCAAGTCCGTCAGGTGCTCCAACGCGTCCCGGCGACGGCCCGAAACCGCGGCCGAGGCGATCGCCAACAGCTTGTTGGTCGTTTTGCCCATGGCCGAAACGACGACAACCGGCTTGCAGGCCACCCGGGAGCGGACAATCTCCGTCACGCGTCCGATCGCTTCGGCGGATTCGACTGAGGTCCCGCCAAATTTCATCACGATCATGGTTACAAAAGCCCCTGTGCCTTCATCAATTCTGCGTTCAACACAGCCGCGCCCGCCGCGCCGCGCACCGTGTTGTGGCCCATTGCGACGAACTTATAGTCGAGCACCGGGCATTTGCGCAGGCGGCCGACGAACACCGCCATAGCGTGGTCGCGCTCCACGTCGCGGCGCGGCTGCGGACGATTCTCCTGTTCCATGTAGACGACTGGCTGCACCGGTGCGCTCGGCAGATTCTTCTGCTGTGGCACGCCCCGGAAGGTGTTCAGCGCGGCGATGATCTGATGCTCGCTCGGTTTTTTCTCAAACTCCACCGAAACGCAAAGCGTGTGCCCGTCAACGACCGGCACGCGATTGCAGGACGCGCTGACTTTGGCGTCCAGCGGCTCGATTATCGAGCCGGCGAATGCGCCGAGGATCTTCTGGGTTTCCGACTCCATCTTCGGCTCCTCGCCGCCGATGAACGGAATCACGTTGCCCAAAATATCGAGCGACGTGACGCCCGGATAGCCCGCGCCGGAGATCGCCTGCATCGTGGTGACGATCACTTTCCTGATGCCGAACTGCTTCAGGGGCGCGAGCGCCATCACCAGCACTACGGTGGAGCAATTGGGATTCGTGACGATTCGACCCGACCAGCCTCGCTTGGCCTGTGCGGGAAGCAAGTCCAAGTGATCCGCGTTGGCTTCGGGCACCAGTAGCGGAACATCGGCTTCCATGCGGTGATTGCGCGAATTGGACACGATTATGTGGCCCACGGCCGCGAAGGCCTGCTCGATTTCAGTGGCCACGGAGGCATCCATAGCGGAAAACACGAGTTTCGGCGCGCCCTTGGGCACGGAATCGGAGACGACGATGTCCCGTACGAATGCGGGCGTTTCGCCGCCAAGCCGCCACACGGTAGCCTCGTGATATTTCTTGCCGGACGAGCGGTCGCTGGCTCCCAGCCACGTCAAATCGAACCAAGGGTGGTCTTGCAGGAAACTGACAAACTCCTGCCCCACCATGCCCGTCGCGCCCAGAACACCAACCGGGATCTTCTTACTCATTTGCTTTTCAATTGCCTCACTAGTTTTTGATAACTCTCGATGGCCTCCAGCAGTTCGGCTTTCGGGACGCGCTCCGCGTCGGTGTGCGCGTAATGGATGCTGCCAGGCCCGAACAGCAGTGGCCTGCCCCACGCGCCTCCGAAGGCCGGAATATCGGTCGTGTAGGAAACCACGGACGTTTCGAAGCCCTCCAGCGGTTCCATGTGAACCGCCGGGATTGACAAGATTTCCTTGGCATCGGCCAGACCCTTCACCGCCTCGACGACGGCGGCGCGCGTCGAGCTGCCGTCGTCCACCAGGCGGATGAACAGTTCCGCCGAGGCCTGGTCGGGGATGACGTTCGGCGCGCGGCCTCCGCTAATGGTGCCGATATTCAGCGTGCTTGCGCCGAGGATCGGGTCCAGAGGAAGCTTGATGCGCCGGATTCTTTCGAGCGCGTCCAGAAGCTTCTCGATCGCCGATTCGCCCAGCTCCGGATACGCGGAGTGCGCCATTCTTCCGCTGGCGGAGATTTCAAATCGCAGCGCTCCTTTGGAGCCGAGCGCGAGCTTGCACTCGGTCGGCTCGCCGTTGATCAGGAACCGGCTGCCGCGCGGATGTTGGGCAGCGTAATAAGCGCCCGTGCTATTGCGCTCCTCGCCGACGACGAGAAGCAGGCCGAAATTGGATTCGCCGGCGGTGAGAAGCGCTTCAATGGCCTTGATCATTGACGCGAGGAGGCCCTTGGTATCGCACGCGCCGCGACCCCAGATAAATTCCTCATCCTCGCGCGAGGGGTAAAACGGAGGCACCGTGTCGATGTGCGTGGAAAGCGTCACGACCGGCTCGCCCCAATAGGCGAACACGTTGAAGCGGTGCGGCTCCACGGGCGTCATTTCGACGTGACCGCCGGTTCTTTCGGCCAAATCCCTCAGGTAGCCGGCGAGATAAACGCCGACCTCCTCCTCATTGGGGGTCACGGAGTCAATATCCACCAGCGCGCGTGTCAGTTCAAAAACATTCATATAAATGTCGGATGGAGCGGCCGCGAGATGCGGCAAGGAGGGTGGAGACCTGCACCACTTCCCGATAGCGCTCCATCCGTTTCCCAATCGAAACGAATGACAGTGGGCAGGTATTAGCCTGGCCCCCCAACCACCCGGCCACGAATCCGGCTCGGGCGATTTCGGCGAGGTTGCCCCGTTCGCCTGGGCGCTCCGGAATTCGCCGGAATTACGCGCCGGGCTACTGATGGCCCTCGCTCCTCTATCAGACGTTTTCAGAATAACACGGCTAGCCTCACACTGATGCGCGGGACTCTCGGCGATTGGCAGGCAGAACCGCCTGCCCTACCACAAGAAATCATGCGTGTACGGATCGGTAGGACAGGCGGTTTCGCCTGTCAGACGACTTTCCATAGCCTGATCAGCGTGGGGCCAACCGACTCCACAGGCTCCAGCCGAGAAGGATGACCAGCGTCCCCGCGCTCAGCCCATGCGCGAGGCGCATCTCCAGGCCTCCGTCGTAGTTCAGATCGACGGTCACAGGGCCCGTGACTTGCACGTCGATGATCATCACGCCGAGCGCGTCGCGCGTGATCGGTACGTCGCGGCCGTTGACGCTGGCATGCCATCCTTTATGAAAGCTCTCTTGCCAGGAGATGACCTGCCCCGGCGCAAGGTTCGTCACGATCCTGGCGCTGTGCGCGCTTGACCAGGAAAACGGAGCCTCCGGCATCGAAGAATCGTCGAGCGCGGCGACGTATGGGCGCAGAGGTTCTACATCGGCGGCGCTGGTTGGCGTGCGGGCCACCAGGTTCGCGCGCGGCACCACACGCGCCAGAGACCGATGTGGAATGCCGACGCCGTATAATACGTCGCCCCGGTCGCGCCAGAGGACATTCAGGATGCCATCGAACTTGTTGGGGTCGCGAAAGTCCTTGAAGACCTCGGTGCTGCCGGGTCCAGTCACCTCGACTGCCTGTGCGCCCAAGGCCTTCAGCCACAGCACAGACCATGCGGGCCAATCGCCGCCAGCGCCGTTGGTCAGCCCGTACATGGCAGCGCGGACCTGATGATTGGTGACGCCCTGCTCGTACCCTCCCCAGAGTTGCGGGGCGTCGCTGAACGCAGTCAACCAGAAGGCGGTTGATCCCGGCACCATGACGCGCTCGCCGGACCAGTTCCTGTTCAGCCAGTCGGCGGTTTTCCATTCACTGGTTTGGGTGATGTCGATGCCACCGATCATCCAGCGCGCGTAGCGGCGGCCGATGCGCATGGGCTGGACGAGCAGCAGCGTCAGGATTACCATGGCCGCGATGCCCGCAGTGCGCGGCGTGCGCTTCAGGATTTCATGGCCGGCCAGCGCCGCGAGCATCGCCAGCGCCGCTTCCAGTTCCAAGTGATAGCGCTCCGGCTGGGGCACGATGGGCGTGTGAAACCAAGCGTTGGCGAGGGTCAGCAACGCCATCAGGAACGTGAAAAACAGGCCAAATTGCAGCCCCGCGGACAGTTTTCGCGACGAGAGTTTGAGCAGCGCGAGGCAGGCAGTAGTGACTGCGCCCCACATCGGGAATGCGCGATAGAGGCCGCGGTAATCGCCACCAATGGTCTGCGCGTTGAACTGCGTCACGGCGATGGTGGACGGAGGCGCCCACGGCATGGCGATGCAATACGCGGCCACGCCGGTCATTGCGACGTATAAATAGTCGCGCGGGCGCAGTTCGGTGACGCGCGCGAGCAAATAGCAAAACATGGCCATCGCCAGCGCGAAGCCGGCCAGCCAGTTGGTCAAGACCACAGCGGCCAATCCCAGCGCGGCGGCCAGAGTCCAATGCGGCTTGCGTTTTTCCATTGCCAGATGGAGCAGAAGGATCGCCAGCGGCAGAAGCGTCAGCGCCGCCACGTGCGGTCCTTCGCCGTACTGGACCAACGCCTGCAAGCGCCTCGGATGCCACGCGCTGCCCATGTCCCGCGCGATGTCGGCGATCAGCCACGCCGAAGGCGACAAAGCCGTGTAGATCATCCCCGCGGCGAGGCCCGCCCATCGCGATCCGCTCAAGGCTCGCACCAGCGCGAACAGGGCCACCGGACCCAGGCAGTAGAAAACGGCCGTTGTCCAGTGATAGGCATGCGCCGGCGTGAATCCGCGTACAAAGGCAACCAGCGCGACGCACCAGTGCAGCAGTGGAGGATACGTATTCTGATACGGCACGCCGCCGTACCAGAGAGGGAACCACGTCATGTCCGTCCAATGTGTCCTCAGATAGCGCGCGATGCCGATGTACGCGGCCTCGATCGAACCCATGTGGCGCAGATATTCCATGGAGAACAACCCCCGGCAGACGTAAACGTTCACCGCAAATAACGCCAGCGCGAGCAGCGGGGATTTCAAGCGAGCAGGCATGGCCGGATTGCTCACTATACCGTAGCCACGACTATGGTGTTAAAAGTTATAGCTGGGAAAACCACATTGCGATCTAAAGGGTTTTCCCGCATACTTCGGCCATGATCAAATCGATGAAGTTCGCCTCGATACCCGTCCGGGACCAAGATGCGGCGCTCGACTTCTATACGAAAAAACTCGGCTTTGTCGTCCTTACTGACCAGCCGTTCAGTCCGCAGCGCTGGATTGAGTTGGGCATTCCCGGCGCGCAAACCGCAGTAGTGCTGTTCACGCCGCCCGGCCACGAGACTCGGATCGGGACGTTCACCGGCATATCCTTTCTATCCGCTGACGTTCAGAAAACCTACGAGGAATACACCTCGCGCGGCGTAGAGTTCGTGAAGCCTCCCACAACCGAGCCTTGGGGCACATCTGCGATTTTTAGGGATGTGGACGGAAATCAATTTGTGTTGAGCTCGCGGTAATGATCCAAGCTTAGAGCGTGGGGAGTTGTTGGTTCGTATAATGGCCGCGAGTGCCTCAACTCGACGACTATATCCTCGACGTCCTCATGCGCGACCTCGTGGGCCACGATAAATCCACCTCGGCCTTTCTCGTCTATCTCCACATCTGGAGTCAGACCGAAGGCCGCGGCGTTGAAAGCGCCGAACTCAGCCATCAGCGGATTGCCGGGGCCACCGGACTGTCGAAAAGCGCGGTTCAAAACGGCGTGCGGATCCTCACACGGCGCAAGTTGATCAAAGCCGTAAAACCGAAGGTCACCAGCGCTCCCGAGTACTGCGTTTTGAAGCCATGGCGACGCGGATAGAGCTCGCTTTACACTGTTAAGTGAAATTGGAGTAAACTCCTCAATTGGGATAAATCATGCGAACTATTCATAGAGTTGCCGTCCTCGGAGCCGGCACAATGGGGGCCCGGATCGCCGCTCACTTTGCCAATGCCGGCATTCCTTCCGTCCTCCTCGATATCGTGGTACCAAACCAGCCGAATCGCAACGCCGCCGCGCATAAAGGAATCGAAAACGCCGCCAAGCAGCGACCCGGCGGGTTCTTCGTCAACGAAGCTTCCGCCCTGATCACGCCCGGCAACTTTGAGGACGACCTGGCCAAAGTCGCCGATTGCGACTGGATCATCGAGGCTGTCGCCGAAAATCTCGCGATCAAGCGCGATTTGTGGGGCAAGATCGAGAAGCTGCGCAAGCCCAATGCGATCGTTTCGACCAATACCAGCGGCATTCCGCTGGCGAAAATCGCCGAGGGATTCTCTCACGGCTTCCGCCAGCACTTCCTGGGCACGCATTTTTTCAATCCACCGCGCTATATGCACCTGGTGGAGCTGATTCCTCTGCCCGATACCTCGCCTGAAGTGTTCGATTTCGTCTCTCATTTCTGCGACAAGCGGCTGGGCAAGGGCGTGGTGCCGTGCAAGGATACGCCGAACTTCATCGCGAACCGAATCGGTAGCTTCTTCGGCGCGACGGTGCAAAAGATCGTCATTGAAGGCGGCTACACGGTGGAGGAAACCGACCTGATCACCGGGCCGCTCATCGGCCTGCCCAACAGCGGCAGCTTCCGGCTGTTGGATATCGTGGGCCTGGACGTTTGGACCAACGTCGGGACGAATCTGTATCACGCTGTGCCGGACGATCCGTGGCGGGACCGTTTCCTGATGCCCGAATTTCATATTGAAATGACCAAGCGCGGCTGGCTGGGAGAGAAGACGGGGCAGGGCTACTATAAGCGTGTCGGCAAAGAGAAGGAAATCCACGCCATCGACCTGAAGACGTTTGAATATCATCCGGCGGTGAAGGTGAAATTGCCCGCGGCTGAGGCGGCCAAGAACATCGAAGATCTGCCGACGCGTCTGCGGACGCTGGTGGCTGGAAACGACCGCGTGGGCACGTTTCTGTGGAGACTCTACAGCGACCTGTTTCTGTATTCGGCCGAGCGCGTGCCCGAAATCGCCGACGAAATTTTCCAGATCGACCGCGCAATGCGCTGGGGCTATGCCAACACGCTCGGGCCCTTTCAGTTGTGGGATGCGCTTGGATTCGAGGACGTCTGCAAGCGCCTGGAAGCCGACAAGCGCAATATCCCTGAAAACATCCAGAAAATGCGCAGCCAGGGCGCGACGAGCCTGTATAAGACGGCCTATAAGAACAAGGCGGTCCACAAGGAATACTTCGATCTGCCGTCGTCGCAGTACAAGCATTTACAGGAGCGGCCGAGTTTGGCCGAAATCAAGCAGGCCGGCAATGTGGTGAAGACCAATGCCGGCGCGTCGCTGATCGATCTGGGCGACGGCGTCGTCTGCCTGGAGTTCCACAGCAAGATGAACTCGCTGGGCGAGGACCAAATCGGGCTGATTTACGAAGGTCTCAAGGAATTGGAAGCCAACTTCGACGCGATGGTGATCGCCAACCAGGGCGATAATTTCTCCGTCGGCGCGAACCTGATGATGGTGCTGCTCGCCGCCCAGGAAGGCGAGTGGGACGAGCTGAATGCCGCGATCCATCGCTTCCAGCAAGCCAACATGGCGCTGAAATACGCCCCAAAACCGGTTGTGGCCGCGCCGTTTTCACGCGCGCTCGGCGGCGGATGCGAGATTCCGATTCACTGCACGCGGATCCAGGCGTCGGCCGAACTGTACATGGGGCTGGTGGAGGTCGGCGTCGGCCTGATTCCCGGCGCGGGCGGCACCAAGGAAATGACGCTGCGTTTGCAGGACGCGCGAAAAACCTTTGAGCTGATCGGAATGGCGAAAGTTTCTTCGAGTGCCGAGGAAGCCAGGCAGCTCGGGTTCCTCACTAAGGCGGACCGCATTTCAATGAACCCCAACCGCGTGGTTGAGGATGCCAAATCGCTGGCGTTATCGCTCGTCAAGGATTATCAACCCGGCACGCCGCGCGCGGACGTGAAGGTCGGCGGCGAGAGCGCGTTTGCCATGCTGAAGATCGGCGCGTGGAGCATGCGCCAGGGCGGCTACATTTCCGACTATGACGCGGTGGTGGCGGAAAAGCTCGCCAACGTCATCAGCGGAGGCCGGCTGACTGGCGAGCAGGCCGTCAGCGAGCAATACCTGCTCGATCTCGAAAGAGAAGCGTTCCTGAGCCTGTGCGGCAACGCCAAGACTCAGGAGCGCATGCAGTTCATGTTGAAAACCGGAAAGCCCCTCAGGAATTAAAGAGGAATTTTAAAAATATGCAAGAAGCCGTCATCATCGATTGTGTACGCACAGCCGTCGGCAAATCGGGCCGAGGAACGTTGAAAAACACCCGCCCGGACGATATGGCCGCCGCCGTGTTCGACGATTTGTTGAAGCGCCATCCGGAAGTGAATAAGGCCGAGATCGACGACGTGATCCTGGGCTGCGCGAATCCGGAAGCGGAATCGGGCATGAACATGGCTCGCGTGGCCGTTCTGCGCGCGGGCTTGCCGGTTTCGGTGCCGGCAGTGACCATCAATCGTTTCTGCTCATCTGGATTGCAGGCGATCGCCATGGCGGCGGAGAAAATCCGCTCGGGCAGCGCGGAGATCGTGATCGCCGGCGGGAGCGAATCGATGAGCCTGCTGCCGATGTCCGGTCACAAGTTCTCGCCCAACCCATGGCTGGTCGACCATCACCCTCAGATCTTCATGGGCATGGGGCTGACCGCCGAGGAAGTGTATCGCAAGTACAATGTCAGCCGTGAGGATCAGGACCAGTTTTCTTATCGCTCTCATCAGAACGCGCTGAAGGCTCAGGCCGAGGGCCGCTTCCACGACGAAATTGTCCCGCTGGAAGTGGATACCACGACGCCGAAGGGCTCGAAAAAGGCTGTGTTCAATAAAGACGAAGGTCCGCGCGCCGATACGTCGCTCGAAGCGTTGGGAAAACTGCGCCCCGTGTTCCACGCGGCTGGAACGGTGACGGCGGGCAATTCGTCGCAAACCAGCGACGGCGCGGCAGCGGCCATCGTGATGAGCGAAAAGAAGGCCCGCGAGTTGGGTCTGAAGCCGATGGCTCGATTCGTGAGCTTCGCGGTCGGCGGAGTGCCTCCGGAGATCATGGGCATCGGTCCGGTGGTGGCGATTCCGAAGGCTCTGAAACTCGCCGGGCTTAGTCTCGCCGATATTGGGCTTATCGAGTTGAACGAAGCGTTCGCGGTGCAGGCGTTGGCCGTGGTGCGCGAGGCGGGCTTGAACATCGATACGCTGAACGTGAATGGCGGCGCCATCGCGCTGGGACATCCGCTCGGCTGCACCGGAGCCAAGCTCACGGCTACCATCCTGCGGGAAATGAAACGCCGTAACGTAAAGTACGGCATGGTGACGATGTGTATCGGCGGCGGCCAAGGCGCTGCGGGAATTTTTGAAAATCTAAATTAAAGAGGTAAACAAATCATGGCGACCACGACTGTTGCGATTCCGAAGACAAAGGGCGGCGCGTTTCTGATCGAGCAAACCGCGCCCGAGGAAATTTTCACCCCCGAGGACTTTACCGACGAGCATCGCGCCATCGCGAAGACCACCGACGAGTTCTGGCAGAAGGAAGTAGTGCCGAACATCGATGCGATCCGCCATCAGGACCATCCCTTGTGCGCGAAAATCCTGAAGAAATCGGGTGAATTGGGGCTCACCGCGGTAGTGATTCCGGAAAAATTCGGCGGCATGGAAATGGACATGACATCCATGATGGTGGTGGCCGAAGGAGTGGCGCGCGAAGGCTCGTATTCGGCTTGGCACGGCGCGCACACGGGCATCGGCACCCTGCCGCTGCTGCTGTTCGGCACGGAAGCCCAGAAGCAGAAATACTTGCCGAAGCTGGCGACGGCGGAGATGATCGCGGCGTATTGCCTCAGCGAGCCCCAGGCAGGCTCCGATGCTTTGGCCGCGCGCACGCGCGCCGATTTGACGCCGGACGGAAAGCACTATATCCTCAACGGCCAGAAAATGTGGATCACCAACGGAGGCTACGCGGATCTGTACACGGTGTTCGCCAAGGTGGGCGGCGAGAAATTCACGGCGTTCCTGGTGGAGCGCGCGTGGCCCGGAGTAAAGCCTGGCGCCGAAGAAAAGAAGATGGGCATCAAGGGCAGTTCGACCACGGCCGTCTTTCTGGATAACGTGATGGTGCCGGTGGAGAACGTGCTGGGCGAGATCGGCCGCGGCCACATCATTGCGTTCAACATCCTGAATCTGGGCCGTTTAAAGCTCGGCCCGTTCGCGCAAGGAGGCTGCCGCGCGGATCTGGCGGACGCCATCCAATACGCGAAGGAGCGCAAGGCGTTTGGAAAATCGATCAGCGAATTTGGCATGATCCAGCACAAAATCGCCGAAATGGCGGTGCGCATGTATGTCAGCGAGAGTATGACATATCGCGTGGTGGGCGCGATTGAAGCTCATCTGGCTGGATTCACCTGGGATGCGCCCGACGCCGGCGCGAGGCACCTAAAAGCAGTCGAGGAGTTCGCCGCCGAATGCTCGTTTATTAAGGTGTTCGCGTCGGAGACGCTCGATTACGTGGTCGATGAGTGCGTGCAGATCCACGGCGGCTACGGCTTCAGCCAGGAATATTCCTGCGAGCACGCCTACCGCGATTCGCGCATCAACCGCATTTTCGAGGGCACGAATGAGATCAACCGCCTGCTCGCCACGGGCATGATCATGAAGCGCGCGCAGAAGGGCTCTTTGCCGCTAATGGAAGCGGGCAAGAAGCTTTTCGCGGAAATCATGGCCGGGCCGCAGTTGGGAGCCGAGGTCGATATCGTCGCCAATGCGAAGAAGATCGGCCTGTTCGCCATGGGCGTGGCGGTGCAGAAGTACGGCGCTGCGCTTGACGATCAGCAGGAAGTGGTGGCCAACATTACCGAAATTCTGATGAACGCTTACGCGCTCGAATCTGCCACGCTGCGGGCGGAAAAGATTGCACGCTCGGGCAAGAACGCTGAGAACGCGAAGGAAATGACGGCGGTATTCGCTCGAGAGGCGATGGATACCATCGAATCAGCGGCGAAGAATGTTCTCGCCGCCTGCAACGAGGGCGACACGCTGAGGACGAACCTGACGATTCTCAAACGCTTCACCAAGATGGAAACGGTCGACACCATCGGCCTGCGCCGAAAGATCGCTGCGAGGTTGATCGAGTCCGGCAAATTCGTGGTGTAATCGCCAGACCTGAGGCGCGTCGGTGGATCTATTTCCCCGAACAGCGTAAAATCGCAGCATGACCAGACGTTCGCTGCTCGGGGCCGCATTTGCCGCTCCGTTCGCCGTCCATTTCCTCGATGGCCAGAGCCGCTTGCCGATCAAGAAAGCGGTGGAATTCAGCATGATGCCGAAATCGCTCAGCGTGCTGGACGCGTTTCAGCTCGCCAAGGATTGCGGATTCGAGGAGATCGAATGCCCTACGACCGCGGACCAGGCCAGGGCCGAGGAGATGCTGGCAGCGTCAAAGAAAACCGGCGTGCGTATTCATTCGGTGATGAATATGGCGCACTGGGACTATCCTTTGTCGTCGCCCGATCCCGCCGCAGTTGAAAAAAGTCTCGAAGGCATGCGGACCAGCCTCAACAACGCGAAGCTTTGGGGAGCCGATACGGTGCTGCTGGTGCCGGCCGTGGTGAAGCCCGACGTCAGCTACGCGCAGGCTTGGGAGCGCTCCCAACGTCAGATTCGCAAGCTGATTCCGCTGGCGCAGGAGCTGAAGGTCATTATTGGCATCGAGGAAGTATGGAACAGATTCCTTCAGAGTCCGCTGGAGTTCGCGCGCTACATCGATTCGTTCGAAAGCCCGTGGATCCGCGCTTATTTCGACGTCGGCAACGTGGCCATCAACGGCTATCCGCAGGATTGGATCCGGGTGCTGGGCAAGCGGATCGTGAAGCTCCACATTAAGGACTTCAAGTTCGAGAACGGCGTCGCCACGTGGGTGAATTTGCGGGAAGGGCAGATCAACTGGCGAGCGATTCACGATGCGCTGGACGAGATTAAGTACAAAGGCTCGGCCACGGTGGAACTAGCGGGCGGCGATGCGGATTATCTGAAATACGTGAACCTCCGGTTTGAGCAGATATTGAGTGGCGTATGAAGAACTTTCTATTGGGAGTCGTGGTCGGGCTCGTGTTCGCGGTATTGGCCGCGGTGATCGTGGGCGCTTCGGCGATGTGGCTGAGCGACCGTCCTCCGGCGGTGGCCGACGGGTCGACTCTGGTGCTGCATCTGGAGGGCAATCTGCCGGAACAATCTCCGGTGGAGCTGCCGGTTCCGTTTCTCCAAGATCAGCAGCCGCTGACGATGGTCGAAACATGGCAGTTGCTGCGCAAGGCCGCGATGGATCCGCGCATCAAGGCCGTCGTTCTGGAGCCTCGCGGGCTGAGTGTCGGCTGGGCGAAGTTGGAAGAACTGCGCGGGTCAATCCTGGCATTCAGGAAATCCGGCAAGCCCGTGTACGCTTATCTGCGCGGGGCGGGCTCGAAGGAATACTACGTCGCCACAGCGGCCGACCGCGTGTTTATGTCGCCCGAGGACGAACTCGACGTCAAGGGCCTGCGCGCGCAGTTGATGTTCGTCAAAGGTACTCTTGACAAACTCGGCGTTGGGCTCGAATTCGAGCACGTCGGCAAATACAAAGACGCGCCCGACATGTTCACGCGCACGTCGCCGACGCCCGAGACGCTGGAGGTCGAGAATCAGATTCTCGATCAATACTTCGGCGATATCGTGCGCGTCATCGCGGAAGGCCGGAAGAAACAGCCGGACGCAGTGAAGGCGCTGATCGACGATGGGCCGTTCGTCGGCAAGAGCGCGCTCGACGCCGGTCTGGTGGACGCGCTGCTGTTTGAGGATGAGATGTACGACCAGTTGAAGGACGCGGCGAAGCTCTCTGCGATCAAAAAGATTGGCGAAAAGGATTATTCCCGAGCGCAAGCTTCGGGCTTCGAGGGGAAAACGAAGATCGCGTTCCTGGTCGGCCAGGGTGAGATCACGCGCGGCAGGACGGGCGACACGGCTAGCAGCGACGGTATTACCGCCAGCGGCCTGGTGAAGCTAATGCGCCAGGTGAAGGACGACGATTCGATAAAAGGCGTCATCCTGCGCATTGACTCGCCCGGCGGCGACGGTATCGCCTCGGACGATATTCTGCACGAGGCCAAGCTGCTGAGCGCGAAGAAAGCAGTGGTGATCTCCATGTCCGATCTGGCGGCTTCGGGAGGCTACTTCATCGCCATGTCAGGCGATCCCATCGTCGCGTATCCGAACACGCTCACCGGCTCGATCGGCGTGTTTTTCGGAAAATTGAATTTGAAAGGCCTGTTCGACAAGATCGGCATCTCGACGCAGATGCTGAAGCGAGGCCGCTTCGCAGACATCGATTCGGAAACGGCTCCTCTGAACGACGAGCAGCGGGCCAAGCTTCGCCGCGAGATCGAGACGTTCTACAAGGAGTTTGTCGATCGCGTCGCCGCGGGGCGCAAGCAGCCATACGACAAGGTCGAAGCGCTGGCACAGGGGCGCGTGTGGCTCGGCTCGCAGGCGAAGCAGAATGGATTGGTTGACGAGCTTGGTGGCCTGGATCGCGCGGTGGAAATGGTGCGAGATCGGGCGAAAATCTCGTCGTCGGAAAAGCTCGTGCTGGTGACGTATCCGCCAAAGCGTACTGTGTGGGACGTGTTGTTCAACCGCTCTGACGACACGTCGGAACTGGAGTCGCGCCTTAGGCCGTTCATCGGCCGCCTGCCCATGCGCGCGCTGGCGCGTGGAGGCATCTTGCGGTTGATGCCGTTCGCAATTGAAGTGAAATAGTCCATAACCACAGCGGACGAAGGGCTCAAAAAACTCTTGACTGCATATACTGTATGGCGTACAGTGTACGTAGTACAGTATGAATGAGAGCCTCGAAAACCTCAAGTTGGAGCTCCGGCGCGGGTGCCTGGTTCTGGCCGTGCTGGCGCAACTCCGCGAGGAGCACTACGGCTACACGCTGCGCAAGGCGTTGGCCGAAGACGGGCTGGAGATTGAGGAAAGCACCCTGTATCCACTGTTGCGGCGGCTGGAAACGCAGGGTTTGTTGACCAGCGAGTGGCGCGAAGAAGATAAGCGCAACAAGCGTTTTTACAAGCTTTCGAAGGAAGGCAAGCCGGTCCTGAGGCAACTGGTCGAGGAATGGAGGGCGCTCGACGAGTCGCTCGATAGAATTTTGCGGGAGGTGCGCGTATGAACATGTTGGAACGTTATCTGCATGCGGTGGCGAGGCTGCTGCCGAAAGCCCGGCGTGAGGACATCATTGAAGAGCTGCGCACAAATCTTCTTGCACAGATGGAGGATCGCGAGGAGGAACTGGGCCGCGCGCTCACTGATGACGAGCAAGCGGACATTTTGCGCCGCCACGGCAACCCGACCCTCGTTGCCGGCCGCTATCGCGAGCCCAATCTCGGCTTGGCCTTCGGCATACAGTTGATCGGCCCGGAACTGTTCCCGATATACCGGACGGTGCTGGGGATGATCCTCGGCATCACAATTGTCATTCTCGCGGTTGTTGCATTTCTGCTGTCGCGAACAACCCACGAGACGATCACGCTCGCGCGCCTGCTGGCGCCGCTCCCGATACAAATTATCGTGACCACGCTGATCTTCATTCTCATCGATCGAGGTAAGGACCACGTGCTGAACCGCTGGGATCCTCGGGATCTGCCGGCCGCAAGACCCGTTTCGGAGGAAGGCCCCACCGGGAGGAACATCTTCCGACTTCTCTGTCAAGCCGTGGGAACGGCGTGGCTGGCGCTAACTCCCCATTGGCCGTACCTGATGCTCGGCCCCGGAGCGCTCTATCTTCCGGCGATGCAGGTTCAGTTTTGGCCGCAATACCCATTCTTCTATGGAGCGATTGTGGCGCTCCTCTGTGCCGGGCTCGTGCTGGACTTTTTTGTACTGTTCCGATGGTTGCCGAGGCGGCGCGCGCGCGTCATTGAACTGGCCTTGCGGGGCTTAGGCCTGTGCGTAGGGGCCTCCCTGCTGATCCACGGCCCGAACTACGTGACGTCGCCTTATAAAGAAGTGGCCAATTGGGCCAATGAGACCCTCTATATCTGTGTCGTGATCGCGGTGGCGATTCATGTGTGGCTCACCGCGTCCGAACTGCGCGCGCTAGTTCGAGATCGTCACCAGATGTTGCCCGCGGGGCAGCATTAGGACATTGCCGATCATCCGCGGTGTTGCTTGGGCGCCGTCGATCTCCAGCTTGCGCGGAGTCCTTTCCAGGGTGGCCATGGCGCGGGAGCTGCTTTGATACGCAAACTCGATCCCGCTGCCCGTGGCCCTGGCGGATTTCAGCTCGCCATTGAAGTCGAGCATCTGCACGGAGGTGGGACTCGGCGCGGGCTCGATGGAATGAGGGCCGTGCGGCAGCCAGAGTATCCTTCCGTCCAGCACCGGCCAGGGCTTTCCGTCCACCAGAGCAGGGCCGCGCCAGGGAACTCCCGCGCCGTGCTTCGATTCGACGACGAGTTTGCCGCCCACAGTCTCGGCGCGGTCGACCGACGCGGCGGCGGAGGACAACAGCGCGAGATCGGCCGGCAGAATCGAGTTCTCAAAATAGAGGGCCACCCTGGAAAACGCGTCCGAAGCCATATGGACAAGCTCGAACAGCTCCGTTCCCGTCTGCTGCTTGGTGGGGTACACGTCCTGATATCGCTCGACAACATTGATATCGATCGCGAGTCTGTCGCGTTGATCAGGCGTGCGCGTCAGGGCGGAGTAGCGTGCGGCGATCTGCGGATAGCGCTGCGGGCCGAGGTTCCAAATGGTCGCGGGATCTTCGATCAGGAATGTAAAGTCACGGGGGCCGAGCATCGGCAGCACGCGCGACGCATCGGCGCCGATCTTCTCGCGCATTGAGGTGTCGAAGCGGTCGTCGACGTGGGTCAGCGTCAGGTCGAGATACGGCTTTGCTTTGCGGATCTCGTCGATTTGCGCCAGCCATTCCGCCTGCTGGCGCCGCGCCAGATCTGCCCGAAACTCGGCGAACTTCGCGAGATCGGCGGCCGGCCGCGGCTTGCCGGGCGTAAACAGCTCAATCGGGTCGAGGCCTGCCTTCGTGCGAAACTCGGCCCGCACGTCGTCGTTCATCGGCGTCAGGCGGGCGGGATTCTCGAAGCCTTCGAGCGATTCGAAATACAGCTCTGCGAGGTTCACCCCGTCCCAATCGAAGCGTCCGATCAGGTCTCGTGCGCCTTGGGAGACCGCGGCAAACGCGTCGTGATTGGTCAGATTCATGAGCTTGCGCCAATCAAGCTGCGCATCTTGCAAGAGGGCTGTCTTCTCCCGCCATTCGGGATGCTGGTCCCAGAACTTCTCGCTCACGTGCGGCAACTCCAGCCACGCATACACCGCGATGCCGCGGCGATGGCAGGCGTCGATCAATCTGTGCAAATATTCGTCGCCTCGCGCGTCGCGCTCCCAGTAATGCCACGCGGCGACGTGCAGCGCAGCGATGCCGGCGGCCTTCCAACGCGCGGCGAAGTAATCGAGATCGACGCGCGAGCGGTACGCGGAATCGAAAAACGCCCAGAGACGATCTGAACGGAACGGCGCTTCCAGCCCCAGATCGGCCAGCGCCTGCGGAATGTACGGAAACCGCTCGTACCCGTTGGGACCCGGCGACGCAGCAATCCACAATACGGCGCCTTTGCCTCGCCTGTACCCTGCCATCAACGGAATGCCCTGCCATCGCTCCACCGCGAATACCCGAGCCTCCTTGGGCACCTCGAACACGGGGACTTCGAGGGCCTTTCCCCAAACGATGTGCAGCTTCACCGAGCGTAGGTCCTCCACGCTATGCACGATCACGTGAGGCTTGGCGCTTGCGCGGAAACCGAACGAGGCGGCTGCAGCGGATTGCCCTTCCAACACAAGGAACGCGCCATGCTCCAACCTCAGCTCGCATTCGGCGGCGGATGCTTGTACTCCCGCCGGGATCACCAGAACGTCGCCTGGGGAGTTTTCATGCAGGCCAATCGAAGAGAAAATCGCCGCCCAGGAACCGGGATCGCTGCCCATCACTTGAAAGGACAACGTAGGCGCGGCGAAGACCGCGGCTGCGGAAGCCAACAGGCTAGTGAGTAAACGCATACCAGACTCCAATTCGCAGATCGTTGAAATTCGGGCGGTGCGGATTATCCTGATTGACCAAGTAGGCCCCGCGTAGCAAGTTCACCGAAAACAGCAATGGAACGCGCCAATGCTCGAATTTGAATTTCACGCCGGGGCCGGTTTCCACATAACTCCCCCAATACTGACCCTGCGCGTCGGCGGTGAGATTGGCGCTCCAGTAAACCTGCGGATGAAAGCCGCCCAGCGTCTCCGATTCGCGCATTGTGATTCCCCCGCGATTCTGTGAATAGAGCAAAGTGTCTTTATTGAAGCGCCTGACGTAAATGCCGTCGTCGTTCGTCTCGGCGAACAGGCCGTGAGCGCCGCCCGCCAGTAGGTGGCCCAGGCCTTTGGTGAACGACACGCCTCCGCGATAATCGGGGAGGGCGCGGCCGGGATCGGCCATCGTCGGGTTGAAGCGGAAGGACTCACCCGCTTCAAACCACCCCATCACGCCGTGGACTGTCTTGGTCGCGACGCCGAGGCCGAGGATCAGGCTTTGCTCACTCAGAGATTGCGCGCCCCAGTTGGCAAACTCCACCGCGCCGCGCGCATCGCCTACCAGGCGAACGGATATATACGGTCTCAGCCAGAAGTTTCTCAACCGCAACTCCGTTTTGGCTTGCGCGTAGCCGAACAGATCGTGCCAGCGGGTAGAAAATGTCGGAAACATCCAGACGGTGGTGCGAAACAGCTCTGTCGAAGGCTGAAGATTGTGATAAGCGCGCGAGGCTTCGGCGGCGACGTCGGGATCGGGGCTCTGGCTGGCGAGATTGAACCATTTCACGGCCTCGCGGTCGTCCTTCAGCATGTTGTAGGTCCAGCCGAGCTTCAGCATCACTCCGTAATCGCCGGGATCGGATTCGTGGGCAATTAGCAGATACTTCTCCGCGTCCTTCAAGAATCCTTTCTCGAGGCTCTTGAGACCGATTTCGCGAGCCTGACTGGAACCCGTGCGGGTTTCCTCCGCCCGGCGTTGAAGGTATTGCGGCGTCTTCATCGCGGTGCGGACGCGCTCGGCCAGTTCTGTGTCGCCGCTCGAAAGCACGCGCTGGAGCAGAGGCAACGCGCCCTCTTCATCGCCTCGAGTCCAGTGGAGCAGCCCGAGCTGTGCGACAGAAAGCAAATCATTCGGCGCGATCTCGACCAAGACCCGGAACTCCTTCTCCGCGTCGGCGCGATTGTTCATTTCGACGTGCAGGTACGCCAGTTCGCGACGGAGTTCGATGTTGCGAGGATCTACCGCCAGGGCGCGCTGAAACTCATACACGTAGGGATATCGTTTTGGGAGAAGGCCGCGAGCTTCCTCCGCCACCCGAGGCTCGGCTCCGCGCGATGCCGCCAGCAGCGCCTCGTCGGCCTCGTCGTTCTTCTCTACCTCGCGATAGACGCGGCCCAGGTCAAGCAGCAGCGCTCGCCGGTCCGGGCGCAAGAGCCAGGCTTTCTTGTAATGTTCTGCGGCGAGAGGCAGTTCGTCGCGCTGCTCGGCTAGGCGAGCCAGCTCTTCGTGTGCGCTAAAGTTATCAGGCGACATCTTAATCGCCTTGGTCCATTGCGCAAGGCCCTCGCGCAGCGGCCGGTCGATGTTTTCAAACGCCTCGGCGGCGGTCTGGTTGCCGTTCTTCCGGATACGGTCGAAAATGCGCCGCGCCTCGGCCCGTCGCTTGGTCTCATAACAAAGGAACGCGTATTCGAGTGCCACATGATCGTCGCGAGGGTCCAGACGCATGGCCTCGGCGAACTGATCGCGCGCGCCTTCGTTCTCGCCGATCTTCAGATACGTATAGGCCAGATCCTTGCGCATGCCGGGGCGGTCCGGAGCGATCGTCACTGCCTGCTGGAACGCAGCGATCGCGCGGTCATAGTCCTTGGAGCGGAGAGCCTCGTAAGCCTTTTCCAGAGGAGAGTACGCGGGGTCCGGCGTCTGCGCGGAACCGGCTACGGCGAAGATGAGGAGAAGTATTCCCAGCATTTGATTTCCCTGGTGGGGTATTAAATAGTGGGGTGATACCCCCACTTTTCTCCGAGAGAAGAGAGCGGGGTCAATTTCAGCCAGGACGCAGAGATCGCAAAGGAAGAAGATCGAAATCAAGTTCTCGGGGAGGACGGCTTACGATCCTTGCTCAGATACACCGTTTGTGACGGGAAAGCCGTGGCCGCTCCCAGACTTTCGATGGTGTCCATGATGCGCAGCAGCAGGTCCTCCTGGGCTTCGAGGAATTGCAGATAGTTGGTGGTGGAAATGTAGGCAGCGACTTCGAGATTGAGAGAGGAGGCAGCCATGCCGGTCAGGCGGACGCGGGAGCTGTCCGGCTCGACGCGGGGATCTTCGGCGAGAAGCTTTCGCAGGGCTTCCAGAACCGCGCGCATCTGGGCTGCCGTCGTTTCATATCGAAGACCGATCACGTGGCGGAAGTAAATTTTTTCACGCATGCCGAGGTTTTCCACCGTCATCGCGGAAAGTTGACCGTTCGGCACAGTCAAAATGGTCCGCGCGTCAGTACGGAGGCTGGTAGATCGCAGGCCGATGTCTTCCACCGTGCCCGTTTGATCGCCAATGCGGCAGGTATCACCCACGCGGATGGTGCGGTCAAAGATCAGGCTAACGCCTCCAAACAGGTTTTCGAGCGTTTTCTGCGCTGCGAACGCGATGGCGATGCCTCCCACGCCGAGGCCGGCCACCAAAGTTGAAACGTCCTTCACCAGATGAGCCAGGCGGAGCAGCTGGATGATCACCACGCCGAACGTAATCGCGATGAGCATGCGCTCACATAGGCGGATCACGGCGGTGGCGTCGGCTCCGCCGCGCTGCCGGAGACGGCGGCCGAACAACCGGCCGGAGACGGAGATCGTCCGCGCCACCAGCCATCCCGCGAACATGATCCCCAAGCCTCCGCCGACGTAATACCAGAGCTCGCGCGCAAACCAGGGCAGATGAAGGATGGAGATGGTGGCGGCGAGGAGGAGCAACGCGACCAGGCCACGCAAAGGCCCGATGAGGTGGTCTAGCAGCGGCTGGTCCTCCGGCTCGGCGATGGAGCGGAACACGCGGCGCAGAATGGGGCCTGAGATCTTCCGCATCGATGCGGCGACAACCAGCGCGAGCGCGACGCCAATGAGGAGCACCAGCCACTGCCAAAGGGGTATGCCGAGCGATCCGCGGCGCATGAGCGGATGCGGAACCAGGTCGGTGATCCCGGTTGAGCTGAATTCGTCGTACACGGCCGGGATTTCCACCAGAGTTTCGGGTGAAAACAACCAGATATACTGGTTTCCCCTCCGGACCCTTTCAAGCACGATGTTCAGCGGTCCGCCGTCGGTGACGATGGTTCCGGCTAACTCTTTGTTGGGTGGGAGGTTGTCCTTTAGCTTGCCTTCCGGCTGATCGCTTAATTGGCTGAGGTTGGCGGGAAGGCCCTGATCCAGGACCACGCTGAGTTCCGTGGCCAGCTCGGCCGGATCCTCGCCTTTGATGCTTGCGATGAACTGGCTGGCAGTCTGCCAGTCGCCTTTATGAGCGGCGGTGAGGAAACCCACCACGCTTCCCCGGGGAGTGGAGCGGCCCAGGCTATCTGCAAGTCCTTCATAAGGCGGAGCGATCTGTCCCTGGCTCGGCAAATAAGCAAAGAATAGTACGATTAAGAAAGTCCTTATGCGAATAATCATTGCTGCTGCTTATCTCCTTACGCAGGTCTTACTTGCCGATCAAATCACGCTCAAGAACGGGGACCGGATCACTGGAGCCATTATTAAGTATGACGGGAAGAATCTGGTAATCAAATCGGAGCAGTCGGGCGACGTTGCTATCCCCTGGGAGAACGTCACGGCCGTAACGTCCACGCAGCCCTTGAACGTCACGCTGAGGGACGGGCAAAAGCTCGTGGGTATCGTCACCACCGATGGATCCAAGTTCAACGTCGCGACCAAGGATGCGGGCAACATCACGGCGGCCCGCGAGACGGTGGTGGGCATCCGTTCCGAGGGAGAGCAGAAATCCTACGATACGGAGATTGAGCGGTTACGACGCCCGCGCCTGCTCGATGTGTGGTCAGGAACGCTCGACCTGGGATACGCGCTTACGCACGGCAACACGGATACCTCCACGTTCTCCTTGAGATCGAACGCGGTACGCGAAACCCCCCGCGACAAACTCACGGTGACGTACACACAGATTTATTCGAGCAGCGACGCATCCGGGCCCACTCTTACAACGGCCAACGCCAAACGGGGCGGAATCGCCTACAACCTGAATATCGCGCGTAAGGCGTTCGTGTTCGGATTGGTGAGTTTGGAAAACGACCAGTTTCAGAACCTGGACCTGCGGTTCGCTCCGGCCGGCGGCTTCGGCTATCACGCGCTGAATACGGCGAACACGGTGTTCGATCTCTCCGGCGGTGCGTCGATGAATAAGGAGTTTTTCTCGGCGCCTGCAGGATCTCCGGTGGGCACGGCCGGAGTCACGCACACCTACGCTGAAGTGATCCTCAGCGAGGAACTATCCCACAAGTTCAGCAAGACGATTTCGATGCACGAGTTGCTGGCGTGTTTTCCCAATGTGACCTCATCCGGGAATTACCGTATGAATTTCGATGTGTCGGCGGTGGCAGCGATCAAGAAATGGATGTCGCTCCAGATTTCTGCCAGCGACCGGTTCTTGAGCAATCCTTTGCCGGGCAACAAGAATAACGACATCCTCTTCACCACCGGGTTGCGGTTCGTATTCGCAAAACAGGCGGCGAAATAGGGCCGCGACCGTCCGGAGCGGTTCTATCCAGTGAGGCAGCGGTGAAAAACGACATCATCGAGGAGAAAATCGCCGCGCTGGACGCGCTGCGTATGTCGCCCTCGTCCGCGCTGGAGCCGCTGAAAAAGGCCCTGAAGGATCGCAACAACGTGGTGTGTGCCAAAGGTGCGAGGGTCGCCGGCGAGCTGCTGTTGAGCGGGGCGATTCCCGATCTTCTGGCGGCGTTCGCGCGATTCCTGCACGATCCTGTAAAAACGGACCCGAAGTGTTGGGCCAAGGTCGCAATCATCAGGACGCTAAAAGACCTCGGGCACGAAGACCCGGCGGTGTATCTCACCGGGATGGAGCATGTGCAATTCGAGCCGGTCTGGGGTGGCAAAGCTGATGCCGCCGCCGATCTGCGAGGGGCCTGCGCCCTGGCGCTGGTCGCCTGCTCGATGCCTCGCGAGGCGATCCTGATCCGCTTGGCAGATCTTCTGGCCGATCCGGAAATGCGCGTCCGCTGCGACGCCGCGCGCGCCATCGCGCAATTGCCGGGCGGCGACAGCGTCCTGATGCTGCGCGTGAAAGCTCTGGTGGGCGATCCGGAGCCGGCGGTAGTGGGCCAGTGTTTTCTTTCGCTACTCGGGATCGAGCCGCGCCAATCTGTTCCTTTCGTGGCGCGGTTTTTGACCGCATCCAATCTGGATTTGCGGTTCGAGGCGACCGCGGCGCTAGGCGAATGCCCGGAAGTGCTCGCGGTGGAGGCGCTTATTGCGCGGTGGAAAGTCGAGCTCAGCCCGGAGATGCGGCGGGCCATCACGCTATCGCTGGGCGTGTCGAGACTACCTGAGGCACGGGAGTTTCTGGCAGAATTAGGGGCTGAGGAGTGAATTCGGCCAAACCCAAGGCCTGCAATCACTTGTGCACGGAAACAGGTTGATCGCCGTCAATGTAAGCGACGTACGAACTTCCAGCACCTGCAGCGACCTCCTTCGTTTTGCCCTTGGCACCGGCCTCGATCGGCCGCTTCGCAGGACCATCTTTGCCGCGCGACGGCTCGGCACGAACCTTGATCTTCTTGCCATCCACGGCCTCTGCCTGCGTCAGTTGAAACGTCATTTTTGCGCCGAGCCCGAAGATCTTCTTCTTGCCCGCCGCTTCCGCGATAATGCCGGTGACACTGGCTCCTTTGGCGACCACAATCGTATCGCCGACCTTTAATCCGTCGATGGCGGTGAAATGAATCACCCGGCCCTCTTCGGAGTCGGTCGGGACATTCTCCTCCAGGCGGATGCTAAACGGCATCCCGTCGGCCGCCGTCACGGTCACGGCGGGTTTCGGAGCAGCCTGTTGCACCGGTGGCGGAGCGGGAATGGGCGCCCCCACCGTAGGCTTCGTGCTCTGCGGCTGCACCACGGGCGGTGGTGGCTGCGGCGCGGGCACTGGCGCGGGAGCCGCAGTCTGCTTCGCCGCCGCGGCGGTGGTTCTCTTGGCTGTGTCCGCGGGAGGCAGCCCAGCCTGCTTCGGATTCCGCATGGCCTCAATAATGGTGCCGGACACGCCGGCTTTGCTCAGCCGGATCACTTCCGCCGACGTCAACACGAAATCCGTCTTTTCCGACCGGATCTGGCTGAGGATCACGTTGGTGGGCACCTTCTCAGTGACCATTTCAATGATGCGGTCGTTGGAGAGCGTGCTTTCCGCGGGCGGCGTCTCGACGGGAGTCGGCACGGTGACCGGCGCGGGAACGGCAATGGGAACCTGCATGACGACCGGCCCCTGCGGCTCGGCCTGCTTGTGGTGCTTCAGCCACCACCATGCGCCTCCGCCACCTCCGCCGAGGACGAGCACGGCCGCGACGATCCCCCCGATCAGCGGCAGAGGAGATTTTTGCGCCGGCGGAGGGGCCGGTCGAGCGCCTAAATCGACAGCCTGAATTCTGGAGCGGTACAACTGGCCGGAGTCCGATTCATGTTTCAGCGCGGCCAGCGCGGCCAGCACATCCCTCATCGACTGCCAGCGCTCGTCAGGATTCTTGCGCAAGCAGCGGCTGATGAGCATTTCCAGTTGCGGTGGAACGTCGGGGGCGATCTCCACCATCGGCCGGTGCTCGTCGCGCAAAATCGCGGAAAGGGTGGACAGCGCCGAATCGCCGCTGAACGCCCTCTGTCCGGTGAGCATTTCATAAAACACCACGCCGAAGGAAAAAATGTCGGAGCGGGTATCCACCTTCTTGCCCTGCGCCTGCTCCGGCGACATATAGCTGACCGTGCCGATAATGGAGCCTTCCACCGTCAGCGGCGCTTCGGCGATGGTCTGCGTGGCGTCGCCGATGACGCTCGAGGCGCCGCGGTCCGTCAACTTCGCAAGACCGAAATCGAGCACCTTCACCAGGCCGGAATCGGTCACCATGATGTTCCCGGGCTTGACGTCGCGATGCACGATGCCGACAGCGTGCGCGGCGCTGAGAGCGTCCGCCATCTGCACGCCGTACTTTAGTGCCTGGGCGGGCCGAAGGCCTCCCTTGGGAATCAGATCGACCAGCGTCTTCCCGGAAACGAACTCCATCACCATGAAATCGCCGTCCGGTTCGTTGACGATATCGTAAATCGTGATGATGTTGGGGTGATTCAGTCCGGAAGCGGCTTGCGCTTCCTGAATGAAGCGGCGGCGGCGATCGGGGTCGCCTGCGCTGGCTTTGGAGAGGACTTTGATGGCGACGAAGCGGTTTAGGCGCGCATCCTGGGCCTTGTAGATATCGCCCATGCCGCCCGCACCGAGCTTCTCCAGGAATTGATAATGCGAAACGACCCGACCGACCATCTCCACGCTCGCGCGCCTCCCCGAACCATATTAGTGTGTCACAAGTGGCGCAGCGTTGCGGGACGAAGGGATTTTTTATATTCCGACCATGCGCCGCGAGCGATTCCGCCGCACCAGCATCGCGTCCTGTGCGGGCGGCGCGTCGAACTCCACCTCGATGACCGAGACCATCGGGTCGTGTGGCGTCTCCGGCAGGCCGATGAAGCGCAGCCGCAGGTCGCTCTGCTCGAATCTCACCGGAGTCGAGGCGCCGTAAAGCTTCGCCGACACAGCCTTGGTTTTCATTCCGCCGAGCGACAACTCGGAGCCGGGCCAGAACTGCACCATGACGTACAGCTTATTGCCGCGGACAAGGAAGTCGCATAACTGGCTGCGATTCACTTTGCAAGGGTCGACGGGCATGTGAATCAGCTCGGCATGCGTATCCATCCAGCGGCCGACCTCGGTGAGGATATTCACCGACTCGATCGGGATGGTGCCGTCGGCCTGGGGGCCGATGTTCAGCAGATAGTTGCCGTTGTCCCGCGTGCAGCGCACCAGATTGCGCACGATGTTTTTCGGCGTCTTCCAGTTGTCGTCGGCATGATGGTAGCCCCAGCTGTCGTTCATCGTCATGCAGGATTCCCAGGGCTCGTCCGAAGCGCGGATCACCTGCTCCGGTGTGGTGAAATCCTCAGGGATGCCGGTACGGTTATTGAGCAGGATATCGGGTTGAAGCTGGCGCACCATGGTGTTCAACTTCACCGCTTCCCATCCTTCGGGCTTCAGAGGCCAGTTGACGTCGTACCAGAGAATGTCGATCTTGCCGTAGTTACTACACAACTCGCGCACCTGGCCATGGATGTAATCGACAAAGCGGCGGCGGGCGTTTTCGTCCACCGCGCAGAGGGCGCCGTCGGGATGGTGCCAGTCCATCAGCGAATAATAGAAGCCAACGCGCATCCCCTCGGCGCGCGCCGCGTTCACGTATTCGCGCACCAGGTCGCGTCCGCAGGCGCTCATGGCGGTGTAATTGGTGAGCTTCGAGTCGAAGTGGCAGAATCCCTCGTGATGCTTGGTGGTCATCACCATGTACTTCATGCCGGCGCGGCGAGCCAGTTGCGCCCAGGCTCGCGCGGCGTTCGGGACGGGGTTGAAGCGCTTGGCTGCCTGCTCGTATTCGGCGACCGGGATGCCTTCGTTCTCCATCACCCATTCGTGGCGGCCGTAAACACTGTATAGTCCCCAGTGGATGAACATGCCGAAGCGAGCTTCGTGCCACCATTTCAGGCGGCGCTCGCGATCCTCGGGGGTCGACGTCGTCGGTCCCTTCGGCGGCGCGCCTTGCGGCTGAGCGGGAGCGTTCAGCACCTGGCCGGAAAGGGCGGAAGACATGGGCAGTGCTGCGGCGCTTGCCCCAATTGCATGCATCGCGGCACGGCGGGTGAATCGGGTGTTCATAACGAGGGAATCATATCAACTTCAACGTTGTAGTAACATGCGGTCATGCGGAATTTCGCGTTCGTCGTGCTTCTGGCGACGCTGTGCCTTTGCCAGGACGCTTCCGATCCCTGGTCCAAGCCTGAATTGATGGAACCGTCCGCGCTTGCGGGCCAGTTGAAGGGAGCGAAGCCGCCGGTGGTGATCTGCGTCGCGTTCCCGATGCTCTATAAGCTGAAGCACATCGCGCACGCGCAGTTTGCCGGGCCCGGATCGAAGCCCGAGGGCATCGAGGCGCTGAAGAAAGCCGTCGCCAATCTGCCCAAGGATGCCGATGTCGTCATCTATTGCGGCTGCTGCCCGATGGTGAAGTGCCCCAACATCCGCCCGGCGTACAGCGCGCTGAAGCAGATGGGCTTCACGCACATTCGCGTGTTGAGCATTCCGGATAACATGAACGCGGATTGGTATGCAAAGAACTATCCGACGGAGCAGTAGAATCCCCTGGCTCACGCCAGGGGCTGTAGGCCAGTTCGGATCGCCGAACAGCCCCGCGCATGAGTGCGGGGATCACCTCATCGTCACCCCGGCTGATAAACTTAAATGCTGGGGCGCGTAGCTCAGTTGGTTAGAGCACCTCGTTTACACCGAGGGGGTCCGGGGTTCGAGTCCCTGCGCGCCCACCACTTCCCGATTCCACCGCCGCTCCATTCTGATAAACTTCCTCCCAGGAGAGCCTTACTCGGCCCTGTCCGCTATGGCACACAATTTTACCCGACGACACTTCTTTTTTGGCTCGCTGCTGGCCGGCGCTGTTCCGGCGGCTGGATTCGGCAGCTCGCCCAACCTCAAAATGCTCGGCTTCAAATCGCCGAATGAGAAGATCAACATTGGCATCATCGGTGCGGGGGGAAAGGGACGCTCCAGCGTCAACATCCTGAACAACGCCAAGGAAAACATCGTTACCCTTTGCGATCCCGACGCGGTTTCCGCCAAACAGACGTTTGAGAAATTCGACAAAGCGCCGCGCTATACCGATTTCCGCAAGATGTTCGACAAGGAGACGAAGAACATCGACGCAGTGGTGGTCGCGACGCCGGATCACATGCATGCCATCTGCTCGGCATGGGCGATGGAGCGCGGCAAGGCCGTGTATTGCCAGAAGCCGCTGACGCGCACCATCTGGGAAGCGCGCCTGCTGACGCACCTGGCGGAGAAGTATAAGGTCGCCACGCAGATGGGCAACCAGGGCTATTCCAACGAAGGTACGCGCCAGTGTGCGGAGATGATCTGGAACGGCGAGATTGGCGATGTGAAGGAAGTCTGGGCCTGGACGAATCGTCCGATCTGGCCGCAAGGATTAACGACGGAGCCCACCCCCGAGCCTGTTCCGTCCACCATGGATTGGGACGCCTGGACTGGCGTCTCGACCGCGGGACGTCCTTATGGGATGTTTCCGCCAAATGCCGAGGGAAAACGAGAAGCCATCGCGCCCTTCAACTGGCGCGGATTTTTCGACTACGGCTGCGGAGCCCTCGGTGACATGGCCTGCCATATTCTAGGCGCGCCGAACGTCGCACTGCGGCTGGGAGCACCGAGTTCGGTGGAGTGCGTGATGCAGGAAGGCAAGTCCAGCTTCATGTTCCCGAAGAAATCCATTATCCGCTTCGATTTCCCGGCGCGGGGCAGCATGCCTCCGGTGAGGATCGTGTGGCATGACGGCATGGCGGAGCCTCCAGTGGCCCCGAACGGCCTTTCGCAGGATGAATTCCTGGGCGACCTGCCTCGTCCGCGGCGCGAAGGCCAGCCCGAGCCCGAAAAGAAGCTGCGCCAGAGCTACAACGGAAGCCTGTTCTTCGGCGAAAAAGGCTTTATCACAACCGGGACGTATGGAGAGAATACGCGCCTGCTGCCGGCCGACCGTATGAAGGACTACAAATTCCCCACGCCTGTGCTGCGCCGTGCGCCGGAAAGCAGCGAACGAGGCCACCACGCCGACTGGCTTGAGGCGATCCGCACGGGCATCCCGGCCAGTTCCAATTTCAGCGTCGCCGGACCGTTCACCGAGTGGATTCTTCTAGGTACGCTGGCGCTTCGCTTCGAAGGCAAGCTCGAATGGGATGCCGAGAAGATGAAGACCAACAATCCGGAAGCCAACAAGCTGATCAAGCCGCTGTACCGGAAGGGTTGGACCATCGGGAAGGCGTGACGCGTAGCCCCATGCGCAAGCTTGGGGGCTTATTCCACCTCCAGGGGCCGGTCGAACACCACGTCCAGGCTAGTCCCCTGCCTTAACTCCACTTCCTTGCCGCGCGTGAAAAGCGTGGTGGCGAGCCCGACGGCGCTGCCCGCCGCGGCTCCTATGCCTGCGCCGGTCCAACTGTTGTCGGCGATGCCTCCGATGCCTGCGCCGGTGCCGGCCAGAATCGCGATGCGCTCGACGTCTTTGCCGACGGTGCTGCCCTGTTCAACCAGGCCCTCGTTGTTGATCACTTTTTGCGTGGTTCCGGAGTCGTCAACGGAACTCAAATGCGGCGAAAACTTGAGTATCTTGCCGCCGGGCAGCGTTAGTGTATCGAGGCGGATCGCCAGCTGTGCGCGCCCGGAGACTTTCCCGCTGCGCCGCGAGATGAGCACCGTGCCTTGCACGTATGATCCGACGGGCACGATAACTCCGGCGCCGTCGGAAATGGGCGAGGCCGTTCGCAGATAAACCTGCGCCCCTTCCTGAGCCGTGCGCGTACTGATGGAATTGACCATCTTCAGCAGCACGTGCGTATTCCTTGGAATTTCGGCGGCGCGGAGGGTCATGAAAGCCAACACGGACAAAACAGCTGGTTTCATAATCCGATGATACACCGGGTGGGGCAGAACCCCAGGTCTGCGGCCGGCGCCCTCGCCGGCCTTCTCCTAGACTACTTCGCGACCGGAGCGAGCTTACGGCTATCGATGATTCGGTCAATCAGCCCGTAATGTAGAGCCTGATCAGGCTCCAGAATGTAGTCGCGGTCCACGTCTCGGGAGATTTTCTCCACCGTCTGGCCTGTTGCTGTGGCCAGAATATCGTTCAGCGTTTCGCGCATGCGCAGAATTTCCTTCGCGTAGATGTCGATATCGGTGGCCTGGCCGGCGAGACCGCTCATCGAAGGCTGGTGAATCAAAATCCGCGAATGAGGCAGGCTGAAGCGCTTTCCCTTTGTGCCGCATGCGAGCAGAACGGCTGCCATGGATGCTGCCTGACCAACGCAATAGGTCACAATGTCCGGCTCCACCAGGCGCATCGTGTCAAGGATCGCCAGCCCAGCGGTAATCGAACCGCCAGGAGAGTTGATATAAAGCGAAATATCCTTCTCCGGATCCTCGGCGGCCAGGAATAGCATCTGGGCAATGATCAAGTTCGCGACGTTATCATCGATCGGCGTCCCCAGGAAGATGATGTTTTCCTTGAGCAGGCGCGAGTAAATATCGAACGCGCGTTCGCCGCGCGAAGTCTGCTCCACCACCATGGGCACGAGTACCGAATTCTGCATGTTTTTAGGACTCCCTACTTTTTCATGATACGCGATCATCGCGTGGCGGGTACTGCGCCGGTGGATCTTCCCATCCAGTACGCCAGCAAGAAGAAGCCTCCGTCGTCCTCGGAATGGCCGCCGTTGCCGCCGTCGACGACGAACGGATTGCCGTTCCACTTCATTACCGGACGCTCGTCGGGAGGCAGCAGCGTGCGAGCCTGCCGCTCCCGCGCGCGGTCCAGTTCCTTGTCCATCACTAAGTCGCGGCGGTCGGAATTGATCACTTTCCAGGTAATCAGGTCCATGGGAATACGTTCGAGGGTCGCAAGCGCGGCGGCGAAATCGGTTCTTCGGTCCGGCCTGCCAACAGAGTAAATGTATGTCCACAGAGGGTTTTTTTCGCGCTGGCAGTTCTGCCACCACTGGTCGAGCGCACGGCGCATCGGCCCGAGCATCGCCGGATCTTTTTCGTAGCGGAAGAACGGATAGAAGGAAAGCATGGCCAGTTCTTCGTCCGAATAATTAATTTCTTCGCGCAGCTCGAGATACCTCGCGGCCTGCGCGGCGTACTTCATCCGCACGGCCACCTTTTTGAACTCGGCGTCATACTTCGGGTCGCCGGTGAGGTGTTGCGTTGTCTTCAGGAAACTCAGCAACTCCAGGGCATTCAACGCACTGTCGGATTTTCCTGCGCCGGCGAAGTATTCCGTCGACCATTTGCCCCACGTCGTCGGCTTGCCGGTGACGTCGACCAGGTAGTAGCCGTGCGAGACGATGTGATCCATCATGCGCCGGGCAGCGTTCTTGAGACGCAATTTCAGCGCGTCGTCGTTGATCGTGTCGTAAGCCACGCTCAGCAGGAAGAAATGCCCGACGAGTTCGTCGGAACTGGTGTCGCCTTTCCATTGGATCTGGCCGTCTGCCGTCCAATGCCAGACGCCGTCATCGGGGCGCGGATCGCCTTTCTTAACGTAGGATCGCGCAGGCAGCCCAGGCACGCCGGTGACGTCTTCCAGGAACAGAACCGCATCGATAGCCTTGCGGGCGAGCCTCAGCGCTTCCGGGTCCTTCGTAACGCCGTAGCGGAAGCACTCGGCCGCGCCGTACATGGCGGTCCAGAGCCCGTCGTTGTCGTTGGCCTCCAATTGATTGGTCGAAAGATCGCCGGCATTGGCCAGATGGGAATCGGCGACCATCCCGTAGCGGTCGTGCCGCAGGCGGACGCGATCCTCAAACGCGGCAGCTTTCTGTTCCAGCGTCATCGGGCGCAGTTCGATGTGCGAAACACCGGTGCGGGTGCGGACCCACATGCCTCGCGCCGCGTCAGGGAACAGGGCGAGCACCTCGTCGTCGGGAAGATATCGCTTGCCGGAGGAGTATTCGTTGGTGTTGCGATAGAGGCCTCGTGCGGCGGCGGTCCAGGTCGCGCCGTCGGACGCGGTGGCTTTCTTCGCGGTGAATGCGCGAAGTTCGGCGGGAATGGCCGGGTCGCCGGGAGGATAAAATGTCCGGAATTTCTGTAGGGACTGTGCGGAGAGTGCAGCGGCACAGGCCAGAGTCAGAGCAAGTTTAACCACGCCTCTAACATCCTTTCCGCCGCGGGACGCGGATTGTGAAGATTCGGATCGATAGGAGCCTGAAGCGTTGCCACATCGCCGCAGTTTACCGGCTGGTCGCACCAGTCTGCAATCATCTCCGGCGTGACCTCGGCGTGGAACTGGATGCCATAGATGTTACGGCCATATCGATACGCTTGATTCTTGCACTTGTTCGAATAGGCCAGCCATTCCGCGCCGGCGGGCAGATCGAAGGTCTCGCCATGCCAGTGAAAAAAGATCTCCGGCGAGGCGAGGCCTCCGAACACCGGGTCATCCTTCGCTGCTTCTGTCAACCAGACCGGCTCCCAGCCGATCTCCAGATCCCGGTTGCGATACACCTTTGCTCCCAACGCCTTGGCGATTATTTGCGCGCCGAGGCAGACCCCGAGCAGGGGCAAATCACCGGCCAAAAACCGGCCAATCAGCGCCAATTCGTCGCGCAGACCCGGCAGGTCATCGTTGGCCGACATGGGGCCGCCCATGGCGATAACTGCTTGATATTCTTCGTTCAAGAACGGCTCGCCGAGGTCGTGGTAGCGGCAGGCGAGGCCTCGATGGTCGAGAATTGCTGCGAAAAGGCCAAGATGCTCGAACGGTTCATGCCGGAGAATCAGCAGCATGCCGCCAATGTACCACTCTCGTAAACATCGCGGGGAATCAGCCGATATACCTATAAATAGAGATACAATTTGTTCGGCTATAATGAGTTACGGTGCCGGATAGAGGATCATGCGGATTCTAATTGCCGATGACAGCATTGTCTCGCGGCATCTGCTGGACGCCACCCTCCGCAAGTGGGGCTACGAAGTGGTTGTGGCTTGTGACGGAGTGGAAGCCTGGAATTATCTGCAGGCGGAGGACGCGCCCAAGCTGGCCATTCTCGACTGGGTGATGCCCGGCCTCACGGGCCCAGAGGTCTGCCGCCGTGTCCGCGAGCACGCCCACGACAAGGACTCCTATACCTATCTCATCCTGCTGACCTCGAAAAGTCTTCGCGAGGATCTGATTGAAGGCATGGAGTCGGGAGCCGATGATTACCTGACCAAGCCCTTCGATCAGCATGAATTGAAAGTCCGCCTCCGCGCCGGAACGCGCATCATCGATCTACAGCGGGAACTGGTCGCCGCCCGCGAAGAGCTGCGCGAACAGGCAACGAAGGATTTCCTGACGCGTATCTGGAACCGCTCCTCGATCCTCGATATTTTTCAGCGCGAACTGGCGCGCGGCAGCCGCGAGAATCGCCACGTTGGGCTGGTGATCGCGGATCTGGACCAGTTCAAATCGGTCAACGACACCTACGGCCACTTCGCCGGCGACGCCGTACTTCGCGAGTTTGCGCGCCGCATGCAGGCCGTCACGCGTCCCTACGACGCCGTGGGCCGCTACGGCGGCGAGGAGTTCCTGATCATCCTGCCCGGGTGCGACGCGGCGTGCACCGCCAGCCAGGCGGAACGCATGCGGGCGGCTCTCTCATCAGAAGCCATGTTCATTAACGAAAAGCCTCATCTGGTGACGTGCAGCTTCGGCGCCACGTGTTGGCGTCCGGGAATGGACTCGTCGGCCGAATCGCTCATCCGAGTGGCGGATAACGCGTTGTACATGGCTAAGGGCCAGGGCCGGGACCGCGTCGTGTATCTGGCGTAATTCTTCAGCGAATCTTCAGCTAGCGCAGATATCATCACGTCTAAAAGGAGACGTGTCTCATGAAGAAGTTCATGCTTGTGGCCGCCGCGGCGATGGTGTTTGCGGCAGCGCCCACCTATAAAGTCGTCAACAAGATCAAGGTCGGAGGCGCCACCCGTTGGGATTACGCCTACCTCGACAGCACCAATCACCGGCTCTATGTCTCGCACGCGACGCAGACGGAGGTGATCGACACCACAACCGATAAAGTGGTCGGCACCATTCCGGATACGAAGGGCGTCCACGGCATCGCGATCGCCAACGACCTTGGCAAGGGCTTCACCAGCGACGGCGGCGACAACGACGTCACAGTGTTCGACATCAAGACACTCAAGGTGCTCGGCAAGATCAAAACCGGCCAGAACCCGGACGCGATCATCTATGAGCCGGTGACCCACCGCGTCTTCACGTTCAACGGGCGCAGCAGCGACTCGACCGCCATCGACGCCAAGACCAATAACGTGATTACCGCCTCCATTCCAGTGGGCGGCAAGCCCGAGTTCGCGCAAGTAGACGGGAAAGGCCACGTGTTCGCAAACATTGAGGACAAAAACGAGATCATCGTGGTGGACGCGGCCAACGCGCTGGTTTCGAAGCGCTACTCGATCGCGCCCTGCGACGGGCCATCCGGCCTGGCCATCGATCCGAAGAAATCGATTCTGTATTCGGTTTGCGGCAACAAGATGATGATCGTCAGCGATCCGTCCACGGGTAAGGTGCTCGCCACGCCGGCCACTGGACCGGGAACGGATGGAGTCGCCTTTGACGACGGCTTTGCCTTCAGCGCCAACGGCGGCGACGGCACCATCACCATGGTGGACGACAAGTTCCAGGTGGTGGCGACGATTCCCACCACGCGCGGCGCCCGAACCATCGCGGCGGATCAGAAGGCGCACAAGCTGTATCTGCCGGCCGCGGAGTTTGGTCCTCCGGCTCCGGATAAGGATGGCAAGAAGGGGCGTCCTCAGCCTTTGCCGGATAGCTTCCAGATCGTCGTCCTGGGCCGCTAGAGTTATGTGGGGCGGACCCAGGTCCGCAGCCGACGCCCTCGTCGGCGTTTGGCCAGACGCAGGCGTCCGCCCTACTTCCCATCCACGGAGAACGCCAGTAGCACATTCCCCGGGCCTCCGCCGGTGAACGCGTAGCCGGAGTTCACGTACACGATTCCGTCAACCACCGTCGCTCCGGGGCCATCGATCCCTCCGCCGCGCGCCGCCACTTTGTTCACCGTCTCGAATTCCCGGAACGTGTCGAAATCCCAGATCACTTTGCCGTCCTTCGCCGAATATGCCCGGAAATGGCCGTCGAGCGATCCGGAAAACACCACTCCTGGAATCGCTGTCACTGCCTGGGACTGTGCCGGGCTGCACGGCCTGCGATTGCCGCACTCGCCCGGCTTCGTGTACCAAAGCTTCTCGCCATCCGATAGGCGCAGCGCGAACAACCCGCCGCCCACTTTCGGATCGAGCGCGGCAGCCATGCCCACCTTTTCATCTGGAGCGAATACCAAGCCCGCATCTGAAAGCGCAACGTAGGCCTTCTCGCCATCCACGGCGGGACCCCACTGAACCCCTCCCACCTTGCCGCCTTTACCCAGTTTGGTCTGCCAGAGGATCGCGCCCTTCTTGTCCGGATCCAGCGCATACACGGCCGCCGACTTCTGGCCCGCGATCAGTGCCCGCTTCCCGCCCCCAAGTGACACCAGAATCGGCGACGATCCAAAATCCGAGTCCGGAGCCTCTTGATTCGGGCAATTCACCTCGGGAATACCCAGCGACTTCAGGCCGGCGCCACAGGCGAAGTTCCAGACATCGCCTTTCGTCATTTGCCGGAACCACACGATCTTGCCAGTCTCCATGTCCATCGCGATGATCGAATCCGTCATGCCCGAAGCCGGCTCGGAGTAATTGTCGCCGGTGGCGATGTAGATCACCTTGTTCTTCGTGTCGATCGTCGGTGACGACCAGACGGCTCCGCCGGACGGTCCGCGCAATTGCGTCCCTGCCTCGTTCTTCTTGGTGGGTTTGGCCTCTTCGTCGATGGTGTATGTCTTCCAGATCAGCTTGCCCGATTTGGCATCCAGCGCCAAGACGCTGCCGCGGAACGTGCAGCATTCATACATCGGATTTCCGCCGGCTCCCTCTTCCATCGAGGACACCGGAACATAGAGGCGGCCCTCGTGATATTTCACGGCTCCGGTGATGCGGGCCTCGGGATGCGCCTCCGCTCGCATCTTCCACACCTCGGCTCCAGTCGAGGCATTCACGCCGTAGACGTTGGCGTGACCGTCGCCGAAGTACGCGGTGTTATTCTCCACCGTAATCGCCGACCTCACGAAGCCATCCGCGCGATACACCCAGTAAATGCAACCCGATTTCGCATCGAGCGAATAGACGCGGCGTCCGGCGCTGCCCACGAATATGCGCCCTCCGACGACCGTAGCCTGTGCGTATGCCATCACGTCGCCCGGATAGCCGAACGCCCATTTCAGCTTGAGTCTGCTGACGTCCGCGGCCGCCAGCTTCGCCATCGCTGCCGGTTGAAAGCGGTGATTCGCCTCATCAACACCCCAACCATTCCAATGAGGCTTCGACAACGGGTCCGCGGGCATCTGCCCCGGAGCGCCAGGGCAGAATGCAGCGGCGGGGATTTCTGCGCTCTTGTCCGTTCCGAGCTTCTTGCCGCTCAAAAATTCGGCGATGATCTGTCGCTGCGGCATCGGTACGAGCCCCGCCTGCGCCATCATCGCGCCCGTGTTCATGGACTCGTAGATGCGGTCCGCCGCCATTTTGCCAAGCGCCGCTCTCGTTGGGGCGCGTCCGCCGAAGCCGGTGTCGTGGCAACTGGCGCAGTACGCCTTATATAAAGCCTCGCCCGGGGCGGCATCTTGTGGCTGGCCGCAAAGCAGCGCAGCGGCGGTCATGGACAGGATGACAGTGGTTCGCACGGGGACTGATTCTATCAGACTCCGACGAACGTGGGGCAGCGCCTTATGAGGTGCCGCCATCCCGCCCAATGCGAACATATTGTTTATGAGCCCTGAAGAGTTTCGTAAGGCAGGCCATCAAATCGTGGATTGGATCGCCGACTATCGCGCCAACGTCGCCCAATTTCCCGTGATGGCCCGCTCTACGCCCGGCGAGATTCGGGCGCAGTTGCCCGCCTCGCCGCCCGATGTGCCGGAGCCGTTCGAGGCGATCTTCGCCGATCTCAACAAAATCGTCATGCCTGGTCTGTCTCACTGGCAGCATCCCAGCTTCTTCGGCTATTTCCCCTCCAATGGACTGCCATCTAGCGTGCTGGGCGATTACGTCTCCACCGGTCTCGGCGTGCTCGGGCTGTCCTGGCAGTCGAGTCCCGCGCTAACCGAGGTCGAAGAGGTCACCACGGATTGGATGCGGCAGATGGTCGGCTTGTCCGATGCGTGGAAGGGCGTGATTCAGGACACAGCGTCGACGTGCACTCTTCTGGCCTTGATTTGCGCGCGGGAGAAGTCCACATCGTATGGCCTGAGCCGTGGAGGATTGCAGGGCGAGCTGCGTCCGCTGATCGTCTACGCTTCCGCGCATAGCCACAGTTCGGTGGACAAGGCCGCTTTGCTGGCGGGATTCGGGCGCGAGAACATCCATCTGGTCGATACGGATGAGAATTTTGCCATGCGCGCCGATTCACTCGAAGCGCTGATCGAGCGCGATCTGGCGCGAGGCCTGCAACCCTGTGCAGTGGTGGCGACGACAGGAACGACCACCTCGACGGCGCTGGACCCGCTGGAGGATCTGGCACGTGTGGCGAAGAAACATGGTCTGTGGCTGCACGTCGACGCGGCGATGGCCGGCTCAGCGATGATCCTGCCCGAATGCAGATGGATGTGGAAGGGCATCGAAGAGGCCGATTCGCTGGTGTTGAATCCCCACAAGTGGCTGGGGATCGCTTTTGATTGCTCGCTCTATTACATACGGGACGAACAGCACCTCGTGCGCGTGATGTCCACCAACCCCAGCTACCTGCAAACGGCGGCCGACGCGCAGGTCCGCAATCTTCGTGATTGGGGCATTCCCCTGGGGCGCCGGTTCCGCGCGCTGAAGTTATGGTTCGCCATTCGCGAACAAGGCGTCGCGGCGCTTCAGGCCCGCCTGCGTCGCGATGTCGAAAATGCACAGTGGCTAGCGGAGCTGGTTCGCGCCAAGCCCTACTGGAAGATCCTTGCGCCGGTGGTGCTGCAGACGCTCTGCATCCGGCATGAGCCGCCCGGTCTGGAAGGCGAGGCGCTTGACCGGCATACGCAGGGCTGGGCGGATCGGGTGAACAAGTCCGGCGCCGCGTATCTTACGCCGGCGATTCTAGAAGGCCGCTGGATGGTGCGCGTCTCGATCGGCTCGCTTCAGACGGAGCGGGAGCATGTGGAGGCTCTATGGAAGCTCATTCAGAAGGAAGTGTCGTAATCGGTCCGAAGGGCATCGAGCAGTACTTTGAAGTCAAATATTTATCGCCTGCTCTGCCGTAAAGGGTGATATTCTTCCCCAGGAGGTTTCACATGCCCCTATCGAAGAGAGCATTTGCGGAATTTATCGGTACGTTCTGGCTGGTTTTCGGCGGCTGCGGATCGGCCGTACTAGCAGCCGCCTTCCCCGGCCTGGGAATTGGCTTTGCCGGTGTGGCGCTGGCGTTCGGACTCACCGTCCTGACGATGGCCTACGCGATCGGTCACATTTCTGGCTGCCATTTAAACCCCGCGGTTTCCGTGGGTTTGGTAGTTGGCAAGCGATTTCCGGCGTCGGAGCTACCCATGTACGTTGTTGCGCAATTACTCGGCGGCATCGCGGGATCGGCCGTGCTCTATGCCATCGCCGCAGGGAAGGCAGGATTCGACCTCGCGGGGGGATTCGCCTCCAATGGTTACGCCGAGCATTCCCCCGGAGGCTATTCGATGACGGCGTGCCTGACGGCCGAAGTGGTTCTCACCTTCATGTTCCTGATGATTATCCTTGGCTCGACGGACAGCCGCGCGCCAAAAGGATTCGCACCCATCGCCATTGGCCTGGGGTTGACGCTGATCCACCTGATCGGCATTCCGGTCACGAATTTGAGCGTGAATCCAGCGCGGTCCACCGGTCCTGCGGTGTTCGTGGGAGGTTGGGCACTCAATCAATTATGGCTGTTCTGGGTGGCTCCGATCGTGGGCGCGGCGATCGCCGGCATGGTGTATTCGGTGTTCGCCGAAGAGCCCGCGGCCAAGTCCGTTTCGGCGGCGGCGTAGAAGCTTTAAAATATCCGCGACACTCGTTCGTCTTCCTGAGTAGATGGAGGACGTACTGAGTGGCGCATCGAGTAACGACCGCTTAACCGATATCTTTCGGCGCGAGCAGGGGCGTTTGCGCAATTTCGTCCGCAGCCGCATCTCCGATGAGGGGGATGCGGAGGACATTTTGCAGGACGTCTTCTCCCAACTGGTGGAAGCCGACCGGCTGATGAAACCGGTCGAGCGAGTGGGCGCATGGCTATACCGTGTGGCTCGGAACCGTATCATCGATTTTTTCCGGAAGAGACGCCCGGTGCAATTCGACGAGGATTCGGATGGCTTGAGCATCCAAGAGCTGCTTCCTTCGCCCGATGGCGGGCCGGAGGCTGCCTTCCTGCGCACGCTCATGTGGGAGGAACTGGAAGACGCGCTCGACGAGCTTCCCGACGAGCAGCGCGACGCGTTTCTGGCTCATGAAATCGACGGCCGGAGCTTTCAGGAAATTTCGGAAGAGACCGGCGTGAGCGTGAACACGCTGATTTCGCGAAAGCACTACGCCGTCCTCCATCTGCGTGAACGATTGAAGGAAATCAACGAAACGATTTTGGGAGAAAAGAGATGACGCACAACAGACGAAAAATGTTGCTGATTGCACCTTTCGCCATTCTGGCCATGGCGGGGTTCGTATTCCTGGTGATGAGCTTGTGGAACTGGTTGATCCCGGCCCTGTTCGGTGGGAAATTAATCACATACTGGCAGGCGCTTGGACTTCTGGTTTTGAGCCGAATTCTGGTGGGTGGCCTCGGCGGCCAACACCGTTCCGGCCGAAGAAAGATCGTCACCAATTGGGACCAGTTGACGCCGGAGGAGCAGGAAAAATTCCGCGTCGCGATGCATCGCCGCTGCGGCGGAAACCCAGGCGTGGCACAATCGTAAGCTACGGAGGGCTTCCTGATGAGTTCCAGGCGTTCTTTCCTGAAGTACGCGGCCGCGCCGATGGCCGCCAGCGTAGTTGAGTGGCCCCAGGCCGCCGCCCAGGCTCCGCGGGCAGAAGCGGTCATTCTCGTGGCCGACGGCCTGAGCCTCTCGCCGGCACAGTATGCGAACCTCCTGGCCACCATCACGGCTAAGGAGTCGTTTCGCGCGGATAGTTATCTAAGCAAGGGCGCAGTGGAGGAACTCGAGCACGCGATGGCCGGCGTTCTGGGCAAGGAGCGCGCGGTTTTTATGCCGACGGGGACGCTGGCGAATCACCTGGCGGTCCGCGTGTTGGCCGGGGAAACGCGCAAGGCGCTCGTGCAGCAAGAAAGCCATTTGTACCGGGACGAGGGCGACTGCGCACAGCTGCTGAGCGGCCTGAATCTTGTCCCACTGGGTCCGTCCCGCGCCACGTTGACTGCCGACGAAGTGATGAAGGCTGTGGATCAGGCGGCCGGTCCGCCGTACCCTGCTCCGGTCGGTGCGATTTCCATCGAATCGCCCGTGCGCCGCACCAATGGCCAGGTTTTCGATTTCGAGGAAATGAAGAGAATCTGCTCGTATGCCCGGGAGAAGAAGATCGGCACGCATCTGGATGGCGCGCGGATGTTCCTGGCATCGGCCTACACGGGGATCACGCCGGCTCAATACTCGGCGTTGTTCGACACCGTGTACGTGTCGATGTATAAGTACTTCAACGCGCCATTCGGGGCGATCCTGGCGGGTCCGGCGGCGCTGATGGCGAAGGTCGAGACCTTGCGGCACCAATTTGGATCGACCATTCTTCACGGATGGGAGAGCGCGGCCGTCGCGCTGCACTATCTGGAGGGATTCAGCGAGCGCTACCGCATCGCGGTTCAGAACGGTGAGAAGCTGTTTCAATTGCTCGAAAGCAGCGGCAAGTTTCGCGTGGAGCGCATACCCTCCGGAACCAATATCGCGCGGGTTAAGCTGGCTTCCGGTGGCTCTTTGGACACACTGCGCGACAAATTAGCCGAGGCTGGTATCCGCATCAGCGTCCCCAAGAACGCGACCGTTGCGTCCTTGATGATCAATGAGACGATCAATCGCCGGACGCCGGAAGAAATCGCGCGCGACTTCGTGCAGGCGTTAGGCTAAGGCGGATTTCGCGTACGCAAAGCACTTCTTCACTTCTGCTATCGGGCCTTCGGTCCCGCGATATTCGTACTCGATATAGCCCGGGATCGGATACTTCTTCTCCTTGAGCAGCATTAGCACCTGTTTAATAGGCGTGTCGCCCTGGCCCCACGGCATGTTGTCGCCCTGATCCTTCTTGCGATCCTTCAAATGCAGATTGCTGATGCGGGCGTGATGTTCATTGATATACGCCACCGGATCGTAGCCGGCCGCGAAGAAGTGGCCGATGTCCAGGTTCACCCAAAAATACTTCGACATGTCCATCGCGGCCTGAAAACTCTCCGGCTTGGCGAACTCCTCGGGGTCCTTGATGTTGGAATGGCCATGCATAGCGACGATCATTTTGTGCTTATCGGCGAACGGAGCCACGCGCTTGGCCACGCTGAGCGTTGTGGACGCCGTGATCACGCGTGCGCCGACTGTCTTGGCGAACTCGAAGCCGCGCTCGATCTCATCGTCGGAGAAGCTTTTGTTGAAGCTGTAGTTATAGGCGTAGATGCGGATGCCGGCATCGTCGAACTTCTTCTTGATCCCCTTGAAATGATCCAGCGAGACGCCCAGACGCCAATCGCGCAGATCCTTGCGCGCCTTCTCGCGTCCGGCAGCGTCGCCCTGTGCGATGCGCGGCTGGATGGGCTCAAACTGTGCGGTAAACACCTCGCATTCGCCCAATCCGATCTCCATCATAGCCTTGATGACAGCATCGACGATGCCCTCTGGCGGAAACTCGCGAAAGCTGTAGGTTTGAACGCCGAGCTGGACGCCGTTGATTTTAGAATCGATTTTCGCGAAAGCGGAGGCGCGCGCCAGAGACAACGCGGCCAGCGCGGCTTTACCGAAATCTCTTCTCGTAAACATGGAGCAGTGGATTCCTTTCACAGAGAGAATATCAGAGTGGATCCGAAAGGGACAGACAACTCTGTCACAAGCACATCCTCACACTACCCTGGCCACCAGTGCGCCCCAGTTGAAGCCTGCGCCAAAGCCAGCGAAGACCACGGGACCAGGCGTCGGTTCCCACTCCGATGCCGCGATCAACATCGAGGCCGACGACGTGTTGCCGTATTTCGCAATGTTGGAGAACATCAACGACGGCTCCACCCCCAGCGATTTGGCCACCTTCATGAGGAGATTCTGATTCGCCTGGTGCATGACGAACTGCTTCACCGCCGCGGGAGCGATGCCGGCCCGCTGTAGTACTTCTAAAATCACGGCAGGCAGCTTGCGGGAAACCTGCAGGATCACGGTGAGGCCGTTCATGCGGAGAGGCCCCGTCCAGTCCAGCGTCAGATCGTCACGATTGGCTCCGTCGGTATGCAGCACCGAATCGATCACTTCCATTCGCCCCGGCCGCGCACTGACCAGCGCCGCTCCAGCGCCATCTCCGAACAGGATTGCGGTGTTCTGATCGAGCGGAGCGCCTTGAATCACGGTCGACATTTTCTCCGCCGCAATAACCAGAATGTCACCGTAACACGAGGTCAGCTGCGAGGCCAGAGAGAGCGCGAAAATTGCGCCCGCGCTGGCGATAGGGAGATCAAGTACGGGCGTGGCATTCAAGCCCAACACGGCCGCAACAGTCGACGCGGGTCCGGGGAAACGGCGCTCCGCGCTCCCGCTCGAAACGATGATCATGCCCAACTGTGAGGCTTCCACGCCGGCGCGCGACAGGCAATCGCGCGCGGCAGCGGTTGCCAGGTCGGCTACGGTTTCCTCCCCCGCCCAGCGGCGCTCGCGGATGCCGGAGGCGGATTCGATCCATTCCGCAGTACAGTTGAGTTGGGAAGCCATCTCAGCGTTGTCGACGACGCGCGAAGGCAAGTGCGCCCCGAAGGCATGGATATAAGTCATTGGACATGCTCGGACAAGTAAGCCTCGATGCGCGCGATGGAGTCGAACTTACGCGGGTTGAGATCGGAATCCGGCACTTTAATGGAAAACTCCTGTTCGAGGCCGTTCACCAGATCCGGTAGGGCAAAGGAGTCGAGCAATCCGCTCTCAAACAGCGAGTCTTCATCGCCGATATTCAGCGGTTGACTGGTCACTTTTTGAAGGACCTTCAATAAACGATCGCGCATGAAGCCATTATCGCCCGAGCAGGGCTCGCTTCAGGGTATGGAGGACGATATAGGCGTCCAGCCAGAAGGAGAGATTCTTGATGTAGTAGCGGTCGAATTCCAGCTTGGTGATGCTGTCTTCGATGGTGCTGATGTCTTTCTCATTGATCTGCGCCCAGCCGGTGATCCCAGGCTTCACTGCAAGTCGCTGGCGGTAATAGGGGATTTTCTCCTCCAGCGCGGAGACGAATTCGGTGCGCTCCGGCCTCGGCCCAACGATGGACATTTCTCCGCGCAGCACGTTGAACAACTGCGGGAGCAAATTCAGGCGCAGGGCGCGAATCCAATTCCCGATCTGCGCGGAGCGGAACTTGAACACGAAGAACTCCTTGCCGTGGAGCCCCGCGCAGCGTTCGCGGACCAGCACCGGTCCGGGCGAGGAGAGTATTACGATCAGCGCCACCCCTGCCATCACCGGAAGCGCGGCCAGCAGTGCGATCAGCGCGGTCACGAACGAGTAGAAGCTCTGCAAGGCGACGTTGGTCGTCCTCGGATGCACGTCGCGCGCAAACACAATTCGCGACGGCGGAAGATCGCAGCTCGGGATGCGACCGAAGATTGCCTCGTAAATTGAGGAGGCCTCGTCAATCCGGAGACCGCCTAGGCGCAACTCCAGCAGACGCTCCACCGGCAGATCCTCGGGGTTTGCCAGACCCACCACCAGCCGCGCCGGATGATTCTCCGAAAGGACGGCATCGAGATCGGCCAGCGAACCCAACCGTGGCGCGGCCGGAACCGGGTCCGAGCCGGGCTCGGTATCGAGATAGCCGATGGGAGACATTCCGAGTTCCGGGATGTCGTTCAACGTTTGAACAATCTCCTGAACTTCCGCCGAAGATCCCAGAAACAGCAGCTTTTGTCCACCCGAGCTCTTACGGGCCAGCGTGGTGAAGAGGACCCGCCAGAGAGGAACTACTACCAGCACAACGCCGCTTCCGTACACCATCACCCATTTCGGCAGCAGAATGCCGAACCGCCCGACGGCGAGAAGGGATTGCAGCAGGAATGCGATTCCCAATACGAGGCAGAACTGCTGCACAAGGCGAATACGGGAGCGGACGCGAAAATTCTCGTAGAGATCGCTGAAATAGAGGCCGAGGACGATCACCGCGGTTTCGAAGCTGATCTGCCAGTATCCGCTTTGATCAAACAGGAACGTCACCAGTGGGACGTCCAGAGCAAGATGCGCGGCGAGCAGATAGCAGGCAAAGATGAGCGCCGACTCCGAAAGAATCAGCGCGACTGCGCTGCTCGGAATGGACACTTTAAAGAGGCGGATCATCGGCGATGGGCGTCAGACAAAAGCTTAGCAAGCCACGGCTCTTTCGTCGAAAACCGAAGACGGCTGGGACGTGCAGGGTTACCGGCCCCTGGCGTCATAGTCTGTGTGAAAACCCTCCTTTTTGACGGGCATTGCGGGAGCGAGGGGGACAGACCACTGTGTCCACTGAACACGATTTGTTGAAAGTGCGGCGTTTGTGGGTCGGGGACACAGTGGTCAGTCCCCTTCGCCATTTCCTCGTAAAGCCCGTTTTCACACAGGCTCGTAAGCTAGGGGAACATGCTCGGTCGAAGATCCTGCGTTATCGAAAAAACGACGACATCGCGTCGTATTCCTGCTTGAAGTCCGACAGAATCGATTGCAGTTGGTCGGCCGTCAGTCCAAGGGACTCCACGAGCGTCGCGTCGCAGTCGTCGGGGGTCCGCCCAGGCCGCGGTTTAAGAATCGATAAGCCAGTCGAGTTCACGTATTGATTGGCGGCGTCGAGAACGCGGCTCAGGACCACCTTTTCGGAGCCTCTCGCGGCGGGGTCGGAGGCCGGGGCGTGGTGACAGTGCACGGCGTTTTGTACCGGCTCCGGCAGATTCCAAAAGTTGAGCGCCTCAGCAGAGAGATCAGGGTGGGTAAATCCGATGACTTCCGCCTCGCATTCGAGCATGGGCTTGCCCAGGCCTTCGTGCAGTTCCCCTTCGTACAGTTCAACGATTCGGCCGTATTGTTCGCGCAGGCCTAGGGCGATCAGCAGGCGGCCGACGTCGTGAAACAGGCCGGCCACGAACGCTCCTTCGGCGTAATCCACGGTGAGGCGCTGGGACAGCATATCGGCCAGGATCGCTGTGGCGGCGGAGTGCATGTTGAATCTCGCCATGGACCAGGACGGCGGCGTTTTCACCTGGTTCCACATGCGCGTGATCGACATGCCGAGCACGGCGTTCCGCAGCTTGTTGATTCCCAATAAACTGAGCGCGTGGCGCACGGAATTGATGCTGCCGCGCCGTGCGTAGAGCGCGGAATTCACCAGATGTAGTAAATTGCCCGCCACCACCGTGTCTTTCTCAATGAGGTCGCCCAGTTTGACAAAGGAAACGTCGTCCTTGGCCAGAGATGCCAGCAGGCGATTCAGAATGGGCGAAAAAGGAGGAAGTTCGCCCAGGGCGCGGAGTGCGTGCTCGCGAAGCAGAGCGGCATCAACCTTCGGTTCACTTAGGGGCACCACGTTTGGCTTATCGTCGGCACGACCGAAATATTGAAGGCCGGATAACCCCGGGGTTACTCGTAGCGCAGGGCGATCGCCGGGTCGATGCGCGTCGCTTTCCAGGCTGGAACCAGCGAAGCGGCGGCGGAGACAATGAGGATCAGGGCCGGGACAGCAAGAAAAGTAGCCGGGTCCAGCGCCGTTACGCCGTAGAGCGATGCGGCCAGCAGGCGAGTTATGGCAAGCGCCCCGGCGATCCCCGCCACAATGCCGAGCGCCGTCAAGCCGACACCCTGCCACAGCACCATCGCCAGGATTTCGGCACGCGACGCGCCGAGCGTCATGCGGATACCCATCTCCGGTGTACGCTGTCGAACGGCATACGCCATCAGGCCGTAAATGCCAACCAGCGCCAGTGCCAGAGCGATGGCCGCGAAGATCGAAAGAAGAGAGGTCTGGAAGCGCCGCCGCGCGCTGGACTTGGAAATGAGTTCGTCCATCGTGCGGACGTCGAAAGGCGGCGCCGAGGGAGAGAGCGCCAGCGCGATCTGCTTCATCCCGGAGGCCAGTGGCGCGACCGGTCCGTTGGTGCGAACCGCCAGCGTCGCGTTTTGGTGCAGTGCCTGCCATAGCGGCTGATACACCTCGGTGTGAGGAACCTCATCCACCGTGGTGTGCTTCACATCGGCGATGACGCCGACAATCGTGGAAGCGTCTTTGAACGGAGGCCCGCCGAGGCGGATCGTTTTTCCCAAGGGGTCAGCCCCGGGCAGATACTTTCGGCAAAACGTCTGGTTGACGATCACAGTCCTCGGCGCTTGCGGTCCGTCGCGGTTGTCGAAAAAGCGGCCCGCGATGAGCCGGATGCCCATGGCTTGAAAATAACCCTCGGAGGCGGCGTAGCTGTTCACGGTCTGATCCGGCTCGTTGGCGTAGCCATCGACTCTAAGAAACGTCACCGTATCGGCGTCGCTGAGCGGAAGATCGTTGACGATGCCCGCGGCGGTCACGCCCGGAAGCGCGGACGTGCGCACAATAGTCTCGCGCAGGCGGGCGTGGAACTGGGCGAATTTATCCGGCTGCGCGTCCCCCGAGTAAAGCTGCATGGTGACGATCTCGCCCGAAAATCCCGGACCCTCTTTCTCCAAATTGAGGAAACTGCGGATGAGCAGTCCCGCACCGGTCAGAAGGACCACGGACAAAGCCACCTCAGCCACGATCAGCGCGTGGCGGAGGCGGTTCGACGTGCCGGCCACGCCCTTGCTGCCTCCCTGCTTGAGCAGTGACATCACGTCAATTCGAGACGCGGAAAGAGCGGGCAGCAGTCCAGCCAGGAATCCCGTAAGCAGGGAGACGCCAATGCTGAACAGCAGCACCCGCGCATCGACCGACATTTCATCAATGCGCGGAATATCGCCGGGATTGACCAGCAGCAGCAAACGCACGCCCGCAAAGGCGAGCCCGATGCCAATGGCTCCCCCGAGCGAGGCCAGAAGCATCGCTTCGGTGATCATCTGGCGGATCAGGCGGCCGCGCTCCGCTCCCAAGGCAGAGCGCACGCCCAACTCATGCGCACGTCCAGCCGCGCGGGCCATCAGGAGATTCGCCACGTTACCACAGGCGATCAACAGCACCAGGCTCACCGCGCCAAACAGCATCCAAACCAGTGGCCGCACAGGCCCAATCACGGTATCGACGAAGGGCGAAACCCAGCCAGTCCAGCCTTGAAGATCGGTGTGTTTCTGGTCGATGGGGACCATCAGGGCCTTGATCTCGGCGTCGGCCTGCATAATCGACACTCCGGGCGCGAGGCGGCCGATTGCGCCTTCGATGTTCCATGACTCCAGAAATTTCGGGGGAGCGGCGAACGGAGTCCACAGGTCGGTGCGGTCGATCTTCGCTCCGTAAGGCACCTCGCTGCGCTTGGGAAACGTGAAGGCGACAGGCATTACGCCGACGATCGTTGCGGACTTCTTGCCCAGGTGCATCGTGCGGCCCAAAATATCGTGCGCCAGCGCGAACTTCTTTTCCCACAGCGCATGGCTGATCACGACTACACCCGGCCGTCCGGGCTGATCGTCGTCGGGTGTAATCGCACGGCCGATTTCCGGCTTCGTCCCGAGCGCTTCGAAGAAATCGCCCGTGACAGTGGCGCCCGCCGCGTATTCAGGCTCCTCATTTTCGGCGGTGATGCGAAAGCGATCCTGCGAAAACGCGACCAGATGAGAAAAAGAACGGCTGAGTCTGCGCAGTTCAAGGAAATCGCTCATGGCGGGCGAAAGTTCGCGCGGCACAGGAGCCTTCAGGCGATCATTCGGCGTCCACACGTAGGCCAGGCGGTTGGCGTCGGCCACCGGGAGCGCCCGCAGTAGCACGGCGTTCACCAGGCTGAAAATCGCAGTGTTCGCGCCTACGCCCAGGGCCGCCGTCAGCATTGCCATCAGCGTGAAGCCCGGCGATTTGGCGAAAATGCGGGCGGCGTACTGCACATCGCGCATGAGCCCACTATAACCCGAGTTGAGATTTTCTTATCCCGCTTCACACATATAGGCATGGCAACTCCGGAGCGCAATCGCGCGATTATGCAGACGATTCTCGATATGGATAAGCAGTTCGGCAAGGGCGCCGTGCTGCAGTTGGGGTCGCGCAACGTGCTGCCCGTGAAGACGATTTCAAGCGGATCGATCTCGATTGACTCGGCGCTGGGCGTGGGGGGCTTTCCCCGGGGCCGCGTGGCGGAGATTTATGGTCCGGAATCGTCGGGGAAAACGACCTTGGCACTGCACGTCATCGCCGAGGCGCAGGCGCAGGGAGGGTCGGCCGCATTCATCGATGCGGAGCACGCACTGGACCCGGCCTACGCCCGGAATCTGGGCGTCAACGTGGATGATCTCCTTGTTTCTCAGCCAGATTGCGGGGAGCAGGCGCTCGAGATCACGAACGCGCTGGTGCAATCGGCGGCCATTGACATTGTGGTGGTCGATTCAGTCGCAGCGCTGGTTCCGAAAGCGGAACTCGAGGGCGAAATGGGCGACAGCTTCATGGGTTTGCACGCCCGGCTGATGTCGCAGGCATTGAGGAAGTTGACAGGGTCCATTGCCCGGACCAATACGTGCCTCGTCTTCATAAACCAAGTTCGTGAAAAGATTGGAGTTGTTTTCGGAAACCCGGAAACGACCACCGGTGGCCGTGCGCTTAAGTTTTACTCCTCCGTCCGGGTGGACGTGCGGCGCACCGGAGCAATCAAGGACGGAGAAGCCGTGATCGGCAACAGGACCAAGATAAAAGTCGTCAAGAACAAGGTAGCTTCGCCGTTCCGGGAGGCCGAAGTGGACATCCTCTATGGCCAGGGGATTTCGCGCGAAGGGGATCTTCTTGACTTGGGCTCGCAGATGGGAATCGTAGAGAAAAGCGGGTCCTGGTTCAGCTACGGAGGTGAGCGGCTGGGGCAAGGCCGCGAGACGGCGCGGACGTTCCTGAAAGAGCACGCCGAGGTCAGGAGCAAGATCGATGCCGCACTCCGGAAGAAGAATGGGCTGCCGGAGGCGAACAAGCCTCAGGTGACGGCCGCGAAGACGTCATAGCCATCAAACGCGCCGGCGCGCGCTCCATTATTTGACCGCGCCTACGCCTTTGTGCTAATTTGACCGTTTCGGGGACAGTTGGTCGCCAGTTCGTCTCGTTAGTTTCGATCCCTGCACATTCTGAATGGAACAGACACTCCAAGCCCTGAGTGGGATTCTGCTGAAAGCCATCCCCACCACAATTATCCTGATCATTCTGATTGCTTATCTGAAGCGCATGCTGTTCCAGCCGCTGCAGCAGGTCCTGAAGAAGCGCGAAGAGTTGACCGAGGGTGCCCGCAAGGCAGCTGATGCGAGTCTTGCCGCGGCGGAGGCCAAAGCGCAGGATTTCGAAGCTAAGTTCCGGGATGCGCGCGCGGTCGTTTATCGCGAGCAGGAAGAAACTCGTCAAGGCTGGATGGCAGATCAAGCCAAGCAGATCGCCGATGGGCACGCCCGCACGGCGGAATCGCTGGCGGGGGCGCGCAAGCAACTGGACGCCGAGACGGCTGCGGCCAAACAGAGCCTTGTGGACACCAGCGCGGCGCTGGCCGACAAGATTGCAGCCACGCTTCTGGCGCGGAGGGCGTCGTGAAGAAGCTATTCTTGGCGCTGGCTCTGACGGTGGGCGTGGCGTACGCTCAGGAACCCGATAAGAAAGAAGCCGATACCGCCGAATCCAAGGACGACATGCTCATTTGGAAATGGGCGAATTTCGTGATCATGGCTGGCGGCCTTGGGTATTTGATCTCGAAGCATCTGCCTCCCTTCCTGGGTTCCCGCACGGGAGATATTCAGAAGGACATCAACGAAGCGCAGGCGCAAAAGGCCGCAGCGGAAAAGCGCGCGTCGGAAATGGATGCCCGGCTTGCCACGTTAGGCGCCGAGATCGAAAAATTTCGCGTCGAGGCCAAGGCGGAGATGGAGCGGGAAGCGGCCCGCATCCGGCAGGAAACGGCCCACCAGATCGAAAAAATTCACAGACAGGCAGAACAGGAGATCGAATCGGCGGCCAGCCTCGCCAGCCGCGAGTTGAGCGCCTACGCCGCGAAGCTTTCGCTCGATCTGGCCGAGCAGAGGGTTCGGGCGAGGCTCGACGCGGGCGCGGAAGCGGGCTTGGTGGACGATTTCACGCGCGATCTGCAGACGCAGGGAGCAAAGAACTAAGTGCTCTCGGCAGTCGCATCGCGGTACGCAAGAGCGCTGGTGGATGTCGTGACGGAGCCTGGTTCCGGCATCAGCGCGGATGAGGCCACGGAGCAGTTGCAGCAGGTGATGGCGCTGATCGAGGGGTCGCAGGATTTGCGCAACGCTCTTTTGTCACCCGCGGTATCGCCGGCCCGCAAGCGGGCCGTGGTGGCAAAGCTCACGGCTCCGCTGGGAATTAACAGCAAGATTCACAACTTTCTGTACGTGGTGATCGATCATCGCCGTGTGCATGAGATCCCATCCATTGTGGAAGCGTTCGAGTTCTTCATCGACGAGCACCTGGGATTTGTTCGCGCCGACGTTGCGAGCGCGAGGGACCTGACCGAGGCGCAGCGGGCCGCGCTTGAAGTGCAGTTGACGCGCTTGGCGGGCAAGACGGCCAAGGTTAAATTTCAAACCGATCCGTCGCTGGTGGCGGGCGTGTTGGCTCGCATCGGTTCGACGGTTTACGACGGCAGTGTACGGGGACAATTGGAAAGGCTGCGGGCGACGCTCTTAAGCTAGAGCCCGCAAAAAGGATTTTATGGCTCAGATCCGGGCGGATGAAATCTCGCGCGTGTTGCGCGAGGAAATCGACAATTACGAAAAAGTAATCAATGTATCGGAAACCGGCTCCGTGATTTCGGTGGGCGACGGTATCGCCCGTATCTATGGCCTGGAAAACGTCATGGCCGGCGAGCTGATCGAGTTCAAGGGCGGCGTCTCCGGTATCGCGTTGAACCTGGAAGAAGATCAGGTGGGCGCGGTGATGCTGGGCGACTACACCGACATCAAAGAAGGCGATGAGGTGAAGCGCACCGGACGCATTATGTCGGTTCCGGTGGGCGAGGGGCTGATCGGCCGTGTGGTCGATGCGCTGGGAAATCCCATCGACGGCAAGGGCCCGATCGCGAACAAAGGCTACAACACGATCGAGCGCATCGCTCCGGGCGTGGTGGAGAGGCAGCCGGTGAAAGAGCCTCTGCAGACTGGCATCAAAGCCATTGACGCGATGATTCCCATCGGCCGCGGGCAGCGCGAGCTGATTATCGGCGACCGCCAAACCGGTAAGACGACGGTTGCGCTCGATACGATTATCAATCAAAAGGGGGGCGACGTGATCTGCATCTACGTTGCGATCGGGCAGAAGCGCTCGACCGTAGCGCAGGTGGTGAAGACGCTCGAAACCTACGGCGCGATGGAGTACTCCATCGTGGTGGCGGCGACGGCGTCCGATCCGGCCCCGATGCAGTATCTGGCTCCTTACGCGGGTTGCGCCATGGGCGAGTATTTCCGCGATAGCGGACGTCACGCATTGTGCGTCTACGACGATCTTTCCAAGCACGCGGCGGCGTATCGCGAAATTTCGCTGCTGCTGCGCCGTCCTCCGGGGCGCGAGGCGTTCCCGGGCGACGTGTTCTATCTCCACAGCCGCTTGCTCGAGCGCGCGGCTAAGCTGTCCAACGAAAAGGGCGGCGGATCGCTGACGGCTCTGCCATTCATTGAAACGCAGGCGGGCGACGTTTCGGCCTACATTCCGACGAACGTGATTTCGATCACTGACGGGCAGATTTACCTGGAATCGGATTTGTTCAACGCCAACGTGCGCCCGGCCATTAACGTCGGTATTTCGGTGAGTCGCGTCGGCGGCAGCGCGCAGATCAAGGCGATGCGGCAGGTCGCTGGTTCGCTGCGATTGGATCTGGCGCAGTATCGCGCGCTGGCGGCGTTCGCGCAGTTCGGCTCCGAACTGGACAAGGCGTCAGCGGCCCAGTTGACGCGCGGCAGCCGCATGGTGGAACTGCTCAAGCAGGGCCAGTACAGTCCGGTCCCGGTGGAAAAGCAGGTTCTGATTATCTACGCCGGTTCCCAAGGCGTGCTGGACGACCTTCCACTCCATCAGATCAAGGCGTTTGAGCAGGAGCTTTATCACTTCGTCGAGAACGCGCATCCGGGGCTGCTACCTTCGATTCGCGAGAAGAAGATCCTGGACGACGCGATTAAGGGCCAGATCAACTCGCTTCTGGCCGAGTTCAAACCGAAGTTCGTTGAAAAGCACGGAGCGAAGTAAATGCCGAGCTTGATCGACATCCGGCGGCGCGTCCGCTCGGTGAAGAATACGCAGCAGATCACCAAGGCCATGAAGATGGTCTCGGCGGCGAAACTGCGCAAGGCTCAGGAAAAAGCGATCGCGGCGCGTCCGTACGCCAAGGTGCTGCAGAAGATGCTGGCCGACGTGGCCAGGGCGGCGGGGCAATCGGGCGATACCGAAACGCATCCGCTGCTGGCGGTGCGCCCGGAAAAGAAGATCCTGCTGGTGGTGGTCACTGCCGACGGCGGCTTGGCCGGTGGCTTCAACGCGAACCTGATCAAGACCGCGCACCGGTTCGCCAATGAAAACAAGGACAAGGAACTCAGCTTTGAGCTGATCGGGCGCAAGGGCCGCGATTATTTCAAGCGCCGGTTCCCAAATATTGCGGGCGAGCACCTCGACATGTTCCGCAACGTGAAGTTCGAGGCCGCCGAGAGGATCGCGCAGTCCATCGCGGACCGCTTCGCCAAGGGCGAAATCGACGCGGTGTACTTGTTTGTAAACGAGTTCAAGACCGTAATGGCGCCGTTCATCGCGCAGGAGCGCCTGCTGCCGGTGGAAGTGCCGGAATCGACCGCGCAGGCCGACTACATTTACGAGCAGAAACCAGAGGAAATTCTGGGCAGCCTGCTTCCGCGGTACTTAAACATACAGATTTATCGCGCGCTGCTGGAGTCCGCGGCGGCGTACTTGGCCGCGCGCATGACAGCGATGGATGCTGCCACGCAGAACGCCAACGACGTGATCGACAAGTTGACGCTCTACATGAACCGCGTGCGCCAGGCGAGCATTACGCGTGAAATCATCGAGGTCGTGAGCGGCGCGGCCGCTCTGGAATAAGGACTTAAAGAGGAATTTATGAGTGTTTCTGGAAAAGTGATCCAGGTGGCCGGACCGGCGGTGGACGTGGAGTTCCCCGAGGGGCATATTCCAGTGATCCGGACCGCGGTTCGCATCACCAGCGCAGGCTTTGACGTGCCGACGCCGATCGATATCATCTGCGAGGTGGCGCAGCACATCGGCGAAAGCCGCGTCCGCACCATCGCGCTGCAGCCTACCGACGGACTGGTGCGCGGCATGCACGTGGAGAATCTCGAACGTCCGGTAACCGTGCCGGTGGGCAAGGAAACGCTGGGTCGAGTGCTGAACGTCATCGGCGAGCCGGTGGACAACATGGGCCCGGTGACGACGGAGCACCACTATCCGATCCATCGTCCGGCTCCGACATTCGAGGAGCAGGCGACCGAACTGAAGATGTTCGAGACGGGCATCAAGGTCGTCGACCTTCTCGAGCCGTACCTGCAGGGCGGAAAGATCGGCCTGTTCGGCGGCGCGGGCGTCGGCAAGACGGTTATTATTCAGGAGCTCATCTCGAACCTCGCTACGCAGCACGGCGGCGTTTCGGTGTTTGCGGGCGTCGGAGAGCGCACGCGCGAGGGCAACGATCTTTGGCTGGAGTTCCAGGAGTCGGGCGTGATTGACCCGCACGACTGGAGGAAATCGAAGTGCGCGCTGATCTACGGGCAGATGACGGAGCCTCCTGGGGCTCGCTTGCGCGTGGCGCTGACGGCTCTGACGGTGGCCGAGTACTTCCGCGACGAAGAGCATCAGGACGTGCTGCTTTTCATCGACAACATTTTCCGCTTCACGCAGGCTGGTTCCGAAGTCAGCGCGCTGCTGGGCCGCATGCCCAGCGCGGTGGGCTATCAGCCGAACCTGGCCAGCGAAATGGGCGACTTGCAGGAACGCATTACGTCCACCCGGAACGGGTCGATCACGTCGGTGCAGGCGATTTACGTGCCCGCCGACGACTATACCGATCCCGCGCCGGCCACGACATTCGCGCACCTGGACGCGACTACCAACCTTTCGCGCTCCATCTCCGAGTTGGGTATTTATCCGGCCGTGGATCCGCTGGCGTCGACCTCGCGCATCCTCGATCCGCTGATCATCGGGCAGGAGCACTACGACACCGCTCAGGCGGTAAAGCAGATTCTGCAGCGTTATAAGGACCTGCAGGATATCATCGCGATCCTGGGCGTCGACGAACTGTCGGACGAGGACAAAGCGACCGTGGCGCGCGCCCGCAAAATCCAACTCTTTTTGTCTCAGCCGTTCAAGGTGGCCGAGGCGTTCACGGGCCGCAAGGGCAAGTACGTCAAGGTGGCCGACACGGTGCGCAGCTTCAAGGAAGTCGTCGAAGGCAAGCACGACGAAATTCCGGAGCAGGCGTTCTACATGCAGGGCTCGATCGACGACGTGCTCGAGGCCTGGGAAGAAATGAAGAAGAAGGGCTGATATGGCCGCCGAGACGTTCCAGATCGAAGTCGTCACGCCGGAGAAGGTGCTGCTCAACCAACGGGCCGAGTTCGCGGAGATTCCGGGCGCCGACGGCTATTTAGGCATCCTCCCCGGGCACGCAGCTCTGCTCGGCGAACTTGGATCGGGCAAGCTGACCATCACGCTCGCGGGCCAGACCACCGGGGTGAGCGTATCGGGCGGCTACGTCGAGGTCCGCGACAATCACGTGCGGGTGCTGGCGGATAAAGCGGACTAAAAAATAGACTAAACTTGGATCTGTTCGTGAGGCCAATACCCAGCTCTCCAAACTGCTGGATCTTGTCGAAAATGGCGAGAAAAGGCAATCGACCTGACCGGCGCGGAGGTGTTGCGATTCGGGTGAATCACATCACGGCGCTCCAAGGGCTCCGGGATCGCCATCGCGATACGTTTGACCGGATTATCGCTGCTCAGGCCGTCGCTGAGGGCTTCTGTTTGGCGGCGCCAGACCCGATCTTGCACAAATACCCCTTACAAATTGTCTGGTGAACGTGAAAGGATCTCCCTCCGCGCGGCATTCCGTGTCTGAAAGGAGATCCTCATGTGGATCAAGACCAGTTGCGCGGGGCTAACCGCGCTCTTGCTCGCTCTCGCGGCGCGTCCGGCCGCCACCACCAACAATCAGCCAGCCGAAATCGCCGTTGCCAAAGGCGCGAAATGGATCGCGTCGGTGCAAGGACGCGACGGGGGCTGGGGGCAGGATGGAGGCGAAACCTCCTACATCCGGCAAACGGAGCACCTGGAATCGAATGGCAACGACTTGGCCAACACCGCCGTCGCGGCCCTGGCGCTGCGCCGCGCGGGGCCTCAGTACAAGCCCAACGTCGACCGGGCGCTTGCCTTCATCCTTCGCGAGGTGGAAAATAGCTCCGCCGAAGGCCTGCAAATCACCAACCGCAACGGCACGCAGATCCAGCGCAAGCTCGGGCCCTATATCGACACGTTTCTGACGTCCATGCTGCTGTCGGAAGTGGACGGCACTATGCCGACGGCTGCGGAAAACGCGCGTGTTCGCAAGGCATTGCAGAAATGCGTCGCGAAGATCGAGGCCAATCAGCAACGCGATGGAAGCTGGAACGTCGGCGGCGGATGGGCTCCGATCCTGGGCACGTCTCTAGCCTCGCGCAGCCTCTACGTCGCACAACAGAAGGGCGTCCCAGTGAAGGATAAGACCATGGCGCAGGCGGAAAATTACACGAAGGACGCGCCCGCCTCCACACCCGCGTCGGCCGGAGTCGGGCTCTACCAGAGCGCGCAGGCGCTGGAGCAACTCAGCCGGACGGCAACGGATCGCGCGGCCAATGCGCCGCGCATCGCCGAGATCAAGAAGCAACTGAGGGATCAGCGCTTCGTCGACGGCTTCGGCTCCATCGGCGGTGAAGAATTCTTCTCATACCTCAATGTCAGCGACGGCCTGCGCCGTTCCGGCGGCGAGGAGTGGAGCCGCTGGCATACCGACATCACGGCCCGCATTCTGAAGCTCCAGAACGAGGACGGGACCTGGTCCGGATCGCACTGCATCACCGGCCGCGTCGCGGTTACAAGCGCGGCGATCCTCAATCTAACGGTGAACTCACCATGCATCGGAGGGCATTTCTGATGGCGACGCTCGGGGCCGCGGCCTGCGGGCGTCGCGAAAATTCTCCGCTGGGACGCGCCGTGCGGTGGCTCTGGGCGCAGCAATCAGGTGACGATGGAGGATGGCACAGCAAGACCTACGGCCTGTTGCGGTCGGGCCAATCGCTGACGCCCTTCGCGCTTGATGCGTTGCTAGGCCATCCCCATGACGCGGCGGCCCTGGAGAAAGCGTTCGAGTTCATGCGAACGCGCACCAACGCGGACGCAGCGGACTATCCGAACTACGCGGCGGGCCTGGCCGCGCGGGTCGCGGGCCGATTGAGGCGCGACGCGACAGCGTGGGTCTCGTATCTTCGCGAGCAGCAATTTGCGGAGGAGAACGGGTGGACTCGCGCCGACGCCCCCTACGGAGCCTGGGGGATGGGCGGGGAACGGCGCCGCCCTCCGGATGCCGGCCATGTAGATCTCGCGATGACTCGCTATGTGCTCGAAGGCTTGGCGGCCGCAGGAGTGCAGCCCTCCGATCCCGCCATGCAGAGGGCTCTGGTTTATCTCAGCCGCTGTCAGAATGCAGACGGAGGATTCTTCTTCTCCACGGTGAATCTCGACACGAACAAAGCGGGCGAGGAGAATGGCCGGTACCGCAGCTACGGCACCACAACCTGCGACGGGATACTCGCTCTGCGCGCCGCGGGCGTGCCGGAGAACGACGGACGCGTGAAGCTCGCCAAGGAGTGGCTGAAGAAGAATCACCTGGAGGAGCGCGCCCCGGGCTTCGATATTGAACCAGCTCGCATGGGATGGAGCGATGGACTGCGCTTCTATTACGCCGCCGCCGTCACGCGAGCCATGCCGGAGCTACCCGTCACGTTGCCGCCGCAGCGCGAAAACGGCAGCTTCGCGAACACGAGCACGCTGGTGAAAGAAGACGATCCGATTCTCGCAACGGCGTTCGCCGTGCGCGTCTTGTGTCACGATAAGGATGGATGAAGACCATTATCGAGCCGTTTCGAATCCGCAGCGTCGAGCCGCTGCATCAAACCACTCCGGCGCAGCGTGATAAATTTCTCAAACATGCCGGCTACAATTTGTTTCAGTTGCGAGCGGCCGATATCCTCATCGACCTACTGTCGGATTCCGGCACCAGCGCCATGTCCACCGCCCAATGGGCGGCCATGATGCGCGGCGACGAATCTTATGCCGGCAGCGAAAGCTTCTTCCGCCTGAAGAAAATCGTCGACGATCTCACGGGTTTTGCGCACATGATCCCCACCCACCAGGGCCGCGCAGCGGAGCGCATCCTGTTCACGGTGATGTGCAAGCCCGGCCACATCGTGCCGAACAACACGCATTTTGATACCACCCGCGCCAACATCGAATTTACCGGTGCGCGCGCCGTGGACCTGCCGCTGCCCGAAGCTGCGGACACCCAGGCGCGGATTCCGTTCAAGGGCAACATGGACGTGGCGGCGCTCGAAAAATTGATTGAGACCGAAGGCGCGTCGAAAATCCCCCTCATCATGCTGACCGTGACCAACAATTCCGGTGGAGGCCAGCCGGTGTCGATGGCCAACATCCGCGCGGTGCATCACGTCGCAAAGAAGCACAAGATTCCCTTCTATCTCGACGCCTGCCGGTTCGCCGAAAATGCGTGGTTTATTCAACAGCAGGAGCCTGGGTTTGAGCGCCTGTCGCCCAAGCAAGTCGCACAGGCCATGTTTTCGCATGCCGACGGCTGTACCTTCTCCGCGAAAAAAGACGCCTTCGCCAACATCGGCGGCTTCCTCTGCACAAACGACGACGTCCTCGCGCAGCAGGAGACGAATCTTCTGATTCTCACCGAAGGCTTTCCCACTTATGGCGGTCTGGCCGGACGCGATCTGGAGGCGATCGCGGTGGGGCTGGAGGAAGTGCTCGACCGCGATTATCTGGAGTATCGCATCGCGTCCACGCGCTACCTGGGCCGAAAAATCGCCGACCAGGGCGTGCCTATCGTCGAGCCTCCAGGCGGCCACGCCATTTATATCGACGCAGGCCGCATGCTGCCGCACATCCCGAAGCACGAATTTCCTGGGCAGGCCCTGGCCGTCGAGTTGTACCGCCACGCCGGCGTCCGCAGCGTGGAGATCGGCACGGTGATGTTCGGCGAGCACGCCCGCCACGAACTGCTGCGCCTGGCCATTCCGCGACGCGTTTACACCCAAAGCCACATCGATTATCTGGTGGAGGCAATCCTCGAAGTGAGTGCCCGCAAGGGCTCGCTGAAAGGCCTGCGCATGGTCTCCGAGCCGCCTTTCTTGCGCCACTTCACCGCCAGGTTCGAACCGCTATAATTGGGCATCCATGTCCCCGCCCGCGCCCATTGACTGGTTCCCGCTATGGCTCAGCTTGCGCGTGGCCGTGGTGTCCACGGTGGTGGCAGTCTTCCTCGGGCTGTGGGTTGCTTATATCCTAGCCAACCGGGACTTCCGGTTCAAAGAAGCGCTCGATGCCTTGGTGACGCTGCCGCTTGTTCTGCCGCCCACAGTGCTTGGCTACTATCTGCTGGTGCTGATCGGCCGCGCGAGTCCTCTTGGCAAGTTGTGGGAGATGGTCTTCGGCTCGCCTCTGGTGTTCACTTGGAAAGCGGCGGTTGTCGCCGCGCTGCTGCACTCGCTGCCGCTGCTGATCAAGTCGGCGCGCGCGGCATTGGAAAGCGTCGACCGCAGTTATGAACGCGCCGCGCGGACGCTGGGCGCCTCGGAGTGGCGCCTGTTCTGGCGCGTGACGCTCCCCTTGGCGCATCGCTCGATCTTCGCCGCCGCGGCCCTGGCCTTCGCGCGATCCCTCGGCGATTTCGGTGTGACGCTGATGGTGGCGGGCAATATCCCCGGGCGCACGCAGACCGTGGCTGTGGCGATTTACGACGCCGTGGAAGCGGGCAATGGAGCGGCGGCGCGCGTCCTGGTGCTCGTCGTCTCGGCGGTGGCGTTGCTGATTTTGACGCTCGCCAACCGGCTGAGCCCCCGGTAAACCTCTATGCTGCGGGCGAAACTTCGCAAAACTTTTCCGCCACGACCTGATTCTGCCGGATTCTCGCTCGACGTAGAGTTTCAAGCCGCGGCCGGAGTGACGGTCTTATTCGGGCCGAGCGGCTCCGGCAAGACTCTGATGCTGGATGCGATCGCCGGGTTTACCCGTCCCGACGAAGGACGCATCCTGTTGGATGACAACCTGCTGTTCGACGGTGCAACAGGCGTGCATCTGCCGCCTCAGGCGCGCCAGTGCGGATACGTGTTTCAGAGTTATGCGTTGTTTCCTCACATGACGCTTCGCGAGAATCTGATGTTTGCCGCCGAGAGGCGGCCGCGCCTTGAGCGTCATCGCCGCGTCAACGAAATGCTGGAAACCTTCCGGCTCACCGAGGCCGCTGGCCGCAAGCCGCACGAGGTTTCTGGAGGACAGCGCCAGCGCTGCTCCATCGCACGCGCGCTGATCGTCGCGCCCAAGCTGCTGTTGCTGGACGAGCCCGCGCAGGGTCTCGATGCGCCTCTGCGCGCGGAGTTTTACGGCGTGCTGCGCCAGGTGCGCGAGGATTTCAAAACTCCGGTGATCCTGGTAACGCACGACCTGGACGAATGCTTCGAATTAGGCGAAGAGATGCTGGTTCTGCACGACGGAAGAATCGTCCAGAGCGGCGCGCCGCGGAAAATCCTCGATCAGCCGGCGAACATGGACGTGGCAAGGTTGCTCGGCGCGTTCAACCTGATACCCTGCGAGATCAAGGCGCTCGACCCGGGCCGCAATACCAGCAGAATTCAGATGGGCGAGTTCGAACTGGACGGTCCCTATCTTCCCGGCCGCTTCAAAGGCGACCGCGTGACGCTCTGCGTGCGCCCGGAACAGCTGATGGTCGCAGCGCGGCTCGGCAGGCTTGGGTCAAATCAGATCCCTGCAGTGCTCATGCGGGCCTTTGAGACGCCGCACGCGATGCGTATGGAGTTTGAGGGTGGGATCGTCGCCCAGATGAGCCTTCCAGAATTCGAGCGCCTGCGAAATAATCGCGAGTGGCTGATCGAGTTCCCCGCATCCGTGCTCACGGTGCTCTAAGGAGAGGCCGGTTTCGCGATTCTAGCTCCAGGCTGCTGGCTCCTGGTTACTTCAATTTCGCCCTCGTCTCCCGGATGCTGTACTCCAGCCATCCGCGCTCATTGGAATTCTTCGAGGAATCGGCGAGAACCTGCAGCGCTTTGAGCCTTGTCTCCCATGCACCGCGGTGATTGGGGTCGGCGGCAAGCGCGGCGTCGAGCAGTCGCAAGGCCTCGGGCGCGCGGCCTTGTTGCAGTACCTCCCGAGCCCTTACAACCACGGGATCTGGTCCTCCGGCGAGCTTCACCAAGTCCGCATATGGTGAGGACGGCGGAGCATCGTACATTGTCGCCGGGTTCAGGTCGAACCAGCCGGCGTACCCTTCGTAAATGCCTCGAATGGACCAGGTGAGCTTGCCGTAGCCTTCGCCGACGTTCAAGTGCTCCGGCAGATGGATTTCCCGCATCAGAGTGAATACGTCCTTACCGTCGTTCATTCCCATCACCACGGCGTTGTGCACGTAAAGGATTGCGTCGCGATACATTTTCACGCGCGTCGCAATCTCGGTTTCCCCAAGAGTCGCCGGTCCATGGCTCGGCAGCAGGATCTCCGGCCTCCATGACAGCACCTGGTCCAGCGAATGGACGTAATTCAGCGCCGGACGAGGTTCTGTACCGCGCAGCGTGTAGATATTCGGGAACGACGCGTAGAAGTTGTCGCCCGTGAACGCCGCTCTCCACTGCGGGATCCACACGGAGAGATGATCCGGCGTCTCTCCGGGCGTCGAGAACATTTCAAATTTCACCCCGCCGAGCGTGAACTCGTAATGATCGTCGAACAGGATGGTCGCCAGCTGCGTCGCGCCTTCATTGCCGCGCCAAGCCATGGGAGGCGGCTGCGGAAAGACGAACTGCGCAGCGTTGCGAAGGGCAAAGAAGCGGTTCAGCCGTTCCTGATAGTTCAGGAACTCGGTCTGATTCCTCTGCGCGATGACTTGCGTGCCCGGCTGCTTCCAGAGCGCCACACCCCCTGTGTGATCGCCGTGGCCGTGTGTCAGGATGATGTATCTCACCGGCGCGGCGGAGCGGGCCTTCAGGAGCTTCACGTGAAGCGGCGCGGCCAGAGTCGACGATGTGTCGATGATCACGTTGCCCTCGGCCGTCGTCACCAGAAACGTGTTGCCGAAGCCGACGGCCTGATAGATGTTGTCCGTGATCTTCACGGCCTCCTTGCGGTCCATTCCTTCGCGCAGGGGCGAAATAGGGTCGGAACCCAGTTGGGCAAAGGCGCAACCCGCGATGGCTGCCACGATGATCGACTTGGTCATAGGTTCTAATGTATCCTCATTCGATGAACTGGGAAAAAGGGGACAGACCGCTCTGTCCACGACCGGAGAGTGATGAAAGCGTAGAATTCGTCCCTTGGGGACAGAGAAGTCTGTCCCCTTTTTCCGCAATATCCGGATCCCTATGAAACTGGGCCTAACGAAGAAAGTCGCGATGGTCGCCGGCGCAAGCCGCGGCCTGGGATACGCGGTGGCGCTCGCGCTCGCTGAGGAGGGCGTGAATGTGTCCATCGCCTCGCGCGACGCGGCCGCGGTCGCCGCAGCAGGACAGCGGATCGCGCAGGAAACCAGCGCGGACGTGCTCGCCGTGGCTGCTGATGTGTCGTCGGCGCAGGCGATCGAGCAGTGGCATCAAAAAACGCTCGACCGGTTCGGCGGCATCGACCTTCTGTTGACCAACTCCGGAGGCCCTCCGCCGGGTTCGACGCTGATGTTCGACGACGCGGCGTGGCAGAAAGCGTTCGAGCTTCTTCTGATGAGCGCGGTGCGCATGATCCGCCTGGTGGTGCCGTCGATGTCCGCACGCGGCGGCGGAAGCATCGTGCTGCCGACGTCCAGTTCCGTCAAGGAGCCGATTCCGAACCTGGCTTTGTCAAACATCATGCGGGCGTCGGTGGCTGCACTGTCGAAAACGCTCGCCGGCGAGCTGGTGTCGCAGAAAATCCGCGTCAATCACCTGATCCCCGGCCGTATCGCGACGGATCGCTTGCGCGAACTCGACGAAGCCAACAGCAAACGCCTCGGCATCAGCGTGGAAGAGCAGCAAAAGAGAATGATGCAGACCATCCCGATCGGCCGTTACGGCGATCCAATGGAGTTCGCCAACGCAGCGGTGTTCTTGTTTTCCGACGCCGCCTCGTATATCACCGGCGCAACGCTGCAGGCCGACGGCGGCCAGATGAGGAGTGTTTTGTAAATGAATCGAAGAGTCTTCATGGCAGTGGCCGCCGCCGGCGCGGCGAAATTCGCCGATGCGCAGCAACCGCGGGAGGTCCCCGAAGCAATAAAGAAGCTCCGGCCAATGCTCGACGGCATTCAGCCCATCACCGACGCCGAGCGCCGCGCGCGTATCGATAAAGCGCAGCGTCTGATGCGGGAAAACAAGCTGGGCGCCATCGTGCTCGAAGGCGGGACCAGCCTCTATTACTTCAGCGGCACGCGCTGGAACGCGGGGGAGCGCGTCTCCGCGATGGTGATGCCGGCCAAGGGCGACTTCATCTGGGTCGCGCAGGGCGGAGCCGAGAAATCAGCCCGCATGAGCGGCGACGTCCGCGTGGCTCGCGACAATGAAGACGCGTTCAGCAAGATCGGGCAGGCCTTGAAAGACGCGGGCGCGACGCGCGTAGGCGTGGAAGAACGCGTCCGGTTTGGAATCTTCGACGGTATCCGCAAAGAAGCGCCGTCGGTGGAATTTTCGAGCGCCGACGCCGTGACCGCCGGCTGCCGCATGATCAAGTCGCCGGCCGAGATCGCCCTGCTGCAACGCGCCAACGACATCACCATCGAAGCCTATCGCGCCGCGTTCACCACCCTGCGCGAGGGCATGACGAATCACGAACTGAGCACCAACATCGAAGCCGCGTTCAGCGCCTTGGGAGCCAGGGGCGGCGCGATGGCCATCTTCGGCAAGTACACGGCATTTCCCCACGGCAGCATCGCCCCGCAACAACTGCGCGAAGGCGACCTGGTGTTGATCGACGACGGCGTCTCCGTTGAGGGCTATCAGAGCGACATCACGCGAACGGTGATCTTCGGCAAGCCCACCGATCGGCAGCGCTACGTTTGGGATCTGGAGCGTAAGGCACAGGACGCGGCATTGAAAGCCGCCCAGCCCGGCGCGACGTGCGAATCGGTGGACGCGGCCGCGCGGGATGTGATCACGAAAGGCGGCTTCGGCCCCGGCTACAAAGTCCCGGGGCTGCCGCATCGCACCGGGCACGGCATCGGGCTCGACGGCCATGAGTGGACCAATTTCGTGAAGGGCAACAAGACGAAAATTCAACCCGGCATGTGCTTTTCCGACGAGCCGACCATCGCCATTTACGGCGAATTCGGTGTGCGCCTGGAAGACTGCCTCTATGTGACCGAGAACGGCCCGCGGATGTTCACCAAGCAGAGCCCCGCAATCGATCAGCCGTTCGGGTGAGGACCTAACCATGCAGACAACCGACGATTTTCGCGCGCGCATCGAAAAAGCGCAGCAGGCGATGAAAGAGTTTGGGCTCGGCGCGATCGTGCTGGAGCCAGGTCCGGCGATGACCTATCTCACCGGAGTCCGATGGGGCAAGAGCGAGCGCTCCTTCGTCCTGGTGATTCCCGCCAAGGGCGAGCCCGCCTGGGTGCTCCCGGGCTTCGAGGAGATGCGCGCACGGGAGCTGATCCACGTGGGCGACGATATCCGCGTCTGGCAGGAGGATGAGAGCCCGTTTGAGCGCGTGGCGCAGGTCCTGAAGGATCGCGGCGTGGCCTCAGGCCGAGTGGGCATGGATGACGCGGCGCGATTCTTCGTCTACGATGGCGTGCGCAAACAGGCGCCGTCGCTCAATTACGTGAGCGCGACGCCCGCACTGAAATCGGCAGGCATCGATCTGACGCAGCCCGCGGGTCGCGGCCGAGGCAAGCAGTAGTTGTTGTAGCATGTACAGATCATGAGACCGCGCCAGTCCAGACGACAATTCCTCCACAATACCGCGAGAATTTCGCTCGCTTCCCTGTTGCCCAAAGGCTTGATTGCCGCAGGCGCGAAGACCGAGCGCGTCACCGTCCACGCGGAGGGTTCCATCGGCCTGGTGCGCCCCGAGCTGCATGGCCATTTTGCGGAACATCTCGGCTCCTGCGTGTATGGAGGCCTGTGGGTTGGAAAAAATTCGCCAATCCCCAACGTGGACGGCTATCGCAAGTCCGCCGTCGATTATCTGCGCGAGCTGGGGGTGCCCGTCTTGCGCTGGCCCGGAGGCTGCTTCGCCGACGATTATCACTGGCGCGACGCCATCGGCGCGAAGCGCCCGAAGCGCGTCAACATGCACTGGGGCGATTACGTCGAAGACAACAGCTTCGGCATTCACGAATTCGTCGGCCTGTGTAAGAGGATCGGCGCGGAGCCGTACATAGCCGGCAATGTCGGCAGCGGCACGCCTTCGGAACTTCGCGATTGGGTGGAGTACTGCAATTTCCCTTCCGGCAGCACGCTCTCCGATGAGCGCGCGGCGAACGGGTCGCCGGAGCCGTTCAACATCCGATACTGGGGAGTCGGCAACGAAAACTGGGGCTGCGGCGGACGCATGGTGCCGGAACATTACGCCGATCTCTACCGTCAGTTTTCCAATTACATGCGCAACTGGGGCGGAACGAAGCTGTTCCTCATCGCCTGCGGGCCGAACGGAAACGACCTAAACTGGTCGCGCAAGTTTCTGACGGAAAATATCGGCGGACGCACGCCGGACGGCTTCGCGATGCACTTCTACGAAGGCTCGGCGCTAACGCCGGCCAAGTTCAACGAAGACGCCATGAATACGCAAATGGCGACGTTCCAGCGCGTCGAAACGGCCATCGTGCAGCAGCGCGCGATTCTCGACGGGTTTGAGCCGCAGGGCAAGCGCGCCATGAACCTGATGCTGGACGAATGGGGCGTCTGGGACCGCATGATTCCAGAGGAGGAGAAGAATTACGGCCGACTCTGGCAGCAGATCACCATGCGCGGAGCCGTTGCCGCCGGCCTTGGCCTGAATTTGTTCAATCGCCAGGCGGACAAGCTGTACATGTGCAACATCGCGCAGATCGTAAACGTCCTGCATTCGATGCTGCTCACCGACGGTCCCGAAGGCCGTCGCTGCGTCCGCACGACGACCTATCACGCCTTCATGATGTTCAAGCCGCATCGGCTGAAAACCTCCGTGCGCACCGAAAAGGAAGGAACCGATGCGCTCGACCTCTCCGTTTCCGCTTCGCGTAGTGGCGGCGATCTGATCGTCACGCTGGTGAATCCCCGGCCCTCCACCGATGTTCACGCCGATTGTTCCTTCACCGGCGCGACTCCCTCCAGCGCGTCGGCGCAAGTCCTGCATCACGCCGATATGAATGCCTATAACAGCTTCGATGAGCCCGATAAGATCACGGTGAAGCCGTGCGCAGCGGCGCTCGAAAACGGCCGTCTGCGCCTGGACGTGCCCGCGATGTCCATCGTCACGGTGGCTCTGAAGGCATGAAGCTGAAGGCTCTCAAAGAGGCCGTCTGGGAAGCCAATCAGGGCATTTATCGTGCGGGCCTGGTGACCATGCACAGTGGCAACGCCAGCGGTATCGACCGGCAGCGTGGTCTTGTCGTCATCAAGCCCAGCGGCATGGATTACGACAAGATGAAGCCGTCGGACATGGTCGTCACTGATTTGAATGGCAGGCCTGTTCGCAGTAAGTGGAAGCCCTCGGTGGATCTTCCGCATCATCTTTATCTCTACAAACACCGGCCCGATATCGGCGGCGTGATCCACACGCATTCGAATTACGCGACGAGCTTCGCACTGCTCGGCCAGCCGATTCCGTGCTATCTTACTGCGATCGCCGACGAGTTTGGCGGCGAAATTCCCTGTGTCCCGTACGTCGATAATCAGGGCGACAACATCGGTCAGGCGATTTTGCGGCACATCGGATCGTCGCCCGCAGTGCTGCTGGCGCATCATGGCGCGTTCGCAGTCGGCAAGTCCCCTCGCGACGCGCTGAAAGCCGCGGTCATGCTTGAGGACGTCGCGCACACCTGTCATCTCGCGCTGCTCAAGGGCGAGCCCAAGCCTCTGCCGCCCGAGGAAGTGAAGAAGTGGTTCGACCGTTATCACACCAGTTACGGCCAGGCTCCGAAGAAAAGGCACGGCTAAATGACACCCGAACGCATGATTTCACTGAGTACCGTCGACTTGGCGATCATCGCTTCCTACTTCCTGATCGTGCTGATCATCGGGTTCTATCTCCGCCGGTTCGCGCAAAGTGGCGAGGATTTTTTCATGGCCGGCCGCGAGATGACGGCCTGGGTCGCGGGCTTGAGTTTTCTTTCGGCGAATCTCGGCTCGCTCGAGTTGCTCGGCTGGGCCGGTTCCGCTTATCAATACGGTATCCTCGCGGCGCACTGGTATTGGATCGGTGCCATCCCAGCGATGCTGTTCCTCGGCATCGTGATGATGCCTTTCTACTACATCTCGAAAACGCACTCCGTGCCGGGCTACCTGCAACTGCGCTACGGATCCTCGGCGAGCGGTCTCAGCGCGCTTTCCTTCGCGCTGATGACCATCCTGATGTCCGGCGTCAACATGTACGCCATGGCCGTGGTGATGAAGGTGGTGCTCGGCTGGAACATCCATTTCAGCATCTGGGTGTCGTCGCTTACGGTGGGTATCTACGTTGCTTCGGGCGGTCTGTTTTCGGCCATTTTCAACGAAGTTCTGCAGTTCTTCCTCATCTGGTTCGGCGCGCTGCTCATTCCGATTCTCGGCCTGATCGAAACGCACGGATGGGCGGGCATGGTGGCTCGCATCAAGAGCAATTTCCCCGGTCAGGACTTTACGCACCTATGGAGCACGCTCGGCTCGGCGCAAGACAATCCCATGGGGATGCATTGGACTGGCATCGTGTTCGGCCTCGGCGCGATCATTTCCATGGGTTATTGGACCACGGACTTCCTGGTCGTGCAGCGCGTGCTTTCAGCGAAGGATCTGCGCAGCGCGAAGCTCGCGCCCATTATTGGCGCGTTCTTCAAGATGGCCGTGCCGCTGATCGTGATCCTTCCCGGCCTGCTCGGGCTCGCCGTACTGCCGGATCATTTGGTACCGGAAGGTTCCTCTGCCGCGGCCGCGGGGGCGCATACCTATAACGAAGTTCTGCCGATGATGCTGGCGCGCTACATGGGACCCGGGTTGCTCGGCCTCGGCATCACCGCGCTGGTCGCCGGATTCATGGCGGGCATGGCCGGAAACGTCAGCGCGTTCGCCACCGTCTGGACTTACGATCTGTACCGGCCCTTCATGCGCAAGACCGCGCCCGACGCACACTACGTCGCCATGGGACGCTGGTGCACGATCATCGGCCTGATCATCAGCATCGGCGCCGCGTATCTCGCCATGGGCTTCGCCAGCATCATGGATTACGTGCAGGCCTTGTTCAGCTTCTTCATCGCGCCTTTGTTCGGCACGGTGATCCTGGGCATGCTCTGGAAGCGCACCACCGCGGCCGGTGGATTCGCCGGACTGCTGGCCGGAACGCTCGCGTCGATCGGCATGTTCGCCGCCGTCAAAATGAATCCGGAAACGCTGTCGATGATCGCCATGTCGAAATACGCGAAAGCCATGGCGGAGGATATGTATCGCGCGCTATGGTCGTGGCTGGTGTGTGTCATCGTCACGGTCGTGGTCAGCTTGATGACCAAGCCAAAGCCGGAAAGCGAACTGGTCGGCCTCGTTTACGGAGCGACGAAAATTCCGTCCGAAGGCAATCTCAGCCTGTTTCAGAAGCCGATCTTCTGGGCCGGAGTGGCTTTTGGCCTATTCGCGATTTTGCAGTGGATTTTCTGGTAAATCGATATGAGCGAAAAACACCACATCATCCCCGTCTGGTTCTTTGTGGGCGTCATGCTGCTGCTGTACGGCGTGCTGATCTTGGGCAGCGGCATCCTGGAATGGTCCAATCCCCCGCACACCGTGCTCGCCGAGCTTCACGCGCCGGTGTGGTGGGGAGGCCTGCTCACCGTTATCGGCGCAGCGTACGTGACCGCGTTCCGCCCGAAATGACAGCAACGACCGGTCGCCATCCGAATGGGATTGACCCACTCTGTCCCGTGAGTTCAAGCCCTGAGACGGATCGTATCGTTCAACGTAGGCAGAGCGGTCTGTTCCACTTGTATTCCGAAGGCCTTCTCCGAGAGATGGATAGTAGGATCTGACCTGTTTTGTAAACTAACTCCATGACCACCTTCGGCATCATCATCGGCAACCGAGGCTTCTTCCCCGACGCCCTCGCTCGCGACGGCCGCGTCGAGATTCTCCGCGTGCTGGAATCGCAGGGCTACGGCGCCGTGTGCCTTACGCCCGAGGAAACCAAGTTCGGCTCTGTCGAATCGCTCGGCGACGCGCGCAAATGTGCCGAATTGTTCAAGGCAAATGGCGACAAGATCGACGGTGTCCTCGTCGCGCTTCCGAATTTCGGAGACGAGCGAGCCATCGCTAACACGCTACGCTTCGCGGGCCTCGACGTTCCGGTTCTGATCCAGGCTTTCCCCGACGATCCGTCCAAAATGTTGATGGGAGGCCGCCGCGACAGTTTTTGTGGAAAAGTTTCGGCCTGCAATAATCTCTGGCAATACGGAATTAAGTACTCCCTCACCAAACAGCACACCGTCGCGCCAGATTCTGTAGAATTCCGAGCCGATCTGTCGCAATTTGCCGCCACCTGCCGCGTCGTCAGGGGATTGAAGAGTCCGCGCGTCGGAGCCATCGGAGCGCGCCCGGCCGCCTTCAACACAGTGCGCTTCAGTGAGAAGCTGATGGAGCATGCAGGCATTACCGTCGAAACGCTCGATCTTTCCGAAGTCTTCGGCCGCATCCATCGCCTGGCCGACGACGACGCGCGGGTGAAGGAAAAGCTCGCCAACATCGGCAAGTACGTGGATCAAGGCGCGACGCCCGCCGCGTCGCTCCTCAAGATGGCGAAATTCGGCGTCGTGGTCGATTCCTGGATGCGCGATAACGAACTCGCCGGCACATCCATCCAATGCTGGACCGCCATGCAGGAGTTTTTCGGCGTCGTGCCCTGCACCATCATGAGCATGATGTCAAACAACCTGCTGCCCAGCGCCTGCGAAACGGATATGGTCGGAATGATCGGTATGTACGCGCTGCAACTCGCCTCGGAAACGCCCAGCGCCATTGTCGATTGGAATAACAACTTTGGCGCCGATCCGGACAAAACGGTCATCTTCCACTGCTCCAACCTGCCGAAACACTTCTTCGAAAACGTAAAGATGGATTTTCAGGAGATCATCGCCGGATCGGTGGGCAAGGAAAATACGTTCGGCACCATCGTCGGACGCATGAAGGCCGGCCCGCTGACGTTCTGCCGCGTCTCCACCGACGACTTAAACGGCAAAATGCGAGCCTATGTCGGCGAAGGCGAAATCACCCGCGACGCGCTCAACAGCTTCGGCGGCTACGGTGTCGTCCGCATCCCCAGCCTCCAGCGCCTGCTCCATTACATCTGCCGCAACGGCTACGAGCATCACGTCGCGGTGAACATCAGCAGCTACGGCGCGGCAGTCGCCGAGGCCCTTTCCGTCTACAAGGGCTGGGAAGTCCACCACCACTCATAAACCCCAATGGATCCTACTTCCTGCCTATCCCGGCCAGCACCCGATCCATCTGCTCCAACTGGTTCTCCAAGTCGCTCATCTTTGCCTGCTCTAGCCGAAACTGAGCTTCCGCATCAGCCTGTTCCCCCAGGCATTGCTGCGCCTGGTTAGCCGCTATCTCCATGGTCGCTTGAAATTGGGTAATCATCTGTTCAATGTTCTTCTGGTCGCCTCCATTCTGCAAGCTCTGTTTTTTCAACTTCTCAATCTGAAAGGCGGCGATCTTCTGCCCGTCCTCTGCCTGTTTGCACTGTGTGCGAGCCATATCGAGCCGCCCCGTAGCCTTTTCCACAAACGCCCATTGCGCTTGCAGCCGGTACATCACAATCTGCACTCTCTGAATGGCAGCCGCGGTGTCCCGCAGATCCAGCCTCAGCGCACGAATTTCGGCAATCAGCGAATCCGCCGCCTGATCCGGCACAAGCGTCAAGCAAAGCATCAATATGTATCGCATGATCAGGTAGACACCACTCCGCGTTGTTTGTTCCGTGTGGTGCAGGCTGGAAGCCTGCGGCCGATTGGGAATCGGCTCAGCTTCGGAACGCGATCACACACGACAAACGAGCGGCAGCGCGGGCCGAAAATCGAGCATCGTCCCCCGCCGCCCTCCGTCGAACTCTAATTCAAGCAGATGTTCCATTCCACCCCGAATGCCGATCACGCCACTCTCCGCCATCATGGCAGTCACCGAACCCTCCTTTACGAAGGGACAACCAATCACCACGCCAGTAACCTCGCGAATACCCGTCGACCCTCGATCGCTCCTCATGTAACACCACATCGGTTCATCGAACTCCGTGTCCGCCGCAATCTCCAACTCCAGGCCCGGCATCAGAGGCGGCCTATAGCTCCACGACCGCCAAGGACAGGCCCCGGCGCCCCTCAGGATGACGCCAAAAGGCGAACCCTGCCCCGAAAGTCGTTCCCACAGTCTCAGGCCTCGAGCCTGCTCGCTCTGCGCCTCCGCCTCGTCTTCCAGCCACAACAATTCCAGCATCGCGTTCGAGAAGAAAAACCGCCGGCAAGCCGTGCCTTGCCCCCGGTGACGATTCGGCTCTCCCTCCGTCAACCCCGATTGTTTCAGCAACACAGCCGCCGGCGCACCGCGGCTGGTGCACACAAACACATGATCGATCGTCAAGTGGGGCAGCGCCACGCGCTGCCATTATAGAATGTAAACCTTGCCCGTCTACTCGAAACCCACCAACGAGTACTTCGAAAAACGCACCCTCCGCCGCCACGCGCGCGTGCTGCACCTCTGGGCGTTGGGCGTCGCCGCCGTCATCTCCGGCGATTTCTTCGGCTGGAACTTCGGCCTCACCGCTGGAGGGTTTTCGGGTATGCTCATCGCTCTGGTCATCATGACCGCGATGTACGCCGGCCTTTGCTTTTCCATCGCCGAGATGTCGCCAGCGCTTCCGCACACAGGCGGAGCTTACTCCTTCGCGCGCACCGCGATGGGTCCCTGGGGCGGCTATATCACCGGCCTGGCCGAAAACATGGAGTACATCCTCACCCCGGCGACGATTGTCGTCGGCATCGGGGGCTATCTCGGCGCGATCTTCCACACTTCGAAATCGTGGGAACCCGCGTGGTGGATCGTCTGCTACATGATCTTCGTCAGCCTGAACATTTTCGGCGTCGCGCTGTCCTTCCGCTTTTCCGTCTTCATCGCAATGGCCGCGCTGGCAGTCTTGATGGTCTTCTGGGCCGGCGCCATTCCCCACCTCGATTTCGCGCGCTATGCCTTCGACGTTCCTTCCAAGGGTTGGCGGGGATCGCTCGCCGCGCTGCCATTCGCCCTGTGGCTTTATCTCGGCATCGAGCAGCTTCCTCTCGCCGCCGAAGAATCGCACGACCCGCGCCGCGACATGCCCAAGGGCATTCTGTACGGCCTGCTCACTTTGGTCGCCTGCTCGTTCCTCACCATGATCCTGAGCGCGGGCATCGCACCCGGCGCCGCCAAACTCGGCCAAGCTCAGGAGCCTCTCGTGCTCAGCTTCCAAACCATTGCTTCTCAAACCAGCGCCGGATCGAAGTGGACCGAACTATTCGCCGTAGTCGCCGTCATCGGCCTCATCGCGAGCTTCCACACGATCCTCTATGCCTACGGCCGCCAGATCTACTCGCTCTCCCGAGCCGGATATTTTCCGCAGTGGCTCTCGGTCACCGGCAAACGTCATCAAACGCCCGTGCGCGCGTTGGTCTCGGGCTCCGTTCTCGGCCTGGCCGCCGCGCTCGCCATCTACGTGTTTGGACAGAACAGCCGAGTTGGCGCGATCCTGTTGAATATGGCTGTCTTCGGAGCCGTCATCGCGTATATTTTGCAGATGGCGGCGTTCCTGATCCTGCGGCGAAAGATCCCCACGATGGAACGGCCCTATGTCAGCCCTCTTGGCATCGCGGGCGCGTGGGCCACGACGATCATCGCCGCGGTGACGCTGGTCGTTCTGTTCCTGAACCCCGACTACAACAAGGGCGTGTTCGGCGCGGCCATCTGGTTCGCGATGGGCATCGCTTATTTCGCGATTTACGCCCGCAGAAGGCTGGTCCTGTCGCCCGAGGAAGAGTTCGCGCTCAAATGGAACTGAAGACTCTGCTCGCCAAGGCGACTCCTCTACGTTCCGGCGATCAACTGGCCGGCATCGCGGCGGAATCCGCCGAGGAGCGCGCCGCAGCCCAGATGGAGCTGGCCGATACGCCTCTGGCTCGATTCCTCGACGATCTTCTCATCCCATATGAGGACGACGAAGTCACGCGCCTCATTGTCGATTCGCACTCGCGCGAAGCCTTCGCGCCAGTTGCGAGCCTGAGCGTCGGCGAGTTTCGCGAGTGGCTGCTTGAAGCCTCCGGCGAGGCGATCTCCGCGCTCTCCATCATGCCGGAAATGGCCGCCGCGGTATCGAAAGTCATGCGCGTACAGGATCTGATCGCCGTGGCCAGGAAGATCCGCGTGGTCACGAAGTTTCGCGACACCCTGGGCCTGCCCGGCCGCTTCTCGACACGCCTCCAGCCGAACCATCCCACCGACGATCCGCGCGGCGTCGCGGCCAGCATCGTCGACGGCCTGATGTACGCGAGCGGCGACGCCGTGATCGGCGTCAACCCCGCCTCTGACGATCTGCGGTCTGTCGAAACGCTGCTCTACTTGTTGAATAAGATTCGCGAGACGCTGGAGATTCCCACGCAGACCTGCGTTCTGGCGCATGTCACTACACAGATGCAGGCCATGCGGTGCGGCGCTCCGGTGGATCTGGTGTTTCAATCCATCGCCGGAACGGAGGCCGCCAATCGCGCCTTCGGCATCGACCTGAAAGTGCTCGACGAAGCCTGGCAAGCTGCCCGCGAACGCCATCCGGGCGCGAACGTGATGTATTTCGAAACGGGCCAAGGCAGCGCGCTTTCTTCCAACGCGCATTACGGCATCGATCAGCAAACCTGCGAGGCCCGCGCCTACGCCGTCGCAAGACGTTACCAGCCTCTGCTGGTGAACACAGTGGTCGGCTTCATCGGCCCGGAATATTTGTATGACGGCAAGCAAATCACGCGCGCCGGCCTCGAAGATCATTTCTGCGGCAAGCTGATGGGCCTGCCAATGGGCGTCGATGTCTGCTACACCAATCACGCCGAGGCAGACCAGGACGATATGGACGCGCTGCTTACGCTCTTGGGCGCGGCCGGATGCAATTACATCATGGGCGTGCCGGGCGCCGACGACATCATGCTGCACTATCAAAGCACATCGTTCCACGATGCGTTGTACGTGCGCGATCTCCTGAAGATGCGCCCTGCCCCCGAATTTGAAGCCTGGTTCGAACGCGTGAGTGCGGCGTCGATCGAAAAGGCGTTGCTGCTATGCTAGCGCGCATCTCCTTGGGGCGCGCCGGCAACGCCCTGCCGACGAAAGAGCTGCTGGAATTCCAGCTGGCGCACGCCCGTGCCCGCGACGCAGTGCTGACTCGCCTCAATATCACGCTGTTTTCACACTATCGCCCTGTAATCGTCCACTCCGCCGCCCCGGATCGCGGCACATACCTGCGCCGCCCGGACCTCGGCCGCAGGCTCTCTCCGCAATGCACGCTGGAGCGCGGGAACTTCGATGCAGTGCTGATCGTCGCCGACGGCCTCTCCGCCACCGCTGTGCATCGCCACGCCGGTCCGACGGTCGATGCGCTTCTGCCTCTGCTCGAAGATTGGAAACTCGCGCCCATCATCGTCGCCGAGCAGGCGCGCGTCGCCATCGCCGACGAAATCGGCGAATCCCTGGGCGCGAAACTGAGCGTCATTTTGATCGGCGAGCGGCCGGGTCTGAGTTCGCCCGATAGCCTGGGTGCGTATCTGACCTGGGATCCTCACGTGGGCCGCACCGACGCGGAACGAAATTGCGTCTCCAATATCCGCGATGAAGGCTTGAACCCGGCGCTAGCCGCGCAGCGCATCGCCATGCTGATGAACGCTGCCCGAGGTCAGCAACTCACCGGAGTCCACCTGTTGCAAGGCCTGTTGGACTGACGTGGCGCACGCGATGGCGTGCCGCGTCGAGACTCATCTCGACGCTTGGATGCCTGCGCCAGCGTGAGGCACATGCATAAATTTGGTAGACTTATCTTTTCCCCATGATTATCGGCGTTGTCGTCTTCCCTGGCAGCAATTGCGATCACGATGCCTGGTACGCCTTCTCCCACACTCTGGGCCAGCAAGCCGAGTTTCTGTGGCACGATACGCCTTCGGTCGGCCACGTCGACGCGGTCATTCTCCCCGGAGGCTTCTCCTACGGCGACTATCTGCGCTGCGGAGCGATCGCCAAGTTCTCCCCGGTGATGGTGGCTGTCCGGAAATTCGCGGCTGAGGGCGGTCCGGTGCTTGGGATCTGCAACGGATTTCAGATTCTGGTGGAAAGCGGCCTGCTCCCAGGCGCACTGCTGAAGAACCGCGGCTTGAAATTTGTGTGCCGCGATGTCACCCTCCGCGTGGAAACGAATCGCACCCTGTTCACAGCCTCGGCCAAGCCGGGCCAACTGCTGAGTATGCCCGTGGCCCACGGCGACGGCTGTTACTTCGCCGACGACGCCACGCTGGATCTTCTCGAAAAAGAAGATCGCGTGGTGCTGCGCTATGTGGATAATCCCAACGGATCGCTGCGCGACATCGCCGGTATCTGCAATGAGGGCCGCAACGTGATGGGCATGATGCCGCATCCGGAGCGCGCGGCCGATGTGTTGCTGGGGTCGGCGGACGGCCGGGTCATTCTGGAGTCGTTGGTGCATAGCCTGGAAACGCAACACGCATGATGAATTGGGCGGTGGGGACAGACCAGCCTGTCCCAAGGCGCACAAACCGGGATGCTTGCGCGGCGCCATACGTGGACAGAGCGGTCTGTCCCCTGCAAGGTGATATCGAATGAGTGAACTTACCGCGGGCGAACTCGATAACGTCCGCTCCATTCTCAAGCGCGAACCCACCGAAACCGAGGTCGGGATTTTCACGGTGATGTGGAGCGAGCACTGCTCTTACAAGAGTTCGCGCATCCATCTGAAGAAACTGCCGACCAAGGGCCCTCGCGTTCTCGTGGGGCCTGGCGAAAACGCCGGCATCATTGACATCGGCAACAATTGGGCAATCGCATTCAAAATCGAATCGCACAACCACCCCAGCTTCATCGAACCGTTTCAGGGCGCGGCCACCGGAGTCGGCGGAATTTTGCGCGATATCTTCACCATGGGCGCGCGTCCGGTCGCGGTGATGGATGCGCTGCGCTTCGGCCCACTCGATGTGCCGCGGAATAAGCGGATTCTCGAAGGCGTGGTCAGCGGAATCTCACATTACGGTAACTGCTTCGGCGTGCCGACGGTGGGCGGCGAAACGGTGTTCGAACCCTGCTACAACGGCAATCCTCTAGTGAATGTGTTCGCGCTCGGGACCTTCAGGCACGACGAAATTTTCTTCGGCCGTGCGACGGGCGTCGGCAATCCGGTGATCTACGTCGGCGCGAAGACCGGCCGCGATGGCATTCACGGCGCGTCGATGGCCTCGGCCGAGTTCGACGAGGAATCGGCGGGGAAGAGGCCCAACGTACAGGTCGGCGATCCGTTCATGGAGAAGCTGCTGCTCGAAGCGTGCCTGGAGGCCATGAAAACCGGCGCGATCGTCGGCATTCAGGACATGGGCGCGGCGGGCCTGACCTGCTCCACCTGCGAGATGGGTAGCCGCGCCGGTACCGGCGTGGAGATCGACCTGGCCTTGGTGCCGCAGCGCGCCGCGGGCATGACGCCGTATGAGATCATGCTTTCCGAGTCGCAGGAGCGTATGCTGATCGTGGCCGATAAAGGCCGCGAGGACGAAGTGTTCGCGGTCTTCAAGAAATGGGGGCTCGACGCGGTGACCATCGGCCAGGTCACCGGCGACGGCATGCTGCGCGTCAAGAATCACGGCCAGGTGGTCGCCGAAATCCCCAATCGCGAGTTGGCCGACGAAGCGCCCTCGTACGATCGTCCGCACAATGCCGCGCCGTATCGTCCGGCGCCCATGGAAGCTCCGGCGTTTTCCTCCAAGGATCTGCAAGCTGACTTGCTGAAGATCCTCGCCTCGGGCGACGTCTGCTCGAAGCAATGGATTTGGCAGCAGTACGATTACACGGTCCGCACGAACACCATCGAAGGTCCCGGCGGCGACGCCGCGATCATCCGGATCAAGGAGACGGACACCAGCGTGGCGATGGCGCTCGACGGCAACGGCCGCTACTGTGCGCTGTCGCCTCGCGAAGGCGTGAAACTGATCGTGGCCGAATGCTGCCGTAACCTATCGACCGTCGGCGCGCTACCTGTCGCCGCTACGAACAATCTGAACTTCGGCAATCCGGAACGGCCGGAGATCATGGCGCAGCTAGTGGAAGCGGTCGAGGGCATGGGCGAAGCCTGCCGCTTCTTCGATACGCCGATCACCGGAGGCAACGTCAGCCTCTACAACGAGACCCTCGGCGAGGCGATCTGGCCGACGCCGGTGATGGGGATCGTCGGACTGATGAAGACGGCGGCTCCCATGACCATTCCGTTCAAGAATGAATCGCGCACGGTGATTTTGCTGGGCGGGTTGGGCTCCGCGGACGAAATGCGTTTCGGGGGAACCCAGTACGCCAAGGTAGTCTTAAACGGCATGTGGGGATTGCCGCCCGCGCTCGACATGGAGTACGAAAAGCGCGTCCATGAAGCCGTTCGCGAGATCGTGACGGGAGGCCATTGCGAATCCGCGCACGACGTGTCCGATGGCGGATTGGCCGTCGCGCTGGCCGAGTGCTGCGCGGGCGGCATTGGCGCCCAAATCGATCTTTCGAGCGGACTTCGATCCGAACTCGCTTTGTTCCACGAAGGGCCCTCGCGGATCGTCGTGTCCACCGCCGCACCGGAGATCGTCGAACGGATCGCGCGGGATCACAATGTGGATGCCATCAGGATCGGCGTTACAATGAAACAAAAGTTGCGGATCGATCACAATAGCGTTACTCTGGTCGACTGCACGACGAGCCGGCTGCGCGAAGCTCGCGAAAACGCTTTGGAAGAGAATCTTATCCACGTTTGATATAAAGCCATGTTTGATAAATTCCACGACGAATGCGGTGTGTTCGCCATCTACGGCCACCCGGAAGCGGCGAATCTGGCTTATCTCGGCTTATACGCACTGCAGCATCGCGGACAGGAGAGCGCCGGCATCGCCTCCAGCAATGGAAAAGAAATCTTCTGCCACAAGAGCATGGGCCACGTGGCGGACATCTTCACTCCTGAGGTTCTGGGAGCGCTCCCCGGGGAAGCAGCCATAGGCCACACCCGCTATTCGACTGCTGGTGACACGGTCCTGCTCAACGCGCAGCCGTTCTCGGTGGCCTGCAATAAAGGCAACATCGCCGTAGCGCACAACGGCAATATCATCAATGCCGGGGAACTGCGCCGCGAACTCGAACGCGAAGGATCGATCTTCCAGGCCTCGAGCGATACCGAAGTGATTCTGCATTTGGTCGCCCGGTCGCGCGAACGGACGTTGGCCGGCGCGCTGCGCGAGGCGTTGCTGCAGCTCGAAGGGGCGTTTTCATTGGTGTTTCTGGCAGGGGACCGCGTGCTGATCGCCCGCGATCCGCATGGCTTCCGTCCGCTGGCGATCGGACAAATGGAGCTGTCCGGCGGCAAGACCTGTTACGTGTTCGCCTCGGAAACGTGCGCGTTCGACCTGATCGACGCGGTGTATCTGGGCGATGTCGAGCCGGGCGAGATGGTGATCGTCGGTCCGGAAGGCATCACGCGGGAGCGCTACGCCCCCGTGCGCGACCATGCGCATTGCGTCTTCGAGCACGTCTATTTTTCGCGGCCGGATTCGATGGTATTCGGACGCCCTGTGCAGCAGTCGCGGGAGATGTTGGGCCGGCTGCTCGCCATCGAAAGCGGCGTGGACGCCGACGTTGTCGTGCCCGTCCCCGATTCCGGCGTAGCGGCGGCCATCGGCTACGCGGCGGAGGCAAACATTCCTTTCCGCCAGGCGCTGATCCGCAATCATTACGTAGGCCGGACGTTCATCGAGCCTTCGCAGGCGATTCGGGATTTCGGCGTAAAGCTCAAGCTGAATCCGGTGCGGCACTTGTTGGAAGGGAAGCGCGTCATCCTGGTGGACGATTCGCTAGTGCGCGGAACCACGAGCCGAAAAATCGTCCGCATGGTGCGTGGCGCGGGCGCGCGCGAGGTGCATCTGCGCATTTCCTGTCCCCCGACGGTTTCGCCTTGTTTTTACGGCGTCGATACGCCGAGCCTGGCGGAGCTGATCGCGGCCAATAACAGCATCGAGGAAATTCGCCGGTTCGTGGAGGCGGATTCGCTCGCCTATCTTTCGATGGGCGCCCTGCGCGAGGCCGTGGCCGATCATCATCACGACTTCTGCTATGCCTGCTATACGGGCAATTACCCCACGGAACTGGTGAACATCGAAGAGCTGATGGGGGCGAAGGAGAGGCGGTAAGAGCTTTTTCCGCCGTTATGGCACTTGCGCCGGGGGCGCGATCCGTTGTCTAATTCCCTTTTGACCACCGCTTCCACCGCGTCGTGCCTGCCCTTCCGCGAGAACCGCTTTCTTCACTGGATTTGCGGCGCAATGGCGGCCGTGTTCCTGCTGGCCGCTTATCGTCCGGATACGTTCTTCGACCTGGCGCTAGAAAACACAGTCGTTTTTTTGTTCATTCCGTTGTTGATCTGGGCTTACCGCAAGCTGCCCTTGTCCGATCTGTCGTATCTCCTGATTTTCATCTACCTCAGTATCCACGAGTACGGGGCGCACTATAAGTACTCCGACGTGCCCGTGGGCGAATGGCTGAAGCCGATCCTCCACACGCAGAGGAATCATTACGACCGCATTGCCCACTTCTCATTCGGCCTACTGTTGAGTTATCCGTTCCAGGAGGTGCTCATGCGGTCGGCTCGAGTAACCGGGATGTGGCGATACTACCTGCCAGTGGAGGTGACGCTATCCTTCAGCGCGATCTACGAAATGCTGGAGGCGGGGAGCGCGTCCATCCTGAGCCCAAAGCGCCTGGAAGAGTTCGTCGGCATGCAGGGAGATATCTGGGATTCGCAGGAGGACATGTTCATGGCCGGATTGGGCTCCGTGGTGGCGATGATCTGCATCTACCAGATCCGGCGGCGGCGAGCTGCGGCCACCGCGATGCGCGAGATGGAATTAGCGGGCCACGCGAAGAAGTAAAATAAAAGATTCATCCTCATGCCCGCCTCTGTTGCGTCTGTTTCCGCGTCTGCGCTTGCCGTTCCTTACTCCCGAATCCGTGAACTGGCGGAGATCGCCATGGGCATGGAAGGCGTCTACAAGCTGTACTTCGGCGAATCGAACATACCCACGCCGGAGTTCATCAAGCGAGCCGCGCAGAAGGCCATGGCGGACGGCTACACGTATTACACCGAGAACGCCGGCCTGCCATCGCTGCGCAAGACGTTGGCGCAGTACTACGCCGCTCTGCACGGCGTGGAGCTGGACCCGGCCTCGGAGATCACGGTGACCGCGTCGGGTGTGCAGGCGCTCAGCGTCGGCCTGCGCTGCATGGTGGATCCTGGCGACGAGGCGCTGGTGCTGACGCCGAATTGGCCCAACGGCGCGGCCATCATTCAAATGTCGCACGGCGTGGTGAAGGAGATTCCGCAGCCGCTCGTTGGCGGCCGGTACGAGATCGATTTCGACGCGCTGGAGCGCGCGGTGACGCCGCGGACCAAGCTGGTACTGTACACCTCGCCATCGAATCCGTTGGGCTGGGTGGCCACCGAAAAGGATCAGGACCATTTGCTCGAGTTTACGCGGCGGCACGGGCTGTGGCTGATGGCTGATGAAGTGTATGAGCGCCTCGTTTATTCCGAACCGCCGAAAAAAGCCGTGCCGTCGATCCTCAAGAAATGCACGCGCGAGGATGCGGTCGTGGTGATCCAGTCCTTCTCCAAGGCGTATTGCATGACCGGCTGGCGCGTCGGCTGGCTGGTGGCGCGCAAGGACCTGAGCCGCAGGGCTTCACAGCTCAACGAGTTTTACATTTCGCACGCGCCGAGCTTCGCGCAGAGGGCCGGCGAAACCGCGCTGGTCTGGGGTGAAGATGTGGTCACGCAGATGGTGGCTCGGCTCAAGGAGAATCGCGATTTTTGCCTGGCGGCGTTGAAGAACATGCCTGGTGTCACGACCCCCGCGCCGGAGGGGGCGTTTTACGTGTTTCCGAGAATCGAGGGCGTGACCGATTCGTTCGATTTCTGCAAAAAGCTCCTTATGGAGACGCACGTCGGCCTGGCCCCGGGCGTCGCGTTTGGATCGGGCGGGGAAGGCAGTGTGCGGATTTGCTATGCGTCGGAAAAGAAGATCCTGGATGGGGCCATGGCTCGGCTCAAGCTGTTTCTGGAATCGCGGCGGGGTTAATGCGTGTCAGCCCCACGCTGACGCATGGGGGCTTTGCCCGAACAGCCCCGTCCGTGAGGGCGGGGCTTCTTGAGGTTTTCAAAGAACCGAACAATTTATCGGACGCGCGTCCTTTAGCCGGATTTTACTTCCCCGGCGGAGAAGATCCGTTTGATTTGCGCCGCAACGGCCAGGCACCGGTCATGTACCGGCGGACATCCAACACACGCAGGCCCGCTCGGTGGCGTTTCTAGAATTGCCCCTTCTGGCCGACTCCGTTCTCTGCTGGAAGAGCACCTGAGCTCCTGCCCATAAGTTAGGGGAGGGTCTCGGGGTCGGGTTCAAGTTAAGGCGAGATGTTGTTGGAAGCGGGCGGGAAAGATTTCCTGAAAAACACCGAATTTCGCGAAAGTGCACACTGGCGTGTCCCAAGTCGCAGTAAGGCGCTCATTTCAAATGGCCCGAAAACAGAGAAAGGAAGGGAGTCGCTTCAGGCCGGTCCCCTTGGGTTCCCCGCCGATCTTATTCAAGGCATCGTGACAGTCCTGAAAACGTCATCTTCGCAGACCCAACCAACTCGGCCGACCAGCGGACCGCTCGTGACTCGAACCTTAATGAAAGTCGTCGTATAAAGTGGATTGCTGCACTTGACCTTCGAGTTCTCGAGCAGGCGAAGGTAACTGCTCGGCGGAATAGATTCAGCAGGCTGTTGAGCCATAGAGGACAGGAAATTGCGACGTCCCGGGTTGTAGCGATCGGGATTCTTTTGGAGGCCTTGGACGCGCTCAACACCCTGTTGCTTAGTGTGTGGTTCGCGCCAGAATAGCTCGACCTTTTCCTCCTCGATCCGCTCGAGGGAGAGCAGGCGGTCCACCGCTGGGCTGGGTATAACCAAGCGGGCCAGATGATCCTGGGTTTGCATTTGGCGATTTGGGTCGAGAAAAAGGCATCCACACGTTGCTACAGTAACGGAGATCACAGCCAGCAAGCGCGAAGTTCTTAGGGTGAGCATCATAGATGGTTACGACCCACCCTTGAATCCGTTCAGCCACAACGAAAAGACCAGACAAATGAAGACAACCGGCGTCACGAACGCGAAGAGCGCGAGAGGAAGGAGCCAAAGCAGCCGCTTTACTTGGCGAGTGCTGTTGGCGTGATAGCAGGTATTGGCGAACTTCGCTTCCCGAAGAAGCCGCCTGAAAAGCAGCTGCCGCGAGGAATCGCCGCCCCACAAGACGGCTTGGGACTGAGTCCTCACATTTCCCATTGCTTGCGTCGCAGCCGGCGTGCTGCTTCGATTATGGCGAGCGGTCCCAGCGTCATCGCGGCGATCAGCCCCCAACCGAGCCCTTGGCCTCGCATCACTACGATGGATACCGCGGCCGACATCAATCCGTAGCTGGCGAGCAGAATCCGGCGCGGACGCTCGGAGGGCCGGCGCAGCTTGAAATTCGGCGGTAGGCTCGGGACCGGGGCGGCCAGGGAACGGCGGAGCAGATTGTCGATTTCGGCTTCGCTGTGGTCCATATTAGACATACTAATATCCTCTCTCTTTCAGCATGGCGCCGAGAAGCTGGCGCGCGCGATGGAGATACGACTTGGCTGTGTTCTCCGGAACGTCGACCAGCACCGCTACCTCAGCCACACTTGCGCCCAGCCAATAGTACAGGCGCAAAGCGGACTGGTAGACTTCGGGCAACGTTTGAATGCATTCCCCTAGGGCCTGATCGCGCTGGGCCGTTTCCATCTGCGCGTGCGGCCCGGGCTCAGTGGTGGTTGCATGAGAGAGCGCCGCTTCATCCAAGTGCGGCCTCCGGTAGCGAGCCCGCGCCTTTACGTTGACCGCCTGATTGAACGTGATTCGGTAAAGCCAGGAACCGAATTCCGCTTCGCCCCGAAAGGATGCGAGCGCATGATGAGCCTTCAGAAACACGTCCTGCACCACGTCTTGTGCCTCGGCTGTAAACCCCTGCCCGAGGATCGAAAGAGCGAGACGAAATACCGGATCGCCATGGCGGCGGAAGAGTTCCGCGAAGGCTTGCTCGTCGCCGCGTTGGGCGCGGGCCACGAGTTGAGAGTCATTTTCCACCTGGATCTGCCGGAATCAGCGGCCCGTGTCGCGCTTCATGAAGTGGAAGGCGAGCAATCCCACGCCCAAGAACGCGAACGGCAGAGGAGCCACCCAGGAGCCACGCGACGACGCCGGGAGAATCCAGTAGAGCGCAATCATGGCTCCGAGGGACAAGCTGAAGAGAACGGTGCCTAGAATCGGAAGCACATTCGGATCGGGAACATGCGGCGTCCGCGCCGGCTCCAACGGAAACTCCGGCAACGGTATTCCCTTTTCCATCGCAGCGAGCCTCTCCTGATGGATCATTTCGAGCCGCTTCCTGCTGCTCTGATGCGTTATATAAACATATCCAACAACGCCCGCCGCTAGGGCAATCGCGGTCATCCCATCGCCGATTGTGGCACTCATCTGTTTTGTTTCCTCAGTCCTTAAGACAGGGTGAGGTCGCGTGCGGTTGCAGCGGGGTTGAAGGTATCGCCGCCCGATTGGAAAAAGAAATGGGGCGGCGCTCCTGTTCATTTTCCTTTATCGACGATATCCGCGCACGTAGCCGCGGGCGTAGGGACGCACATAGCCGTGAGCCCAATAGCCGGCGACGTAGCGTCCGCCATACCAGCGCGGGCCGACCCAATAAGCTCCGGCGTACGGAGGCAGAACCCATGCGCCGTTCACGAACACGTAGCCCGGTCTGGGAGCAGCAACCATCACGGGGGCGGGCGCGTAGGGGACTCCGAAGCCGACGCCCACTCCGAATCTTACGCCGGCGAACATCGTGCTGCCCGCCATCAGTAACATTGCCATCAATTTCGTTTTCATTTTGTGACCTCCTTCACGCCCATCAGGAATGCAGGTGGTGTGCCAAAGCGTAAGTCATTGAAAACGAGATGGATGAAGGTTTGTAAATGGCTGAATTCCACCATCTCAGCGGCTGAGCATAGCCACTACCTGGCTGCGGACGGCCTCCGTGAGCGATTTTCGGTCCTGGAGCGTGATTCCCGCGGCAGGAATCGGGTCGCCGATGCGGAGCGTCACGCTGCCGCGATGAAAGGTCGCCGAATGCATGGCCAGAATCTCGCGCGTGCCTCGGATCGCCACGGGGACGATGGACACGCCCGCCTTGATGGCGATGTACGCCGCGCCGTCCTTGAACGGACGCAGCTGGCCGTCGTGCGAGCGGCCCCCCTCGGGAAATATCAGCAGGGAGATATTGCGCGTGCGGATGGTATCGGCGGCGAGCGTCATGGTCTTCACCGCTGCGCGAGGGTCTTCTCTCGGCACGGGGATGTGTCCGGCTTGGCCCAGATGCGTGCCCAGCAGTGGGATTTTAAACAAGCCGCTCTTGGCCATGAAGCGAAAATCGGCGTGAACGTAGCTGAGGATCACCGGTGAATCCATATAGCTGAGGTGATTGGACGCGAACACGTAGCTTGCGCCGGGCGTCAGCTTTTCCAACCCTTCCACGGTCACGCGCACGCCGGCGATGGCCAACAGTGAGCGCGCCCATACGCGGGCCAGGGTCATCATCGCGTTGCCCTTCTTATCGAAGAGCGACGCGATCACGCTGAGCGTGCCGAAAAAGGCCGTTGATAGTAGGATGAGCGGGTCTACGAAGACCAGGCTCCAGAAAAGGGCCATGAAGGTTTATTGTACGAAAGAGCCCGCGCCTCGCCGACCAGGAAGAGTGATCCCGTGATGATCACGGCGTCGTGTTCGGAGACGTGCTCGCGCACCAGTTTCACGGCGGCGGCGATGTCGGGCGCGATATGCCCTCGGCCAGCCATTTCGCGGAGCGCCTCGGGACGCAGCGCGCGGGCGTTTTGCGGCGCGGTGAGGACGAGTTCCGTTGCCATGGGGAACAGAGTGCCGGCGATTTCATCCACGGCCTTGTCGCGCATGGCTCCGTAGATCATCCAGATTTTGCGGTCCGCGTAAAATTGCTTGAGATAGCCCGCCAGGGCTCGTGCACCGGCGGGATTGTGGGCGCCGTCCAGAATGATATCGGGATTCGGCGAAATTCGCTCCAGCCTGCCGGGCCAGACGGCGTGTTCGATTCCCCTGGGCGAGACGCCCAGAGCCTCCAGAGCCAGCGCAGCCGTGATCGCGTTTTCAATTTGGTGCTCGCCGGCCAGGGGGCAGTGCAGATCTGAAAAATCGGAGCCTCGCGCGGTGACGCGCAGGTCGCGAATTTCGAACTCCGAGGTGCGTTTGACGGGGACGTGCAACTCCGCGGCGCGGCGATCGAGCACGGCCTCCGCCTCCGGCCTCTGGCGGGCGAAAATCGCCGGCACGCCGGCCTTCAGGATGCCTGCCTTTTCTCCCGCGATGGCTTCGATGGTGCCGCCGAGATAGGCTTCATGATCGTAATCGATGGGTGTAATCACGGTGAGTACGGGACTCACGACGTTGGTCGCATCGAGGCGGCCGCCCAAGCCGACCTCGACCACCGCGGTTTCGACGCCCAGTTCCCGAAACAGCCAAAATCCCATGGCGGTGACGGTTTCGAAATAGGTCGGATGCGAATCGGGGCTGATCTCCTCGGCGACGCGATGCACGACGTCAAACGCGCGCTCGAACTGGCCTTTCGTGACGGGCATGCCGTCGACGGCGATGCGCTCGGTGGGCTCGATCAGGTGCGGCGAGGTGTAGAGGCCGGTGCGAACGCCCGCCGTGCGCAGTCCGGCGTCGATCATGGCGCAGGTCGAACCCTTGCCGTTGGTTCCGGCCACATGCACGGAGCGGAAGGAGTTCTGCGGATCGCCAAGGGCGGCGAGCACGGCGCGAATCCGGTCCAATCCCAACTTCGCGGTCTTGATTTCATTGCCCAGCGCATAGAGAAACCGCACGGAGTCGGGGTAGTTCAGCATGTGGTTGCTCTGGATGTCTCCTTGGCGGCAGCCGCTCTTGAAGTGGCTTCGTGCGCGTCCCGAACAAGCCGAGTAAAATTCGGCTGCCGGCTGAATAGCCCGCCCCACAAGAATCGGTGATAGATCATTCTATTTTTGAGGCTTGCCTCTACGATACAGCAGCCAGCCTGAGAGAATCGACGCTCCGGTGCCGATGGCTAGCTTGCCTTCGAACAGCCAGAAGTTTGTCACTTCCGGAGGAGGATAAATGGAGCAGGCGATGGCCAGGAGGCTGAGCCCCGAGCCGAGGATCGCGCTGAGCCACTTCCCGGCCTTCCAGGCGCTGGCAAATATGTACAGGTAGGGTAAGAGGCCGACGATCACGGTGAGGTCGACAATCACGCGGTAGGCCGTGCGTACGGATTCTCCGGCCTGGCAGGCGATCAGCAGCAGGGACGCCACGACGCCAAGCGAGAGAATCGCGACATGAGGCGTGTTCCAGCGCGGATGGATTCTGCCGAACGCCTCCGGCAGCAGTTGATCGACGCCGGCGGCGAAGGGCATGCGCGAAATCGCGGAGCCAAGCCCGCCGAAGGCGCCGATGACGTTGATGATGATCGCCATGACAATGACAAAGACCAGCCAGGGCGCGCCGATCTCCGCGCCCGCCACAGCGGTCACCTGCGCCAGGCCGTTGATCTCGTTTATCTTCGCCGGAGCCATGATGATCATCAGGGAGATGGTGGAGGCGATGTAGAACAGGGCGACAAACGTGGAACTGATCCAGGCGGCGCGCGGGAGGGTCCGCTCCGGGTCGCGAATTTCGGCAGCCATCATCCCGGCTGCTTCAATCCCGGTCATGGCGAATGCGATGGCCGCCCAGGAATTCATGGTGTCCCAGTTCCACTTGGGCCATGCGGATTGCCAGTTGATCGGCGTCGCCGACCCGTGCTTCCGGGCCACCGCGATCGCCGAGCCGCACAGCAACACGCCTAACAGCCAGGGCATCGCTCCGCCGATGTTTTCCGTCCATTTGCCGATGTTCAGGCCAATGATATTGGTGCCCAACGCGATCCACAGCAGCAGCAGCGAGCCTCCCATCATGTACAGGCGATTATCGGCGAGATAGGCGTAATTCGGGCCCAGCGCATAGACGCCGATGCCGAGGGCGAATAAGGCCGAGCCGGGGATCAGGAACGCGATGCCCAGCCAGTACACCCAAAAATTGAGAAATCCCGGCCAGGGGCCAAAATCGTTGCGGGCCCATACATAAAGGCCTCCCGCGCCGGGATGCTTCACCGAAAGGGTCGCCACGGCGATGGCCAGGGGCACGGCGAGCAGCAGGGCCGCCAGGAACCACAGGACAATGCTTCCCGGTCCTCCGTGCGCGGCGACGGAGATCCAGCGCGGGCCCACCATCAGTCCGATCAGGAACAGTGTCAAGTCGCGCAGGCCAAGCTCGCGGCGCAGATGCGGCTGCGGCTCGTCAGGCATGCGATTGGTGGGAACAGCCGATGCTCGCCGGCACCCGTCCGCCTTTATTCAACTCCTGATAGCCGATCTGCGTGTTGTAGTAGAGGTTCGAAGTCACGGACTTAGCCAGCTGGAAGAAATCGCGGCCCAGTCCGAAGCCTGTATCCATCGCGCTCAGCATCGCGGTCTCGGACGCCTGCTGCGCCCACGCGGAGGGGATGGCGAATGCGCCGAGTTTCAAGAGGTCGCGGCGGTGCATGGTTCTAGATAGTATACGCGGATTACCCCTATTTTTCCTGCGGTTGTGTACACTGGTGTTTTGCGAGTCATCGTGTCTCCGGTTCCGGTTGCGTTGTGTGCGGCCCTCGCCATCGGTGCGTGGGCTGCGGTTGCGCAAACAAAGACGCAGACGCAGAAGGCCACCTCGAAAACGACCTCGAAAACAACCGCGAAGTCCACGGTCGCAAAATCGACGGCGGCCACCAGCGCCAAGAAGAAACCCTCTGCCAAGACGACTCCGGCATCCGTCAAAGCGCCTGCAAAGACGGCTCCCACCACGACCGCGAAGCGCGCGCCCACGAAACGGCCCGTCGCCGTCGTTCACCATTCGCAGCAGCAGCCGACCACCGACCGGTATAAGGAAATCCAACAGGCGCTATCCGCCAAGGGCTATTTCACGGGCGAGGCCGACGGCAACTGGGGCCCGGCCTCTGTCGACGCGCTGAAGCGCTTCCAGCGCGATCAGAATATACCGGACGACGGCAAACTGGGATCGCTTTCTTTAATTGCGCTTGGCCTCGGGCCGAAGCGCGAATCTGCAGATCAGCCGCAAAAAGCGGCGGAATCGGAACAAAAAATACCATGATTATCGGTGTCCCCAAGGAAGTAAAAGATCATGAGGCGCGCGTCGGCCTCCTCCCGAGCGGAACAAAGGCGCTGGTGGAGGCCGGGCACAAGGTGCTGGCGCAGACGGGAGCAGGGCTGGGCAGTTCCCTGACCGACGAAGATTATCGCGAGGCGGGCGCGGAGATCGTATCCTCGGCCGAAGCCCTATGGAAGGCGAGCGACCTGGTGGTGAAGGTGAAGGAGCCCCAGCCGTCGGAGTATCCGTACTTCCGACCGGGGTTGATTCTTTTTACTTATCTGCACCTGGCTCCTCTACCGGAGCTGACCGACGCCCTGGTTAAATCGAAGGTGAGCGCAGTGGCTTACGAAACCATCCGCGAGCCCGACAACTCGCTGCCTCTGCTGACGCCGATGAGCGAGGTGGCGGGTCGCATGGCGGTACAGGTGGGCGCGCAGTATCTGGAAGCTCCCATGGGTGGGCGAGGGATTCTGCTCGGCGGCGTGCCGGGCGTGGCTCCGGCCAATGTCGTGATCATCGGCGGAGGCGTGGTAGGTCATAACGCGGCGAAAATGGCGGTCGGCTTGGGCGCGCACGTAACGATTATTGAGAGGAATCTGAACCGCCTGCGCGAGTTGGATGACATTTATTCGAGCCAGGTCGTCACGCTGGCCTCGAACGTTTATACGATTCGCGAATCGCTGCGGCACGCGGACCTGGTGATCGGCGCGGTGCTGATCCCCGGCGCGAGCGCTCCCCGCCTGGTCCGCCGCGATATGCTGCCGCTGATGAAAAAGGGCGCGGTGATGGTCGACGTGGCCATCGATCAGGGCGGATGCTTTGAAACCTCGCACGCAACGACGCATACCGATCCGGTGTATTTCGTCGACGGCGTTTTGCACTATTGCGTGTCGAATATGCCGGCCGCGGTGCCACACACCTCGACGTTCGCGCTGAACAACGCCACATTTCCCTACTTGCTCGAACTGGCCAATCGCGGATTGAAGGGCGCTTGCGACCATTCCAACGCCATTCGCGAGGGCGTGAACACCTACGACGGGCACATCGTTTATCAGGCCGTGGCGGAATCGCAAGGAAAGCCATGGAAGGCGATGTAGTTTCTCGAGCACTAGACCGTTTCGCCATCGAGCTGCCGAGTTGGGGCTTCGCCAACACGGGCACTCGGTTCGGGAAATTCATTCAAGACGCCGCAGCCACCTGCACGGAAGAAAAACTTGCGGACGCCGGGCAGGTCCACGCATTTACCGGCTGCTGCCCGACGGTCGCCCTGCACTTGAAGTGGGATTTTCCGTGCGCGAATATCCGCGAACTGGCCGCGAAATATGGCGTCTCCGTTGGATCGATCAATCCCAACCTGTTTGAGGATCAGATCTACAAGCACGGGTCGCTGGGGAATCCCGACGCGTCGATTCGCGCCGAGGCGCTGCGGCACTTGATCGATTCGGTGGAGATCGCCAAGTCCACGGCCAGCCGGGATCTATCTCTATGGTTCGCCGATGGGTCGAGTTTTCCGGGCACGGCGAATATCCGCGCGCGGCGCAAGTGGTTTGAAGAAGGGCTGAAGGCGATGCACGCGCGGCTCGCCCCGGATCAGCGCATGCTGGTCGAATACAAACCGTTTGAGCCGGCCTTTTATCACACGGACATCGCGGATTGGGGCATGGCTCTGCTGCTGGCGAAGGCCGCCGGGCCGCAGGCGCGCGTCCTGGTCGACACGGGGCATCATTACCAGGCGCAGAACATCGAGCAGATCGTGGCATGGCTTCTCGCGGAAAACATGCTGGGAGGATTCCACTTCAACGATCGCCGCTATGCGGACGACGATTTAACGCTAGGCTCCATCGATCCGTATCAGGTGTTCCGGATTTTCCATGAAATTCACCTGTTCGAATGGGAGACGGGCGCGCGGGCGGATATCGCCTACATGATCGACCAGAGCCACAATCTGAAGCCGAAGATCGAGGAGATGATCCAGACGGCGATGGCGGCGCAAGAGCTGTTCGCCAAGGCCTCGCTCGTCGATCATGAAGGGCTGGCCCGTTGTCAGTCCCGCTCCGAATTGATCGATGCCGAGGAGTGCCTGAAAACGGCGTTCTCGACCGACGTGCGCCCGGCGATTCACGAGTGGCGAAAATCGAAAGGGCTGGCGGAGAATCCTCTGGAAGCGTTCCGCTCAAGCGGCTACCAGGAGCGCGCGGCGAAACAGCGGGCGGAGCGGAATCGATCGAGCGTTTCCAGCTACGCGTGAGCTTTCTTGAACGAAGTAGGGCGGACCAAGTCATGCCGGACCACGGGGTCCGGCGCGGACGAGACCCCACATCCTGCACAATCTGAATTAGTTCTTGGCGAAGTAAAGCGACGCGGCGCGTTCCAGCTCCGGCTTCGTCATGATGGGGCCGCGGCCTTCGTAGCGGCCGATGGAGAGCAGAATATTGCAGATATCGGCAGGGTAACAAGCGCGCAGTTCGGTGCGGCCTTCCCGCAAGCAGAGCTTGCGGAGATATTCGGCGCTGTCCGGCTCGGCCTCAATGTTGCGCGACGCCACCACGCGGGTGAAGATCTGGTCGAAGCTGTTGGCATCCACCGCCTCGACGTAAATTTTGTTGTGAATACGGCGGAGGAAGGCTTCATCGGCGAGGTCGGCAGGCTCCAGGTTGGTGGAGAATACCACCATCAGCTCAAACGGGATCTGGAACTTCACGCCGTAGCGAAGGGTAAGGTAATCGACGTGGCGGTCCAGGGGAACGATCCAGCGGTTCAACAGGTCGCGGGGAGACATCAGCTGGCGGCCGAAGTCGTCGATGATCAGAATGCCGCTGTTTGCCTTCATCTGCAGAGGCGCGGCGTAGATGCCGGAGGCCTCGTCCAGGCGCAGTTCCAGCATGCTGGGAATCAGTTCACCGCCGACCACGATGCAGGGCCGCTTGCAGAGAATCCAGCGCGGATCGACCTCCTCTTCGTCGTTTTCGATCGGCTGGTGCACCACCGGGTCGTACATGCTGATGACCTGGTTGTCGACCTCGACCGCGTAGGGGATCAGCACGGCGTCTTTGTACACGCGCAACATGCGTTCGGCGAGGCTGGTCTTTCCATTTCCCGTGGGTCCGTAAACGAAGATCGAATTCTGAGAAATGATGGCCGGGCCGAGCTGGTCCAGCATGCGATCCGTAACCACCAGATCGGAAAACGCGGCGCGAAGGATCTTTCGGTCCACGTGAACCTTCGCCGCCTGGACCTTGGTGGCGTGATGATAGTCGGCGAGCGAAACGGGACACGCGCCGGCGTATTGGGAGATCTGGAACCGCTCACCCGCCAGTTGCTTGCCGGCGGCCGACAGCGTGAAGCTGTAGTCGTTGCCGATCATACCCTTGACTTCGATCAGCTGTTGCGAGCGCATGTGCTTGAAAACAATGTCGACAACGCGATGCGACAGACGGAGGGACTTCGCCAGGCCCGCGATGCTTGAGTAGCCTTCGAGCAAGAGGCGCCGGAGCATTAAATCAAGAACCAGCGATTCGGAAATGCCAAGCTCCTTGAAATCCTGCGGGATCGAAGGGCTGAAGGCGGAGCGAACTGGGGCGAAAGTTGCCATATTTTACGGGTCCGATGCTTCCCACCGGGTTATCGGCGGAACCCGCGGCAAAGTTTAAATTGCACGGATGGACGGGCGGAAACGTCAATCTTTCTGTGAAGTTTCTCCAGACTTTCGCCTTTTTGTGCCTGCTGAGCGCGGCGTGTCCCGCAGAGGATTTCGCGGAGCGGCTTTTCAAGGCCGGCCAGCGGGCGGAGAAGGCGGGAGACAAGATGCACGCGTTCCTGCTCTATTCGCAGGCGGCGGCACTGGACACGACCAATCCGGAATTCGCCATGCGGAAAGCGATGCTGCAGGCGGATGCGGCGATGTCGGTGGTGAGCCGTGTGGATGAAGTGCCGGAGTTAGAGAGCCGGTCGACGGCCAGTGCCCTGCGGATGAGCGAGAGCGAAATTGCCGAGGCGGCCGCCCGCCCTCCGGCTCGCCTCAAGCCTCGGGATGGGGTGAAGAACTTCGACGTCACCGGGGACGCGAAAACGGTGATCGAAACGGTGTTGAGCGAGTACGGTCTGACGGCGGTTTTCGAGGGAGGGTACCAGGATCCTCCCAAGTTTCGCTTCCGTGTCGAGGGAGTGCGCTTCGAAGAGGCGATGCGGACGCTGGAAGCGGTGTCCAATTCGTTCCTGATTCCGGTGAACCAGCGGATCGCGCTGATCGCGCGGGATACGCCGCAGAAGCGCATCGAACTGTCGCCCGCCATGTCGATGGCGATTCCGATTCCGGAGCGCATCTCGTTGCAGGATGCGCAGGAGATGACCACCGCGGTGGTCCAGATGCTTGAGATTCGCAAATTCTCGCTGGATCCGGTGAAGCGGATGGTGTATCTGCGGGATCAGGTTCCGAAAGTGCTCGCGGCGCGCGCGATCTTCGAGAATCTCTCGCGCGGGCGGGCGCAGGTGGAAGTGGAGGTTGAGTTTCTGGAAGTCAACAAATCCTCGTCCCTTGCATATGGGCTGCTGTTGCCGACCTCAGCGCAGCTGATGGAGTCCACTGGGGTGTTCCGCAACGTGACGGGGGCGATGGCAAATCTTGTAGTGTGGGGCGGACCGGTGTTCTTGGGCGTCAGCATTGCAAGTTCGACCCTGACGGCGACATTCGCCAAATCCGAAACGCATGTGCTTCTGAAATCTCAAGTGACGGCGGCGGATGGCCAGGCGGCGACGTTGCACGTCGGCCAGAAGTATCCCCTGGTGACAGCGACCTATTCGGGAGGAAGCACTAACTCTATCAACGCCTCAGGAGCTTCGGGACTCATTGCGCCGCCGACGGTGAATTTCGAGGATTTGGGGCTGGTGTTGAAGATCACGCCGAGCGTGCATGAGGGCGGCGAGGTCTCTCTCGAGATTGGTGCCGAATTTAAAGTGCTCGGTCCGACCGATGCCAACGGGAATCACAGCGTCTCCAGCCGCAAGTACGAGGGCAAAGTGCGGCTGGGCGGGGACGAGTTGGCGGTTGTGACGGGGCTGATCAATGCGACGGATGGGAAGACGATATCAGGAGTCTTCGGCCTGTCGAGCATCCCGGGGATTGGGCGGCTGCTGCGGTTGAACAATGGGAATCACTCCACCGACGAATTGCTGCTGCTTCTCCGTCCGCGCATCGTGAGTCTTCCGCCGTGGGAGTTCGAATCGCCGGTGATTTGGGTGGGTTCCGACAGCAAACCGCTCAGCGTTTATTAAGGACGTCCCAGTAGAGCCGCGCGACGTCATCGGGCGCATGATGTTCGGCGATATGCGCGGCGGCGTGGCGGCCGATCTGACGGGCGGTTTCCGGATCGCGCGCGAGCCAGCCAATGTAGTCCGCGAGAAGCTCTTCTTCCGCTGCTCCCGTCTCCACGCGCAGACAGGCGTTTTCTGGGATGCGCGCGATTTCCTCTCCCTGTGAGAATACGACCGGCTTGCCGATGCCCATCATGCGGATGGCGATGCCGGAGGTTTCCGCCGCGGTGGGATGGCGCAGGTTGATACAGAGGTCTACGGCGGCGGCGTAGCGCCAGAAATCAAATTCGGAGAGGTAGCCTTCGCGAAGAATTCTAGAGTCCGATAAGCTGCCGGCGAGCGCGCGCTCCAGGTCTGATGAGGCGAAGGCTCCGGCGACGAGCAGTCTCGCCTCGGCTCCCGAGGCCCAGGCTCGTTCCAACGCGCGCAGCACAACCTGCAAGCGTTTTGACTCTCGCTGATGGCCGAACAATCCAAGGAGCAGTGTTCGCGGCCCGATGCCCAGCGAATCGCGGAAGTGCAGCGTATCGACTTCAGATGGCAGGTTGGGCGGAGCGACAAAGAGATGCGGGATTTCGACGATCCGCGCATCGGGCGCGTGTTTACGGACGATGGCCGCGGCCGCGGGATTGTGAACGATGACCGTTTGAGCACTCGTCGCGATGCGTTTCAGCATCGGCCAGGCGAAATAGCGCGGATCGGCGGCGGACCGGGCGCGATGCGTCCACAAATCCTCGGCAAGGGATCTTGTCCATTCGCCATAGTTGAAGATGAACTCGTCGATGTACTGTTGTTCGGTGAGGCGGCCAAGAAAATAGTGCTCCAAAACGGCATCGTGGAGCACGATCACGCCGGGATGCGCGAGAGCGCGGTCGTAAATCGCTGCGTGAAGTTGGTTGTTGCCGATGTGATAGAGGTCGATATCGCCCGGCCTGCCAACCTTTACCTCACCGTATGCGCGCAGCGCGACGAGAAGCGCTTCGGCGTAATCCGCGACGCCGGTTTGCGCGGGCGCCAGAGGCGCGAAGTAGCCGACCGTCACGCGTCCTTCTTGCGCGGCCCGAATAGAGCGGTGCCGATGCGAATATGGGTCGCACCCTCCTCGATGGCGGCTTCGAGATCGTGCGACATGCCCATGGATAACTTCGGCAAGCCGTGCTCCCTCGCGAGTTCGGCCAGGCGGCGAAAATACGGCCGCGTGACCTCTGGGTCGTCGCACCAGGGCGGCATGGTCATCAGGCCAGTCAGGCGAAGGCTAGGGCAGCCGCGAATCGAGGCAATCAGTGCTGGGAGCGACTCAGGCGGTGCGCCCTCCTTCGATTCCTCGTGCGACAGTTTTACCTCGATCATCACTTCCAGAGGCTGGTTTATTTGGTCCAGCCGCCGTGCGAGCTTCTCGGAATCCACGGTTTCGATGGTGTGAAATAGCTCTCCCGCGACGCGAGCTTTATTCGATTGCAAATGCCCGATGAGGTGAAATTCGGCGTCCTTCAGTCCGGCGAGCGCGGGATGTTTGCGCTCAAACTCCTGCACGTAGTTTTCGCCGAATACGCGCAAACCAAGCTCGTAGGCTTCGAGGATCACTTCGGCGGGGAACTTTTTTGTCACCGCGACCAGGATAATGTCTTCGCGCTTGCGGCCGGTGCGGCGCGCGGCGTTCTGGATGCGCTCTTCCACCTGAGCCAGGCGTTCACGCAACACGTTCCCCTCCCAAATAGACCGCCTGCGCCGATTGTATGCCGAAGAAGTAGGCGAGTTCACGATGGTCCGCGCAATCGTGGATCACGAAGTCGGCGCGCTTGCCGCGTTCGAGTGAACCGATCTCGGCGCCGCGCTGCAGGCTGTAAGCAGCGTTAATCGTGGCGGCGGTGATCGCCTCGGCAGGCGTCATTTTCATTTGCGTTGAAGCAAGCGAAAGAATGATTTGCATCGAAGGCGTCGGCGAGGAGCCGGGATTGAAGTCGGTGGCGAGCACGACCGGCAACCCCGCTTCGATCATCGCGCGCGCATCGGGATAACCCTTGGAGCCAAGCGCGTAAACGGAGCCGGGCAACAGAACGGGCTGGACGCCGGCGGCGCGCATCGCGGCGATTCCCTCGGCACCCGTATGTTCCAGATGGTCCGCTGTCACGGCACCGAGTTCCGCTGCGAGCAGCGCACCACCGGAGTTCTCCAGTTGATCGACGTGCATGCGCAGCTTGAAACCGTGCTGCTTGGCGGCGCGTAGGATCCGGCGCGCATCGCCGACCGGAAAGACGTGCGGCTCGCAGAAGATGTCGCAATAGTCGGCGAGCTTTCGAGCCTCCGGCAGCATCTCGTGAATCACCAGGTTGACGTACTCCTCGCGGCGCCCGCGATATTCGTCGGGAATTTCATGTGCGCCGAGGAAGGTCGGAACCGCGCACAGCGGGCGCAAGCGATGAATCACCCGCAGCAGCTTCATCTCATCGTCGAGCGTCAGACCGTAACCTGATTTGGCCTCGATCGTGGTTGTTCCGCCCTTCAAGAACCACTGCGCGTGGCGCGACGCGGCGGCGAATAATTCTTCCTCCGTTGCCGCGCGCGTTTTCCGGACCGTAGAGCGAATGCCTCCGCCGGCCGCGGCGATTTCCTGATACGTCGCGCCGGCCGCCCGCTTCTCGAACTCATCGGCGCGATTGCCGGCGAAGACGGGATGCGTATGCGCGTCGACGAATCCGGGCATGAGGACCTTGCCGCCCGCGTCGACCGCGTCGCGCGGCAGATCCAATTCATGGCGCGGGCCGACCTGCTCGATGAGGCCGTCGCGCACGATCATCGCGCCATCGCGAATCACGGCCAGTTCGCGCATCTCGTTACCTTTGCGAGGACGCGCGGGTCCGGCCAGCGTCACCAGTTCCGAACAGTTGACCACAGCGAAACGGATCATTCCGGCTTGCTTTGCCCAAGCATCGGCACGCGGATTCCTTTTTCCCGCGCGACTTCCTTTGCCCGCTCGTAGCCGGCGTCGACGTGACGGATGACGCCCGTGCCCGGATCGGTGGTCAGCACGCGTTCCAGGCGTCGCGCGCTGGCATCGGTGCCCTCGGCCACCACCACCATTCCAGCGTGCTGCGAATAGCCAATGCCCACGCCGCCGCCGTTGTGAATGGACACCCAGGACGCTCCGGCCGCCACGTTCACCATCGCGTTCAGCAGAGGCCAGTCGGCGATGGCGTCGGAGCCGTCGCGCATGCCTTCCGTCTCCCGATACGGCGACGCCACTGACCCGGCGTCCAGATGATCGCGGCCGATGACCACCGGCGCGGAGATGGTGCCTTTACGGATCAGTTCGTTCATCGCCACGCCGAACTCGGCGCGCTCGCCGTAGCCCAACCAGCAGATGCGCGCCGGCAGGCCCTGAAAATGGATCTTTTCCGACGCGAGCCGGATCCATCGCGTTAACGATTCATTCTTCGGGAACAGCTCCAGCGCGAGCTGATCGGTCGCGGCGATATCCTTCGGATCGCCTGACAGAGCCGCCCACCGGAACGGCCCTTTCCCTTCGCAAAACAGAGGACGGATATATTCGGGTACGAAGCCGGGAATTTCGTAGGCATCCTCTACGCCAGCCTGCTTGGCGAAGTTGCGGATGTTATTTCCGTAATCGAACGTCACGGCGCCCATGCCTTTTAACGTGAGCATGCCGCGAACATGCTCGGCCATCGCCGCCATGCTGCGGCGCACGTATTCCTGGGGATCGGAACGGCGCAGCGACAGAGCCTCGGCGAGCGTCATGCCGTTCGGCACGTAGCCCTGCAGCGGATCGTGCGCGCTGGTTTGATCTGTGAGTAAATCGGGCACCACGCCGCGGCGAGCGAGCTCCGGGATCACGTCGGCGCAGTTGCCGACCAGGCCGACGGCGAGCGCCAGGCTCTTGCGTTGCGCTTCGCCGAGCATGTCCAGCGCCTCGTCCAAGCTCGCCGTGATGCGATCGCAGTATCCGGTTTCGATGCGCTTCTCAATGCGCTTTGGATCGACGTCGATGCCGAGGAAACAGGCGCCGTTCATCGTCGCGGCCAGGGGCTGCGCTCCGCCCATGCCTCCCATGCCGCCGGAGACGATCAGCTTGCCGTGGAGCGATCCTCCAAAGTGCCGGTCCGCCGCGGCGGAAAACGTCTCAAACGTCCCCTGCACAATGCCCTGGCTGCCGATGTAAATCCACGAACCGGCGGTCATCTGGCCGTACATCGTCAGGCCGAGCCGCTCCAGGTGATGAAACGTGTCCCAGTTGGACCAGTGGCCCACCAGGTTTGCGTTGGCGATCAGAACGCGCGGCGCGTCTTCGTGCGTGCGAAAAATGCCGACGGGCTTGCCGGAGGCCACCAGCAACGTTTCGTCGTTCTTCAGCGACTCCAGGGACCGCACGATCGCGTCGAAGCAATTCCAATCGCGGGCGGCTTGGCCCGTGCCCCCGTAAACGATCAGATCCTCGGGACGCTCCGCAACCTCCGGGTCGAGGTTGTTCATGAGCATGCGCAGCGCGCCTTCCTGCGCCCAGCCCTTGCATCGCAGAGCGTTGCCGCGTGGCGCGCGAATCGTTCTGGCGTGGGTCATCATCTCCTACAATACCGAAAGCCGCTCCACGCACAAGGGCGCGACGCCAGGGTGCAGCGAATGGCCCGCGCCGTCGACCACCGCGAGGTCCGTACGCGCAGGAATTAATTCAAGCACCGCGCGCATTTCATCGATCGATCCGAAGCTGTCTCGCGTCCCGTGTACGAACAGCGCAGGGGTGTTCAGAGACCCAAAGTGGCCCGTGCGCAAATCCTGAGGCTTGCGTGGAGGATGTAGAGGATAGGAGAGCAGCAGCAACGCATCGGCCAGGCCGGTCTCTTCCGCTGCCAGCATGCTCGCCTGGCGGCCTCCGTAAGAATGGCCGCCCAGGAAGACGCGCCCTGGTACGAGTTCGCGCATCGCTTCCGCGGCGCGGCGCAGTCCTTCGCGATCGCGTCCGGCCTGCGCGGGGAAGGGAGGCCCCTTGGGACGCTGCTGCCGAAATGGCAGATCGCAGCGCAGAACGGTGACGCCCGCCTGCGCGAACGCCTCGGCCACGGCTCGCAGCAGAGCCGTGTCGCTGTTGCTGCCCGCGCCGTGCGTGATCACCAGGCCGTTGCCGTTCGGATTCGGCGGCCCGTGCAAATAACCCTGGACCAATTCCCGCTCAAAATGTTTCAATCGAGATCTCTCCCTTCCCCCACACGGTCTGCCGTCCGACGCCAGTGTATTGGGCGGCGTTCAGATAAGGAATAAATTCGGTGAGGTCGCCTTCGTACTCAGCCTCGCCGAGAAAGCCGCCGAGAGGATGCCGCGGGCCGGTGGCTCGCCGGATCCGCTCATGATGTATCTCGCAGCGCGTCATCCGGATCGCGCGGGCGCGTTTGCCCATGGCATGGAAATCGATCTCCAGCGGACCCTCTCCGTAAAGTGCACGCAGCGTAGCGATGCGGTCGCGCACCCGTGAGAACAGACGTCCGAAATCAGGCTCTCCAGCGGGCTTCAACTCGGTTGGCGACAGGAAATACACGCGAACACGGCTTGCAGGACGCGAAGGCGTGAGTGGAAGGTGCAGGATCTCGCGGCCTTCCACGGAAATAAACTCCGCCCTCAGATTCTGACTGGCCAACTCGGCGATCGCATCGCCGATCGCTTCGATCTCCGGCTGTGAGGTCTCAAACCAATTCAATCCGACGAAGAAGCGGTCAAGCACGGCACCGTCGAGATGCCTCACCCGGAACGCGAACGGCCGTGGAGGGTCGTGCAGACCGCTGGGAATGCCGCTGACTCGAACCGGCGCGAAGAAGCGTTCATATAACGCTGGATGTCGACGGTGCAGCACCTTGCCGAACTCGCCTCGGAACAGGTTCGCCGTCTCTCCCGGAGGAAAGCGCACCACGCCGGACGCGGCGAAGTGAAACCGCAGTGCAAATAGATCGAAGGTCGATGTACCTTGAGAAGGCATGGTTTCACTTGCCGACATTCAAGCCGCTCGCGCGCGCATCCGGGACAGCATCGCGCTGACGCCTGCGCCTTACTCGGAAACGTTATCACGCCACGCGGACAACACGCTGTACCTGAAAATGGAAAACCTTCACAGGACAGGGTCTTTTAAGGAGCGTGGCGCTCTGAACCGCATCCTCTTGATGACCGGGGACGAGCGCTCGCGGGGCGTGATTACCGCGTCTGCCGGCAACCATGCGCAGGCGGTGGCGTATCACGCATCCAAGCGAGGCATTCGCGTGCAGATCTGCATGCCTGTCTTGACGCCTCTGGTGAAGGTAACGGCCACGCGGAACCACGGCGCGGAAGTGATCCTTCACGGCAACAGTTTCGACGAGGCGGTGGATGAAGCGCGCCGCCGCTGCGACGCGGAGGGTCTGGTTTTCCTACATGCATTCAATGACGATGCCGTGATTGCCGGGCAGGGGACCATCGGTCTGGAGCTTCTGGATCAGGTGCCGGATCTGGAGGCTGTGGTGGTTCCAGTGGGCGGCGGCGGATTGCTCGGCGGCATCGCCTGTGCGATTCGCGAGCAGCGTCCTGAGGTGCGGATGGTGGGCGTCGAGACGGCGCGCGTGCCTTCCATGAAGCAGGCGCTCATCGAACATCACCCGGTGCTGGTGCCGGCCGCGTCCACGATCGCCGACGGTATCGCGGTGCGGCAGGTGGGCGAACTTACCTTCCCTTTGTTCGAAAAATACGTCGACGAAATCGTCACGGTGGAAGAAGAAGAGATCGCCAAGGCGATTCTCTGGCTGCTGGAGAAAGAAAAAACACTCGCCGAGGGCGCGGGCGCCGCGGGCATCGCCGCGATGCTGGCGAAGAAAACCTCCCTGCGAGGAAAGAAAGTCGTGGTGCTGATTTGCGGCGGCAATATCGACGTCACGCTCCTCTCGCGCATCATTGAAAGAGGCCTGGTGAAAGACGGTCGCCTGATGCGTCTGCGCGTTCAGCTGCCGGATCACCCGGGAGGCCTGCACCGGCTGACCGGTATTTTCGCTCAGCAAAGGGCCAACGTGGTGCAGGTGACCCACGACCGCGCCTACTTCGGCGTAAATTTGGGCGACACGATCATCGATATCACGGTGGAAACGCGCGGGCCGGATCACATCCTCGAATTGATGGACGCGTTGAAGAACGCGGGCTACGATTTCGAACGCGTGCTTTGAATCCTATAATAAAAAGATGGCCTTTCGCCTCGGCATCGACTATAAGCCGCGCGGCGACCAGGAAACCGCCATTGAATCCCTGCTGACGGGGCTGAAGCAAGGCGAACAGCACCAGGTTCTGCTCGGCGTCACCGGCTCCGGAAAAACGTTCACCATGGCCAAGGTGATCGAGCATTCGGGCCGCCCGGCCCTCGTGCTGGCGCATAACAAGACGCTTGCCGCGCAGCTGTATCAGGAGTTCAAGACGTTTTTTCCATCGAATGCGGTGGAATATTTCGTCAGTTACTACGACTATTACCAGCCAGAAGCGTACATTCCGTCCGGCGACGTCTACATCGAAAAAGAGGCGACCATCAACCAGGAGTTGGACAAGCTGCGCCTGTCCGCCACGCGCAGCCTGTTTGAGCGCCGCGATTGCGTGATCGTCGCCAGCGTCAGTTGCATCTACGGCCTCGGCTCTCCCGAAGCGTACTACGGGATGCTGCTGATGCTCGAAAAAGGACAGACCATTTCGCGCGAGGAGATCGTCTCCAAGCTGGTGACCATCCTCTACGAGCGCGACGATTTCGACTTCAAGCGCGGCACATTCCGTGTGCGTGGCGACGTGATCGAAATTTACCCCACCTACGACGACAATGCGTATCGCGTCAGTCTGTGGGGCGACGAGATCGAGTCGCTGGAGCAGATCGACCCGCTCACCGGGCAGGTGAAGCAGACTTATCTGCGGCTGCCTGTCTATCCGAAATCGCATTACGTGATGCGGCCGGAAACGCGCGAAGACGCGCTGCGCAGCATCGAGAATGAGCTGCACTGGTGGAAAGGCGAGCTTGAAAAGGAAGGCAAGCGCATTGAGGCGCAGCGGCTCTGGCAGCGTACCATGTTCGATCTGGAGATGATCAAGCAGATCGGCTATTGCCACGGCATTGAGAATTACTCGCGCCATTTCTCGGGCCGCCTTCCGGGCCAGGCTCCACCGACGCTGCTCGACTATCTGCCGCACGACGCGCTGATGTTCCTGGACGAGAGCCACCAGACCATCCCGCAGTTGCAGGGAATGTATCATGGCGACCGTTCGCGCAAGGAGAATCTCGTCAAATACGGATTCCGCCTGCCGAGCGCGCTCGACAACCGCCCGTTGACGTTTGAGGAGTTCGAGAATCGCGTCCACCAGGCGGTTTATGTCTCTGCGACGCCGGGTCCATACGAGCTGACAAAAACCTCCGGGGTGGTGATCGAGCAGATCATCCGGCCGACGGGGCTGATCGATCCGGAAGTGGAAGTGAGGCCCATTCGCGGCCAGGTGGACAATCTGCTCAACGAGATCCGGCGGCGGGCCGAGAACAATGAGCGCGTGCTGGTCACCACGCTCACCAAGCGCATGTCCGAGGACCTGGCCGAACATTACACGGAAGCGGGCGTCAAATGCGCGTATTTGCACTCCGAAATCTCGACGCTCGATCGCATTAAGATTCTTCGCGATTTGCGGCGCGGCACCTACGACGTGCTCATCGGCGTCAACCTGTTGCGCGAAGGGCTAGATCTGCCGGAGGTTTCCCTGGTGGCGATCCTGGACGCGGACAAGGAAGGATTCTTGCGATCGTCCGGATCTCTGATCCAGACCATGGGCCGCGCCGCGCGCCATTTGAACGGCCGGGCGATTCTCTTCGCCGACGTCATGACGGATTCGATGAGGCGCGCCATCGACGAAACGAAACGCCGCCGCGCGATCCAATCGGCGTATAACGAAGCCAATGACATCACGCCGCAATCGATCATCAAGCCGATCGATATGACGCTGGTTGCGGTGGCCGAGGGCGATTACGTTACCGTGCCGCTCGAATCGGAAGAAGAGGTCGGCGCGATTCCGCCCGAGAAGATGGAACAGTACCTGGCCGATCTGGAAGAGCGGATGCGGGAAGCGGCCCGCAAGTTCGATTTCAAGCAGGCGGCCGCATTCCGCGATCGTATTAAGGAGCTTCGCGCCAAAGCGGTGTTCAGCGATACAGCGGCGACGATATGAAGCCCGAACTCCGTATGGGGTTAATCGGGGCCGGCGGTGTCACCCGTTCGTTCCTTTCCAGAATGCCCGTGTTGCTCGGGCGAATCGGACCGGTAAAAGCCTCTTCCTTCCGCGTGGCGCGGCGCATCGCAAATTCCTTGCGCGCCGGGAACGCCGTGACGAGTTACAGCGAGCTGGCCGGCTGCAGTCTCTTGTGGATCTCCGTGCCGGACACAGGCCTCGACCGCTTATTCCGTGATCTGGCGGCTGCCACGCCGTTGGCGGGCAAAACCGTGGTGCTGTGTGGGTCCACCCGAGATAGCTTCTGGCCCAGTCCGCTGCTGGCTGCGGGCGCGCGGGTGGTCACGCTGAACTGCGTGGAGGAGTCCCATGAAAAACTGTTCGTCGCCGAGGGAGATCCGGAGGCCATGCGCGACCTGCGCCGCCTGATGGCCTCCGAAAGGCGCCGCTTGATTGAGCTTCGCGCCGCGTCGAAGGCGTTGTACCTCGCCGGGACACACCTCGCCTCGCATCTTCTCCTGCCGTGGATCGCCGCTTCGGTGGAGAGCCTTCGCCTGGCGGGTTTCTCGCGGGCGGAAGCCACGCGCTTGGCCAGTGCTCTGGGCGCGAAAGCGCTCCGGTCTTACGGGAAAGCCGGCTCCAAAGCCTGGAGCCCTTCCGCGGCCGACCAGCTTGGTTTGTCCATCGCCCGGGACCTCGAGACGATTCGCGGCGCCGATGCCAAGCTCGCGGCGCTGTATGCCGGCGGTGTGGAGCAGGTGCTCGGTTATTTCGCCCCGCGGAAGCGCGCTGCCGGGCGATAATTCACTTCTTTATGTCGCGATGCGTCTCTTTGGCGCGATACCCCGCCGCCGCCAGCCGCTTGTGAATCTCGCTGGCGATCATCACGCTGCGATGGTGGCCGCCGGTGCAGCCGAACGAGATGGTCAGGTAACTCTTGCCCTCGGCAATGTAGTGCGGCAGCAGATACACCAGTAGGTCGGTGATGCGCGAGATAAACTCCATCGTCTGCGGAAACGAACGGATGTACCGCGCTACGCTGGCGTTCTTGCCCGTGAGTCGCTTGAAGGAAGGAATGTAGTTGGGGTTCGGGAGAAAGCGCACGTCGAACACCAGATCGCTATCGGCGGGCACGCCGTGGCGATAGCCAAAGCTGGCCACGTGCACCAGAATTCCCGTGGAATCCTTTTTTCCGTGGAAGAGCCGGTGGATGGTCTCCCGCAATTCATGCACATTGAACTTCGTAGTATTGAGGATCGGATCGGCCAGAGCGCGGATCGGAGCCAGGCGTTCGCGCTCATTGCGGATGCTGGCCGCCACGCTCTGCTCAGTGCCTAGAGGATGCGGCCGGCGCGTTTCACTGAACCGGCGAAGCAGCGCGGAATCGTCGGCTTCCAGAAACAGCAGCCGCGTCGGGATCATCCGCCGGATCTTTTTAAACAGGGCTGGGAATCGCTCCAGCGCGTTCCCCTCCCGGATGTCGATGACCAGAGCCGCCCTCTTCACGCTGGAGGCGCCCTTCATCAGCTCCGCGAATTTCGGTAGCAGGTCGATCGGCAGATTATCGACGGAGTAGTATCCCAGATCCTCGAACGCCCGCAGCGCCGTGCCTTTGCCCGATCCACTCAGGCCAGTGATGATGACGGCTTCGGCCGGAGGGCCCTGGGCAATCGCTATCGATTTTGCCATCCTTCGAGTTTAAGACTCGATGAGGTCGAAATGTCCATCCCGCCTTCGTACCAGTACGGAAACCCGGTCGCGCTCGTCACGAAACGCAACATAGTCGCGGCTCTTGTCGAGCTCGAGCACTGCTTCGTCAATCGTCATGGGCTTGCGCTCCTGGTGGTGATCCACGCGAAACACCTTTTGAGCGATTTTCTTGTTTTCGCTGCTGGCTACCACGCCTACCAGTTCGCTCTTCCCTGCCTCGGACCTCGATCCATTGCCGGACCGGCGGTACTTTTCGCGAAACTTGGCGCAGGTTTTCGAGGCCTGCTTGTCCAGTTTGTCCAGGGCCTTGGTCAACGCCGTGAACAGGTCCACGTCGGAGGCGATGCTCACCAGCGGCTGCCCGTAAAACCGCATCGTAATCTCGGCTTTGTGCAGGTGGTTCTCGGAGGTCACCACGACGTGGGCCTCCTTTTCACCGCGCTTCTCCACCAACTTCGAAATCTTCGCGAACTTGGCACCCAGCTTCTCCTTCTGTTGGGAGGAGAGTTCTTTCTTGATGCCCTTGTAGCTGACGTTCATTGGAAAAACCTCCGTGAGGTTCTATCTCTTGAAAAGTTAACTGCGCACGCGCCTTTGATGCGTCGAAGGGATGCGCATGTCCTCGCGATATTTCGCGACGGTACGGCGGGTAACTTGAATGCCTTCCGATTGCAGACGCTCCGTGATTTGTTCGTCGGTAAGCGGGTGGGCCGTGTCCTCCTCTTCTATCATCTTCTTCACGCGGCGTTTCAGAATCAGCAGCGGCAGCACGCCTCCGCTGGGGCCCTGCACCGCTTCGGAAAAGAAATAGCGCAATTCGAAAACGCCTTGCGGGGTGTGTGCGTACTTGCTGGACACCGCGCGGCTGACGGTGGAAGGGTGCACACCGATCTCCTCGGCAATTTCCTTGATCATCATCGGCTTCAGGTGGTCGATGCCGTGCTCCAGAAACTCCATCTGCCGCCGCACGACGCTCTGGCAGACCTTCAGGATTGTCTGCTTCCGCTGCTCGATGTTCTTCATCAGCTGGATCGCCGAGGCGTAGCGTTCCTTCACATAATTACGGACGTCCTTATTCGGCTCCTCGTTCCGGTCGAGCATTTTCCGGTACTGCGAACTCAGCCTTAGCTGCGGAATATCGTCGTCGTTGATCGTGATCAGGTAATCCTCGCCGTCCTTGGAAATATAGACGTCCGGCTCCACCACGCGAGCCCCCGCTCCCGAATACCGCAGCCCCGGCCTCGGGTCCAGGTGCCGAATCACGTCGATTGCGATCTGGATATGCTCCATCGGACGGTGCAGCGCCCGCGCCAGTTCTTTCAACTGCCGCGTCTCCACCAGCTTCAGGTGGTCGTGCACGATGTTCCAGGCAACGCCACCTTTGCCGCTGCGGCTTTCGATCTGCAGCAGCAGGCACTCCCGGACATCGGAGCAGCCCACGCCGGCCGGATCCAGAGTCTGCACCACGCGCAGGGCTTCGAGCACATCCTCCAGCTTGTGGCCCTCCTGGGAGGCGATCTCCTCCGGCGTGATCGTCAGATAGCCGTTCTCGTTCAGATTGCCGACGATGCTCTCCGCGGCATTGCGCACGGGATCGGTGAGCGAAACCAGCGCCAGTTGGGACCGCAGGTGGTCAGTGAGCGTTACGGGAGAAGAGAGGAACGTTTCAAACGAGGGTTTCTCGACGTTTTCCGATGCCGGACTCTTATAGCCGGGATCCAGATAGTCGTCGAAGTAGGAGCCGAAGTCGATCTCTTCGAATGGATCGGCCGTCTTGGCTTCCGGCGCGTCTGTTGTTGCCGCCTGCTCAAAGGGCACTTCCAGGGAAGGCTCGGCCATGGCTGGCTCGGGATTGCCGAGGTTCGCGGCTTCGAAGTCCGCGCGATCGGACTCGACGCCCTCGAAATCGGTGGCGACTCCGGTGTTCTCCAGAATCGTTTGGTCGGCCGGATCGGAGACCCTCTCGGCCTCGAGCAGCGGACGTAGTTCGTCCGGGCTTAATTCCTCCCCGCCGTCCTGGGCTTCTTCGAGAACCGGATTCTGGGCCACTTCGGCCGAGATCATCTCTTTTAGCTCCAAGCGGTTCAATTGGAGCAGGCTGACCATTTGCACGAGCCCGGGCGTGAGGATTTGCTTCTGCTGAACCCTGACCTGTAGTCTCGGCGAGAGCGAACTCATCCTGCTATCAGTTTAGCACCGGGGGAAATCCATTCCACCCGGGATTTTCGTAGCAACAATCAGAAAGTTGTGTTACCGTGGTAACACGTTCGTAAATTTCGTAGCACTATCCGAGGCCAGTGCGTCATGAAGCTATCGTCTTCAACCCTATTGTTGCTGCTAGCTCCTTATCTGGTCCTTGCACAGGAGATTTCCTTGAGGGGGCGAGTCGTTGATCCACAGGGGAGGGCTGTGGCGAAGGCTGCAGTTCAGCTCACTCGTCACGAGCAATTCTTGAGCCAAACGACTTCCGGTCCGAACGGAGAATTTGAGCTAAGAGTCGATTTCCCCGGCGAGTTCACGGTCACTGCGGGTGCTGCGGGCTTTCGCGCCGCGAGCCGCTCGGTCGCGGTCCGTCCGGACGCCAACGAGGCTATCGTGGTGCGCCTAGACGAGCTCTCTAAACGGAGTGACCCCGTCACGGTATCAGGAACTGTGGTTGACACGTCTGGCGCGGTGATTGCCGGGGCTACTGTGCAGGTTCTAAGCGCGAACAGTACTGCACAAATGACGGCCAAGTCGGATTTGAATGGCTCGTTCAGTATTCCTGGGCTCGCGGCAGGTGATTATCGACTGGTGGTATCTCATGCCGATTTTGAAACCAAAGAAATCCCCGTCACCATAGGGACCATCGAGGCGCTGACACCCCTGCGCATCTCTCTGGCCGTGGGCTCCATGAGCACCACCATGAATGTGCAGGGCCGCGAGGATAGCCTCATCGGAATTGCCCAATCCGCCACCCAGGGAACGGTGGGCGCAATGGAGATCCAAGATCGCCCGATTCTCCGTTCGGGAGAAGTTTTGGAGACGATTCCCGGTGTCATGATCACGCAGCACGCCGGCGGCGGCAAGGCCAACCAATATTTCCTCCGCGGCTTCAATCTCGACCACGGCACGGATTTCGCCCTTTCCCTCGACGCTATGCCCCTGAACCTGCCGTCGCATGCCCACGGCGAGGGGTACGCGGATATGAACACGGTCATCCCGGAGTTTGTCGAGCGGACGGATTACCAGAAAGGGCCCTATTACGCGGATATCGGCAACTTTGGCTCGGCTGGATCGGCCAATGTGCTGTCCTTCAAGACGCTGCCCCAGAACTTCTTCACGGTCGAAGGCGGCATGTATGGCTATGCACGGGCCGTCTTCGGCGCATCGGAAAAGGTGGGTTCGGGCAATTTGCTGTACGGCGGAGAGTATTATCACGATGACGGCCCCTGGACGCATCCGGATGGGTATAACAAATTCAATGGCATTCTAAGCTACAGCCGGGGCGGAGACGCCGATGGTTTCAGTATCACGGCCCGCGCTTACCACGGAAGATGGAATTCAAGCGATCAGATCCCCGTTACGGCGACGCCGCTCGTCGGTTTCTTCGGCGCGCTGAACCCGGAAGACGGCGGCAATTCACAGCGTTATAGTTTGCAGGCGGAATGGCATCGCAAGCGCGCAAAGTCCGCGACAAAAATCATGGCCTACGGGTTTTATTATGGTCTCGATTTATTTTCCGATTTCACTTACTACCTGACAGACCCCAATCGCGGCGACCAGTTCGAACAGAAGGACAGGCGCTGGGTGATCGGAATGGACGCACGCCACACGATTTTCAGCCAATGGTTCGGACGCAAGGTGGAGAATACGTTCGGCCTCCAGGTCCGAAACGATTGGGTCAACAACGGTCTTTACCAGACGCAAAATCGCGTACGTGTGGATAAAGCGGATTCCGACACCGGCACCATTCTGCCAGCGACCACGGAAGCGGATCGCTTCACGGACACGCAAGTAGGTTTCTATGTCGAGAATAAAATCCAGTGGGCGGAAAAATTCCGCACGGTCGCGGCCCTGCGCGGCGACGTGGGACACGTCGACGTCACCAGCTTGGTTACCCCGGCCAATTCCGGCACGGCCACCAAGGTGCTGCCCAGCCCGAAATTAAGTTTGATCTTCGGCCCGTGGTCCAACACGGAGTTCTTTGTCCAGGGCGGATTCGGTTTTCACAGCAACGACGCCCGTGGCGCAACGCAGACGCTGCAGCCGGTTTCGGCGGACAATCCCTACCCCAATACGCCCGTCCAAAGGATTCCCCTGCTGGTCCAAACCAAAGGCGCGGAAATCGGCATGCGCACTCTGGCCGTCGCCCATTTGCAGAGCACCGTTTCGCTCTGGTATCTCCACAGTGATTCCGAACTGCAGCAGTCTGGCGACACCGGCAGCACGGTTGCTTCCAAACAGCCGAGCAACCGCTACGGCTTTGAATGGGCGAACTACTACACGCCCGTGGAACATTTGACCTTTGATTTTGACCTTGCCGACTCCAGAGCTCGTTTTCCACAAATCGACGGGGGCGATGCGGCGCCGGACAGCCCGGGTGGCAAACGTGTGCCCGAAGCGGTTGGGTTGGTGATTTCCTCGGGCATCACACATCACCTTCCCAAAGGCTTCTCGGAGACTTTGCGCCTGCGCTACTTTGGCCCGCGCGATTTGACCTCCGACGGACTTTATCGCTCCAGGGCAACTGCGTTGCTCAACGCGGGGATCGGTTATCAGATTAACGAGAGATGGCGCGTTTCGGTCGAATTGTTGAATTTGCTGAACCGCCGCGATCACGACATTGACTACGCCTATACCTCCCAAATCACGCCCACAGCCGCGCCGGCATTCACAGACGTTTTCCACCCCGTCGAACCGCTTCAGGTGCGATTCGGGTTACATTACACTTTCGGTTCGAACAGTAAATACGATTCGACTCATTGATTCACGGTTCAACCCGTAATTGCAACACCACCGTATTCTGGATCTCGGGTCGGCATCGCGAAAGGGTGATCTTCGGTATGCTGAGAGCGGAGTCAATATGGAACATAAGCACGAGCATACTCACGAGCACGACCATAAGCACAGGCATGGGGATATATCGAACACAGTCATCCTCATAAGCACACACACAGTCACGAGCACGGCCACGCGGCAGATACCGAGCAGCACACGCACGAGCACCGGGACCACGAAAAGGAACCGCACGAGCACGAGCATCAATAAAACGGCGTCGCCTAGTCCTATCTAAATAATTCGCCACTCGGCGGGATGATGGCGCTGCTAGCGTTACAATTAATGGAAATGCAGCTTTCCGATATCTTCCTCGGCTTGGGCGAGGACACCTTTGTTCAACTCATGCGCTCGGTTTCCATGGGACGATTGCGCACCTACCAGCTCTTCGATCGGGTGAAGACGAGGCTGCGTCTTCACAAGCTCAGCTCGGAGACGCTACGTAAGGCCGCGCCGCGCCTATACGAACGCCTCAACGAAAAAGACGAGGACTACGCCACGGATCTCGCGCAGGCTGTCCTGGTATCTCATTTGGATCTGATCAAGGCCGTGCTGGACCACTTGGGCGTGCCCCATGAAGAGGGCTTTTTCCAGAAGGACGCCGACGTTTCGGGCTTCCTGAAGGACGGCTGGCAGCAGGTGGCATGGAACAAGTTCCAAGGAACGTATTCGCCGGCGGCGCTGCTATTCTATATCAATCACCTCGGCTGGGAAGTCGCCAAGGCCGAGACCGTCTTTTTACCCAAATGAAGGAACTTTTCGAGGCCGTCCGCGCGGGCGATCTGGCGCGCGTGAAGGAACTGGTCGCTGCCGATCCGTCTCTGGACCTTTTTGCCGCCGCGATTCTCGGCGATTCGGAACGGTTGGAGGCGTTACTGGGGGCAAATCGCTCGCTGGTCGGGTTGATGTCCACCGACGGCTGGACACCCTTGCATCTGGCCGCGTTTTTCGGGAAAACCGACGCCGCGCGGCTGCTGCTGAACAAAGGCGCGATCGCGAATGCGCGCTCCACCAACGCCATGGAAAATATGCCTCTGCACGCTGCCGCTGCCGGGCGTCACGCGGAGATGGTGAAGCTTCTTATCGACCACGGCGCTCCGGTGAATGCTCGCCAGCACGGCGGTTGGGCTCCGCTGCACGCCGCCGCGCAGAATGGCGATGTGGAGATGGCCAAGCTGCTGGTCGCCGCCGGCGCCGACGTCGACGCGCGGGCGGAAAACGACCAGAGACCGCTCGACCTGGCACTGGGCAAGGGCCATCAGGCCATGGTGGACTATCTGGAATCGAACGGAGCGAAGCTTTAGATGCTCCTGGCGCACTTCGCTGTACCCCGTGACGCACGCACTCGTGCGTGCCGCGTCGAGACTCGTCTCGACGCCTGGTGGGAGCGAGTTCGACAGGCATCGACAGGAGTGTCGATGCGGCACGCCAAAGGCGTGCGCCACGCGGAGCGCCCATGATCGACCAACAGATCTCCGCACTTCACGCCTATGCACTGCAGCAGCTCGCCTCGGCCACGACGCTCGAAGCCGTCGAAGCCGTCCGGGTGGAGGCCCTCGGCCGCAAGGGCAAACTTGCCGAGTTAAGCAAGGAGTTGGGAAAGCTTCCTCCCGATCAGCGAGGGACGCAAGGCAAGGCCCTCAACGCCGCCAAGCAGGACCTGGAATCGAAGATCGACGCGAGGAAAGCCGCGCTGGAAGCCGAGGCATTGAACCGGCGCCTCGAATCGGAGTGGCTCGACCTGACAACGCCCGCGCCGGGCATCCGCCCGGGGAGCCTGCATCCGGTGACGCAGATCCAACGAGAATTGGAGGAGCTGTTCGCCTCGCTCGGCTTCGCCGTCGTCGATGGGCCCGAGGTTGAAACGGAGCACTACAACTTCGACGCGCTCAACATTCCGGCCGACCACCCGGCGCGCGACATGCAGGATACGTTCTGGCTGAAGGACGGCCGTCTGCTGCGCACGCACACGTCGCCCGTGCAGGTGCGGGCGCTGGAAAAATTGGGCCCGCCGCTGAAGATGATCGCGCCCGGCAGGGTGTTCCGCAACGAAGAAGTGGACCCGTCGCACGAGCACACGTTTTATCAGCTGGAAGGCATGATGGTGGATCGCGACGTCAGCGTCGCGCACCTGATCTACTTCATGAAGACCTTCCTGAGCGCCATTTTTCGCAAGGATGTCACCGTGCGCCTCCGCCCCGGCTTTTTCCCCTTCGTCGAGCCGGGTTTCGAGCTGGACATCCAGTGCCTGATCTGCGGAGGCTCCGGCTGCCCTGTTTGCAAGCATTCCGGGTGGGTGGAACTGTGCCCATGCGGCCTGGTGCACCCGGCAGTGCTGCGCGCCGGTGGCGCGGACCCCGAACAATGGGGTGGATTCGCCTTCGGCTTGGGCCTCACTCGCCTGGCCATGATGCGCTACGGCATCGATGACATTCGCCTGTTGAACGGCGGCGACCTGCGCTTTCTGCATCAATTCTGAAAACCGATGAAATTTTCGTATTCCTGGCTTCGCGAATTAGTCGGCGGCTTGAATGAGCCGCCCAAGGATCTGATGCGCCTGATCACACTGCGGACAGCCGAGTGCGAAGGCGTGGAGGAAGCCGGAGCGCTGCTCGAAAACGCGTGTGAAGCGCGCGTGGTTTCGGTTGAACCGATCGGTAAGAACGTGAAAGCGGTGGTCGAGACCGCGAAATACGGGCAGAAAACGGTAGTGTGCGGCGCTCCGAACTGCAAGCCGGGCTTGAAGACGGTCTACGCGCCGCTGGGTAAGAAAAAGATCGATGGCGTGGAAAGCGACGGCATGCTGTGCAGCGCCGCCGAACTCGGGATCAGTCGCGATCATTCCGGTATTGTCGAGTTGACTAGTAAGTTCGACCTTCAGCCCGACTGGATCATCGAGGTCGACAACAAATCCCTCACGCATCGCCCCGATCTGTGGGGTCACTTCGGCATGGCTCGCGAAGTCGCGGCGATCACGGGCAAAAAGCTGCTCGATCCGGTGAAGGAAACGTTGACGCTCGATCCGAAGATCGACGTCAAGATCGAGGACTACTCGCTTTGTCCCCGGTACTCGGCGCTGGTATTCGAGAATGTGACCATTCAGCCGTCGCCCTTATGGCTGCAATATCGCCTGGAAGCCATCGGCCTGAACCCGATTTCGAATATCGTCGACGTGACGAACTTCGTCATGGCGGAGCTGGCGCAGCCCATGCACGCTTTCGACGCCGACAAGCTGCATGGCGGCAAGATTATCGTCCGCAGCGCGCGCGAAGGCGAGAAGATGGCCGCGCTGAATGGCGAAGCGTATGAGCTCGATCCGACGAACCTGGTGATCGCCGACCCGAATGGCGCCATTGCGCTGGCTGGAGTCATCGGCGGCGCGGACAGCGCCATTTCCGATTCGACGACGCGTATTGTTCTTGAAAGTGCCTGCTTTAATGCGTCGAGCGTCCGCAAGACCTCGTCCAAGCTGCGCCTCCGCACCGACGCGTCGATGCGATTTGAGAAATCCCAGGACCCGGTGAACACGGTTCGCGGCCTCGCTCGCGCGCTGGAGTTGCTTAAAGAAGTCTCGCCGGGCATCCGCTTGGTGGGCGGGCTCGCCGACGCGTATCAGCCGCTCCCGGCGCCGAAGCCCATTGCGCTCGATCTCGCATGGCTGAATCGAAAACTCGGCCGCGAAGTGCCAGCGAAGGAAGTCAGGCGGATTCTTGAATCGATTCAATTCTCGGTCGACGATTCGTTCAACGTGACCGTCCCGAGCTGGCGCGCGACCAAGGACGTTTCCATCAAGGAGGATCTGGTGGAAGAGGTCGGCCGCATGATCGGCTACGACAACATCGTGCCGGTTGCGCCGTTGAGTCCGGCGCGCGTGCCTCCCCCGAATCGCGAGCGGGCGTTTCACCACTGGGTGCGTCAAATGGCTGCATCGCAAGGATTTACCGAGGTCTACAACTACTCCTTCATCAGCGAGGAATCGGCTCGCGTGTTCGGCTTTACGAATCTTGTGGAAGTGGCCAATCCCATCGCCAGTGATCAGAACTACCTGCGCCCGAGCCTGCTGCCGGGAATTCTCAAGAATATCGCCGATAATGCGCGGCATTTTGATTCGTTCCGGTTCTTTGAGATCGGCAGAGAGATTCATCCCGAGGGCGAAGTGCCTCACTTCGTTGCGGTGATCTTCGGCAAGGAAACGGGCCTATTTGAGCTGAAGAGGCTGGCGGAATGCGTGTTGCCGGGCGTGAAGGCGCATCCCACGAAGGCGCGGCATTTCGAGCATCCGCAGCGCTCGGCGCTGATCGGCGACGTCGGGCGGTTGTTCGAGTTTCACCCTTATATGGTGGAAAATGGCCGCGCGGCGGTTCTGGATCTGGATCTGACGCGGCTCGATCGCCCCAAAGACGTGCGCTACAAGCCGTTGCGGCGATTCCCCGAGAGTGCCTTCGACCTGTCGGTAATCGCGCCGGGGCGGATGCTGATCGGTGACGTGGAAGCGGCGATGCCCAAGCTGCCGGAGATCCTGTCCATCGAATTCCTGCGCGAATTTGCCCTCCCCGATGGCAAACGCAGCCTCAGCTACCGCATCACACTCGGCGCGGCGGACCGCACGCTGACGTCGGAGGAGACCGGAGCCATTCGGGACCGGATCATCGAAGCTGTGATGAGCCACGGCTGCGAATTCAGAATGTAATCCCCGCCCTTACGGGACGGGGTTATTTCGCTCTCAACGTTTCGAGCCTGGTCAGCGTATCTCCTTATGAGTGGCCGAGGAGATTGCATTGGCGTGGTTCGAACGGCTCATGCGCGTGAATGAGCGCATGGTGCTGGGCGTGGCGTACCGCCTGTTGGGGCGCATGGAAGACGCCCAAGATGCTGCCCAGGAAGTTTTTCTCCGGCTCTTTCAGAAACAGGATCAGATTCAGGGCGATGCGAAGCCATGGCTGTATCGCGTCACGGTGAACGTGTGCAACGACTGGCATCGGAGGCGTGGGCCCGTCGTGGATCCGGATGAGAACGCTGCCGATCCATCCGTGGACGCGCTGACTACAATTACGCTGGGCGAGCGCAAACGCCTGTTGGCCGAGGGATTAAAGACGCTCGGTGAACGGGAGAGGACGGCCATTGTGCTGCGTGACATCGAAGGTCTCTCCACGCAAGAGGTCGCCAAGATCCTGGGGATCGAGGAAGTGACGGTACGCAGCCACATCTCCGTCGCGAGGGTGAAATTGGCGAAATATGTGAGGAAACGGTCATGACCTGCCAGGAATGCGAACTGTTGCTGGGAAACGGTGAAAATGCCAGCGAGCATCTGGCGTCGTGCGCGGATTGCCGTGGGCTGGAGGAGGAGTTGCGTCTGAACGGCGTGGCGTTGCGGGAGATGCGCGTCCGTCCGGTTCGCTGGCATTGGGCTGTGGCGGCGGCCGCGGCGGTCGTGATGGCGATCGGGGTTTGGAGCATGGCGCCGGGCGTTAAGCCAGCTTCGGTTGCTGAAAAAGGGGACAGACCGCTGGGTCCACTGCCGCCTCCAAGAGGCTCGGTGATGGATTTGAGGTCGGGACAGAGTGGTCAGTCCCCTTTTCCAGGCCGGCCTGTGAAGGCGCGGCGTAAAACGGGTGCGAGCGAGCCGCTGAAAGTGAAAATGCTGACGTCCGATCCGGATGTGGTGATTTATTGGATTGTCGATCGAAAGGAAGGAACCGAATGAAAACGATTTTAGGAGTAGTGCTGTGCTCGATGATGGCGTGGGGTCAGGATGCCGCGCCGAAGATGGATAGAAAACTGATTCAGCTCCACTATATCGACGCCAGCCGGGCGCGGAGCCTAGCGGGCACCTTCGCTGGACGCGATTTATTCCTGGAGGCCGACGATCGCCTGCACTGGATTGCCGCCCGCGGACCTGCTGAGATGGTCGCGGCGTTCGAAGACGCGGTGAAAAAGCTCGACGTCGCGCCGCTTGGCTTTGAGCTGACGGTGTATCTGATATCGGCCTCGCCTCAGCCGGGGGATCATCTGCCTGATGCCCTGGCGTCGACGGCGAAGCAACTGCACTCGGTCTTCGCTTATAAGGGGTACGATCTTCTTGAATCGTTCGTGCTTCGTGGCCGCGATGGGCAAAACAACGCGAGTGCGGACGGAGCGATCAAGAACTCCACCTACAACTTCCGTTTCAATCGCGCGACCGTGCTGGATGGAGCGACAAAGGTTGTCAGCCTGCAGAACCTCAGTCTGCAAATCCGGACGCCAAACGGCAGGCTGGACGAAAAGGGCAACCCGCAGCTCAAGTACACGGGCCTGAGCACGGACGTCGATATCCGGGACGGGCAGAAGGTAGTAGTGGGCAAGTCCGACGTGAACAACGAAGACAGCCCGCTGATTCTGGTGGTTACGGCGAAGGTGGTGGAGTAAGGTAACGAAAAACTCGGACGTCCACGCGGCGTAGAACGTTAGTGCCGCTCACGGGATTCGGCGCCGCCTTGGGACAGAGTAGTCAGCCCCGGTTTTCGCGCTCTGCCCACCCTCCGAAAAGCAGTATCCTCAATAACGTGAGATCCATTCAACTTGTCGCTCCACGAACCTTGGAGGAACGCGCGATGCCGCAGGAGCGCGATCCCCTGTTTGGAGAAATCACCGTCAAGATTCGCGCGGTAGGCATTTGCGGCAGCGACCTCCATTGGTACCTGGACGGTCGCATTGGAGAAGTTCCCGCATATTATCCCCGAGTGCCCGGACATGAGCCGGCGGGCGAGATTGTGGCCGTCGGCAAGGGCGTCGAGCATCTGGCGCCCGGCGATCCGGTGGTGATCGAACCCAGCCTCACCTGCGGCCACTGCGAGTTTTGCCTGAAGGGCCAGCACAACAACTGTATCCACAGCGTGTTCATGGGCGGATGCCAGGCTGACGGCTCACTGCGCGAATACGTCACGCTGCCTGCCTCAAACGCCACGAAGTTTCCTAGGGCTTTCGATTACGTGAAGGCCACGCTGGCCGAGCCTCTCGCTGTGATGATGCACATGCTGGAGCTGATGGAGATTCGCCTGGGCGATACCGTGTGCGTCACCGGGTCGGGCCCCATTGGGATGCTGGCCGCGGCGACGGCCAAGGCGGCAGGCGCGGGCCGCGTGTTCATCGCCGATAAGCTGGCGTACCGGCTGAAGATCGCGCAGCAGATGGGCGCGGACGTCGCCATCGATACAAACACCAATAAACTGGTCGACAGCATCCTCGATGCAACGCGAGGGCGCGGCGTCGACAAGACCATTGAGTGCGCGGGCTCGAGCGAAACCGTGAACGCGGCGATCCGCATGACCCGGCCCGGCGGTACGGTGATGCTCATCGGCTTACTGAGCGAGCTATATCCGAAAATCGACATCCATTCGGCGATGCTGAAGGAGGTCCGTCTACTGACCTTGAAACGATCCAATCACCGGTCGCAGCAGGCGCTGGACTTGATGTCGTCAGGGCGCATTTCCACGACCCTGTTAACGCACGTGCTGCCGCTGGAACAGACACCGAAGGCCTTCGAAATGATGACGAATTACACGGACGGCGTCGGCAAAGTGGTGGTGGAGATCAAATGAAGGCGCTTGCGATCGATCTGGGCGCCACCAGCGGACGCGTGATGTTGGGCGAACTGGAGCAGGGCGAACTCGTCCTCGAGGAGCTGCATCGCTTCTCGAACACTCCGGTGCACCTTCCGACCGGCCTGTATTGGGACACGCTGCGACTGTTTCACGAAATCCGCAAGGGGCTGGCGGTGGCGGGACGCGAGCGCAAGCTGCAGATCGACGCGATCGGCGTGGACACCTGGGGCGTCGATATCGCTTTCCTGGGCGAGGATGGCGCGCTGGTGGATAACCCGCATCACTATCGCGATGCGCGCAATGAGGGCGTGCAGGAGAAAGCGTTCGCGGTGGTGCCGAAGGCGGAAATTTTCGAAGCAACCGGCATCCAGTTCATGCGCATCAATTCGCTGTATCAGTGGTACGCCATGAAGCTGGCGAACGCGCCCGCGCTGCGCGTGGCGAAACGACTGCTGTTCATGCCGGATCTGTTCAATTACTGGCTGACGGGCGTCGCTCGTGCGGAGCGGACGATCGCCAGCACTTCGCAGTTTTATGATCCGCGGAAACGGGCATTCGCCGCGGATATGCTGGGGAAATTCGGCCTGGACGCGTCGATCCTGGGCGAACTGATCGATCCGGGAACCAGGCTGGGGCCACTGCTGGCCGATATCGGATGGTTTACCGGGCTCGGCACGGTGCCGGTTTACGCCAGCGGCGGCCATGATACGGCCGATGCTGTCGTGGCGGTTCCGGCACAGCCTGAGGATAAGAACGCCTGGTGCTACATCAGTAGCGGCACCTGGTCGTTGATGGGAGTGGAGCTCGACGAGCCGGTGATCGACGCGGCGACGCTTGAGGAGAATTTCACCAACGAGGCGGGAGCTGGAGGCAAGATCCGGTTCCTGAAAAATATCGCCGGAATGTGGCTGCTCGAAGAGTGCCGCGCGGCGTGGGCGCTGGAAGGCCACAACTTCACCTACGACGAACTGATGGAGAGCGCGGCGGCGGCCAAGCCTCGGATGGCGCTGATCGATCCGGACGCGTTTATCGAGCCAGGCCATATGCCGGCGCGCATCGCCGAGTATTGCAGGAAGAAGAATCAGGAAGAGCCGGTGGATCCGGGCCAGGTGACGAGGGTGATTCTCGAGAGCCTCGCCGAGCGGTATAAGCAAGTGCTGGCCAGCATAGAGAAGCTCACCGGACGGAAGATCCGCACGATTCACATTGTCGGCGGAGGTTCGCAGAACCGGCTGCTCAATCAGCTGGTAGCGAACACCACCGGCCGGGCAGTGGTGGCGGGTCCAGTGGAGGCGACGGCCATTGGCAATTTACTGATTCAGGCCATGGGCGCGGGCGTGGTGAGAGATTTGAAAGAAGCCCGCGAGATTGTGGCGAGGTCGTTCCCGGTGGAGACGTTTCAGCCGTCCAGAGGAGCCAGTAGCCGGTAGCCAGTCGCGGCACGCCGGCGCTACAGCAAACCGCCTTGGCGCGCCCACTGTAAGGCCTCAATGGCCGCACCGCGGGCTCCGGCGGTATCGCCGTGGGGCATGATGTAAATCGGGATATCGGCCTGTTCTACGCGTTGCGCGGGCATGCCGGCGCGGGTCTGCTCGATGAACCATTTCTGGAACTCAGGATTGATTTCGATCGCGCCGCCGCCGATGATCAACGCGTCGGGGTCGAAGGTGTTGATCATCTCGTCGAAAAACAGGCCCATGGCATTGGCCTGGACGCGGAAAATTTCTCGGCAGAGGGGATCCCCTTTTTCCGCCATCCCGCGCACGTGCTTTGCCGCCTGCCTGATGTCCATCGCAGCCAGCGGATGGCCGGGATATCGCGGCAGAAAATAGGGCAACAAGTCGCGCGCGATCGCGGTAAGCGAACAGAGCGACTCCAGGTCGCCCACCCGTCCGCAATTGCACTTCGGCATGAGGCCTTCGATCCCGGGGATGCTCTGATAAGGTATCAGCACGTGACCAAGTTCTCCGCCGAAGCCGCTGCGGCCCTTCACTACACCCCCTTCGATGATGACGCCTCCGCCGAGCCCGGTGCCGATGATGGCGGAAATCGACGTTTCCTTGCTGTCCGGACCAAAGATGTTGAAGTGTCCCCACAGGGCCCCGGCATTGCCGTCGTTTAAATAGGTGACCGGGACATGGAGGCAGGACTGAAGATTCGTGCGAATGTCGAATCCCGCCCAGTCGGCGTGGACAAAATTCGTGGACCCGCGCGCGCTGAGCACTCCGGTGGAGCTTGCAGGGCCCGGCGTGTCGAGGCCGACCGCGACCAGATCCTCCAGGCGCACGCCCGCTCTTTCGACGGCGATCTTCAGGCCATCCTCAATCTGTTTCAGGCAGATCTCCGGTCCCTGAACCGACAGCGCGGGATACTCGCACAGGCCCTCGATGAGGAACTGATCCCGCTGGTTGACGATGGTGTAATTAATGGCGGTTCCGCCCAGATCGACTCCTGCGACAAGGTTCACGTGTACTGGCTCCACTCCCGAAACTATCAGAAACGAGAGGGTCACAGTGGATGGTAAAAATCTGTGATATGTTGTCACGAGCCAAGCAAGGCGGGGAGTGGTCATGGAATACTTCGACGTGCTGATCGTCGGCGCCGGTCTGTCCGGCATCGACGCCGCGCATCACCTGCAGAAGTTCTGTCCTCGGAAGACGTACGTCATCCTCGAACAGAGGGAGCGCATTGGAGGCACCTGGGACCTGTTCCGGTATCCGGGCATCCGCTCCGATTCCGACATGTTGACCATGGGATATTCGTTTCGCCCCTGGACCAATCCCACCGCGATTTCTCCGGGTCCGGAAATCCGGTCGTATATTGAAGGCACTGCCCGTGACGAGGGCATCGACCGGCACATTCGCTTCGGCCACAAGATCCGGAGCGCCCAGTGGTCTTCGGAGACGGCGCGATGGGCGGTCCAGGTTGAGCACGGCGAGGAACTCGTGACGTTAGAGTGCAATTTTCTGTTCTCCTGCGCCGGATATTATCGCTACTCCGCAGGCTATCTGCCCGAGTTTCCAAATATCGGACAATTTCAAGGCATTGTGGTGCATCCGCAGGTGTGGCCGGAGAATCTGGATTACGCCGGCAAGCGCGTGGTCATTATCGGCAGCGGAGCCACGGCTGTGACGCTGCTTCCGGCAATGGCGAAAACCGCGGGACATGTCACGATGCTGCAACGCTCGCCGACGTATGTCATCTCGCTGCCCGAAAAGGACGCGATCGCGAATTTCCTGCGCCATATTATGCCGTCGGCGTGGGCCTTCAAGCTGGCGCGGTGGAAGAACGTCGCGTTCATGACGTATATGTACCAGCTTTCGCAGCGCTTCCCGAATTTCGTCAAGAAGGGCATCCTCGACAAGGTGAGCGAGGCGCTGGGGAAGGATTACGACGTCGCCACGCACTTCACGCCTAGCTACAAGCCCTGGGAGCAGAGGATGTGCGTCGTGCCAGACGCCGATATGTTCGATGCGATCAAGGCCGGGCGCGCAAGCGTCGTCACTGGGCACATCGAAACGTTCACGGAAAAGGGAATCCGGCTGCAATCGGGCGAGGAAGTTGAGGCGGACATCATTGTGACCGCCACGGGTCTGATGATGCAGGCGTTTGGCGGAATGGAGCTGGCAGTGGACGGCCGACGGGTGGATATCAGTCAGACGCTGGCGTATAAAGGCGTGATGATTTCAGGCGTGCCGAATCTCGCCGCGGTGTTCGGTTACATCAACGCCTCATGGACGTTGAAGGCCGACCTGATCTGCAGCTACGTCTGCCGGCTGCTGAATTTCATGGATACCAAGGGCGCGAAACAGGTCACGCCCGATGCGAGAGACGAGAAACCGGTCGCGCCGTTTGTGCAAAACTTCAGTTCTGGGTATATGGCGCGGGCGCTCGATTATTGGCCGAAGCAGGGCTCAAAGGCGCCTTGGCGCGTGAATCAGAATTATTTCAAGGACATCATGGCGATGAAGTGGTCCGCCATCGACGATGGCGCGCTGAAGTTTTCCAGCCCGAAGGCGGCTCCGACAGGGGATCGGGCGCTGGCCGGCGCGGCGAAGTAACGTCCGGTCAGGCCAGGATAGCCTGCACCACGTCGGCTTTTTCGACGCCCGTGAGCCGGACGTTCAGGCCCTGGTAGTTGTAGGAGAACCGTTCGTGGTCGATGCCGAACTGGTGCAGGATGGTGGCCTGGAAATCGCGGACATGCACCGGGTCGCGTGTGATGTTGTAGCTGAAATCGTCGGTTTCGCCGTGCACCACGCCGCCCTTGATGCCTCCGCCCGCCATCCATAAGCTGAAGCAGCGCGGATGGTGATCGCGGCCGTAATCGGTGGGCGTCAGCTTGCCTTGCGAGTAAATCGTGCGGCCGAACTCGCCGGCGAGAATCACCAGCGTGTCGTCGAGCATGCCGCGTTGCTTCAGATCCTGAACGAGCGCGTACACGGGCTGGTCGATTTCCTTGCACTGCGACGGCAGAACTTCGGGCAGATTGCCGTGCACGTCCCAGCCGCGGTGGTAAACCTGCACGAATCGTACGCCTCGCTCGGCCAGACGGCGGGCCATCACGCAGGTATTGGCGAAGGAGCCGGGCTTTTCCTTCGCGTCGGAGCCATAGGCTTCCCATGTGCTGGAAGGTTCCTTGGAAAGATCCGTCAGTTCCGGCACAGACGCCTGCATGCGGAACGCCATCTCATACTGCGCGATGCGCGTCTTGGTTTCCGGATCGCCCAGCTTGCCGTACTCCAGTTCGTTCATCTCTGAAAGACCGTCGAGCATGCTGCGGCGGACAGCGGTGGGCACGCCGCCGGGGTTGTTGATGAACAACACCGGATCGCCGGCGCTGCGCAGGCTTACGCCGCTGTACTTGCCCGACAGAAACCCCGCGCTCCAGAGGCGCGCCGAGATCGCCTGTACATTTGCCTTCGGATGATAATGCTTGGCCTGCAGCACCACGAACGACGGCAGGTTCTCATTCATGCTGCCCAAACCGTAGCTCAGCCAGGAGCCGATACAGGGCCGCCCCGCGATCATGAATCCAGTTTGGAAGAACGTGATGGCGGGCTCGTGGTTGATCGCTTCCGTGTGCATGGACCGGATGATGGCGATGTCGTCGGCCATCCTTGCGGTATACGGCAGCAGTTCGGAGATCCAGGCGCCGGATTGCCCGTGCTGCGAAAAATTGAACACCGAAGGAGCGATGGGAAACCGCGTCTGGCCGCTGGTCATCGTCGTCAGGCGCTGGCCCTGGCGGATGGAATCGGGCAGGTCCTTATCGAACATCTCCTTCATCTTCGGCTTGTAATCAAACGTTTCCATCTGTGGGGGCGCGCCGACCAGATGCAGATAGATGCACCGCTTGGCCTTGGGGGCAAAATGCGGCAGCCCGGCGGTCTGGCCCTTCAGGAGCGACGCCAGCGCCAGCGCTCCGATGCCCTGCGCCCCGCGCTTGAACAACTGCCGCCGCGTCTCTTCGTGCGCCATGCGCCGCGCGATCGGGTCGATGGGGTGTTCGTCGAAAGGCCGGATCATTTGTTCAGCACCTCGTCCAGATTCAGCAACTCGCTGGTGAGCATGGTCAACGCCGCCAGGTCCGCCGGAGGCAGCGCGGGATCGCCCTTGCGCTCGCCCTGGTTCAGGAATCTTCGCGCGTCGCTTTCATGCGTCAAGTAGTAACTCTTGAAATCGTCGAAGGATTTCTTCGCGATCGCTTTTTCCTGCGGCGTCAGGGGGCGATCCAGAATGCGCGTGGCGACGAACTCCAAGTGACTGTCGAAATCGTTCGATATCTGCATCGCTCGGCTGGCCAGTTCCCGAGCCGCTTCCACGAACTGCACATCGTTCATCGTCACGAGAGCCTGCAGCGGAGTATCGGTTCGTTCGCGGCGGACCGTGCAGTTCTCCCGCGTCGGCGCGTTGAAAATATCCATGCTGGCCGGTGGCGCGCTGCGCTTCCAGAACCAGTAGAGGGATCGCCGGTACAGGCCGGCTCCCTGATCCTGTTTGTAGAACCTAGTGTTAGAGCCGGTCATCGCCACGGCTTCCCAGATTCCCTCTGGCTGATAGGGCCTCACGCTCGGCCCGCCGATCTCGGGAGCCAGCAGTCCGGACACCGCCAGCGCGTAATCACGTACCATTTCGCCATCCATGCGGAAGCGAGGCGCGCGGCTCAGCAGACGGTCTTCGGGATCTTTACTGAGCTTCGCAGGTGTCACCGCGGCGCTCTGACGGTAGGTCGCCGACAGTACGATTTGTTTATAGAACCGCTTCATATCCCAGCCGTTATCGCGGAAGTCCACAGCCAGCCAGTCGAGCAGTTCCGGATGCGAGGGCGGCTCGCCCTGGCTGCCAAAATCTTCCGCGGTCTTTACCAGGCCCATGCCGAAAATCTCTAGCCACATGCGATTCACCGCCACGCGAGCCGTCAGCGGATGATCCTCGGTGAATAGCCAGCGGGCGAGGCCTAGCCGGTTGTGTTCCATGGTGGCGAGCATCGGCGGCAGCACCGCGGGCGTGTTCGCCCCTACTTGGTCGCGCCGTTGATCGTAAGCCCCGCGATAGAGCACCCAGGCCGCCGGCTTGGTGTCCTTGCGCTCCTCCATCACCAGCGAAACCGAGCCGCGCCGCGCGATCTTGTTCGCCTTCACGTTCAGCTCGGCCTGCTCGGCGGCGAGCAACTTGTAGGGCTCATAAATTCGCTGCAGGAAATACGTTCTTAGCGACGCCCGGGACGCGTCGCTCAGCTGCGCGGAATCCGTGGCCAGTGCCGCTCGGATCGGGAGCCAATCGGCCAGCAGCTTCGCTTCCGATTCCGTCACCACGCGGTCGAAGATGCGGAAATCGGAAATCGACCCATCGGCCAGCGAGCGCCCGAGCATCAACGGCATGTCGACTTCGATATCGCCGGGAAGTTCCGTTACCTCGTTGCCACGGCCTTGTGTTGGTACGGCACTTCCGTTCAGATAAAAGCTCAGGCCCTGCTGCTGCCGCGACCCGTCGTAGGAAACCACAATATGGTTCCACGAACCTGGCGTCAACTGCACCATATGGGCGGCGCGGATTTCGATGCTTTTTCCGTTGTCGCCGATGAACCGCGCACCCGGGACACGCCCGCCGATGTCGATCACCCAGCCTCGACTCCTCTCCTTGGTGTTGCCGTGAGCTGCGATCGTGTACCCTTGCTCTCCTTTCGGAAAGAAGAAACCCACGCTGATGGAAAACGGCTTGCTCGCGTCGAGTTTTGGCGCTCCGGCGACCTCCGCTCCCTGATTTTTCTGGAAGTGAATCGCGCCGTCCTGCAGATCCACATCTTTATTTGCCTTGACGATGGCCGCAAAGTCGGCCGCGAACAGCTCGGTCTTGTCTTCGAACGGAGACGCGGGAGTCACCTTCGTGCGCCTGGCAAGCCACTCCCCGAACGCAGCGCCGGAGCGCGAGGCGGTCTCATTCATGGCTGCGCGGACTTCCTCCAACCGGTCGGTTGTCTTCGTCCACAGCTCGCGATCTTCCTGGACGGGGACCACCACCACAGGGGGCGTATCGGGTACGTTGTCGTCCATCACCCGCTGCGTCGTGTTGCGGAAGAATGCCCCGAGCGAATAAAAGTCTTTCTGCGTGATGGGATCGAATTTGTGATCGTGGCAGGTGGCACAGCCCGTGGTCAGGCCCAGGAACACCGCGCTGAAAGTTTCGGTGCGATCCTTCGCGTAAATCTCGGCATACTCGTCTTCGATGATGCCCGCTTCATTCGTCGTGACGCCGCAGCGGATAAATCCCGTAGCGATGCGCTGGTCAAGCGTCGGGTGCGGCAGCAGATCCCCAGCCAGCTGCTCAGTGGCGAACTGGCGATAGGGCAGGTTGCGGTTGTAGGCCTGAATCACCCAGTCGCGATAGGGCCAGATTTCGCGGTAATTATCGATGTGGATGCCGTGCGTATCGGCGTAGCGCGCCGCATCCAGCCAGTAACGCGCGCGATGTTCGCCATAGTGCGGAGAAGTAAGATACCGGTCGACCATATGCTCATACGCGGCGGGCGAAACGTCCTTCATGTACAGGTCAAGCTCCGCCGGAGTCGGCGGCAAGCCGGTGAGATCGAGCGCCACGCGGCGGATCAGCGTGCGTTTATCGGCCATTGGCGCGGGTTCAAGACCATTGGCTTCCAGTTTCGCGAGAATAAACCGGTCGATCGGATTCCGCGCCCACGCGGGATTCTTCACCAGCGGCGCTTTAGGCTGCACCGGAGCCTTGTAGGCCCAATGTTCCTTCCAAGGCGCTCCCTGCTCGATCCACAGCTTCAGCTTCGCGATCTGCGCACCGTTGAGGCTCTTGTGCGAGTACTCGGGCGGCATCCGGCGAGCTTTTTGCTCGGCGGTGATCCGCTGGTACAGCTTGCTTTCGGCCGGTTTACCGGGGACGATCACGGCGGCCAGCGCGATTTCCTTATCGTCCAGCCGCAGACCCGCCATGCGCGTTGCTGCATCCGGGCCGTGACACTGAAAGCAGTTATCGGAGAGGATCGGGCGGATTTCACGCTGGAAATCCACCGTTTGCGCGGAGGCAAGCCCCGCGGCCAGCAGCAACAAGGCTGAGGACCGAGCACTTAGGTCGAACATCACGATACCGTTGGTCTACCATAATACTTTATCGATCAAGCTTCGGGCTTCGCGCGCCCTCGTCACGCAGCGTTTCCTCTTCGCTTCTTGATCGAGTACACTTGAGCGGATGGTTTCCAAAGGAGCGAGAAGGAGCACACATGAGTGATTGGAAGTATGTGCAACGAGATCCGTCCGAGGGGCTGGCCAAACTGCACTTTTTCTCGGTCAAAAAGAAGCATGCCTCAGGCGAGATTGACGTGCGCATCACCATACAGGAGTTCGCGACTCCCGAGATAGGCGCCATGCAGTTCTTCGCCAAGGCTGATATTGAGCTGAATCAGAAATCCGGAAAATTCCAACCCAGCGGATGGGGCGATACGCTGATGGGCGCTCTTTCCGATTGCCTAAAGAATATCCGCCGCTTCGAATACGAAGGTCCCGAGGCGGTTTAGGAGAAAAACAATGCTATTCGAAGTTGCGCGAACAGCGCTGGATTCGGGGATTACGGTCCTCTCGCTTTCTGGAAACATGACTGTGGGTAACCAGCTTCAGCAGTTCGAAGGGTCCGTCCGGGAGTTGGCCAAGAGCAAGCAGAACCGCATTGTGATCGACGTGTCTCGGGTCACTTACCTGGACAGTTCCGCTATCGGAGTGCTGGTGGCCTGCCACGGCGCCGCAAGGGATGCCGGCGGACAACTGCGCCTGGCCGGCGTTTCAAGCCGCGTCTCAACGATTTTCAAGATGACGGGAGTGGACAAGCTCTTGACCATCGATCCCACCAAGGACGACGCGGTTTCCGCGCTTTCCGCCGGGGCGTAGTTAGATACGATGGCTGTTTTTTCGTCAACCCTAGACTCCAGGTTCGAATGCGTGGAAGATGCGGAAGAGTCTGTACGCAACTTTGCCCGGGAGTCCGGCTTCGAGGAATCCGACGAATATTTCATCGCCCTCGCGGTCCGCGAAGTCCTGGTCAATGCAATCCGGCACGGAAACCGCTTCGATCCTGACAAAAAGGTCGGTCTTCGAGTGTTCCGCGAGGACAGTGAGCTGGTGATCGAGGTCACGGACCAAGGCGAAGGGTTCCGCCTGGAAAGTGTGCCCGACCCGCATCTCCCCGAAAACCTCGAGCGCCCAACAGGCCGGGGGATCGCGATCGCCAAGGCGGTCATGGACGAGTTATCCGTCGAGCATTCCCCTAGCGGAACGATTGTCAGGATGGCGAAGCGGCTGCCGTCCGGGTAGCGAACTCTTACCGTCAACCATCTTAGTGGTTTGAAAAAGATAGTTGGTCGGGGCGAGAGGATTCGAACCTCCGGCCTCCTGGTCCCGAACCAGGCGCTCTACCAGGCTGAGCCACGCCCCGAGAAATCAATGGGTTAGCGGTTGGGACCAAGCGATTACACAACTTGGTTCACCGGGAAACAACGACTAACGCAGTTCTCATAATACCAGATTACCGATGCGCCGGCGCGGGATCTCCTGGCGTCGGCATCGGCAAAATGGGCGGCGCTTCCGCTGGTTCATTCACCCTAATAACGGCCTCGACTGTCTTCGCCGCGCTGGATCGCAGGGTGACGTGCGTATCGCCTGAAGTCGGCTCGGACCTCGCCGTCGCAGTCATACCGTTCACCTCCGCTGAGACCAACGTCGCGGCGGGCGCGAACGCTGGGGAGATCGTCACGTCAAGCGGGTCGCCTGAGATGGTCAGGGAGATCCGCGCCTCTCCCCTGGACCGGCGGATTGTCCCGGAGACGATCGTCCTACCGACGCGATAATTCGCGAACTCCACGCTCCATTCCTGTGGGAGGTGTGGTTGGATGGTGAGCGTGCGGCGGAGGGCGTCTCCGTCCAGGCCGAGCATTCCGCTCACCAGCGGATTCACTACGGCCGACGACGAAAAGAGCTGGTGAGGAACCGCATGCGGGAGCGGCTGCGCGCGCTCGCCACTCAGGTACTCCGGAATGAAGCCCGCGGCATGAATGCCGCTCATGGCCGCAGTACCGTGGAGGTGGCGAAGACCTCCCGCTGCCGCGTGATTGGCGTATTCGGCGAGGATGGCGAAACCAGTCACGAAGGGCCAGACGCTGCCGTCGTTGTAGCTCAGCGGATCGTAATTCGGACTGTCGGTCGCGAACAGGCGAGCGCCCCAGTCCGTGGTCAGCTCGGGACGGCTCAAATGGGCCGCGGCTTTGGAGGCGTGCGCCGGATCCAGCCCGCCGAGCGCGAGGGCGATGCCTTGCCAGGCCGATTGCGCATCGTAGACCGATCCGTCCGTCAGGCGCGCAAACGCAAACGTCGACTTGGATTCAACCCACCATTGGTTCAGCGCCGCCCGCGCCCTATCGCTTCGCTCCGGGGCATCGGTGGGAGCGTGTCCCGCCGCCTCCGCCAAACGCGGATACGCGTTGAGGGCCGCGAGCCAGACTCCCTGCAGGTAGATGTCATTCGCCACTCGTCCGCTGAGCGCGCCCGTTTCCACCGCGCCTGCACCGGCCTTGCGGTTCGAGAGCAGGCCGTTTTCGTCCAGCGCGGTTATGCAGTATTGATAGGCCTTCTCAATCGAGGGCCACGATGCGCGCAGAAAGTCCAGATCGCCCGATCTGGCGATGTACCGCCAGGATGAGACGATGTACCATGGCGTCGTGTCGGCGTGATAGTAGCCATACGGGTACTTGCTCCAGTCGAGCAGCGCCGCGCTCTGCGTCAACTCGTGCTCCAGTTTGCCGTCGGCGCGCTGGTGGTCGCGCAGGAACTCGAGCGTGGCCCGCGCGCGCGCAAAATCGCCGTAATCCACGATGCTCCAGACGTTCATGAGCGCATCGCCGCCGAAATACCAGGCAAAGCCCGGCCGCTCGCTCTCGCCGGATCGGGCATACCCGGCTACGAGCCCGCAGCCGACGCCGTCGTTGCAGGCCCATCCTTTTTCGATTGAGTACTTGGCCCATTGCGCGGCGTCGTTCAAGGCGGCATCCGGAGTGTGCACGCGGAAGGTCCGGGCCTCGAAGGAACGGTAGTAAGCATCGGACGTGGCCACTGTCCCCGCGACGTTCGCCAGAATCCTTCGATATGTTTCGCGGGAGGAAGCGAACACGATGGGAATGGTATGGCGGCGCGCGATCTCCGGCGTCACCTCCATTTCGACGAGAATGCGGCGGCCCGGGAGTTGGTGCCCAACCTGCTCGCTGTGCGTGGAAAAGAGCGGCGACCCGATCACGATCGAATATCGCCGGAGCCCCTCGCCGAGAATGAATGCTCTTTCCTTCTCGTCAAAGTCGCTGCTCTGCGCGCCGAAGCTGGCCGGCCACATCGGCTTCATTTCGGGAGTGAAGCTCGCGCGCAGGCGCAGCGGGCGGTTCGTGTCGATCTCGAGCAGAACCATCAACGCAGCCTCGTCGACTGCCGCCACCCAGGTCTGCTTCACCGTGAATGCCGCATGCGCGTGCGTGATCGTGACGCGCCCGGGGGACACCGCAACCGTCTCCGCCATTTCGGCAAGGTCCACCGGCTCGAGCGCGCCGTCCAAATACACCGAGAGCCGGAAATCGCGAACGGCCTTGATCGGATTCAGCCACGCCTCGAAGGTGCCGTCTTCCGTGCCGAGAATCGCACCCCGCTGCCCTACCGCCTCGAGGAAGTGCGAGGGCTGAACCAGTTTCCGAACGGTGGGCTCCAGCGGCGTCAGATTCAGGCGATCGGGAAGATTGGGTGTTTGCCCAATGGCGTAGGCACAGGAAAGGAGCAGCGCGAAGATGGTCCGCATCGGTCTAATTGTATGCGCTCCGCGGCCAGGCGGGCAGCGATCTTTAAACGCCATCGTCGCGGAGATCTTTCGTAGGCAGCGCAACCCGCAGCGCGTTGAGTACCGCCGCGGCATCGATGACCTCCTGGGCGATCGCCCCGGCCACTGGGGGCAGGTAACCCGCGGCCGCCATCGTCATGCCGATCATGCTCAGCGCCATTCCGCCGACGGCGCTCTGAAGGCCGATGGCGCGCATCCGGCGGCCGATGTGAATCAGTTCATCCACCTTGCCCAGGGAGGTCTCGAGCACCACAGCGTCGGCCGCTTCGGCTGTAATGTCGCTACTCTGGCCAAACGCGACTCCGACAGTGGCGGCCTGCATCGCGGGAGCATCATTGATTCCGTCGCCGAGGAAAAGGGTCGGGCCCTTGCGGGACTCTTCGCGGACGATCTCCACTTTTTCCTCGGGGCTCTTGCCGAAGAGAACCTCGCTGATGCCGACTTCTTCGGCCAGGTGCTTCACCTCCGCTTCCCGGTCTCCCGATACGAGCATCACCTTATTGACCTGATGATGGGGAGCCAGGTGACGGATGAAGGATTTGCTCTCCGACCGCGGCGTGTCGCGGAACCTGAAGGTCGCTGCGTATCTTCCATCGAGAAATAGAAAACACTCCATGCCGGCTGCGATTGGCGGGAGTTGCGAGGCGTCGGAGCCGTGCTGCGCCAGCATCGCTTTGCGCCCGGTGATTTGAACGAACGAGGCGCCAATCATTCCGCCCAGTCCGTGTCCCGGTTTCTCACTGATCTCGGACGGCTGAACGAGTTCGACATTCTCCCGCCGGGCCGCCTCGAGAACGCTGCCTGCAAGAGGATGTTTTGAATATTGCTCCAGGCTCGCGGCCATCGCGAGGGCATGCTCGCGCGAGACATGCGGAGCGCAAAGGATCTCCGTCAGGCTTGGCTTGCCATACGTAAGCGTTCCGGTCTTGTCGAAGATCACCGTGCGGCACGAGCCGATGCGCTCCAACATGGCTGGATCCTTGATGATGATGGCGCGGCTCGCCGCCACGGAGATCGCGCCGATAATTGCCACGGGGATCGCCAGTAGCAGCGGGCACGGAGTAGCGATCACCAGAACCGCCAGGAATCGCTTCGGGTCGTGGCCAATCGCCCAACCCAATATGGCCATCAGCACTCCGAGCACTGTGTACCAGGCCCCGAGGCGATCCGCGATCCGCCGGATTTTCGGGCGATGAGCTTCCGCTTCCTGCATTACCCGCATAATCTTTGCATAGCGGGAATCCACGGGAAGCCGGGTGACGGAGATGGTCAATGCCGATTCCCCGTTGACGGCGCCGGAGAGAACTTCGGTGCCGGGCACCTTCGCGATAAGGAAGGGCTCTCCGGTCAGATAGGACTCATCCATCGTACTCCGGCCTTCGATCACCGTTCCGTCCACCGGGCAGATCTCGTGCGGAAAGACCATAAGCCGGTCCGCGATGCGGACCTGGTCAAGCTCGATATCCTCCATCCCCGAAGCTGTGAGCTGGTGCGCATTGATCGGCAGGCGTTTGGCGAGCGCGCCTAGCACCGCGGAGGCCCGCCGGGTCGCGTAGTGCTCTAAGGCCGTTCCGCCAGAAAGCATTAACACGACAATCGATCCGGCCAGATATTCACCCAAAGCAGCCGACGCTGCGATGGATAAACCCGCCAGGAAGTCCGAGCCGAACTCCCCTTGGGTTACCCTCTTGCATAGTTCGAAAAGAAGCGGCCCACCTCCCACGATCAAGACCAGAATCAAAGGAAGTGCGGCACGCGCGGGAGCGACACCCAAGGCGTACCTGCCGATCAAATGGGCCAGAATGCCAAAGGCCGCAAGGAAACTAATATAGGTCTCGCTGGACCAACCGGGCTTACCGGCGTGCGCTATATCGCGCACTTCGGCGCGCAATTCTTGAGCCGATGGCTGTCCCGGGCGGCCCGCCGTTTGAGATTCCTGCGGCATAAGGGTGCCGAGAGGATACGGTGAGCACGTCTCATTCCAATTACGAAGTTAAACGCGCCGGGGAGGGATGTCTCGCCCGGCGTTATGGCTTCTCGACAATATCCTGGTCCTTATCGCGGCTGCGGTGACCGGCACGCAGTTGCGCGTCTTCCAAACGCTCGGCTTCCTGCCAGGTGAAGACCATGCGGTGGATCACGGTGAGATTCCCGAGGATTGCGATTACCCACAGCACCGGCGCCATGCGGTCGAACAGCGCACCGATAATCACAAGCACCACGCGCTCCGGCCTCTCCATGAAGCCGACCTTGCACATCGGGATGGAATTTTCCGCGCGCGCGCGGACGTAGCTGACCATCACGCAGGCGATCATTGCCACGGCGGTTAATACAACGTAGGAGAATCGTCCGATGGAGCCATACCAGACCAGCAGGCCGATCAACAGGCCGAGGTCCGAGTAGCGGTCGAGCACGGAATCGAAGAAGCCGCCGAAGCGGGTCACGCGATTGGTTTCACGAGCCACGCGGCCGTCCACCATGTCGAAGAGCCCCGCGCCGATGATCACGGCGCCGGCCCAGCGGAACTGGCCAACAGCGAGCAACCAGGCCGCGCCCACGTTGATGAGCAACCCGAGGAACGTCAGGACGTTGGGATGAATCTTGGAAAGCGCGAGGCCGCGCACGATCAGCAGGATTACCTTGTTGCAGGCAAGCCCGATAGCGCGCGTTACCGTCAGCTTTTCGTTCAAAAAACCTATTCCTTCGCCAAATCGTGAATGGTCTTCAGTTCCACGATTTCCATCACCCGCAGGCCACCCGGGATCTGAATGCGGACCTCATCGCCCACCTGCTTGCCCAGGAGACTGCGTCCGATGGGAGAACTGGTGGAGATCAGCCCTTTGGCGACATCCACTTCCTCGCTGGTCACCAGCGTGTACTTTACCTTAACGTCCTTGTCCACGTCCAGAACCGTCACTTCGGAGCAGAGGCCGGCCTTGTCGCGCGGGAGCTTTGTCACGTCGATCATGGAAATCTCGCGCAATCGGCCGTTCAACTGGTTCAGGCGGGCATTGACGATGCCTTGGCGTTCCTTGGCCGCGTGATATTCGGCGTTTTCCTTCAGATCGCCGTGAGCGCGGGCTTTCAGGATTTCTCGAGGAAGCTCGACGCGAAATTCCTGTTCCAGAGCCGCAATTTCTTCCTTGAGCTTCTTGATCAGTTCCTGCATTGCCGCTAGTTGAATTATACCGCGACTTCACTTGCTGAACAGTTTGTGGCGCATGTCCGGCCAAAACTCGCGCAGCACGTTGAAACATGCGTCGCTCAGAACGTTTACGGCCCAGCGGTCGAGAAAATCCTCCGTCCGCTTATCGGAACTGGGGTAGTAGGTTGACGCAATGGCTGCCGCCGCGGCGTTGCCGCCGATCTCCGACAAGTTGAACTGCCGCGTGCCCGAATCGCTCCTCGTTACCAGCACGCGGCTGGCGGAGTAGCCCACGCGCTTCCAGAACCCGGCGCTGGGCCCCATCCGGAACAGGCGCGGATCCTGGTGGAGTATGACGGGGAACAAACCTTCGGTCATGTAGTTCCCGATTACGCTATCGGCGAGCGCTCCGGCATATCTCTTGGAGTATCCGACCGCGCCCTGGTGGAATTCCGGATATTCGTTCAAGGACTGATAGATGCCGGCGTAGACTCCCGCCAGCACAAACGAAAACGGGTCGAAGCAATCTTCGGTCGCCAGCCACCATTTGGTCCTGGCGCTAATCGGTTGAATCGTCCCGTCGGGGTTCCGAACGGTGTCGTAATCCGGAACGATGCCCAAGATATGCGTTTGCTCGCGGGTTGGTTCCGGCGTCTTCGCTAGTTGCGCTTCGTCCGTCTGCGCCCAGACGCGTCCCAGACAGGTTGCGCAAAAGACAAACACACCCCACCGGTTGCTCATCAGGAATAAGACCCCAGCTATTCATGTAGACGACTCGCGTCAGGAACGGCGTACAGACTATTTCAAAAGCTCGCGGCGCATATTTTGCAGCGACTGCTGCATGGGGGACACTACTTCCGGCATATGCTGGGTCACTTCTCCGAACAGCGGCACCAGTTCCGGATCCCTCCACCCACGGCGCGCCTCCTCAATCATGATCTCGACGGCGTGCTGATGGGAAAATGCCGGCTTATATGGGCGCGCGGTGGTCAGCGCGTCATAAATGTCGGCGACCTGCAGAATCCGGGCGAGGAGCGGAATATCCTCTCCGCGTAACCCGTCCGGGTAGCCCGAACCGTCCCAGCGTTCATGATGGCTGCGGATAATCGGCAAGACCGGGGCTAATGTTTTCATGGGCTTGCATATTTCCTCGCCGCGGATCGTGTGAAGACGCATGGTCTGCCACTCCTCGTCGGTCAGCAGTCCTCGTTTAAAGAGGATCCCGTCCGGAATCCCGATCTTCCCAATGTCATGGAGATAGGCGCCGCGGTAGAGCGCCAGAAGATCCTGCTTCGGCAAACCCAGCGCGTGGCCGAGCGCGAGGCCATACGTCGTCAACCGTTCGCAATGCTGGCCGGTGTATTTGTCGCGGTGCTCCACCGATTGCGCCAGCGCAAACAGGATCGTTTCGGCTTCCTCAAGCGAGTCGGTCAACGCTTTGTTGCGCAGCATCGCGCGGATACGCGTCCGGGCAACGGCCGGCTGCAGCGGCTTGATCAGGAATTCGTCAGCGCCGGACTCGATTCCCGCGACCTCGTTCTCAGTGCCTTGCACGCTGGTGGTCATCAGGATCGGAATCAGCTGCGTCCTTCGCTCGCTCTTAAGCAGATGGCAGAACTCCGGACCGCTCATCTCCGGCATCACCAGGTCCACCACTACCAGGTCCACTTTTTCCCGTTCGAGAATGGCCAGCGCAGCCGAGGGCCGGGAGGCCTCCAGAATCCGGTAGGGAGCCGTCTTCAACATCGCCTTGAGAAGGCGGCGGTTGAGCTCGATGTCGTCGATGATCAGGATCGTCGGCGCCTGTGCAGCGTCCTCGAGGACGCTCTCCCAGCGAGGGAGGTGCATCTCCGGACGCAGGATCACCGGCTCATTCGCGGCTCTCTTGACGATGGACACGGAGGATTCCAACTCACCTCATCTATCGGCCTCATTCCAGGAAAGATTTAGCCACGGAGCCGCAAACGGTACTAAGATAAGGATCGTTATGGCTCAACTCACTGCCGAGGACCGGGCTTTCCTCACCGCCCAGCTAAACAAGTCCCGAGACATCGTTCTGAAAGAGATCGCGGGCCTGCGGCCCGACCAGTGGGCTTTCCGGCCGGACGAGGAGACGTGGTCCATCGGCGAGTGCGCCGACCATATTCTCACCGTGGAGCGCCGGCTTTTCAGCCTGGTCTCGAAGGCGATGCAGAGCGCGCCGGCGGACCCCGCTCGCGCCGTTGAAGTCCAGCACAAGACTTCGAAGATGCTCCATGCCGTCCCGGCGCGTGAAGTTCGCGTCAAGGTTCCGCCGGGCGTGGTGAACCACTCTCATTCCGCCTCGCCCGAAGAGTTCATCGGGCCTTTCGAACAGCAACGCGCCGTTGTGCTGAAGTATGTCGCCGACACGCAGGATCCCTTGCATGACCGAGTCTCGCCTCACATGGTGTTCAACGATCTGGACGGCTGCCAGTGGCTATTGATGATCGCGCTGCACAGCCAGCGCCATGCCGACCAGATGGCCGAAGTCAAGAGGCATGCCGCGTATCCGAAATGAAATACTGATTTGATAAGCTCCGAGTCAACATGCAACGCCGTACCGCACTCTCAATTCTGGCAGGGGCCCCTCTTGCCCTCGCCGCGCCCACGGATGGCTTCCGCTTCGTCCATTTCACCGATACACATATTCAGCCCGAGATGAAAGCAGCCGACGGCTGCCGGATGTGCTTCGGCGCGATCAACGTGCAGCGTCCCGATTTCGCGTTATGCGGCGGCGATCTTGTGTTCGACTCCAATGAGACGCCCGCGCGCCGCGCCGTCGAACTATTCGATCTGTACGGCGAGACGGTGAAGCGCCTGGAGATGCGAGTGCACTCCGTGCCGGGTAATCACGACGTGGTGGGGCTGTCCACCAAGAGCGGCATCGCCGCCACGGATCCCCTGTATGGGAAAAAGACCTTTGAGGACCGGATCGGGCCGCGTTACTCGTCCTTTGACCACAAGGGCTGGCACTTCATCCTGCTCGATTCGATCGGTACGCCGGCCGGAGGAGGCTTCATCGGGTTGATCGACGAGGCGCAGATGGCCTGGCTGCGGGCGGACTTGGAGAAAACCGGGACCGCGCGGCCCATCGTGATGATGACGCACATTCCGATTCTGAGCTCGGTGCTCCAGATCGTCCCCGATCAGTGGAAAGTGCCCTCGACGTATCTGGTCACCAACTCCACGCAGCTCCTGACGCTTCTCGCGTCTTACAACGTCAAGGCAGTGTTGCAAGGGCACACGCACATCCGGGAAACGGTGGTTTACAACGGATGCCAGTACATCACTTCGGGAGCAGTGTGCGGGAACTGGTGGAAGGGCGCACGGCTGGGACATCCGGAGGGATTCGGGGTTCTGACCGTCCGCGGCGAGCAAATCTCGTGGGAGTATCGGACGTACGGGTTTAAGGCCGAGGTGTGACACAATAAACGGAGTGTTTCGCACAACATTTTTCCTTTGCGCCGTCCTTGCCGTGGCGCAGACGACTCCTCCCGAGTCCGAACGCCAGCTTGCCCGCTCTATTTACAAAGAGTTCGTCGAGGTTCAATCGGGCTTTACCACCGGCTCGACGACACCGGTCGCCGAGGCCGCCGCGCGATACCTGAAAGCCGCCGGTTTCTCCGATTCCGATATCTTCATCGGCGGTGCCAGCCCAAAGAAGGCGAACCTGGTGGTCCTCTACCACGGCACAGGCGCCCGAAGGCCGATCCTGCTGCTCGCGCATACGGATGTGGTCGAGGCCAAGCGCGAGGACTGGTCGATGGATCCGTTCCAGTTCATCGAAAAGGACGGTTATTTCTACGGTCGCGGCACCGGCGACGACAAAGCACAGGCCGCCGTCTGGATCGCCAATCTGATTCGCTACAAGAAGGAAGGATTCAAGCCGGAACGCGACATCATCGTGGCCCTGACCGCGGACGAGGAAGGCGGCGGGCCGTACAACGGCGTGGACTGGCTGATCGCGAATCATCGCGACTTGATCGACGCTGAATTCTGCCTGAACGAAGGCGGCTGGGGCGAGGCGGCAGGCGGAAAGAAAATCTCCAACGATATTCAGATCAGCGAAAAATACGTGTTGAATTTTCGCTTCGAGGTCCGCAATAAGGGCGGCCACAGTTCCGTGCCCGTCGCCGACAATGCCATCTATCACCTGGCGAGCGCGCTCGATCGTCTGGCGAAATTCGGCTTTCCCTTGAAGACCAACGAAGTGACCGCCGCCTATTTCAACCAAATGGCGACGCTCACAAAAGGTCCGATTTCCGCTGATCTCGCCAAGGTCGCCCAAGGCGATCAGGCAGCTATGGCTCGTGTCGCCGCGGCGTCGCCGGCCTGGAATTCCACTCTTCGCACGACGTGCGTTGCCACCATGCTGGAGGGCGGCCACGCGCTGAACGCCCTCCCACAGCTCGCCGCAGCCACTGTGAATTGCCGCGTCCTGCCCGAGGATTCCGTCGAGTACGTCGAAAGCACTCTCAATAAGGTCGTCGCTGACGATCAGGTGAAACTCACCAAGGTCGGCGAATTCAAGAAAGGACCGGCTTCGCCGATGCGCGCGGATGTGATGAAGGCCGTAGCGCGCCTTACGGACACCATGTGGCCCGGCGTGCCGACGCTTCCCATCATGGTGATGGGAGCCACTGACGGCCGCATGCTCCGCATCGCCGGTATCCCGACCTATGGCGTGCAGGGCTTCTTCATGGATCGCGACGACGTCCGCTTCCACGGCCGCGACGAGCGCATGGGCGTGCAGTCATTTTACGAGGGCCAGCAGTTCCTCTATGAGTTGGTGAAAGCCCTCTCCGCGCATTAGGCCGTTTACACGACCGGGGCGTGGTTGCCGACCTTATCGATGTTCAACACCATGTTGCCCCCTTCATCGAATTCGAAGGCGGGCGTAAACTTAGCGTTCCAGGTGATCTCATCGAAGCGGTAGGAATAGCGTGAGTGGACGCTCTGCGCGAAGGTCTCGTCGAAGCCTTTGATCAGAATCAACACCTCGGCCTGGGCGCGCGTCAAGTCCTCATCCGTCTTCCCGAAGAGCGGGCTCGATTCGTCGATGGGATGTACGATCGTCCAGGTAAGAGCGAGAAAGTCGATGCGATCGCGTTCAAGCGACAACCCCCGAAACGCGCGCTTCTGCTTGCCAGGCTCGCCTTCCACGGTCATCAGGATGACCGTTGCCTCCATTTCCATCAGCGCGTTCGGGCGCCGGTTGACGATGCGGAGCTGCAGGCTGCTCCGCTCTTCGTAAGGAGCGATGAGCGCTTGATCGCTGAAGGCGATGCGCGCCGAAGGCCGGGAGAAGCGCCCAAACAGGATGCCAGTGGCGAGGGCGAAGCCCAGCAGGCCGATGAGCGCTTCCACCACCGCAAGAATATTCGACGAAAGGGCATTCGGGGCGATGTTCCCGTAGCCGACGGTAGTAAGCGTGTGCGCGCTGAAGAAAAATGCATTCAGGAAGCGGTGCAGCTTGTCCGGAGCGTCGCCGCCTTGCAGATGTCCCGGTCCCAGGGCGAAATAGAGCACTGCGAACACCGTGTTTACCGCGAGGTAGGTTACAAAGACCACCGCCAGGAACGCCGGCCACGGCATGCTGATCAAGTGCAAATAGGGATGAATATCGCTCCAGCGCGTTCCGCGGCGTGCGACGTTGAAGCTGCCGTCTCGGTTAATGGCGCGCCGCAGAAGGCCGGTGTATTGCGTTGTCAGTCCGGGATCGAAGGTCAGTTTCGCCATATCTCACGATCTTAGATGAAAACAGTAGACTAGTTTCGAGGAGAATATCAACATGATTCGTCGCGCGGAAGCTCAATGGAACGGCTCAATTAAAGAAGGCAACGGCCACGTGAAGGTGGAGACGGGAGCGCTGGACAGCCCGTACAGTTTTAAGTCCCGCTTCGTTGGCAGCGGAGAGACGAATCCCGAGGAGTTGCTCGGCGCGGCGCATGCGGCCTGCTTCTCGATGGCCCTTTCCGGCATCCTGACCAAAGAAGGGCATCCGCCGGCCAGCATTCATACGACAGCGGCCGTCCACATCGATCCGGTGGAGGGAGGCTTCGCGATCACAAATATCGAATTGGAGACGGTGGGCGAAGTTCCCGGCATCGATGCGGCGGCGTTTGAAGCGGCCGCCGCAGCGGCAAAAGCGGGCTGCCCTCTTTCAAAAGCGCTGGCCGCAGTGAACATTCACCTTAAGACCACGTTCAAGGGATAGGTTCGTCGTCCAGGCACGCGGGGAATTCACCAACGGCTTTTATCTGGTGAACCTCAGTAACCCGAACGGTACTTATAGCACGGCAGTGAACAACAATTTCGGCAAGATTCTGACGGTCGCGGCGATGCGTCAGGTCCAGCTGGGGTTGCGCCTGTCGTTCTAGGCGCGATCATCGAAACAAGGCCGGTCTCCTCGCTTGCGAGGGCCGGCCTTTCTTACGTCCGGTCTGGATCCACTATCAGCCAGGTAATCGCCCCGGCGACACACAGCGCGGACGCAGCCAGGAAAGAGGCAGTCCAGCCAAATTCCCTGGCGATCCAGGGAGTCAACGACGACGTCAGTGCCCCACCCAACTGCGCCCCCATGTTGATCACGCCGGAAACCGATCCCGCCGATCGTTTCCCGATGTCCGCGCTGACGGACCAGAACGAGCTCTGCGCGAGGTACAAAGCGCCCGCCCCCGCCGCCAGAACGAAGCTGGCCACTTTCGCGCTTTCCACTTGCGTCCCCAGCGCCACGAATACCGCCGCGAAGGCAACGGCAACCGACGCGAGACGGCAGCGGCCGGCCTTCTTCCCAAGCCGTTTCGTGATCGCGTCGCTCAGCCAGCCGCCCACAGTCGATCCAGCGGCCATGGCGAGGAAAGGCAGCATGGCGTAATAGGAGCTCGACTTCAGATCCAGGCCGCGGACTTTGTTCAGGTAAATAAAAAACCAGCTAAGAAAAATATAGGCGGTGTAGCCAAAGCAGAAGTAGCTGAAGGCGACCGCAAGAATGTCGCGGTTGGTGAGGATCTCGCCCCAATCCAGCCGCTGGTCCGGTTTCTTGGCGTCTTCCTTTGGCAGTCCGGCTTCGATGTGCGCCAGTTCCGCCGGAGATACCCAGGGATGCTGCTCTGGCCGGTCGCGCGCGATGAGATACCAGATCGCGCCCGCGGCAAGGCCGATGGCTGCGCTGGCCCAGAACGAGCCTCGCCACCCGCCGTGCTCCAAGAAGTAAACAATCAGGCGCGGCGTCACGCCCGCTCCGAATCCTACGCCCGCGAAAATAATGCCGTTGGCGATACCGCGTTCCGTCGATGGAATCCAGGCTGAGACCACGCAGTTCGAGGAAGGATAAACCACGGCCTCGCCGATCCCCAGCGAGAAGCGGATGGCGATCAGCGTCGCCAGAAGCGCCGTCAACTGAATGGAAAGCAGCGTAATCAGAACCGTGAACACGGCCCACCAGACCACGCCAAGGGACAGAACCAGCCGGGGCCCGAAGCGGTCGGCGATGCGGCCTCCGGGAGCCTGAAAGATGGCGTAGCCGAGGACAAACGCGCTCAGGACATAGCCAAGCTGAATGTCGGAGAGGTGGAATTCCTCTTCAATGGCGCGGCCGGCGATGGAAAGGTTCACGCGGTCCAGATACGCGATTGCGGAGATCAGGAACATCCAACCCACGAGAATCCATCTATACATTTCCTATGCAGTATAGCTGCTTGCCGTAAGGGCAAAAAAATAGCCCCGACCTTTCGATCAGGGCCATTTTCTTGAACTGGCGAGGGTTTACCGGTGTCCGCCGTGCGATCCGCCGCCGCCATGGAATCCGCCGCCACCGCCGCCTGAAGACCGCGGAGCCGAATAGCTGCGTGAGGGAGCTGCGTAGCTGCGCGACGGAGCCGAATAACTACGTGACGGAGCCGAATAACTACGGCTCACTGACCCGTAGCTCCGCTGCGCCGGGGCGGAGTAGCTCCGTGCGGGAGCGGAATAACTGCGTTGCGCCGCTGCGGAGGATGCCCGCTGCGCGGGAGCCGCGTAGCTGCGCGAATTTCCGCTCGCCCCCCGATTGGCGTACGAATTACTAGCGACGCTGCGATTACCTTGGCCAGCACCTGGCGACCGGAATCCAGCGCCGGTGCCGGCGCGGCTGCCTCCCGCTGTCGCACCCCCCGCTGTCCCATAAGAGCGGCTATATCCCGGCGCTCCGCCTGCGTGAGCCGTTCGTGCATAGTCGTGAGCCCAAGCGCGAGTCCCGTTGAATCCGGCGTGGCCGTAACCGCCGTAGTGGTAGCCGTAGCCGTGAAAGAATCCTCCGTTCACATAGCAGGAATGGCCCCACCAATTGAATCCCCAGCCCCAGCCGCCCCAGCCACCCCAGCCCAGGAAGAATCCGCCGATCGGGATGCCGAAGCCGAATCCAAAGCCGTAGCTCGGATAGAACAGGGGAGGATAATAGCCCCAAGCCGGAGCGCCCCAGATGTAAGCGGGATCATAAGTCGGCACATAGATCACTTGAGGATCGGCCGGTTGGATCGTTATGGCCGGCTGGCCGTCCTGCGTCTGGTTGCTCACCGTTTGCTGCGGCGTCGTCTGCAGCTTGCCATTAGCCTGCGCACGAGCGCGAAGCCTCTGGATCGCCGCCATCACGTCCGCCTGCTGCGCGAGAAACGCATTACCCAGATCGGTGGTCCACTGCACATCCTGATTCAGTCGCGCCAGAACATCTGGGAATGCGACCAGCGCCTGCACACTGGGATCCCAGTTCTGCTGCTTGGCGGCATCCATCAGAGCGGTTCCGGTCAGATGCCGGTTCTGCTGCAGCCACTGATTTGCCTGCACCAACTCGAGCGGGTATGTCGCTGCCACCAGAACTTGGCTCAACAGCGGATCAGGATACAGGGCAAGGGGGGCCACAAGGTTGTCCAGCTGCTGCGCGGAGAGGACGGTCCGCGGCGCCGGTTGAGCGTCTTGCGCGAAAACCGCGCGAAAAGGAGTCAGCAGCACCAGAGCTGCCGCGACGCTCCGTAAGATTGACTGCCTGTTCCAGCGTTTCATCGTTCGCCTTCTTTCTACATCCAACAACTTAGATGGATGCGGTGGACGAAAGGTAACGAACGATTATCGCGCCAAATCATGGAGATAGCGATGAATTTTTGGTCATTTTTGTCGGCGCGGGCCACGATGGTACCATGGAGGGAGCCTGTCGGGGCGTAGCGCAGCCTGGTAGCGCACCTGCCTTGGGCGCAGGGGGTCGGGCGTTCAAATCGCCCCGCCCCGACCAATTGATTCAATCGGATACGGCCTTCACCCAGCGAAGGCCGAATTCCACTGTAGATAAAATTGAGGATGTGGAATCCTCACGATTTCTCCCGCGTGTTATACCAGTAAGAGTTCCCGGCTCCCCTAAGAACCTACTCCTCGATCCGACTCAACGCTTTGCAAAGTTCTATCAACTCCGGCCCAGGTCAGGACGTCAAGCTCACGTCGCTCATTTCCCGCGCGAAGTGGAGCTACCCATCTCGTTATCAACAGCCTCCTGACTCGCGTCCGCACGCGTGTTACATACAAAAGACCCTCGTTACCTTTTCGGATCGTCGGAGAAATGCGCGGGCGCCGGTCCTCGCGCTTCCTCATCGCCATTTACGTACATCGTAACGGCCTGATCTGTCTTGGTTATGACCACGTGATACCAGACGTTCGGGTTGACCGTGGTTTTGCTTCCCACCATGCTGTCGCCCGGCCGCATTTGGAACATGAAATGGCCGTCCTCGGACTTGAGCAGCCGCATGCCAGGCTTGCGGGTTTCCCGTGCCGATAAGCACTGGCTCACCCTCGGTGGCGGCCAGTTTCACATACAATGCGAGGGCGGAGTCGTGGTACAGGAAGGAGTAGCCACCCGTCTAATCCTGCGAGAGATAGCTACTCCCATCCAGAAAGAAAGCCTGGCCGACTTTACCCGGTCTCCATCGTGAATACGAGAGAATAGTCACCAGCGGGATTTAGAACTGGGTAGGCGGGCAACTATTTCTAATTAGCGGAAGCGCTCGCAGCTCAATCCTCTCGTGAGAACCGGGGTAACAAACGGGTTGAGTTCAGAATGAAGGTCAACTCGGAGGAGACGTGGATGAACGCCGCAAGCAAAGGGTTGATCATTCCGACAGCCGCCAAAGCGATCCCCAGCGCGTCCACAATCAGCGTTCCGTAGAAGTTTTGGAGGATCACCCTCCGGCACCAACGAGCGGTCTTGACAGTAGCAGCGAACTTTCTGAGATCGTTTCCGATCAGCAAAACATTAGCGCTCGCGTGCGCGATTTCTGTCCCGCTTCCCATGGCTACCCCGACTTGGGCGCGGGCAAGAGCAGGAGCATCATTGATGCCGTCGCCGATCATAGCTACCGTTCGGCCAAGACGAATCAGCAGATCAACGCGTGCGAGCTTTTGCTCCGGCAGCAGCCCGCTCGACACATCGCGGATCCCAAGACTTTCGGCGACGGCTTTCGCCGAGGCTTCGTTGTCCCCCGTGAGCAACTCGATCTTAAGCCCCATCTCTTCGAGCTCGCGAATAGCCGCCAGAGCTCCGTCGCGGACTTGATCGGCGATCCGAATGGAGCCGATGAACCGGCCGTCGCGTGCGATGAAGACTCGTGTACCAGACCCCATGCTGATCGACGGCAAAGGAACATTTGCCTCTTCAAGCAGAACGATATTGCCGACCGCAACATTATGGCCGGCGACCCTCGCACGCACGCCTTTGCCCGGTGTGTATTGGAACGTAGAAGGCTCGCCAATCACTAAATGGCGTTCCTGCGCCGCTGCCACCACTGCAATCGCAAGAGGATGTTCGGAATTACGTTCCGCTGCAGCGGCGACTTGGAGGACGTCGTCGGACGAATAGCCATCATTTGGATCAATCGAAGCAACGCGAGGCTTGCCGTAAGTCAGTGTACCTGTCTTATCGAGCAAGACGGTATCGATTTTAGCCAGTTGCTCAAGATAGACGCCTCCCTTGATAATTGCCCCCTGACGAGCGGCACGGCCGATTGCACCCAAAATCGCCAAAGGAGTACCGGCGGCAATTCCGCAGGCCCCGGCCACAATGATTACCGAAATCGTTGAGCGCAGATTATGCGTGATCAACAGCGTCAGCACCGCGCTGCCAAGTGCGAAATACACGAGATACCCGGCCAGCCGGTCGGCGAGGCGCTGAATAGGTGCCCGCGTCTGCTCTGCTTTCTCGACCGCCTCAACAATCCTGCCAAACGTCGTATCGCGGCCAAGGTTCCCGACTGCGACCTCGATGGCGCCGGTTTGGTTCAGCGTGCCCGCGAAAACCTGACTGCCCGGAAGCTTGTCTTGCGGCAGAGACTCGCCAGTGATCGCGGCTTCCTCGACACTAGAGTTTCCCGAGAGAACATGGCCGTCAACCGGGATTCGCGTACCCGGCCGGATCAGCACCCTGTCGCCAGGTCGGATGGCCGCGATGGGTACTTCCACGGGTGGGGCCCCATCTTTCACGATCCAAGCGGAGTGAGGCAGCATATCTAAGAGTTCGCCGATGGCGCGGCGGCCGCGGCCTACGGTGAGCCCTTCCAGCACTTCGGCCGCGAGCACGAACGCCGTAATGATGAGCGCCGTGAAAAATTCGCCGATCGCCGCAGCCGCTACGAGGGCAATGGTCATCGATAGCTCCATCGTCATGCGGCGCTCGCGCAGGTTCTCGAACGCTTCATGAAAGATCGGCCATCCGCCGAACAGGACTCCGGCGATGCCAATCAGGCTGACGTGCGGAAACGGCTCCCACACACGGAGCCATACTAGAATCGCGGCGATTGCGGTGATCACGATGCGGACAAGGTCGAAGGGTTCGATGCGACCGTGTTCGTGGTCGTGTTCCCCTTCATGATCGTGATGCTGCCCGTCGTGATCGTGTTCATGGTCGCCGACAGGCGTTTCCTGCATAGACGTTCTTGCTTCCGGCATGGGCCTCCTCCTAGCGCAGGTAGCTGCGCACAATCTGCATTAGTTCATTCGTTGCTTTTTCGCGCTCCCTTGGGCTGCTCACGTGATGTCGGACGTGCCCGTCGATCAGCTCCGCCATGAGTCCTCCCAACGCACCACGGGCGGCGGCCGTCTGCTGGAGGACTGCGTAGCAGTCGGTACCTTCCTGAATCGCGCGCTCAATTCCTTCGATCTGTCCACGAATGCGGCGGACACGGGTCAGCAGCTTCTTACCACCCTCGTTGCTAATGTGAGCCATACATTAACTATACTCAGGTATAGTATAGCTGTGAGATCAACGAATGGCGGCCAAAGATTCTTTGACAACGAAGCGGCTGGTGATCGGACATGTGCTGGTATGCCAGGGCTGCTGCTGCGGAGCAGTGGAACGCGGCCGTCCCGAAGTGCCTGCCCAGTGGCTAAAGGATGAGTGGCGCCGCCGCGGTCTGCTCAAGCGTCTGCAACTGTCGATCTGCGGATGCCTGGGCCCCTGCGATGTGCCGAACGTGGTCGTGATCGCGTCGGAGGCTAGTTCGCGCTGGTACGGCAATGTGGCGAGCCGGGATATGTATCGCGACATCTTAGACTGGGCTTCGGCGTCGGTGGCTGCGAACCGCTTGCTAGACCCGCCGGACTCCTTTGCGGGACATTCCATTGAACCTTTTCGCAAGGATGTGCGAGCATAGTCGTTTCCATGAACAAACAACCTCAGGCCGTTGCAGATCATGTCGGCGTGATCGCCTCCGCGTTGTGCCTCATCCACTGCATCGTGACTCCCGTCGTGCTTTCGCTGTCGGCAGTCTGGGTGCATTACCTGCCGACGGAAGAGAGGTTTCATCGGGTTCTGGCGGCGATGGTGGCGGCAATAGGTTGCATCGCGATTGTCAAGGGATATCGAAAGCATCGCCGTTTACGGGTGTTTGGCCTGATGATCGGAGGCCTTGGACTCATTTTCGCGGGAGCGTACCTCGGCGATCGTCTCCCCTCCCACGCAACCGAGATGGCCGTGACGATGACCGGCAGTAGCCTGATGATTGCCGCGCATCTTATCAACCACACTTTCTGTACGAAGTGCGATCGCTGCGACAGAGCCTAGCGTTCCGTGGTTACGCATCCTTGGACAACTCGACCACGAGTCCCTCCATTTGAAAAGAAACATCGCCGTATGGACTCTTCGCCGTAGCGATGTGCATCCGTCCACCCACCCAGAACAATTTGCCAATCTCGACCTTGGCCCGGTTATTGGCAGCCATCTTGACGTAGATGATTCGATTCGGCGGCGGCGGAGGTGTATGAATGCAGGCGCCGGAGCTGGACACAACCAAGAACTCCGCCGACTCCTTCATCTCATCTTCGAGCGGAACAACATATCCTTCAATACGGATGAGGGCGCCCGTGTTCCCTTGACTATCATCGCCAGCAACTGCTCGAACAAGTTCCAAATGCTTGGCCCAATGTATGAGAAGCGGCTGAAAGGATACCGAACGATCGGCTACGAGGTGGAATCACAAGGCCCCACCCGGGTGTAGATGAAATTGAGGATGCGGAATTCCCTCGGTTCAATTCAAATCCACTCCGTTCAATACGGCGCGCGTAACCCGCTTAAATTCAAGTAGTTGAAAATAGACGATTTCAAGCTGAGCCCAAAATCGGCCTTGGGCGCAGGGGGTCGGGCGTTCAAATCGCCCCGCCCCGACCAAATTTCTCAGCGTCAGCGCAGCATCCTGATTTAGAACGGCGGTGACTTTCGTCACTGCGCGCTGGGCTCCTGTCCCTTACACTGGGTACGAAAAGAGATGGCTACTCCCCCGCAAAAGCCAAAATCCGCCATCGGACGGGACTTCCTTCCGCGCGAGCACGGCGCCACGGCCATGTTGCTGACGCCTTTTCTCTCCGCAGCCATCCTGGCGCGGCAGGTGCGCTGGCCGGAGCTGGGGGCGCTGGTCGCGATCGTGTGCGCGCTTGCGATTAAGGACCCCCTGGTGGTGATTGCCCGCCAGCGTCTTGTATGGAAACAGGAGCATTCGGAAACCCGCACGGCCATGCGTTATGCCGCAATTGAGTCTGTAATCCTCGCCGGCTCCGGGCTGGTGTTGGTGGCAGCCCGAGGGTGGGTTCCCTTCCTGCCGCTCTTCCTCGGCGCGGGTTTCTTCACGGTCTTGGCTGTGATGATCAACGTGCGGAACCGGCAGCGCTCGGAGTGGTTTCAGGTCGCGAGTGCTGCGGCGTTAACATCAACCTCGCTAGTTGCTTGTATCTCGGTACGGGGCAGCGTAGCGGATTGGTGCTGGTGGCTATGGCTTCTCTGCGCTCTTCAGGCTGCGGCGGGCATTTTCGTGGTTCATGCAAGGCTGGATGCGATGGTCGCCGCGCGCAAGGGCCAGACGGCGGATGGCGATTCCCGCCGCGCCGCGCTTCTCTCCCAGGCCGTCCTGATCGTCGCTGCGTTGTTCTTCGCGTTCCGGGGACGCTTCTGGATCGCCGCCGCGCTGATGTTGGCGGCCACGTGTTATCTGATGGAACTGAGGAGGCAGCGGCTCGGAACATCGCTGCAGATACCGCTGAAGCGCGTGGGTCAGCGGGCTCTCGCTCTGTCGACGATATACGCGCTCATGATTGTCGCCGGGCTATGGTAGGTTCGCCGGCTACCCGGTCACTTCTTCATCGTTACGCGAACGCCCGACGGGCGCAGTTCGATCCGGTCGATGTTGTAGCCGATCTCGAATGCCTCGTTGATATGAGCCGTCGGATACAAGGGCATAAAGAACGTCTTGATCAGGAAATCCAGAACGCTGCCGGTCGCGGAAACGCCTGAAATCTCCACCCGCGTCAGGTTCACGAGGCACCGGCCCCCGCCCGATTGCAGCCGGATCGAGATCGTTACGGGGCGCTCACCCTCGATCAGGCGCTCCATGATCCAGCCCGTCGCCTTGCCTTGGGCGTGTCGCATTTTGAGAAAATCCATCAGGGCGTAGGCGGTTCCAACGTCCGTCCCGAGCGTTACCCGCTGATCGCGGATGCCCTCCGGCACGATCTGCGGCACCATGTAAAGCGCCCAGGAATTGATTTCCTGCAGGCTGAAGAAAACGACGGAGCCGGGTTTGACCTTGCCATCTTCGATGCGGTGGAGCTTTGCCAGCGCGCTGCGGACGTAGGCATCGCCCGCGGTGAGCGCCGGCGCTCCGAGCATCGCCCAAATCAGCAGCCGACGCATGAGACCAGTCTAGTGCTTATAGCTGGATTTGATCCAGTCGTCGACGTCTTTGTGCAGCTTGTCGTTGGCCTTCTTGTCAATGTACATCATGTGGCCGCCTTCGTAGTACGTGAAGCTCACGTTCTTTCGAATCGACGGCTCCAGGCCCAGGTGGTTGATGGTCTGCTCGATCCCGTTGAACGGCGTTGCATGATCGTAGTAGCCGCAGATCACCAGCAACTTCATATAGGTCTGCTGCGTCATGGCGGAGCGGAGCGCCTCTGCGGGTCCGCCCGGCTGGCCCTGATCCCAAGGCTGCACGCGGGCGGTGACCGTGTAGTACATGTCGGTGTTCCACTTCAGGTCGCGGCGAACATAATCCTGGAATGCGGCGACGTAGGCGCCCTCGTAGGACGCTTCGCTCGAATCGTACTCGACCCGTTCGCCGGCGGCGTCGGCGTCATAGCCAGTGAAGCGCGCATCCAGGCGGCCCACGGTTTCGCGCTTGTCGCGCAGCAGTTCTTTGAACCAACGCTGCGGGCTAATGCGCAGATTGGTCTCTTCGATGTACTTGGGCGTTAGACCCGTCATCCGGTTGAGTTCCTTCACGATGCTGGCCTTCTCGGCCGCGGAGATAGCGTCGCCTTTCTCAAGCGCGGCGGCGTACGGACCGTGCGCGAAATCGCGAGCTTTTTGCGCGACCTGCTCGATAGTCAGCTTCTGCAGATCCGGCGCCAGCGTCTTCTGAAACCAGCCGGAGCAGACGATGGTGGGCAGCCAGAACTTGGTGCGGTCGTCCGCGCCCCAGTTCCCGAAGCCCACCGACGACAGCAGAGCCACGCCGTTCAAGTACATCTGATGACGCTGCTGCAAAACATTCGAAAGCTGCGCTGAGCGCGTTGTGCCGTAGCTTTCGCCGATCAGGAATTTCGGTGAGAGCCACCGCTCGTTGCGCGTGATCCATTGATAGATGAAATCGGAGAACCAGGTGGCGTCCTGCACGACGCCGTAAAACTGCGGCGTCGCTTCGCCCGGAACCGGACGGCTGTAGCCCGTGGACACGGCGTCGATGAAGACCATATCGGTCGCGTCCAGGAACGAATCCTCATTATCGGCAAACTCGTACGGAGCCGGTCCCAGACCGTGGCCGTCGGGCGCAAGGACTACATGCTTCGGTCCAAGGCCCATATGAGTGAACGACGATGCCGAACCGGGTCCGCCATTATAGACGAACGAAACCGGCCGCTTGGCGGGATCGGCGACGTCGTCCTTGGTATACGCGACGAAGAAGAAGGAGGCTTTGGGCGCGCCGGAATCGTCCTTGATGACGTAGTTCGCGGCGGTGGCCGTGTAGCTGATCTCCTGGCCGCCGATGGTTGCCTTGTGATGAGTGACGGATGTCTTCTCTTCGGGCGGAGGCAGCCGGGGCGTCTGAGTTGCGGTCGTTGGCGCCGGGGTTGGCGTAGCGGCCGGAGGCGTCGGCTGCTGCGCGTTACCGCCCCGTCCACCGCGACCCTGCGCCGGGGCGAAGCAGGCCGCGAACATAATGCCAGCGCCAAGCGCCGCGATTCGATTCTTCTTCATTCCCTGGATGTTCTCCTTGTACGCGAACCTTGAATTATATCCCGCTGGGGTTCCACGAGGGGACAATGGAAATAATGTGCCCGTGACATCCGCCGGTTGACACCGCAACGTAGCCTCGGCGACCCTAGGAATAATGAAAGTTTCCGCGATAATCGCTTTCGTATTCCTGTTAACCGCTTGCTCCGAAACTCCGGTGGCGAAGACCCCCGAAAAACCATCCGAACCGTTGACGGGTCGCCAGGCATTCTATCAGATCTTTCCCCAGGCTCGCGCGTGGGCCGTCGACGCCCAGCCGTTGCGCGTTCGCAGTATGGAGATCCAGGAACTCAAGGCCATCGGCGGAAAGGCAGCCGCGTGGGAAGTGGTTTTTGTCTCCGCATCCAAGAGCCGTTCGCGAAGCTACACCTGGTCCGCCGTGGAAGCGGCCGGCGATCTTCATAAAGGCGTGTTCGCAGGGCACGAGGAATCCTGGCAGCAGGGCGCGGCCGACAAGCCGTTCGTCATTCAGGCCTTTAAAATCGATACTCCGGATGCGTTGCAAACCGCCATCGAACACAGCGATACGTATTTCAAAGGCAAGGGCGTTAAGCCTCATGCGAAGTTCGATCTGGAACTGACCGCGCGTTTCCCCGACCCGGTGTGGCGGGTCTACTGGGGCGATTCGGTGTCAACCGCTGAATGGAGCGTCTTCATTGACGCGACAACGGGCGCGTATCAGGGGCGGTAGCTTAGTATCCGGGGCCCTCGGCTCTCACCTTGCCCGCGAACATTCGATAGACGTAGAAAAAGTATCCGGCCGCCAGCGCGATGCCGGGGATGAACCACCGCAGGCCGATGGAGAGTCCATAATGTGCGGCGGAGGCGTTATAAATTGTCAGGCTCAACTGCGGATCGCCGTTGGAGGGAAGCACGTTCGGATACACGCCGAGCACCGCGCCCACCAGCATCGCGACGATGTAGCCGCTAGAGGCGAGAAACCGAGTCAGGTCAGTCTTGCCGATCCAGCCCGCGACTGCGAGGGCGATTAGCGCCAGAGGCAGCATCCAGGCTCCGCGAGCCATGCGCGGCTGTACGATTGCACTCAGCCCGAGAACCAACCCTAAGAGCGCGAGAACCGCCCATCGCAAGCGGTTCGCTATTGCAATGGAGCGCTCGCGCACCTCGCCCTCGGTCTTACAAGCCACCCACAAAGCGCCGTGAAACATCAGCGTGACGAATGCCGCCAGACCGATGGGGATCGTGTACCAATCGAGAATTCCCGCTTCGCGTTGCGGCGTGAAGTTGGTCCATAGAGGCAGGAAGAAATAGCCTTCGGCATCCAGAGGCACGCCGCGGATCACGTTCGCTAGCGCGGCGCCGAAGAAAATCGCCAGCAGACCGCTCGAAAGGGCGAACACGGCGTCGGCGAACTGTTTCCAAAGGTCCGCATCCACGTGGCCGCGCAATTCCAGTGACAGCCCACGAAGGATCAACAGCCACAGCACGATCATTAGTGGCAGGTAGAATCCGCTAAAACTGGAGGCGTACAACACTGGAAACGCGAAGTACAGAGTTCCTCCGGCGGCCAGCAGCCAGACCTCGTTGCCATCCCAGAAGGGGCCGATCGATCGCAGCACGCTTCCGCGTTCCGCATCATTTCGTGCAACGAACAGGTAAATAATGCCCGCGCCCAGGTCGAAACCATCCAGCACCACGTAGGCGGCGATCATCACCGCGACCAGCCAGAACCAGAGCGTCTCCATCGTTAGACCTCCTCCGGTCCGTGCTCAATTTCGCGCAGGATCAGGAACAGAAACACAATGCCGAGTATGAGATACAGACCCATGAACCCGAGCAGCGTGAACAGACCGTTTCCGGCCGAGACCTGGGGCGAAGAGCCCGCCGCAGTCCGCATCAGCCCGTAGATCAGCCACGGCTGGCGGCCGATCTCGGCGGTCATCCAGCCCGCCGTGGTGGCGATGTACGGGAACGGCACGGCCAGCATCAGCGCCCACAGCACCGGCCGCGCCGTGAACAGGCGCCCGCCGCGCAGCAACACGAGCGATACACCCATCAGGGCGAACATGATGGTTCCGAGCCCAACCATGATGTGATACACGAAGTAGAGCAAAGGGATGTTGTCCGGCCATGAATCGCGAGGAAAATCGCGCAGTCCTCTTACCTTGGCGCCCCAACTCTTGTAGGTCAGGAAGCTCAGGGCCGCTGGAACCTCCAGCGGATTGTCGAGCTTCATTTTGTCCATGTCCGGCTGGCCGAGAATTGCCAGGGGCGCGCCCTGCTCCGTGTCGAACAGGCCCTCCATGGCGGCCAGCGTCGCGGGTTGATGCTCCAGCACCATTTTGGCCTGCTCGTCGCCTGTGGGGAACAATAGCAGCGCCAGTGCGATGGTTCCGGCGATGACTCCCGTGCGCACGAACGTCTTTCCGTAGGCACCGTGCTTGCCCGTCAGCAGATAATAGGCGCCCAGAGAGGCCATGACGAATCCGGCGGTCACCACGGAGGCGATCATGTTGTGCAGGTATTGCCAGATGGCCCAGGGGTTGAGGAGGAACGCCGCTAAGTCCGACAACAGGATCTCGCCATGCGGCCCCAATGTATAGCCGGTCGGATGCTGCATCCAGGCGTCGGTAACGATGATGAAGAACCCCGAAAGCCAGGAGCCTAGAAACACGAGAAGGGCCGACACCCAGTGCATCGCCGGGCTGAGGCGCTTCTCGCCGAACAGGAATAGTCCCAGGAAGCTGGATTCCAGGAAGAAGGAAAAGACCCCTTCCATGGCGAGGCTCTGCCCGATGACGCCCCCCGCCGATCGCGAAAAACGAGCCCAGTTGGTACCGAACTGGAACTCCATCGGGATGCCGGTCACCACGCCAAATGCGAAGTTCACGGCGAAAATGCCCGCCCAAAACCGGGCAGCGCGTGCATAGTGCGCATCACCTGTTTTCAGTGCGATCGTCTTTAGTACGACGATCAGCAGCGCCAACCCCATGGTCAGCTGGGGGAATAGGTAATGAAATGTAACGGTGAACGCGAAATGGAAACGGTGAACGGCAAGAGCCGAGTCCATACCTGTAGCTTATCAGTTTCAGGAGATCGCGGGTACCGTTATTGCTCGAAAATCAGCTTCGTGGTCGTGCCGGCAATGGTGATGTCCTTGATCTGGTGCGAATCGCCTTCCTTATAGCCGACCGTAGTGTAAAGGTATTTGTTGCTGCCGGATTCCACCTTCACCGTCGCCTCGACGCTGGTCTTCCCCTGCTTTACGATGGCCTTGTTGTCCTTGATTTCCAGCTTCGCCTCGCCCGGCTTGAGCGTGGTGCCGTTCACGACGGTTGGCTGGTAAAAGTTCAAATTGTAGCTATTTGCGGCGCTAGCCACAGCCAGCGACAACACGGAAGCAAGCAACAGAATGCGTTTGATCATCATCATCTCCTTATCGATATATTCTAACTTAACACTGTACTGTTATTGTACGATGTTGATGCAGTCAAAGTTCGCATGGATTCACAAAAAACGGGGTGTGATTCAGGGAGGGTCGCGGACGGGGCAAAAAAATCGAGCCGCGCTTGGGCCCTCTTCCACCGAAGACGCCCCAAGCGCGGCGATTTTACTTCAAAACTCGGTTTAGACCGAGCACCAATTACTTGGTGGTCTTGTCGGTCTTTGCCTTGGTGGCCTTGGTCTTCTTCGCCTTGGTGGTCTTCGTGGTGTCCTGCGCGAAGGCAGAGCTGGCGACGCCGAGGATGAGCGACAGGCCGAGCATCGTGGTCATGATCTTTTTCATGGGTGTTTTCTCCTAAAGGATTATGTGGACGACACGAGGCCGTCTTGCTCATCCATAGTGTCAACTGGAGATGAAACCACCCTTAAAGGGCGATTAAAATGGCTTCATTGTATCGGCGTGACATGCCCCAGTGTATCCTCAGGTTATTTGTTTTCAATAGCATCGAAGCATAGCCGGTTGTGCGGGCAACCGATGTTTTCTAGGCTGAGGAGGAATGAAGCGCGAAAAGCTTGCCAGAACGCTGGCCCGGGAGACGGGCCTTTCGAAGTCCGCGGCTCGCCAGGAGGTAGACGAACTGGTCCACAAGATCCTCGACAGACTCCGGCAAGGTCGGCAGGTGAAGATCCCGGGACTGGGGAAATTGGGAGCGCCGAAGTGACCTCGATGATCGAACTCGCCGTCGTGGAGATCGTCCGGAAGTCGCTTGAGGCCGGGCAGGCGGTGGAAATCGAGGGGTTGGGGACATTTCGCACTGCGGCGGACGGCTATCGATTCGATCCCGAGACCCAGCCGACGGTCTTTGTCGCCTATGTGGTGGAGGATCTGATTCCGGTCCGGCGTTTATGCGACGCGCTGCGAATGGCGGGATGCACGCCGTGGCTCGATAAGGACACCCTCCTGCCTGGCCAAAATTGGACCCGCGCGATTGAGCGTGCGATTGCCGACGCCGATGCGTTCGTGGCATGCTTTTCAACCCGCTCTCTCGCCAAGCGAGGCATGTTCCAGAGCGAACTGCGCCATGCGCTTGCCTGCGCGGAGCGCCGTCCACTTGACGATGTGTTCCTGCTGCCGGTCCGGTTGGAGAGGTGTGCCATTCCGGTGGAAGTCACGGACAAGGTCCAATACGTCGACCTGTTCCCGGATTGGGAGCGGGGCGTGAAGCGGCTGGTGCGGTCGATCCGGCGAGCGGCGCGGGTTCGAATGGGTGCCAGGCTCAATGCAGTTTGAGGATCTGGAAGATGTTGCTGTAATCGTCGGTCCAAGCGCGGAAGCCTTTCCCGGCCTTCGCCGGTTCGATGTTGGCATCGCGGAAGGCATCGCCGCCGAAGACGGCATTATCGGAGGCTACCAGCACCCAAGTGGACGCGGAAAGATACGGCGCCTGCTCCCCGTCGTCGGAGACGACCATCGCGGTCTTGCCGAAAAACTCCGCGCCCCGTGCGCAGACTGGCTCCAGATCGAGATAACGGTTGGAGATGTGCAGAGCCAGGATGCCATCGGGTTTCAGGTGGCGGAAATAGACGGCAAGGGCCTCGCGCGTGAGCAGATGGACGGGGATAGCGTCGCTCGAAAACGCGTCGACGGCGAGAACGTCGAGTTGCAGGCTGTCCAGTCGCTCCATGGTGAGGCGAGCGTCGCCCATGAGAATCTTCTTATCGGCCGGAGAGTGCGGATAGAACGTAAACTCCGTCTGCGCGACCTTTTCGACCAGCGGATTGATCTCGAAAATGCGGTAGAAATCACCTGCGCGCCCGTAGTTTGAGAGAACTCCCGCGCCCAGCCCGACAACGCCCACGCGGATCGGGCCTCGCTGCTGAACGGCGCGAATGGCGCGGCCCACGCCGGAATCCTCGCCGTAATAGGAGGTGGTCTTGAACTGGAGATTCTCGTCGAGGATTTGTGAGCCGTGATTGATGGTTCCGTGGAGCAATGTGCGCTCGCTGTATTCGTCTTCGTTGGTCGCCAAGTCATCTTTAACGTGCAGAACGCCGTAGAAATTGCGGGCGATCACCCGGAACCCCTTAGTATCGTCGTGCTCCCTGCGCGCCAGGTAGCCGAGCAGCATTCCCACGCCGACCAGTAGGACAACGCGGAAGACCCAGCGGCCGATCTTGTGCTTAATTCCATCCCACATCACCATCGCGCCGAGCAACGCGCAGGCACCCAAACCGAGCGGCAGTTCAAGATTCGAATGAAACACGCGCGGGGCGATCAGGGCCACGAAGATTCCTCCGAACGCGCCTCCGAGCGAGACCATCAGATAGAACAGCGTTAGGTATTGCGGTGCGGGCCGGCGGCGCGCCAACTCGCCGTGGCAGAGCATGCAACAGAGAAACAGGCCTCCGGCAAAAACGGGAATCAGAATTCGGATGTGCAAATTGCCGGAGTCCTGATAAAGATCCTTAGCCAAGTAATAAAACATGGGCGCGAGCAGCACGAACATCACGCCGCGATGGTAGAGCCTGTCGCTTTCAAACGCGATCATGAACGTGATCAGGTAAAGCGCCAGGGGCAGCACCCAGAGCAGGGGAATCGGGGCGACGTTCTGGCTCATATGTGTGGTGATCGACACCAGGAGCACGGATGCGACGGTTGCCAGACTCACCCACAGCGCCAGTTCGCTCAATTTGGGTCGCGGTTCGGGATCGGTTGGAGTCTCTGGCGCAATCCCGGCAGGCGCACGATCCTCACGGCTCACCCAGGCCGCCATCGTGCACACCAGCGCGAACGCGACGTAGCCACCGCTCCAGGAATAGGCCTGGAGCTTTGAGGTGAGGTTCGGCTCAACCAGAAACGGAAAGCTAATCAGCGCCAGCATGGAGCCGAAATTCGAGAGGGCAAATAGCCGGTAGGGCATTCCGTTGCCGGAGCGCCTCACGTACCAGGCCTGCAGCAGAGGGCTAGTGGAGGACAGCAGAAAGTACGGCAGGCCGATAGTGGCGACCAGCAGCAAGAGGATGCGCAGGGTGGGGTCGCCCGCTTCGGTGGGCTTCCATTTTTCCGACGGAAGGATCGGCAGAAGCGCGCAGCTAACTGCCAAGAGGGTAACGTGCGTCAACATCTGAGCCCTGGCTTTCAAGAAGCGGATGGACCAGTGCGCGTAGGCGTAGCCTGCCAGCAAAACAAGCTGAAAAAACAGCAGCGCGGCGCTCCAGACCGCGGCCGATCCGCCAAACCAAGGCAAAATAATTTTGGCTATCAGGGGCTGTACCTGAAAAAGCAGAAAGGCGCTGAGGAAGATGGTGACAGCGTAAAGTAGCATTCGAGAGTTTATTGGAGGATCTCAACGATATTACTGTAGTCGTCGGTCCAGGCGTGGAAGCCCGCGCGCCGTTTCATTGGACTGATGGCGTATTTATCCCGGAATGGCGTACGATCAAACAGCGATGGCGTGCGAGTCAGCAGTGCCCAGTCCGAGGCGGAGTAATAGTTTTCATCCAAGCCGTCGTCGGTCACTACCATCGCCGTAAGCCCGTACTTGGCCGCTGCTTCGGCCACGACCCCTGCCAGGTCCAGATAGCGATTCGTGATGTTCACGGCGAGTACGCCGCCCGGATTCAGGTGGCGCAAATAAGTCGGAAACGCTTCGGCCGCGAGGAGATGGACCGGAACGGCGTCGCCGGAAAATGCGTCCATGGCGAGCAAATCCAGGTGCTCCTCCGACATCGACTCAAGAAGCAAGCGGCCATCGCCGAGGAATAAGCGCTTTTCCGCAGGGCAGGCCTGCCAGAATCGAAACTTGGACTGAGCGATCTCTGCCACCAGGGGATTGATTTCGTAGTAATGCAGCGTATCGCCGGCGCGGGCGAGCGTCGCTGTGACGCCGGCGCCGAGGCCGAGGACTCCGATGCGGATCGGCCCCTGCTCGCCGAGGGCGCGGATGGCCCGGTTGATTCCGGAGGAGTCGCCGAAGTAGGACGTCGGGATGCGGCCGCCGCCAGGACGCAGCAATTCCGTGCCGTGATTGATGGTGCCGTGGACGAGCATCCGCAGAGGGGATTGATTGTCCGAGCCGGGGTAATCGCTGACGCGAAGGACTCCATAAAAATTGCGCGCGGACAGCAGATACTCGCGCGATTCTAGGATCTCGGTGCGAACCAGATGGGCCGCGAACGCGATGGTAGCGAGCGCCACCGCGGCGCGGAGGGGCCAGGCGCGGATGTCCTTCCAGAGAACCGCGGTCACTAGCGCGGTGCATAAGATCATGCCCGCGGGGAGTTCAAGATAGGAGCGAAACAAGCGCGGCGCGGCGAGCGCGACGAAGAATCCACCAAGTGCGCCTCCGGCGGAGACCATCAAGTAGAACTGGGTAAGATAACGCGGATGCGGTCGCTGGCGGGCGAGTTCGCCGTGACAGACCATGCAGCAGACGAACAGAGCTCCGCAGAGCGCGGGAATCAGCCTAGTGACGTCGCCATTGTTGCGGTACCACGCGTCGCCCTTAGCGAAGAAAAACATCGACAGCGGGATCAGGGGGAGAAAGACCGCGCGGTTGTACAGGCGATCGCTTTCAAAGCAGAGAATGAAGCTCAGCAGGTAGAGGCTCAAGGGCGCGACCCATAGAAGAGGAATCGGGGCGACATTCTGCGTCATGTGGCTGGTGACCGCCAGCAGCAGAATGGACGCGCAGGCGGCCAAGCCGATCCACAGGATCCGTTGGGCGAGGCTCGGCGGCGGGGTTATTTCTTCCACCGTCGCCGCCATTCCGCTCCGGCTTTTCCACCCCGCGAACGCGCACGCAATCGCGAACGCGCAATAGCCGAAAGACCAAATGACAGCTTGCTTCGACAGCGCCAGGCGAGGTTCGACCAGCAAAGGATAGCTGAGCAGCGCGAGCATCGAGCCCAAGTTGGACAGCGCGAAGAGGCGATAGGGCATCGCGCCGTCGCGGGTTCGCAAATACCAGGTTTGCAACAACGGGCTGGTGGCGGAAAGCAGTCCATAGGGGAGTCCAATGGTCGCGCCGAGCAGCAGTAGAATGCGCAGCGTCGGATCCCCGCCGCCCGAGGGCTTCCATGCGGAGGAAGGGATGATCGGGAGCGTGGCGAGACTCGCGGCGAGCAGCGCGGCATGCACGCGGAACTGCCACGCTGGCTTGACGTAGCGGATCAAAAGATGCGCGTAGAGATAGCCACCGAGCAGCAGCAGTTGAAAAAACAGAAGGGCCGCGCTCCACACCGCCGCCGATCCGCCGAACCAGGGCAGAATGAACTTCGCGATCATCGGCTGGACTTGAAACAGCAGAAATGCGCTTAGAAAGATGGTGGCGGCGAACACCGGCATGGAACCGCCCAGGATAGCGCGGTTAGTCGTTGGTGATCCAGCCGTCGACGATCTTGATGATGCGGTTGCCGCGCGCGGCGTTGACCTCGGAGTGCGTCACCTGAATGATGGTCGTTCCACTTTCATTCAGCTTTTGAAACACGTCCATGATTTCCTTGGCCTGGCTGGAGTGGAGATTGCCGGTGGGCTCGTCAGCCAGGATCACCTTCGGGTTGGCGATGATGGCTCGGGCGATGGCGACGAGCTGCTGCTGGCCTCCGGAAAGCTGGTTGGGGAACAGATCCTTCTTGCCGACCATCTGGAACCGGTCGAGCACGTCGCAGACGATGGCGTCGCGATCGGACTTCTTAATGTTGCGATAGGAGAGAGGGATGTCGAGGTTCTCGTAGACCGTCAGTGAATCGAGCAGGTGGTAGCTCTGAAAGACGAAGCCAAAGTATTTCTTGTAGATCTCGTCGCGTTCTTTCTTCTTGAGCTTGTGGATGGGGTGGTCCAGGAAATGATACTCGCCGGTCCAGGCCGAATCGTGCATGCCGATCAGGTGCAGCAGCGTCGATTTACCCGCTCCCGACGGTCCCATGATCGAAACGAATTCACCCTCCTTGATTTCAACGTCGATTCGTCGGAGGACGAAGGTTTTGGTCGGTCCGTGTTCGAAATATTTTTCGATGTTGCGGAGGGTGATCATGACGATGCCAGCATAACGCAGATGCACGCGCCGGCCCAACCCAAGTGGCTGATGGCGCGTGGTATCGTTTCAAGACTATGTCCGTTCGTGGGATTCGATGTTCTGCTGCGATGCTGATTGCGCTGGCTTTGGCCGGCTGCGCCAAACGGGAGAAACTCGCTGCTTCCATTCCAGCGGCAACCGGGAAGATCAAGACGCAGTATATGATGCGCTACATCGATGTGGCGATCGGGACCGGGAAACTCGCAGAGCCGGGCAAAGTGTACTTTGTGCACTACACGGGCTGGCTGCTCGACGGCACGAAGTTCGATTCTTCGCGCGACCGCGACAAGCCGCTGTCGTTCGAGCAGGGCAAGCGCAAGGTGATCCCGGGATGGGACGCGGGATTCGAAGGCATGCTTGTCGGCGGGAAGCGGCGGCTGTTCATTCCGTATCAGCTGGCGTATGGCGAAAAAGGGCGCGGAAAGATCCCTCCGAAAGCCGAGCTGATTTTTGATGTGGAATTGATGGATGTCCAGGATCCACCACCTGCGGAGCCGGCGAAATAAGGATGGGCTGATTACAGTTTGGCTTTGAGCAGCGCATTCACCGCTGCTGGGTCGGCCTGGCCGCGGCTGGCCTTCATCACCTGGCCGACCAGGAATCCGATCACCGTCGTCTTGCCGCCGCGATACTGCTCGACTTGCTTCGGATTGGCGGCGATCACCCCGTCCACGAGTTTTTCGAGAGCGCCGGAATCGCTGATCTGCTCGAGTCCCTCGTGTTTGGCGATCGTCTCGGCCGATTCGCCGGTCTCGAGCATTTTCGGCAGGATATCCTTGGCGATTTTGCCGTTGATTTTGCCCTCGGATATCATCTTGATCAGCCCGCCCAGATTTTCGGCGCTCACGGGAGAGTCCGCGATCTGCTTGTCCTTCTCCTTCAGCAGCGCGGCCAGATCGCCCATCACCCAGTTGGCAGCGGCGCGCGCATCGCCAGAAATGGTAGCGACTTTTTCGAAATAATCGCCGGCGCTGCGCGTGGCGGTCAGCACGCCCGCGTTGTATTCGGTCAAGCCGTATTCTTCGATGAAACGCTGGCGGCGGCTGGCGGGCAGCTCGGGGACGTGGGCGCGGATGCGCGACATCCAGGCATCGCTGACGCGCAGAGGGACCAGGTCCGGTTCGGGAAAGTAGCGATAATCGTGCGCGCTCTCCTTGCTGCGCATCGATACGGTTTCGCCGGTCTCGACGTTAAACAGGCGCGTTTCCTGGGTGACGCGTCCACCCGATTCGATAAGCTCCACTTGCCTTTCGATTTCGTGATCCAGCGCCATTTTCAGGAACCGGAAGGAGTTCAGGTTCTTCACTTCGGCCTTCGTGCCGAATTTCTCTGCGCCGTGGAGCCGCACGCTGACGTTGGCGTCGCAGCGCAAATGACCCTTTTCCATGTCGCAACTGGAGACGTCGACGTATTGGAGGATCTGTTTCAGCTCGGTCAGGAATGCGAAGGCTTCACTGGAATTGCGGATGTCCGGCTCGGTCACGATTTCGATAAGCGGCGTGCCGCTGCGGTTCAGATCGACGTAGGTGTACTTGCTTGAGTCTTTGAAGCCGTCATGGATGCTCTTCCCGGCATCGTCTTCCATGTGGACACGGGTGATGCCGATGCGTTTCCTGACGCCCTCCCCTTCGATTTCGACGTAGCCGCGCTCGGCCAGAGGCTGGTCGTACTGCGAAATCTGATAGCCCTTGGGGAGGTCGGGATAGAAATAGTTCTTGCGGGCGAAGACGGATTTCGGATTCACGGTGCAGTTCAGGGCGAGCGCCGCTTCGATCCCCAGTTCGACGGCCTGGCGGCTCAGAACAGGCAGCGCGCCGGGCAGTCCGAGGCAAACTGGACAAACGTTCGTGTTGGGGGGCGCGCCGAAGCTGGTGACGCAGCCGCAGAAGATTTTGGTGCGCGTGGCGAGCTGGACGTGGACCTCCAGTCCGATCACAGGTTCGTATTTGGAGATCACATCGATGGCAGACGGCATGAAGCCTCTATTATACGAGGCCCCTCCAGGCCCGGGCGAGCTATGAGATAATCTGCGGATTGATTTCCGATATTAAATTCGGTTTTCGGATGTTATTCCGGACACCGATGTTCAGCCTGACGGCGATCCTTGTTCTGGCGCTGGGGCTGGGCGCAACAACGGCGATTTTCACGCTGTTTGAGCGGCTTATCCTGTCACCGCTGCCCTATCCGCAGGCGGACCGGCTGGTGTGGATCTGGAATGTCCCGCCCCGCGCCGGCGCGGGTCTGCGCGGGCTTTTCGCTCCCGATATCCAGGAAATCCAGCGGGAATCGCGGGTCTTTGAAAGCGTCGGAGGGATGTTCGAGGGCACCTGGAACGTGACCGGTGTGGGCGAGCCGGTGCGGCTGGCCGGCGTGCGCGTCACCCCCGACTTCTTTCCCACCCTGGGTGTCCCGCCGAAGCTTGGACGAGCTTTCCGGCCTGAAGAATATCACTCGGGACGGGAAATGGAGGCGATATTCAGTTATTCCTTCTGGCAAAAGCGGCTGGGAGGGGATCCGAATATTGTCGGCCGGCGAATTTCCATGGACGGCGTCTCCTTTGAAATTGTCGGCGTGATGCCACGCGAGTTCGCCCTGGCCGGCGAGATTGATCTATGGGCGCCGTTGCCGGCGGAATCTCCTTATACTGCGGGCAGAACCTGGCGGTGGGTGAAGACCTGTGCCCGTCTGAAACCCGGCGTGACGCCCGTGCAGGCGCAGGACGAGCTGAATGGGATCGCGGCGGATCTTGCTTCACGGTTTCTCGAGGATCGCGGCTACGGGCTGAAACTGGTTACGTTTCTCGATCAGGAAGTTGGATCCATACGGCAAACCCTGTGGGTGTTCGCGGCGGCTGTGGGATGCATCCTGCTGATCTCCTGCTCCAATGTGGCGAGCCTCCTATTGGCCCGCGGCGCCTCGCGCGTCCGGGAGATGGCTGTTCGAGCCGCAGTGGGGGCGAGCCGCGGGGAACTGATCCGTCAACTCCTTATCGAGAGCGGTCTGTTGTCACTTCTCGCAGCCGTGCTTGCCGTTCCGGTCGCGTTTCTCGGAGTTCGCCTGCTGATCGCGCTCGATGGGCAGGCGCTTCCGCGGGGCAATGAGGTTCATCTCGATGGGCGTGTGCTGATATTTTCCTTTGTCCTGGCGCTGGTGACGGCGGCAATGTTCGGAACCGTGCCCGCTCTTCGCGCATCCCGCGTGGGGCTTCGGGAGGTGTTGACGGAAGGAGGACGGAGCGGCTCGGGCGGGCCCGGCTCGAATCGGCTGCGGTCCGCATTCGTGGCGATGGAGGTTGCGCTGGGCGTCGTGCTGCTGGCCCTGGCCGGGTTGCTGGCGCGCAGTTTCCAGCATCTGAGCGACGTGAATCCAGGGTACGACGTGTCGAGAGTCACCACCATGCAGATCGCCCTGAGCGACGTTCGCTACAAAGAGATCAAGCGATGCGAGGAGTTCTTCGAGCGCGTGGTGAAGCAGCTCGAGCGCGAGCCTGGCGTGGAGAGCGCCGGGACGACGAATTATCTGCCGCTGGTGAAGGACAAGCAGACGGTTGGGATCTGGCTCGATTCGCAGCCGGTGCACTCCGACGAGACAAGAATCGTCCTTGATAACCGCGTGGTGTCGGCCGGCTATTTTCGGGCGATGGGCGTTCCTCTGATTGCGGGACGGTTTTTCGAATGGACCGATCGGCCGGATTCCCCGAAAGTGGTGATCGTCAACGATGCGTTCGCGCGCCAGTTCTTTCCGCATGGCGATGCGCTTGGCAAGCGCGTTTCACTGGCTGTGGGGATGCCCTGGACCGGCGAAATCGTGGGCGTGGTCGGAAGCTTCCGGGAAAGCAGTCTGGCCGAGGAGCCGCGGCGCGAGATCTTTACCCCGTATTCACAGACAAGCATTCCTGCGAGTACGCTGGTGGTTCGATCCTCCGGAAACGTCTCCGATGTTCTGCGTGCTGTACGCGCTGCGATCGCCACCGTTGATCCCGATGTGGCGTTCTACAATGTCCGGACGATGAAGGAGCAGGTTTCCGCTTCGGTGGCACAGCCGAGATTGCGGAGCGCGCTGCTCGGCGTGTTCTCTTTCGTCGCGCTGATCCTGGCCGCGTTGGGTGTTTATGGGGTGATCGCCTGCACGGTGGCGGAACGAAAACGGGAGATAGGGATCCGCATTGCTCTCGGTGCTCAGCCGTCGGAGGTGCGCGGCATGGTTTTGTGGCAGGGGCTGAAGCTGACCGCGATTGGGCTCGCGCTCGGCTTGGCCGCGGCGGCGGCCGCGGCGCGGTTCATCGACGGTTTCTTGTTTGGCGTAAGCCCGGCCGATCCCGTCACCTATGCCGGAACCTGCGCATTGTTCCTCGCGGTCGCTCTGATTGCAAGCTACTTGCCGGCCCGGCTGGCGATGCGCGCTGACCCGATGGTCTGCTTCCGCGAGGACTAGCGGTTTTCCCTTGACTTTCGTGGAATAAGGCCGTAACATTTGCTAACAATCGGGAGGCTGCCACGCTGCCTCCTCCTGCCGAACGCTCTCCGTCCGCCCCTAGAGCGAACCTGAAAAATGGAGATACGAAAATGCCTCTTCCCATGGCTCAACAAGAAGAACTGCTTCACAAGGGATTTTCGCGGCGGCAGCTTGGCCGGATCGCGAGCTTATTGACTGCCGGAGCGGCCTTGCCGTTTTATAACGAGTTCGCCATGGCGCAGGACGCCGAGCGCAGGATGATGCGCGGCGCGGGCCGGATGAACGATCCGGAGATGGTGCGCATCAGCTCCAACGAAAATCCGATGGGGCCGTGCAAGGAGGCTTTGGAATCGCTGGCGAAGATAGCCCCCAAGGCTTGGCGCTATTCGCCGGTGGGCGACGATCAGGATTTTGTGAAGACGGTGGCCGGCATCGAGGATGTGCCGGAGACGCATATCATGGCGTTTGCCGGCTCCAGCGATCCGCTGCACCGCTGCCAGTGTGCATTTACGTCTCCTTCCCATAGTTGGACGATGGGCGACCCGGGATACGGCGCCGGAGCTCCCGCATTCATTGGCTCGAAGTTGAATCAGGTGCCTCTGCGCCCCGATTTCAGCCACGATGTGGAAGCCATGATCAAGGCCGATCCGGACGCGGGCGCTTACTACGTCTGCAATCCGAACAATCCCAGCGGGACGCTGACGGCTCGCAAGGACATTGAGTATCTGCTGGCCAACAAGAAGAAAGACGCGGTTGTGGTGATCGACGAGGCGTATATTCACTTCTCCGATCACGCGCAGCCGTCCAGCGACCTGGTGGCGCAGGGCAAGGACGTCATCGTGCTGCGGACATTCTCGAAGGTCTACGGCATGGCGGGCTTCCGCGCAGGGTTCGCCATGGGACGCCCGGATCTTCTTGCCAAGCTTCGTCCCTACGGAGCGGGGATGTCGCCTATCCTGGGACTGACCGCGGCCACTGCAAGCATGAAGGTGAAGGGCCTGGTCGCGGAGCGCCGCGCGCTCAACAAACAAATTCGCGAAAACACGTTTGAGTTCCTGGAAAAGAAGAACATTAAGTACGTGCCGAGCGAAACGAACTTCTTCATGATGGAAGTGAATCGACCCGGAGCCGAGTTTGCCCAGGCAATGGCGGCGAATAAGGTGATGATCGGGCGCATCTGGAAGGCCTGGCCGACGAAGGTCCGCGTCACGGTGGGAACCCAGGAGGAAATGCTGAAGTTTCAGGCCGCGGTCTCTAAGATCATTGCCTGAGGCCGGCTATGGCGCGATGCAGGCGGATCGCTTGCACTTCTCCGTCTCCGTCCTCAGGTTGTCGATATTCGCGTAGAGAGCCTGCGGGAGCACACCGCGTTCCTTCAACGATAAGTAAATCCTCATTGCTTGTTCGTATTCCGCAGCGGCTCGGGGGAAGGCCTTCATCGCTATATAGACTTGTCCGGCCGTCGTGTGGGCCTCGGCGAGATCTACCGAGGCCGACACGGGAGCCCCGGGACGGTCCGCCAGCTGTTTCCAAAGAACGATGGCGTGCTGAGTGCCGTCGAGCGCTCCTGTGAGATCGCCCATGAGGCGCAGCAGATAACCGATACGTCCGGTGCTGCTGGCCACTGCCGTCGCGGCCCGCATGTCCCTTGGATCCGCTGCCGCCGCCGCTTGGCGCAGTTCGAGGCCTTTCCGGTAAAGGGCAAGGGCGGCGGGAAGGTCACCCAACCGGATTGCCACCCAGCCAAGGTCGCTGTAATCGTAGGACAGGTCAAGTTGTGCGCGAGGGTTGGCGGCCGCCACCTGCTCGTCAATGGCGCGTGCTGCCTCGTACTCGCGGTTGGCCTCCGGGTACCGTTTCATCACGCCGTACAGCGCTCCCAATTTTTTGTGAGCAAGCGCGAGATTCGAGCGCGTACCTTCATCCCCCGGCTTCAGCGAGGCGATTCGAGTCTCCAGGTCGAGGATACTCTGACGAACCGGTATGGCCTCGTCGTACTTTTTTTCATTGACGAGGAGGTCGGCGGCGGTCGACTGCGTGAGCATCAGGCTGTAAAGCTGGCTGGGATCGTTCGGATGAGCGTCGGCGGCTGCCTTCGCGAGCGCCAGATCCTTTTCGGAAATTGTTCGAGCGTTGGCCGAATCGCCCGCCGAAATATAGGACCTGGCCAAGCCGTCGGCGGCACGCAAATAATCCTGGCGTAGCAATGCATCGGAAGGCGAACGGGCCATCAGGCCGGCCAGGATGTTTTCGGCCTTTCGGTAACTCTCAAGCGAAGCCGGGACGCGGCCAAGATTTGCAACGCCAGCCGCCCCCTGCACTTCCCCGATTCGCATGTAGCCGAGAGCAATTTCCCGGGCGAGCCGCGGATCGCCGCCCGCTTCGCGCGACAGATTCTCCAGATATTCCAGTGCGCGGTGGACCAGAAGTTCGCGGGCAGCCGTGGAGCCGGGCAGGTTGGCAATGGCGTCGTGAAACTCGTATAGCACGGAGTGAGCCAGGCTCTGCACGTCGTTGAAACGGCGCTGTGCGCGGAGGGCCTCGAACCAGGACAGGCCGGCGAACGCGAGGATCAGCGCCACGGCGAGGGAGGCGGCTGGAAGGGCGATTCGATGGCGGCGAAGAAATTTCCCGGCGCGATAGAAAAAGGCCGCAGGGCGCGCATGGATGGGCTGGCCGTCCAAGTGGCGGCGGAGGTCGGCGGCGAATTCGTCGACGGTGGGATAACGTTGCGCGGGATCCTTGGCCAGAGCCTTCAAGAGGATCGTCTCCAGATCGCCCGATAGGTCGCGGCGATGCTCGGAGGGCGGCACGGGCTCCTGCTCAAAGGCAACGCGCACCATCTCAGCGTAGGACGGATTATCAACGCGATAGGGACGATGGCCGGTAAGCAATTCATAGAGAATCACGCCGAGCGAGTACACGTCGCTTGCCACGGTCTGGCGTTCGCCGCGAATCTGTTCGGGGCTGGCGTAGGCGACGGTCATGGCAGCCGGTCCGGCTAGCGTAATCTCAACGTCGGAGGCGGAATCGATTGCGCGGGCCAATCCGAAATCGAGCAGCTTGGGCTCGCCGGATGGCGTAACGAGGATGTTGCCCGGCTTCAGGTCCCGATGCACAATCAACTGCTGGTGCGCGTAGGCGACAGCATTGCAGACGGCGAGAAATAGCTTTACGCGCGCGATGGTGTTCAGGTGATGCTCGTCGCACCAGGCCGGCAGCGTGGGTCCTTCGACATATTCCATGACGAAGTACGGCTGGCCCGACTCGGTGGCGCCGCCATCGAGGAGCCGGGCGATGCCGGGATGTTCGAGTTGAGCGAGGATCTGGCGCTCGCGCCGAAACCGCTGCTCAGTGTCCCTCTCCGGGCGCGCCGTGGTGATTAATTTGATGGCGACGCGCTTTCGATATTCGCCATCGGCGCGATCGGCCAGATAAACCACGCCCATGCCGCCGCGGCCGATTTCATTGAGGATGTTGTATGGGCCGATGTGTTCGGGAGGCTTGGCGGGCGCGTCGGTCCAGAGGCTCGCGCCGGGCATGACGCCGGTCTCGAGCCAGTCGCCTTTCGACTCCATGGCCAGAAGGGATTCGACGGTGGTGCGAAGCTCGGCATCGACGCCGCAGAGGCGGTGGAGAAGCGCAGGACGCTCGGCGGGCGGGGCGTCGAGAACGCCGGAGAGAACGGCTTTTACTTCGCTCCAGCGTCCGGGGCTCATGCCGAGGAGGTCCCTTCCATTTTGTGCAGCAGCCACAGCCGCGCGATGGTCCACTCGCGCTTCACGGTGGCGGGGGAGATGCCAAGAACCTCAGCTGTTTCCTCGATGGTGAGGCCGCCGAAGTAGCGTAGTTCGACCACACGGCCCTGCTGCGGGTCGAGCTCAGTGAGCTGCTCCAGGATCTGGTTGAGTTCAAGCAGGTCGACGCGGGGATTGGTGAAGATGCCAAGGGCGTCCTCGAGGGCGACGCTGTTTGCCTGTCCCTGGCGCTTTGCGGCATGGCGGGCCTGCGCATGGTTGATGAGGATTCGCCTCATCATCGTTGCCGCGAGGCCGAGGAAATGGGCCCGATTCCGCCAATCGACGGCGCGCTGGCTGATCAGGCGGATATACGCTTCGTGGACCAGGGCGGTGGGCTGTAGGGTATGATCCGGCCGCTCATTAGCCAGGAAAAACCGCGCGATGCGTCTCAGCTCTTCGTAAAGAGCGGGGGTCATCTGATCGAGCGCGGCTTTGTCACCTTTGCGCCAATTCAGAAGAAGCTGCGTAAGATCCTGGGGCGACGTCACTCTGGTCCTCACTTATCTTAGCGGACGGTATGAGGATGGCGCACCGCCGGGACTCGTTTCGTACCCACTACAATAAAAGCGTGCGGGCTAGGTTTATCTACGCTCTGGTGTTGGCGGCGGGATTGCGCGCCGCGCCAGCGATTTTTCCGCTCAAGGATATTCGCGCGGGCCAGCATGGCGTCGGGCGCACGGTGTTCTCGGGCTCCCGCATCGAGGAGTTCGACGTGGAGATTCTCGGCGTGCTGGAAAACATGGCGCCGAAGGAGTCCATTATCCTGGGCCGTTTGAAGGGCGGGCCGCTGGAGCATACCGGAGTCATGCAGGGCATGAGCGGATCGCCCGTCTACATCGACGGGAAGCTGGCCGGCGCGGTGGCGCTGAGCTTTCCGTACTCGAAGGATCCGATCGCCGGGATTCGTCCGATCGAGGATATGCTGCGCGTGGAGCCCGACGGTCCCCGCGCGATGGCGCGGCAGAGATTCGTGGCGCGCTTCGATCAACGAGACGCGCGGCTCGAGGAAATCGCCACGCCGGTCTCGTTTTCCGGACTCACGTCCGCTACCCTCGAACATTTTGGCGCGCAACTTCGGGAAATGGGCATGGATCCTCGCCAGGGCGTCTCCGGCGGAGGCCGTCCGGCGGACAAAATGGGTGACCCGAAGAATCTACAGCCGGGCTCGATGATCAGCGCGCAGCTTTTATCAGGCGATTTCAGCATCAGTGCCGATGGGACGGTCACCTGCATTGACGGGGAACACATCTACGCGTTCGGCCATCGTTTCATGGCGTCCGGTCCGAGCGATATTCCGTTCGCGCGAGCCGAAGTGCTCGCGCTGCTGCCGAACGTGGCGAATTCGTTCAAGATTTCGGCGGCGCGCGAATGGATGGGCTCGCTGACCGATGATCGCTCGACAGCGGTTTCCGGCGTGATGGGGCGGCGCGCGGCGATGGTTCCGGTGGAGATTCGCGTGGGCAAGAACGCCTATCACATGCAGGTGATTCAGGACCGCGTGATGACGCCCTTGGTGACGCAAATGGCTCTATTTTCGGCCATCGACGCGACCGAGCGGGGACAGGGTGGCTCAACGTTCACCGTGCGCGGGCATTTGGATTTCGTGGGCGGAACCGTGAATCTGGACAACGTATACAGCGGCGACGTCGCCGTGTCCGCTCTGGCAGCCTTGGGTGTGGGAACGTCCCTGAACTACGCAATGGGCAGCGGATTCGACGCATTCCGGCTGAAGGGTGTGACGCTGGAAATCGGCGTGGCGGACCGGAAGAATCAGGGGCAGATTGCGGATCTGGCCGCGCCCCGCAGCGTAAAGCCCGGCGAGGACGTGGAACTGATCCTGACGCTGGCGGGCGAGAATGGCGTCGAAAAGCTGCATAAAGTGGTGTATCGCGTGCCCGTGGGCGCGCCTCCGGGGCCGCTTCTGTTCACGGCGGCGGATGCGTCGTCCACCAATACGATGGAGTTTGGAGGCACGATCGGCCTTGCTTATCATTCACCCGGGCAGGTATTCGCTTTCCTAAACGGTCTGCGCGCCAATACCAGCGCCTACATTCGCGTGTGGCGCAACGAGCCTGCCTACACCGTCGACGGGCGTGACTTGCCGAGTCCCCCGCCGTCGGTGGCGATGATTCTTAGCCGCGCCCAGGCGCCCGCTCTGGGCCAGTTGAACCTGAAGGGATCGAAGCTCGCCGAGATTGAGGTTCCTGCAGGAGGCAAGGTGGTCACGGGATCGAAGACGGTGCAGGTTGAGGTGCGGGAGCCATGAAGCGCCTTGCTTTTTTCTGTTGCGTGGCGTTATTTGGCGCAACGACAACTACCTGGGAAATGACCGGCTACCAGGATTTTCTGCGTGGCCGCATGATCGGGTTGTCGCTCACGCGGGAGGGACGCCTGACGCTGGGCGCGAAACTCGACACCGTGTTCGATTCGGGGCAGCCGGAAATCTGGAGCTTCGCGCAGGCGCCCGACGGATCGCTGTACCTCGGCACGGGGCATCGCGGGCGGCTTTATAAATTGGATGCGTCCGGAAAAGCCTCGCTCCTGTGGACGGCTAATGAATCGGAAATCTTCGCGGTGACCGTGGACAAAGCGGGCGTAGTGTACGCCGGTACGTCGCCCGACGGAAAAGTTTATCGCATCGAAAACGGCAACGTGACGGAGTACTTTTCGCCCGGCGCGAGGTACATCTGGTCGCTGAAGGCCGCGACGGATGGCGCATTGTTCGTCGGCACCGGCGATCAGGGAAGAATCTTTCGCGTGACGGCGGCGGCCACGGGCTCCGTTTACTACGCGACGGGACAGTCGCACGTCACGTGTCTCGAACTCGATGGGAAAGGCGCATTGCTGGCCGGAAGCGAGCCGAACGGCATCCTGTATCGCATCACGGCTCCGAACAAGGCGTTCGTGCTGTACAGTTCGAATCTGCCGGAGATTCGCTCCATCGTTCCGGCAGCGGATGGCAACGTCTACGTCGCGGCGCTGGGCGGTAGCGTGGCGAGAAGGATCGGCTCGGCAAGCAACACGGCGAATGCGGCAAGCGCGGCGGGCATTGCGCCGGTGGTGGCCAGCATTACCGTGACGGATCAGCAGTCGGGCTTGGCGCCACCGCCGAAGCCGGAAGCATCAAAGGCTCCCTCGGCGGCATCGTCCACTACGGTTGTGCCGGCGCCGACAGTCGACTATGCGGGCGTTGACAAGTCCGCGCTATATGCGATCCATCCGGACAACACGGTCGAGACGCTGTGGAGTTCCAAGGAAGAAAACATTTACGATCTGGCGATGTTCAACGCCTCCCTGCTGTTTGTCACGGATGCGCAAGGGCGTTTGTACCGCCTGGATCGCGATCGTAAAGCCACGCTGCTGGCGCAGGCGAATGAAGGCGAGGCCACTCGCCTGCTGGAATCGCGCGGCGCGCTGCTGGCAGCGACCGGTAATCTGGGGAAGATTCTGCGGCTCGGCGGGGGCACGGTGGCTGAGGGCTGGTTCGAATCGCCTGTGCATGATTGCATGTCGGTAGCGCGCTGGGGCCGTCTGGCTTGGCGGGGCGATGCGAGGGGAATCGCGTTTAAAACGCGCAGTGGCAACTCGCCGCGGCCGGACGCGACATGGAGCGATTGGTCGGACCCGTTGACCGATCCGGATCGTGCGGCGATCACCAGCCCCAACGCGCGGTACATTCAATGGCGCGCCGAGTTTTCGAGCGCTGCGGCGGGGCTTGACAGCGTGACGATCGCCTATCTGCCGCAAAACACGCCTCCGAACGTACGGAGCATCAACGTGACCGCGATCGGTGGGACGCAAAAATCGGGCGCGGCCACGGCCACATCCACCGCGTCGGCGACCGCGAGCTACTCCATCACCGTTACCGATTCGGGCGAAGCTCCCGCCACTGCGGGGACGCCTTCGCAGACGCTATCGCGTATTCCGGGGCAGCAGGTACAGATCGTTTGGCAGGCGGACGATCCGGACGGAGACCGCCTCATTTACAGCCTCTATTTCCGCGGCGAAGACGAGACACGATGGAAGCTGCTGCGCGCCAACATGCAGGAAAATACGTATGTTCTGGATGCTGATGTGTTCGCCGACGGACGTTATTATTTCCGGGTGGTCGCTTCGGACTCGCCATCGAATCCGGCGAACCTGGCGCGCGAGGCGGAATTGGTGAGCGCGCCAATCCTGATCGACAGCACGCCTCCCGTGGTGACAGCGGGCGCGCCGCGCCGCAAAGGAGACGCGGTCGCGATCGATGTGGACGCGGAAGACCGCGGCTCCTCGCTGCGGCGTTGCGAATATTCAATCGACGCCGGCCCTTGGATGCCGGTAGAAGCGGCCGACGGCGTCACCGATTCGCCGCACGAGCGGTTCGAGATCCGCCTGGACCACGTTTCTCCGGGCGAGCACCTGATCGTCATTCGCGTCTATGACGTGGCGGGCAATGCGGGGCTGACCAAAGTGCTCGTGCGATAAGAAGAAACGCGGGAATGACCGAGATCAGCGCTCACTGCGCCTCCGGTCTGGCCGCGGCGAGCATTCTTGCGACCCAATCCGCGCGGGGAAGGCCGCTACTCTTGAGCAGCGTCACTGCTTTTTCCATGTCGTAGGGCACCCGGCGGACGGACGGTGCTCCGTCATCGAGCAACAGATACGCAGCGCGAGGATCTCCGTCGTGCGAAAGGCTCACGCTCCCTGTATTGACGATCGTCCGGCCGGAAACCACCCGAACATGCGAACGGTGAATGTGCGCGTAGACGGCTACCGGCTGTCCAAGCTCTGCGTAAACCTCGAACTTCTCCTCGGACGCGTCCGGCATAGGCGCGCGCCACAGGTCCTTTGGACTCGCGTGAACCAACGCCATGGGCGCATGAATTTGGCGCCAGGGGAGCTCGCTTAGCCAGTTGAGCCTTTCCTCGCCCAGTGACTCGACGGTCCATGCCGCCATCTTCGCGATTGCCGACGATAAAGGCTCCGGTAGCCCGAACTCGGTCAGCGACTCGGGCCGGAACAGCATTTCATCGGTATTGCCGAGCACTCCGGACCACTTCAGATCGCGAATCCGATCTACAATTTCCGAAGGACTCGATCCTGCATGCGCGAGGTCGCCACCGTGAAAAATCAAATCAGGCGCCGTTTCGCGCAAATCTTCCAATACCGCTTCGAAGGCGGTCAGATTCCCATGAATGTCGGAAACAACAGCGATGCGCACCTTAATAAAAGAGGTACTTGCGCCATTGGTCATCGCTCTTGCCGAGCAGGCGCATCAAGTGCCGGCTGGTGTGCAGGCTGAACGGACGCGGCGCGCGGGCAAGCCTCATGCCCGCTTCCTCGGGCGTGCGGCTGCCTTTGCGATTGTTGCAGGGATGGCAGCAGGCGACCAGGTTCTCCCACGTGGTTTCCCCGTTGCGTGAGCGCGGCTGCACGTGATCGAGCGTCAATTCGCCGGAGTTGAACGTGCGCAAGCAATACTGGCAGGTGTAGCGATCGCGCATCAGGATATTCTTGCGCGACAGAGCGCGCGTCTGATGCGGAATGCGGCGGTATTCCAGCAGGCGGATCACGCTGGGCACATTCATAGCCTGGCGCGCGGAATGCACCTGGGCGCTCGCATGCTCCTCGGCTGACGCCACTCCCTTCAGCACCAGCACCAGCGCTCGCCGCGCCGCGCATACGTTGATCGGCTCGTAGCTTGAGTTCAGCACCAGAACGGGTTTGTGAAGGCGCTGAAGAACGCGTTCCTGATGATTGGCCATCATATCGTCCCACTCCTTGCCGCTACGGCGAGCGGCCTGATTTCCCGGTCCATTCTCCGGTCTGTCCGCGCCACGGCGGCCACGGCGACGTGTTTTGCCCCGGCGCGCTTCAGAACCGCGGCGCAGGCGCTGGCCGTCGCTCCGGTCGTCAGTACATCATCGACGAGAAGCACGCGCAGTCCTTTGATGCCCGCGCCTTTGCGCATGGAGAACGCACCGCGAACATTCAGGCGGCGTTTCGCATTGCTGAGGCCCGCCTGAGTGGAAGTATTCTTTACCCGGCGCACCATGTTCTTCACCGGCGCGCCCCATCGCCGCGCGATCTCCCGGGCCAGAAGCTCGCTCTGGTTGAAGCCCCGCTTCCAGCGCTTGGTCCAATAGAGGGGCATCGGGACGATGACGTCGAAGCCGTGCTCGCGCGGAATGGCGCGAGCCGCCAGTGAGCCCAGGGGTTTGGCCAACGTGCGCACCGAGCTGTACTTGAACAGATGGATTAGTTCCCGGAGCGTGTCTTCGTAGGAGCCGAACGTGTAAACCGTGTCATAGCCCCTCAAGCCCAACCGGCACATCGCGCACCGGCCCTCCTTATCGAGCGGATAGGGATTCAGGAAGGGAGTGTGGCAATCCTTGCAGAAATAGTCGGCTAGCATCGCCTGCGGAGAATCAAGGCATTTCTGGCAGACCGGGATCCGGGAAATGTTTCGGAGAGGCTCTGCGCAGACGCGGCAATCGTCGGGGAAGATTTGCTGAAAAAGGCCGCAGAACACCCTCTCTGCGGAAGGCAGAATTGAGCGGCCGAAATTGGTCAGCAGGGCACTTGAGAAGACCCACCTCCAACCGACAAGTCTTAGTTTACTACACCTTGTGTTAAGCGCGTATAAAGCGCCGCCAAATCGGGAATACTCATCTGCTCGGCGCGAAGGCGGCCCTGGTCGCCCTCCAGGTTGTAGAGAGGGGCCAGATTGTTCCGCAGATTCTTTCGCTTATGGCGGAAGCACAGCGATGCGAACTTCAAGAAAGCCCCCGGGTCGGGAACATCGGGATGTGGGTGCCGGGTCAGCTTTACCACGGCGCTTTCCACCTTTGGAGGAGGCCGGAACGCCTCGCGTGGAACTGGAAACAGGGTCTCCGGTTGGGAGTAGACCTGCGTTTCGACGCTCAAATAACCAAAATCGCGGCTACCGGGATTGGCCGTCAGGCGGTCGGCGACCTCGGCTTGCATCAGGAAAACGGCGGTGGACCATTGCTCGCCCATGGCGAAGACTTTTTCCAGGATCGGCGAGGTGATGTAGTAAGGAAGATTGCCCGTGATGATCGCGGCGGAAAAGCCGGTCTTGAGAACGTCGCCTTCGATCACCTCCAGGCGGCCCGCGTCGATGACGTCACGGAACTTCTGCTGAAGATAATGAACAAGATGAGGATCGACCTCAATGGCAGTCACTTTATCGGCGCGTTCGAGTAGCGATTCGGTGAGCGGACCCTTCCCGGGTCCGATCTCCACAACCAGCGGCGCATGCTCCCCGCAGGCGGCCTTGGCGATGCGGTCGAGAATCGATTTTCGGAAAAGGAAGTGTTGCCCGAAGCGCCGGCCCACTCGTCCAGCTTATCCCTTAACGTCTACTTCGCTGGAGCGGAACGACAGGCGGATCTTGCCCGGCGCCGGCTGACCGAAATGCGTGCCCGGCGTGAACTCGGTGAAGATCAGCTGGTTTTCCAGGTTTCGCCGCACCTGATCCGTGGTGAGCACGTTGAAGCCGCTGACGATTTTGTAATCTACCATGCGGCCCGATTCGTCCACCATGACGTCGACAACCACTTCGCCCACGCCTCCACCACCGATCGCCGCCGTGGATTTAACGGTTGCCCCGGTGCTGAGGCCGGTGGGCACATCGGAGGAATCGTCTCCGCGCAGAGGATACATCGGCATCAGGCATAGGGCAAAGAGCGCCACCGCCGACAGAATGCTGCCCGCGAAGGGCAGCGCCAACGGGCGCATCAAATTATTGAAGAACAGCGTCAGACGGTCCCTGGTGTCAATCCGCCGCGAAAGAAGACGCTGGCGCTCCTTGGAAGCGATCACGCGCAGAGAGGTCCGCAACTTCGGAGGCGGCATGCGCGCCGGCAGATCGCGAAGAACCTGACTAACCGAATCGTTTGGATCGCGTGTCATAGCAAATTACAATTCCCTTGCCAGCCCGACGGCGACGTGCTGGGAAGACCACTCCGATGGCGATGCCGGCTCAAGCCTGCCCGCCAGGTTTTTCTTGAGCGCTTCCCGCCCTCGCAGGATGCGCGATTTCACGGTGCCAAGCGAGATCTCTAGAATTTCGGCGATCTCTTCATAACTCATCCCCTCGATCTCCCGGAGTACGAGCGCCGCGCGGAACTTGGGATTCACCTCGCTGAGCGCCCCCTCAATCAGTGACTGAGTTTCGTGGTCGAGCGTGACTTCATACGGCGAGCGGCCGGGGTCGGGGAGCCAATTCCGATAGCTCCTGTTAAACCCGTCGCCCGCATCCTCCGGGTCCAGGTTCACTTCCTGCCGGCGGTGGCGGCTGAACCAGCGGCGCTGGTTGCGCGCCTCGTTCACCGCGATGCGGTAGATCCAGGTCTTCATCGAGCTTTCCCCGCGGAACGAGCTCACATTCCGGAAGACCTTAAGAAACACTTCCTGCACAACGTCGGCTGCCTCGGAGGGATCGTCCAGAAGGCGGCTGACAACGTTGAAAATCGGTTGCTCGAAGCGTTGGATCAGAGCTTCGTAGGCATCCTCCAGACCGCAGCGCAGGCCGTCCAGCAGGGCGGAGTCTTCCTCATGCGCGCGGGGCGCCGGAACGGCGTCGAGTTGGAGGCCAACCATGCGGTCTGTCATCGGCTTCCAAGTATACTAGCGTATCAGGGTTTTCAGGCTCTGTCGCACTATCTAAAAGTTGGATGCCGCCCGGCAGGTTTTTGTTCCCACGGCAGGGCACCGAAAAAGCACGCTCCGGCCGGGTGGTATCTTGCTGAGCCTTTTGTTACACTAGATTGAGGGATTTGTCCGCCTACAAGGAATCCCTTAAAGGATTTCCAGTTTCCCATGGCCACTAAACCTGCCTACAAGCAAGGCGACCAGGTCGAGCACCCCAAGTTCGGTTTGGGAAGCGTGCTGTCTTGCAGCGACGAATATATTGTGATCAAATTCGACGAGCACGGGGAAAAGAAGTTCGTCTTGACGATCGTGCTTCCGAACTTGAAGAAGAGCGATCGGCAGCCTCCAGTGGAGAAGCGGCGGACGACGAAGAAGAAGGCCGCGGCACCGGCCGCGGCAACGTAGAGGCAGCGCCAGAGCGGGAGTAATTCAGTGGTAGAATGCCAGCTTCCCAAGCTGGACGTCGCGGGTTCGAGTCCCGTCTCCCGCTCCAGAATCAATAACTTACAGACTCTTTAAAAACACACCCTCCATAGCCCTCCATTAAGAATCACGCCGGCCTCTTTCGCGCCCGAACGGCCTTCGGGAGAACGGAGTCCTCAAGCTTCTTGGCAGCGGTCGCCCGGTCCTTCATGCTCGACTTGGTATAGACATCGAGCGCTACTCCGATGCCGTGGCCGCGTTGGTCCGCCGAAACCTTCGGATCAACCTTCGCATGGTGGCCCAGGCTGGCATGCGTACGGCGCATGACCTGGAAGTTCACCCAGCCGAGCCCCACCGGCTCCAGTTTCGCCTTGATGTAGTCCTCGAGCAGCGAAGACCTCCACAAGGGCTGACCCGTCTCGCCTGCAAACACGAACGATTCAGGTTTCGGCTCCACCGCGTTCTCCATCCACTGACGAAGGAGGGTGGCGGTGGACGGAGGGACAGCAACCGTCCGGACCAAGCCGTTCTTTGGAGAAGCGAACTTCCCTCGATATACACGGTGGCGGATCTCAATTACCGAGGCATCCTTCTTAACGTGTTCCCGCTGAATCGCCAGAAGTTCACCTGGCCGCATGCCAGCGAAAACCGCTAGGCGGAGGATCACCTTCTCACGATCATCGACTACGCCGAGTGCCACTTCCACTTGTTCAGCGGACATGGCGTGCCCCTCGCTCCGTTTGGCTGCCTTCGGCGTATAGAGTGACGCCGTCGGGTTCACCGGAATCACCTGCTCGGAAACCGCCATGTCGAACATGGATGACAGGTCCCAACGCAAGTGATCCACGACGCTAAAGGACAATCCGGATGCCGCCTTCTGCTCCAAGAACTTCTGGAGCTTCGCCAGCGTAAGATCCGCCAGTCGTTCGCGGCCAAGTTCCTTGCCGATATGGTGTCGGATGCGGTTCTCGGAAGTGCCGGCAGTCGATTCCTTCCATTTGCCGAGGTAGAACGGCAAGTAAACCTCCTCAAGAAATTCGATCACTGTAGTCGGCCGCACAGCGCTAACTGTACGATCGCCTCCGTTGATCTCGCGCATGAACTCTTGGCACTTCTCATTAGCCTGGCTCTTGTTCATCTCGGAGGCAAAGCCGAGCGTATAGTAACGCCGGTCGCCTCGCTCGTCGTAGTAAAGGACTACCCATACTCTCCTATCCGCATGCCTGCGAAGCTGCAAGCTGCCTTTCTGAAATCTCCTGCGTCTCATGAATTTCTCCTTGTGAGGCGCAGGCGTTGATTCGGGGTGATTCGATCGTATCACTGGGCCATGCTGCGTGCGACGCCGTGCTCCTGCTCCAACAACCATCGGTCAATCACGACCCGGCGGATTAGCGCGCGGCGGCCGGCACGAACGTGCGGAATGGCCGGAACGCCAGCGACCTTTCCAGCAAGAATGTGCGACAGGTGCGACCGCGAAACGCCAAGGTAATTGGCGGCAGCCTTGATGTCCATGATTTCTCGATGGGCGAATGCCTGATTTCCAGCGCTCACCGTGCCATCCTCCGCTTTACAGTACGCGTATCCTCATCGAGCATCTTCAGGTCACCAGGGCCAACCTCCGCCGTCAAGTAGTGACTGATTATCTGTACAACGACTGCCAAATCTTTTCAAATGAAGCTGACTTTCATTCGAGGATTCTTTGAGATCGGGGGCCCTCGATGAATGCAATGGTCCTCTTCAGTTCGTAGCCTGCTTCCTCTTCGATTGCGCCTCCGTTTGACCCGCGGCTCGGTTTAGGCAATAACGGACCATGGCCACATCAGCGGGGGCTTCTGTCATTGAGAAGGCGCTTCTTAAACGAGGACTGCCTTCCGGAGGCTGGAGCTTCTTCAGCTCAGAACAAGCAAGTTTGGAAGCGACTTGCCTGGCTGGTCTCGCGCTCGGGTCCAACAGCCATGGCAACGCGGTCTCCACTGTTCGCTATTTGAAGAAGTCGCAGCTTTCG
>DATKKV010000017.1:0-3425 GCA_035542735.1 Bryobacteraceae bacterium
TCTTAGGCTGGCAATCGCAGTTGTGGGTGTAGCCGCCAGAGTCCGAGTTCTGGCACCAGGCCGGCTGCCCATCGTGGGCGGAGTTGCCGTCGCCTTCAAATGGCGGGATCGGCTGCGCCTGCTGGAGCGCGACCGCAGTGATGATCATCAGGCTGAAGGCCAGGACGAAGCGTCGAAGGAAGGTGAAGTTGTCCATGACTTGCTCCTGTAATAAACGACCCCTCAGACAACCCAAAATGTTGGTGGCCGCGGGGCAAACACAAACGCCAACGTGACTGTCCTAATACGCGAAGGGATCTGGCGCACCTATGCACAGCAGGATTGCCGAGTTGGTTCAGACCTCGCTCCTGATCCTGGGCGCGCTGTTTCCCATCGTCAACTCGCCGGAAAACCTGCCAATCTTTCTGACCCTGACCACGGGCCTTTCTCCCGGAAGTCGCGCGGTTCTGGCGCGCAAGATTGCCGTGAACGGATTTTTGCTTCTTGTGGTCTCGGTTCTGATTGGTACCCATATCCTGGCATTTTTCGGCATTTCGCTGCCGGTGGTTCAGGTCGGAGGCGGCCTCGTCGTCGTCGCAGCCGGGTGGAAATTGTTGAATCGGGCAGATGACGACGACGGGGTGCCTGAATCTCCTACGAAGCTGCCGAGAGCTTCGTATTCTTCCTCTTATCTGGCCCGCCGCGCATTCTATCCTTTGACAATGCCGCTAACTGTAGGGCCAGGGTCGATCTCCGTTGCCATCGCGGTGGGTGCAAACCGCCCGCCTGGGAGCGAGGCAGGTTGGACTCTACCCGTAGCAGCGTTGTTGGGATGCGCAGTCTTGTCGCTCGTTGTTTACCTGATGTATCGCTTTGCCGAACCAATCGGGCGACTTTTGGGGCAGACGGCAACGAGTGTTGGCGTCCGTTTATCGTCTTTCATTCTCCTGTGTATCGGTGTCCAGATCGTATGGAACGGGGCGAGCGCCCTTCTGCGGACGAGTCTTGCCAGTCTCTGCGACAAGTGAAGCATTCAGTGCACAGGAGTAGGTCCGTTGGAAGGCAGGCCAGTTTCCTGGGCGGCGGGCCACGCGAAAGCGGAGTCCGCCGCCTCTTGGTGCTTGCCGGTAGCGGGCTGCGAACTCACTGCTCGATCAGCGGCATTTCGGAGGCCATCTGCAGGTCCAGAATGGTTCCCAAACGCCAGTCGAGTTGAAAGAACAGTGCAGTTGACTTACCCGAAATGACCTTGCCAAAGACGGGGAAATATTTCAAACGCAGCCGCGTGACATCCGCCTCCACCTCCGCCCGCCCCTTGATGTACTCCATCGCCTGAGTGTCCGTCATCGAATAATAGTTATCGTGATAGCTCTTGAGGAGAGCATACTTCTTGTCTGTGGCGGCTGCCAAATCCGCCGCGTACCGGTCATAAATCGGCCAGAAGTTCTGGGCTTCCGTCTCCGTCAGTTCCAGGTTGGCGGCGATAATCTGCTTCTTCAGAGATCTCAGGTCTTTCCGGAGCAACCTGATATCTTCGTCCGAAACGCCCTGGTCCGATGGGGCCGCGGTTGGCAGGCGCACCGGCTCCTGGGCCCGGACTCGCGCCGCGCCAATCAACGACAATCCGAGGGCCACCGCAATTCTAACGTTTGTGTTCTTCATCCATTCTCCTGTGACCGCAAACTGCGGCCTCTTAGAACAGGAACAGCTATCCGGACGTTTTTGTTTGAATCCGTTCTCATGCGCCCGTCCGGGCCGCATCGTCGATGATGCCGCTCACGGCCGGATTCGAGAGGAAGCCGTTGCGAAGTGCTTCATGGCCGGCGAGTAAGGCCGCCAACTGGAAAGGCGTTGCCCGGCCTTGTAAATCAGCCTTTCCAGCGCGGGGCGCGAAACGGAACGATTCTTAACCGATCGGTGACGGAGGAACCTCGACGGCGCCGCGGAGGTCCGATCGGGCCGTCGCGCCGCACATCCGCCGGAGGGACGTTGGGAGTGCCCCCCGCGAAAGAAGCCGCACGAGCGGCTCGATCAATCGTCCCAAGCCAGCCGGTACGTCACACGCCAACCCGATCGCCTGCGTTTCGTGGGAAACTCCGCCGTCCCGTTCGTGGAATCGCGTAATCGCGACCAGACGGCGGAGGACGCTCGGACCTGAAACGCTATGGATGCGCGTGGTGCTTGCGACGATGTAGGCGTGCCGGTCGCTTACCTGAACGATGCACGACTGGCAACCGGATCTGCCGACATCGCGCGTCACGCGAAGTGCCTCAGCGAGCGTGGAACCGGGCAGGAACCGCGTCGCTGCCCATTTATGGATCAGCGGGTGGGGAGTTTTCGACGGCGCGAGCGGAAGCGGGTCGTGCTCGACCCGGAATACCGCCGAATCGACGTACCGTTCCCATACCTGTGACGCCGACGGCGTCGATCCAATCTCGAATCTCACCGGTTGACCCACGATCGATCTGACAATGGTTCGCAATAGCGACGAAGTGGTGAAGATTCGGACTCCCTCCTGGCTCCACTGGCGGAGGAGCGCCCGTCCCTGAGCTTCGATACAGGTCACGTTGTCGAGCGTCAACACCCATCCGCGGCTGCCGATGACCGAGGAAGCTGTGCGACGCGAGTGCTCCAGGTCCTTTGCCTGGGCGTCGGAGAGGCTGCCCTCAACGTGGAAACGAAAACATTCCGCCTCGTCGTAGATGTAGTGTTTCGAAGCCGGCGCCACGTGTTCTCGCATTGCAGTTGCCCTAGGATGAAACCGCCAAACCGGATGGAAGGCTGACCTGCATGGTGATCGGGAACCCGCGAGTCTGCCATCCCCGAAGACCTCCGGCCAGCGGCCGGACGCGCACGATGCCCTTCTGGCGCAGCGCGAGCGCCACTCGCGCACTTATAAACTCACCGGGAGAGGCACAATAAAGGACCACGTCGCGCGACGGTGAGATTTCCACGTCCTTGTACAGTTCCAGCTTCCGCGGGTCGATACGGATCGCGCCTGGAATCGCCGGCGCTTCCCCGTTCTTGCTGCCAGGATGCCCCTGCAAGTCGAGGAGCAGGATATCGTCGCCCGCGCTCAGCCTCCGGTAAAGCTCTTCCGGGCTAATTCGTTCGAGCGCGAATTGCCGGACGAACCGGAGCCCGCGCGCGATACGTTCCGCGCAATAGATCGCCGCGGCCGCCGCCGCGAGACCGCCCAGAACGGCGCCCATCCTTACTACATGGACGGCGACACGGTCCAGTTGGTCGCTGAAGACGTAGCCCAAGGCTGCGTAGGAGGCCGACCAGAGCGTGGCTCCAGCACAGTCGAACATTACGAACTTCGCCGGGGACACTCCCGCTGCACCGGTCAGCGGCGCCGCGACGGCATCGACGCCGATTACGAACTTGGAAATCACCAGCGTACGCACACCGTGGCGGGAGAAAGCCGTGGTCGCGCGGCGGAC
>DATKKV010000018.1:0-19821 GCA_035542735.1 Bryobacteraceae bacterium
CGAATCACTCGCTCGACCATAAGGCAAGTTGACTTTCCTCCGTTCCGTTCTCGTGTCTTGGCCTTCCACCAGGCCGGGCCTCCAACCGCCTTCCCAGCTTTTCTTCCAGTTCCGCGACGAACCGCTTGGAGCCGAGCGGCCGGCCCCTATAGGTCGCCTCGCGGATAGTCCTCAACTCGGCCGGCGTGCCAGCCCACTCCTCCAGGAAGGCCTGCCATTCCGGAGGCGCCCACCGGTGCCGCCACCACTCCCAATCCATCGCCGGACCTTCGTCCGTCTTGCCCACATGCGCCCGCGCGCTCGACCACTCGAAGTCCTCGGCTCGCGCCGCCATGCCGGCCCACACTGGATTGGTCTCCACATCGGCGATCACGCGGTCCACGGCAGCTTCCTCAACCGGACAGGAATAATATCGATTTTGCCACACATGGCCGGTCCGCCTCTGTTCCGTGTTCCAGTATTGCGAGAACCGCCCATGCGCATGGCGAAAGGCATTTGCCATCGAGGCGTTCGTGTCCGGTATCGCCACAATATGCACGTGGTTCGTCATTAAACAGTAGGCTAGGACGCGCAACCGGCTTGCTCCGGCGTGCTCCGCCAGCAGTTCCAGGTAGGCTCGGCGCAACGGGTCAGCCGTAAACACGTCCTGGCGGGCGTTGCCGCGTTGCGTGATGTGATGCGGCACGCCCGTGACGACAACCCGAGGTTCCCGAGGCATATCAGCATAGTGCGGTATCCGTCAGATCGCTCTCAGCCCCATCAGGGACGGTCTCGTCCGTCCCCGGCTCCCCCGGTTTTCCCCCGGTTTTCCCGGTTTTCCTTGCTAATCGGGCGGCTTGGCGCTGATTGTAATCTTGTCCGGAAGAGCCCATTCGACTTTCTCTCCGTCGGTGTAGCGCGCCGAGTCATCGATCACATACGAATACGTAATCCGAACGACGTCGTCGTGAAGGGAGGATTCGAATGTTCCGCTTGAGAGGGCTAGCACTGCGGCCTTCGTGAGCAAGCTTTCCGCTTCCGGCGAAGCTGCCTCCGCCTTAACGACACGGACCCTATCGACCTTGCCACCGCGAGTAATCGTCGCCGCTAAGACAACCGTGCCCGTCTCCCTCCTTTTCAGCGCTTCGGCTGGGTAGGTCAGGTAGTCCGTTGCGATTAAACATCGGTTATTGATTTCGACGCGGCAATGAGGAGGAATCTTTGCCGGGAGATCGATCCTTGTACTATAGGGTCCCCCTGGAACGACCCAGCTCCCGCCAGCGGGCAGGATTTTGATGTACTCTTCGTGCTTGGAGGCATCGAACATATAAAATGCATGCAGTTGTCGAGATGCCCACGCATCCCATTCGTTAGCCTCTATCGGTTGTGGGTCCACCTGGGCTGCCTCGGGTGAACTATAAACGTAAATCAGTATACTCTTGCGACCTCGGTAGCGCTCTTTCATACTAGCCGCGAGGCATGTAAGACTACCAAGACGAAAGGCCTGCAATGGCATGCTGATGCTCTCAATTACTGTATCTTCTTCGCGCACAAATATCCTGCCCGCTCGAAATTGCGGCACATGGCATTGGGCGACGCTGTCGACCGACCAAAACGCCAGACAGAGAATTATTTTGTTACGCACAACGTTTCCCTCTAGGTTGGGAAAACCGGGGGAAAACCGGGGACGGACGAGAGCGTCCCGCCATGTTCAGTTGATCTCTCGGCGCGGTGACCATCGCATTTCCCTACTCGAGAGTGTATCGCGGGATTCTACCGCGCTGCGCGGGTTTGCGATAGACTTCGCGTATGCGCACCCTAATTGCGGCAGCGATGGCGGCGGCAACGGGCCTTGCGCAACAAGGCACCGATTTCCGCAGCCAGACGCAGGAAGTTCTCCTTGAACTCGTGGTGCGCGATGCGCACGGGAAGCCGGTGACCAAGCTCGACGCGTCGCAGTTGTCGATTTTCGAAGACGGCGTCAAGCAGGAGATCAAGGCCTTCCGGCTGGTGCCGGGCCATGAAGTGCGTGCCGCAGCTTCCGCACCTGGCGGGACGCCTTCGCCCGCATTGGCCGCCTCACCGTCGGCCGTTTCGACTCATCCGCTGCGCACCATCAACGTGGTCTGCCTGATCCTCCACGACCTGAATCCGGAGACTCGCGGATTCGCCTTCGATTCCGCGCGGAAGTTCGTCAACAAGGAACTGCGGCCGGACACCTATATCGGAGTTTTCAGCCTTGATTCCCGCGGCCTCCGTCCTGTGTTTCCGTTCTCCAACAACCGCGAAAATCTGTTGAAGGCCATCGAACTGGCCGCCGTGAATCAGCTGCCCTCGTTGTCTCTAAGCAGCGCCTCGGTGCTGAACGGGTTGAGCATCGCCACGTTGGGATACACTCTCAACCCCATCCCGAATGCCGTTACCATCACGATTCCCGCGCCGCCAGGAGGCGCGCCCGGTTCGGCGACCATTGAAGGCCCACCCCCGGTTGGAGTCCCCACGAATACCGACGGCTCCAGCCTCCAGGACCCTCTAGGCGTGCGCGGCGATATGGGGCTGGCGGTCAACGCCGGCCTGCGTGAGATCGACGCGTTGGTTCGCCTGGTGCGCCAGCTCAGCCAATTACCGTTTCAGAAGACCGTGCTGTTGATGAGCACCGGCATCACCCGCCCAACCGATCAGCTGGATTATTGGAATTCCCTGATTGCCCAGGCCAACAAGGGCGGCGTCACATTTTACGGCATGGACGTATACGGCCTGAACGGTTGCCAGGACCGTCCGCAGTGCGCCGAAGGGACCACTTCGGCGCAGGGAGGAACGCAGGCGGTTCTGGGAACGCCCGGTTCCACGCCATCCAGTGCTTCCGGCGCTCTGCTGCAGAGCGCTGCCATGTTGGGCCAGGGCCAGTCGACGGTTGGCCTGGGGCCTCGCGTGCCGAATCCGTACGCGCCCGGAGGCAGCAGCACCAGTTCGCCCTCCACGCCTGCCGCACGGATGGCGGAGTCGATGCACCAGACCGATTACGTCCGATCCGCCGTACTGAGCGCCAACACGCAGGAGGCTCTGCGCGAGATATCGGAAAGCACGGGCGGATTCGTCATCGCCAACACCAACAACACCGAGGTGCAACTGGCTCGCGTAATGGAGGAGGTCGACACGCACTACGAAGTCTCCTATCGACCGGCGTCGCCCTCCATCGATGGGCATTTCTGCAAGATCGAAGTGAAACTGTCGGACGCAGGCCTGCGCGTCCAGACACGGAATGGATACTACGCCGTGCCTGATACTGGCGAAGGTTCCCTGACGCCGGGCGACATGGCGGCGCTCGAGGCGCTGGATCGGCAGCCTCTGCCGTTCGACTTCGGATTTGAGGCCGGCGCGTTCCGCTTCCGGTCAGGCAAGGGAACCGCGCAATACGCCATCGCGTTTGAGATCCCGGTGCTCAGTCTGACGGCCGCAAAAAGCGCGAACGTTCGCCGTTTTCGTGCGCATCTGCTTGCGCTCGTGAAGAACGAGCACGGAAACATCGTCGAGCGCGTGAGCAAGGATGTCCACTCGGGCGTCGATGACAAGGTCTTCCAAGGCCTGCAAACGGACACAATGATCTACGAACGCGCAGTAAACCTCGCGCCGGGCCGCTACACTGTGGAAGCTGCCGTGGTGGATGAAGAAGGGCATCGCGTCAGCACGACGATGTTTAAAATCAACAACCGCGAGGAGACCGGCCCCGGCTTAAGCGATATCGCGCTGGTGGCTCGCATCTATCCGCTGGATCGCGCCCCCGATCCGGCCGATCCGTTCGAAATTCCCGGGAAACGAGCCCAGCCTTTCGTAAATACCGCCCTCCCCGCCGGCGCGAGGCCGTACATTTATTTCGTGGCCTATCCGGAGCCGAATCTACCGGAGCCATCGATGGTCGTGCAGTTGTTGAGAGAAGGTCGCGTCATCGAAACACAAACTCCGGCCTTGGGGCAGCCCGACGCCTCGGGCGCTGTGCCGATGGCGATCCAGCCGGCGGCGGCAGCGGGCGACTTCGAAGTAAAGGTGATCGTCCGGCAGGACGGTCAATACGCCGAGCGGAGCTTAAAATACTCGATCGCGGCGAACTGAGGTTCGCGCATGCCTGCAGCAGACTTCGGCCGCTCCTGCGATACACTGCCTCAATGCGAATCCTCCTCTTCCTCCTCGCGACCGCTGCTCTTGCCCAGCCTCCCGCCGGACGCCCTCCCTTGAAGGACCGCGCTGCGGCAGGCGATCCCGATGCGCAGTTCACTCTCGGCAAGAACTACGAGGCCGGACGCAGCGGGCTGAAGAAAGACTATGCCGAGGCCGCCGGCTGGTATCGCAAGTCGGCCGAGCAGGGCAATGCGTACGCCCAGGCCAGTCTGGGCATCTTTTATCACTCCGGAAAGGGCGTGCCGCATGACGACTTGCAGGCCGAGATGTGGTTCATCATTGCCGCTGAGCGCGTGGACCCGAACGACCGCCAGACCATCGTTGAAATGCGCGACTCGGTGGCGACGCACCTGAAGCCGGAACAGATCGCCGAGGCGCAGAGGCTCGCCCGGGAGTGGAAGCCGAAAAAGAATCCTTGACACAAACCCGTAATTTGTGTAGAAATGAATCGTTTCAAGGAACACAGGAGCCTCATGCGAACTACCCGTTTTGTGGTCGCGATTGCACTCGGTTGTGCGTCGGCCCGGGCGGCCGACTGGCCCACCGATGGCGGTAATCCCCAACGCACCGCCTGGCAAAAAGACGAAAAGATCCTCAATAAGGACAACGTCAAGAACCTCAAGATCGTCTGGAAAATCCAGCTCGACAACAAGCCGATTGAGATGCACTCGCTGTTCCCGCCGCTGATCGTCGACAAGATCAACACCTCTTCCGGATCGAAGCAGATCGCCATTGTGGCCGGCGTTTCCGATAACATCTACGCGATTGACGTCGCGACGGCGCGGATCATCTGGAAAAAGCACTTCGAATATCCCCCGCCGGCGCGCCGCGGACGCCCCACCGATCCGCTGTGCCCGGCCGGACTCACTGCGACTCCCGTCATCGGGCCTCCCGATGCGAATGGGAGGCGGCCGGTCTATGCGATGGCCGGCGACGGCCAGGTTCACACCTTGAACGTCGCTGACGGAGAGGACCTTGCGCCGCCGTATCAGTTCGGCTATCCATATGGAAAATCGTATGCGTTGAATTTCTGGAACGACGTGTTGTTCACCACCACCGCTCAGGGCTGCGCGGGCAATCCCAACCAGATTTGGGCCATCAATGTGAAGGATCCGGCGCACAAGGTGATGACGTTTCATCCCAAGAGCGGCGGCTTGTGGGGACGCACCGGCGCGGCGATCGACGAAAATGGAGTCGCCTGGGCGCCTACGGGCGACGGCCGCTATGATCCTTCCACGCAGACTTATGGCAACGGCCTGGTCGGCGCGAAAGTGATCGGCAACGAGCTGAAGCTGCAGGATTACTACATTCCGAAGAACTGGGCCTGGCTGCAGAGCCGCGACCTGGACATGCAGGTGACGCCCGCGATCTTCAAATACAAGGGCAAGGAACTGATGGTGGCGGCCAGCAAGGAGTGCCGCATCTATCTGCTCGACACGAAGGCGGCCGGAGGCGACGATCATCAGACGCCTTTGGATCGCACAGGCCTGATCTGCAATGAGGAGGTGAATTTCGCTTCCGCAGGCATCTGGGGCGCATTGGCCAGTTGGGAGGACGCGCAAGGCACGCGATGGATCTTGAGCCCGTTCTGGGGTCCGGTGCATCCCGACTACAAATTCCCGGTATCTCACGGGCCGGTGACGCACGGCGCGATTGTCGCGTTCAAGCTGGAAGAGAAGGACGGGAAATATAAGCTGAACCCGGCCTGGATATCGCGGGACATGGATCTGGCTGAACCGCCGGTGATCGCCAACGGAGTGGTGTACGCCTACGGCAGCGGCGAAGATACGGAACAGGCATATCCCGATCGCGGCCTGGACGACAACAGCCCGGAGCGCATTCACGATTCGACGCACGCGGTGCTGTACGCGCTTGAAGCGGAGAACGGCAAAGAGCTGTATTCGAGTGGCGACCAGATCAAGTCGTTCGTTCACTTTGGAGGATTGTCCATCGCCAATGGCCGCGTTTATCTCGGCACGTTCGATAGCATTCTGTACTGCTTCGGATTGGAGGGCAAATGAGCCCGAAATCCGTGGTTTTCCTTGCGTTGCTGAGCTGCGCAATCGCGCACGCGCAGTTTGGACGAGGCGGCGGCGATTGGCTGGCTGGCGGCGGGGATGCGCAACGCTCGGGCTCGGTGCGCACCGATGCTCATCTTTCGGCCGATTCCGTTGAGCACGGGATCATGCAATCGCTGTGGAAATTGAAGCTGAACGGAACGCCCACGCCTCCGGTGGTTGCGTCTCGGCTGATCACCTATAAGGGCTTTAAAGACTTGATTTTCGTTAGCACGAGCACGGATACGGTGTACTCGATCGATCACCCGTACCCAAGGATTTTTTGGGAGAACCATATCCCGTACAATTCGCTGCTTACTCAAGTAAAGAACGGCACCGCGAATTGCCCGGCGGGCATGACGGCGTCGTTGTCGCTTGCGGCTCCGCTGACGGCTCCGGTTCCTGGGGCAGGGCGAGGCGGGCGCGGCGGCCCGGGTGGACCGGGAATGGCCGGGCCGGGCCGCGGTGCCATGGCGCAGCCGGCTCCGGTACCGACGATGCCGAGGCCAAAGCGCACGCCGGCGACCGTTTACGCGCTCTCGAGCGACGGCTTGATTCACGTGCTGAACCAGCACACGGGCGAGGATATCGCTCCTGCGGCTCGTTTCATCCGCGCCAATGCCAAGGTTCGCGATCTGATCTCGGTCGGCAACGTGGTGTACGCGGGAACGGCCGACAATTGCGGCGGCGTCCTGAACGGCGTGTGGTCAGTGGACCTGTCCGACAACATGCTGTACGAATACAAAACCGGCGATGTATCGGTGATCGGGATGGCATTTTCCCAGGACGGCACCTTGTTCGCGACGACCAGTGAAGGTCTGCTGGCGCTGGAGCAAAAGACGCTGAAACTGAAGCAACAGGGACCAGGTGAGTTCATCACGGCGCCTCTTGTATTCAAGATCGACGATAAGGAATTCGTAGCCGCAGGCAACGTTCACGGGCACGTGCTGGTGCTGGACTCCGCGATGAATCTGGTGGGCAACGTGAATGCGGGGACGGGCAAACTGGGCAGCGCATTCGCGACATGGGAGGAAGTTCCGACGGGCTGTCCTCCGGAGGGTTGCCACGAGGGAATGAAGATTGTGACCACACGGTGGCTTCTAGCGCCGAAGGGCAACGCCATCCAGGCGTTTAAGGTGTCTGCTTCGGGAGCACTGGAACTGGCATGGACGTCGCGCGAGCTGGTCTCGCCCGCGCCTCCGATCATCGTCAACGGCGTTGTCTTCGCGCTGAGTTCGGGTTCGCGCACGGCGCCGGCGGTGCTCTATGCGTTGAACATCGCCAACGGCAAGGAACTATGGTCGAGCGGCAAAACGATTGTAGGCTATTCCACCACCGGTCTCTCGGCGGGCCAGAGCAAGATTTACGTCGGCACGCATGACGGTACGCTGTACGCGTTCGGGTACACTCTGCCGAGGGAGTAGGCAAGCGATAAACTGGAAGGCGATGAGACTGATTGCGGCTGCGCTTCTTTGCGCCGGGTTGGCGTCCGCGGATATACCGTCGGGGCCCGGCAAAGAAGAGACCATCAAATACTGCGCCACCTGCCACTCCGTCGAGCAGGCGGTCTCGGCTCGCCAGGGTGAGGAAGAGTGGGCGGGCACGCTCGAAAAAATGGCGGGTATGGGCGCGAAGATTCCCGACGAAAGCTACGACGTAATCCTCACCTATCTGGCGAAACACTTTGGACCGGACGCGCCCTTGCCCATCCGAGTGAACACAGCCTCCGCGGTTGATCTCGAATCTCTGCTGCTGTTAAAGCGGTCCGAATCGGCGGCGATCATCAAATACCGCACCGATCATGGGAATTTTAAGACGATCGACGATTTGCGAAAGGTTCCCGGCCTCGATTTTAAGAAGATCGAGGCTAAGAAAGACCTGCTGGTCTTCTGACGTGGCGCTCCGGCTCGGTTTCGCGCTTTCACTGGCCCTCGTGGCGTGCTCCTGCAATTCGGTGAGTCCCGTGCACGTCGCCGGAAAGCCTGTGAGCATTGAGGCGCCGCTGGGGCTGCCGCCGGTGCCGATTCCGCCAAATAATCCGCCCACCGCGGAATCCATCGCGCTGGGCAAGAAGCTCTTCTTCGATACGCGCCTGTCGGCCGATAATACCGTGTCCTGCGCGTCCTGCCACGATCCGAGGCTCAGCTTCACCGACGGCATGCCGACGGCCAAGGGCTTCCGAAGCCAGTTCGGCAAGAGAAATGCGCCAACGGTTGTGAACGCGGCCTATGCTCCGCTGCTCTTTCTTGACGGCCGGGCGGCAAGCCTGGAGGAACAGGCAGGCGGGCCGATTGCAAATCCTATAGAGATGGGCGAAACCCATGCATCGGTGGTTGCCAAACTCGAAAAGGTGCCCGCGTATCAGGCCGAGTTCGAGCGTGCGTTCGGGCCTGGGCCGGTCACCATCGAAAAGGTTGAGATGGCCGTGGCGAGCTATGAGCGAACCTTGCTGAGCGGCGATTCGCCCTTCGACCGGTTCCTGTATAAGGACGACAAAACCGCCTTAAGCGAAGCGGCACAGCGCGGCATGAAGATTTTCGTCGACAAGAAACGAGGGAATTGCTCGACATGCCATATCATCGGCGAGACCTACGCTCTGTTCGGCGACGGTAAATTTCACAACATCGGCGCGGGGATCAATCCAAACGGTGAAATGACGGATCTTGGACGATACGAGCAGACCAAGGTGGAGGGCGATAAAGGCGCGTTCCGCACACCGAGTCTGAGAAACGTCGCGCTCACGGCTCCCTACATGCATGACGGCAGCCTCAAGACGTTGAAGGACGTGGTGGATTTCTACGCGGGCGGGGGGACGTCAAACCCGCAGCTGGATCCTGAGATTAAGGAGTTGAAGCTCAGCGGTCAGGAGCGGGCGGATTTGGTGGCGTTTCTGGAATCATTAACCGGCAGGCCGCCGATGAACACGGATGAACACCGATGAAGAGCACATACATTGCTTCGGCATTGGTTTTGCTCGCCAGTTGCTCGAAGCCGAAACAGGCGGTGAAGGAGCCTGAGTATTTCAAGGTCGATCCGGCGACGGCGGGTGTGGTCACCGGCAAAGTGTTGTTTTCCGGCAAGGCTCCGGCGGCGAAGACTATCGACATGACGGAAGAGATGAAGTGCGCCGGGCAGCACTCGACCCCGGTCGTGGAAAAGCCTGTAGCCGTGAACAAGAATGGCACGCTGGCGAACGTGTTCGTCTACATAAAGGAGGGCCTCGACGGAAAGACCTTCGAGCCTCCGACGCAGCCCGCCGTGATGGACCAGAAAGGCTGCTGGTTTGAGCCCCGTGTGCTGGGAATTCAGGTCGGCCAGCCGTTTGAAGTGACCAACTCCGATCCGGTGACGCATAATATCCACCCTCGGGCGCACGTGAACCGCGAATGGAACCAAAGCCAAGCCGAAGGAACGCCTCCGCTGCGGCGCAAATTCACCGACCGCGAAATCATGATCCGGGTGAAGTGCAACATCCACTCCTGGATGCACGCGTTCATCGGCGTGGTGGAGCATCCTTATTTTGCGGCGACAGGAACCGACGGTACCTTTGAATTGAAAAATGTCCCGCCGGGCGAATATACAATCGAAGCCTGGCAGGAAGAACTGGGCTCGGCGGTGCAGCACGTGACGGTTCCCGCGTCCGGCAAGGTCGAAGTGGCGTTCATCTTCAAGGGAGAGTAAATGAAATACCTCGTCTGCGCATGTTTCGCGGTGCTACTCGGCTGTGCCCACACGGAAAAGGCCTCCGGATACCGGATTTACGTCACCAACGAAATCTCCGGCGATTTGACGGTCATCGACTCGGCGACGATGGACGTGGTGGCGACGGTTCCGCTGGGGAAGCGTCCGCGGGGTATCCATCCCAGCCCCGATGGCAAGACGATCTACGTCGCGCTGAGCGGATCGCCCCCAGCGCCGCCGGGAGTGGACGAGAGCACGCTGCCGCCGCCGGATAAGAACGCCGACGGCATCGGGGTGTTCGACGTGGCGTCGAACAAGGTGGTGAAGGTTCTGAAGGGCGGGTCTGATCCCGAGAATTTCGATGTGTCGCTCGACGGGAAGACGATTTACGTGTCGAATGAAGACGCTGCCGGCGTGAGCTTCATCGATATTGCCTCGGGTGAAATCACGAGGACCGTAAAGACGGGCGAGGAACCAGAGGGCGTAAAACTGACGCCGGACGGAAAATTGGTTTACTCCACGTCAGAGGGTGACGGCACTGTGTCCGTTGTAGATCCGGCCGCAGGAAAGCTGGTGACGTCGTTTAAGGTGGGCCACAGGCCTCGCAACATTGTCTTCATGCCCGACGGCAAGCGCGGCTATGTAAACGCCGAGCCTGACGGCGCGATCGTGCTGTTCGATGCTGTGAAGAATGACGTGATGCAGACCATTCCGCTGGGCAAGCCGGGTGAGATCAAGCCGATGGGCCTGGCGCTGTCGCTGGACTGCTCTAAGCTGTACGTCACTACGGGCCGAGGGAAGAAGGTCTTTGTTGTAGATACGGCGACGAATCAGCCCACGGGCTCGATTGAAGTCGGTCAGAGGCCATGGGGATTGGCGCTGTCGCCCGATGGCAAGACGCTGTTCACGGCCAACGGTCCGTCGAATGATATCTCCGTCGTCGATCTGGCCACGCAGACCGTCACCAAGAAGGTTAAGGGGACGGGCGGGCCTTGGGGCGTGTTGGTTTTGGGCAGGTAGAAGTGGACAGAAAACGGGCGGCGCAGGATGCGGCTGCGGGGGAATGATGGGCGCCTCGGACAGAGAAGTCTGTCCCCAGTTTTAAGAAGTTTGATACGATTCAAAACCGGGAGGGAATGTGCGTCATCGTCCAGCACTTCATAACGCCATGTGGCCGGGCCTGGTGGGCAAGGGACCCGATTCGGAGCCGCCCATCGATCTGGAAACGATGCTGAATCTGACGGCGTCGGCGGAGGTCAACGGCGTCAAGTTCGACGGAGTCGATCTGTTCCTCTGCGCGCCGCACATCGACGTCGATTCGACCGACGGGGAAATTGAAGCGCTGGCGGCGCACATCGCGGGCAAGGGGTTGAATGTGGGCTCGCTGGTGGCTCCGGTATGGCCTCCGGCGGGCGGCGGGTCGGCCATGGGAGACGACGCCGAGCGTCAGGCCTTCCTCACCCAAGTGAAGAAGGCTTGCAAGATCGGCAAAAAACTTCGCGATTTGGGCATTCGGCCGACCGGCGTGGTGCGAATCGATTCGGCGACGGGTGTCGAGGAGTGGTTGAAGGACCCGGAGTTGAACACCATGCGCATCGCCGAGACGTTCCGCGACGCGTGTTCGATCGCCGAGGAGTTCGGCGAAAGGCTCGCGGCCGAGGGCGAGATCTGCTGGGGAGGCATGCATAGCTGGCGGCGCAACGTCCAGTTGCTCGATATGGTGAACCGGCCGAAAACGCTAGGTTTCCAAGCCGATATGGCGCACACAATGCTGTTTACCGTGGGCTACAATGCGCCGGAGGACAAAGTGGAGGGTGACTTGGAGCAGGCCTACCGCAAGGTGGCGAGCGCTCTGCGGCCCTGGACCATCGATTTCCACGTGGCGCAGAATGACGGCACCGTGAAAGGCGCAGGCACGCACGACAAGACCGGGAAGCACTGCCTGCCGTTCGACCCGAGCGGAAAGCTGGACATCGTGCGCGATGCGGGCGCGTGGCTGAGGGACGACAACGGAGTAGTGACGCGCGCCACGCCGCACATCTGCTGGGACGGCTGCATGTTCCCGAACGCCGTGATGCTGGATCAACAAACCTGGAACGACGTCCTAAGCGTGATGATTGCGGTGCGCGATGCGCATGGTTGGGATTGAGAACGACGGGATTCAGCCATGAAGAAACTTAACGTTGGAATGGTCGGCTATGGGTTCATGGGAAGGACCCATTCGAATGCGTTTCTGAAGGCTCCTCTGTTCTTCGAACTGCCGTTTCAGCCGGTGCTGAAGACATTGTGCGCCCGCAATGCGGAGCGAGCCAAGGCGTTCGCGGCGAACTGGGGATACGAATCGGTGGAGACGGATTGGCACAAGATGGTGGCGTCGCCGGAGATCGACTTGGTGGACATCGCCAGCCCGAACGATACGCACTTGGAGATCGCCGTGGCGGCGGCCAAAGCCGGCAAGATGGTGATGTGTGAGAAGCCCTTGGGCCGCAACGCCGCCGAATCGGAAAAGATGGTGAAGGCTGTGGAGAAGGCCGGCGTGGCGAACATGGTGTGGTACAACTATCGCCGCGTGCCGGCGGTCATGTTGGCCAAGTACCTCATCGACCAGGGGCGGCTGGGGCGCATATTCCATTACCGCGCGAAGTTTCTGCAGGACTGGACGATCTCCAGCGAACTCCCACAGGGCGGCGAGGGGCTATGGAGGCTGGACCGCAACGTAGCCGGCAGTGGCGTGACGGGCGATCTTTTGGCCCACACGATCGACACCGCGATGTGGCTCAACGGCGGCATCGACGAAGTATCGGCGATGACCGAAACGTTCATCAAGCAACGCAAACATAGCCTGAGTGGAAAAGTACAGCCGGTAGAGATCGATGACGCGAGCCTGGCGCTTGCCCGCTTCCGCAACGGCTCCCTTGCCACCTTCGAAGCCACGCGTTACGCCCGCGGACACAAGGCCCTCTATACGCTGGAAATCAACGGGGAAAACGCGTCAATTCTCTGGGATTTGCACGACCTGCACAGGCTGCAATACTTCGATCATCGCGACGAGGGGCTGACGCGAGGCTGGAAGAGCATCCACATTACGGACCGCGAGCATCCGTACATGGCTCACTGGTGGGTGCCGGGCCTACAGATCGGCTACGAGCACACGTTTATCCATCAGGTGGCGGATTTCCTCGCGGCTCTGGGCAAAGGCGAGAAGGCGGCGCCCACCTTCCGGGAGGCGATGGCGACCGACGACGTAACGGACGCGATTCTGAGCTCGGCTGCCAGCCGCAAGTGGGTGAAGGTGCGCAAACGCCCTGGAAATGAGTAAGATTGAAACTTGTAACACTATTTGAAGAAGCGATAACTTGTCAACCATCAAAGAAGTAGCGGAACTGGCGGGGGTGAGCGTCGGGACCGTTTCGCATGTCATTACAGGTGCTGTACCGGTCACGGAGCCTCTGCGCAAGAAGGTCCAGGAGGCGATCCGCAAGCTCGATTACCACCCGAACCACATCGCGCGGAGCCTCAAGACCAGCAAGACTCGCACCCTGGGCGTCATCGTGCCGGATCTCACCATTTCGTTTTACCCGAAGGTGATTCGGGGCGCGGAGACGGCGGCGCGCCAGCACGGCTATACGCTGATCGCAGTGAACTCGGACGATCGCGCGGACCGGCAGAGGGAACTGCTCTCCCTGCTGCGCTCCCAACGCGTGGAGGGGATTCTACTCGCTGCCGCCGCGCCGGCTCCCGCTGGCCCTCACGCTCCGCAGGTTGTGGAGGCGGGCGTTCCCGTGGTCTATTTGGACCGGATTCCGGATCGCGAGGATGTGGATACGGTGTCGGCGGAGGACCGCAAGGCGGCGGAGATGGCCGTGGAGCACCTGATCGCCGCCGGCTACAAGCGCATCGCCATCGCTACTGGTCCCCTGATGCTCCGCAACGAACAGAGGCGCCTGGAAGGATATCGTCTCGCGCTTCGGAAGGCCGGGATTCCGGCGGAAGAGAGCTTTGTCTGGGAAGGGAATTTCCGACCGGAAGACGTCGCAGCCCTGTGTGCGCCGAAGTTGCAGGATCCGGCGGCGAGGCCGGACGCGATTCTTTCGACCAATGGGCCGACGGGTCTCGGCGTCCTGCGCGCGCTTCGGGATTGCGGGCTATCGACGCCGCGCGACGTGGCGATGGTGACCTTCGACGAGTTGACCGTGGACGAGCTGTTCTCGCCCTCGATCACCACCGTGGTGCAGCCGGCCTACGATATCGGCTTCCGGGCGGCGGAGATTCTGTTGCATCGAGTACAGAATCGCGGTGTGGACGTTTCGCCGATTATGATCAGGTTGCCGGCGACGTTGCGCGTGCGGGACTCGTCGCGGGCAATGGGATAACGCTGTACGCTTAGAAAACTACACGTCACAGGCAGCGACGGCTTGCGCTAATCCCTCGGCCGGATCACGCGTCGGGATAAACTCCTGGCCGACGTAGCCCCGGTATCCGATCTCGACCAGCGTGCGCATAATCGCCGGATAAAACAGCTCCTGCTGATCGTCCAGTTCGGCGCGGCCGGGAACGCCCGCCGTGTGGATGTGGCCGATCCAATCGCGATACTGGCTGAGACGCCGGATAATGTCTCCGTTCATGATGCCTACGTGATAAATGTCGAACAGTAGCTTCACGTTCGGCGAGCGGACCTGCATCACGATACCGGCGCAGTAGTCGATATCGTCGCCCTGATAGCCGGGATGGCCCTTCATGGGGTGCGAATCGTCGCGTGTATTGAGCTGCTCCAGGCAGACGGTGACACCGCGAGGCTCGGCATAGCGCGCCAGTTCCCGCAGTCCTTTTACCGTATTGGCCGCACCTTCTTCGCGTGTAATCTCGCCGCTCTCCGGATCGTCCGCATCGATCCATTTATGTCCGGTGAAGGCGATCACGTTGGGCACGCCTTCGTGGGAGCATCTCTCGATCATGGACTTGGTCCGAGCGATGACTTCGTCGGCGTAGCGGGGGTTATTCAGACCCTTTGCGAACACCGGCTCGGGCATGCCGTTCAGCGCAATGGCATTCGCCAAGCCATGAGAGCGAATGATGCGCCACAAGTCCGGCGGAGCAAGCTCCACGCTCGCGCATCCAAGCGATTTGGCGGTCCGGCAGATGAGTTCGATGTCCCAATTCCAGTGCGTTCCGTTGAGGCACCAATAGGCCAGTGACTGCTTGATTCTTCCCTTGTGCACATTCAGTATCATAACGATTACGTCAAGTGGTTGATCACGTCCTTGAAGCCATCTCCGTGTCGAAGGCCTTCTCTGGCGTCAAGGCTCTGCGAGACGTGTCCTTCGAGCTTCGCCCCGGCGAAGTGCACGCGCTGATCGGCGAAAACGGCGCGGGAAAGTCGACGCTGATCAAGATCATCACAGGCGCAGTGCAACCGGACGCGGGCGTGATCAAGGTACGCGGCGAGGCGGTCCATCACATGGACCCGCGCGTGTCAAAGGCGCTGGGCATTGCAGCGATTTATCAGCAGCCGGCGTTGTTTCCTGACTTGACGGTGACCGAAAACATCGCGTTGGCGCTCGAGACGGGGCACCCGTGGCGGAGGCTCGATTGGAACGCGCGGCGGCGGCGCGCGGCGCAGTTGCTGGAGCGAGCGGGCGCGTCAATCAATCCTGAAAGGCTCGTCGCGACGCTCAGCATGCCGGAGCAGCAGTTGGTGGAGATCGCCAAAGCTATCGGAGCGGAGGCCCGTATCGTGATTATGGACGAGCCGACGGCGTCGCTCACCGAGCGCGAGGTAGAGAGCCTGTTCGCGGTTGTCACGCGGCTCCGAACAGAGGGCGCAGGTGTGATTTATATCTCTCATCGCCTGGAAGAAATCGCCACCGTTGCCGATCGCGTCACGGTGTTGCGCGACGGCCAGAGTATCGCGACCAAGAACCTAGGCGAAGTCGATCGCGCCGAACTGATCCGCTTGATGGTGGGCAGGGAGCTGAGCTCGATCTTTCCCAAGCGCGAAATCACGCTGGGCGAGGCAATTCTGGAACTGCGCGACGTATCGAGCCGCGCGGCCGGCATCCATAACGTCTTCCTCGATCTGAAGAAAGGCGAGATTCTGGGGATCGCTGGTCTGGTCGGCTCCGGGCGGACGCAGCTTGCGGAGACGATCTTCGGCCTTACGCCGGCGGACACCGGCGAAATCCTCCTGGGCGGCACAAGCGTGAAGATCAGTTCGCCCGCCGACGCGATTCGCCTTGGGATCGGCTACGTTCCCGAGGATCGGCCGAGGCATGGCGCGATCCTCGACATGTCGATCACGGCCAATACCAGCCTCGCGAATCTGCGGCGCGTCTCGAGGCACGGCCTGATCGACAACGCGGAGGATCGAGAACTGGCGGAGGGTTTTGTGCGCCAGCTTCGCACGAAGGCACCGTCCGTGGACGTGGAGACTGGTTCGCTTTCCGGAGGCAACCAGCAGAAAGTGGCGCTCGCGCGGTGGCTGGCCATCGAGCCTTCGGTGCTGATCCTGGACGAGCCGACGCAGGGTGTCGACGTGGGCTCCAAATCGGAGATTCACGCGTTGATGGCGGAGCTGGCGGCGAAGGGCCTCGCGATCATCATGATTTCTTCCGAACTCCCTGAGCTGCTCGGCATGAGCGACCGTGTCGCCGTGATGCATCACGGAGCAATTCGCGGCATCCTGGACCGGAAAGACGCGACGCAGCAGGCGATTTTATCCTTGGCGCTGGGGCATGCCGCGTGAAACGCTTTCAACGGGAGGTTTCGGTGGCCTTGGCGATCGTGGCGCTGGCGATCCTGCTGGCACTTCTGGCGCCGGGCTTCTTCACGCGCGAAAACCTGAGCGATCTGGCGCTGGCGAATATGCCGGTCTTGATCATTTCGCTCGGAATGACGCTGGTGATCCTTACCGGGCAGATCGATATTTCCGTGGGCACCATGTTCGCGGTGTTGAGCGTGGCGGCGGGCGAAATCGCCAAGCTTGGGCTTCCGGCAGCCGGCGTGTACGGGCTCGCGTGCGTGCTGGGAGCCGCGCTGGGCGCGATTAACGGGGCGCTGGTCGCCTACGCGCGCATCCCGTCGATCGTGGTCACGCTCGCCGCGATGGTGGCGTTCCGCGATGCGCTGCGATGGGCCACGCAGGGCGCCTGGGTGCAGGATCTGCCTCCTACGTTTCAGTGGATGGGCATGAGGCAAGCGGCCAGCGACGCGGTGACGTTCGCCGTCGCGGCAGGACTGTTCGCCGCATCCGCGTGGATGCTGCGGTATTTGCCTGCCGGCCGCGCGATCTACGCCGTCGGATCGAACGAGAACGCGGCCCGGCTGATGGGCATCGACGCGGCGCGAGTGATCTTTTCCGTGTTTACCATCACCGGGGCACTGACAGGCCTCGCGGCCACGCTCAATTCCATCCGCTTCAACCAGGTTCCCTCGAACGCTGGAATTGGCATGGAGATGAAGGTGATCACGGCCGTGGTGGTGGGCGGAACGGCGATCACGGGAGGGCGGGGAAGCATGCTCGGCACGCTGCTGGGCGTGATCCTGCTCGGCATGATCAGTCCGGCGCTGTCGTTTTTTGGATTCAGCGCGTATTGGGAGCGCGCGATTCAAGGCGTCATTATTTTGTGCGCGGTGGGATTCGACGCCGTGCGCGGGCGTTTGCGAGGCCGCGTTGCCGAATACGCTTAAGTTCCTTAAAGGTGAGTTGACGGTGCTCGCGGCGCTGGCGGCTGAGATTGCGATTTTCGCCTTGGTCGCGCCCAACTTCTTCACCACCGCGAACTTCATGGAAGTGCTGCGCCTCAGCGTCGAGCTTGGGTTGCTGGCGCTGGCGCTGACGCCGGTGATTGTGACCGGAGGGATCGATTTGTCCGTCGGCTCGATGATGGGTCTGTGCGCCGTGGTATTCGGCGCGCTGGTGATGGATGCGCACTGGCCCGTCGCGGCGGCGATCGGGGCGGCGTTGGCCATCGGATGCGCGGGCGGGGCACTCAACGGGTGGCTTATCGCTGAATACAAGATCCCGCCGTTGATCGTGACGCTCGGGTCTTTCTCGGCGTTTCGAGGCATCGCGGAAGGGATCACGCGAGGTGCGGTCAATTATTCGGGATTCCCGAAGTCGTTTCTGTTCCTGGGGCAGGGCTACTTGTTAGGAGTTCCCGCGCAAGCGCCCGTGTTCCTGATCGCGCTGGCAAGCTACGCGCTTCTGCTGCATCGCTCGGTCATCGGGCGCGCGCTGTACGCGATCGGGTTCGCGGGCGAGGGCGCGGGCTACGCGGGGATCAACGTGGCGCGGCGGATCGGGTTGGTATATTTCCTCTCCGGCCTGGCCGCGAGCGTCGCGGCGGTGATTTACGTCGCGCATCTGGGGCAGGCGAAGTCTGATGCGGGTACGGGCTATGAACTGGACGCGATCACGGCGGTGGTACTGGGCGGCGCATCGGTGGCCGGAGGTCGAGGGACGATTCTGGGCACCGTGCTGGGTTTATTTTCGATATCGGTGTTGCAAAATGGCCTGCATTTGGCGGCGCTGCCATCGGAACTGACTGGCATTCTCACGGGCACGGTGCTGGTGCTCGTGATTGCTATGGACCGCCTGCGGGCTCGCGGGGAAACACAATCGGAAGAGGTTGAACAGATGAAAAACAGCCAGGTTGCGATACTGTGCGCGGCGATTTTGGTGGGCGCGCTGATTACGGTCGGCTCGAATGTGTGGCTCGTGCGGTCATTGAAGACAGCGGCCCCGGCCACTGCGGCAACCGCAGGGCATACACCGGTGATCGCGGTGATGCCGAAGGCCAAGGGCGACCCGTACTTCGTAAGTTGCCGCACTGGCGCCGAGGAAGCCGCGCGCGAACTGGGTGTCGAGCTGATCTGGGACGGCCCCACCGGGCTCGACGCAGCCAAACAGAACGAGGTCGTGGAGAGCTGGATCACGCGCGGCGTGGACGCGATCGCGGTGGCCGTCGAAAATCAGGCGGGTATTTCCACTGTGCTTCGCAAGGCGCGGCAGAAGGGGATTCACGTGTTGACCTGGGATGCCGACGCGGAACCGGACGCGCGCGAATACTTCCTGAACCAGGCCACGCCGGAGGGCATCGGCAACGCGCTGACGGACGAGGCCGCGCGCCTGCTGAACGGTAAGGGTGATTTCGCCATTATTACCGGCGCTCTGACCGCGGCCAATCAGAACCAGTGGATCGACTTCATCAAGAAGCGCGAGGCGGATAAGCATCCCGGCCTGAACCTGGTGACGATCCGTCCCAGCGACGACGATCGCGACAAGGCGTTCTCGGAAACGCAAACGATCATGAAGGTTCATCCCTCCGTGAAACTGGTGATGGCGATCTCGGCGCCCGCGGTTCCGGGCGCGGGCGAGGCGATCCGTCAATCCGGGCGCAAGGATGTCGACGTGATCGGGCTGTCACTGCCGGGAATCTGCAAGACGTACATCCATGACGGTTCCGTGCAGACGATTTTCCTCTGGAATACCAAAAACTTGGGTTATTTGACGGTCTACGCGGGCACGATGCTCAGCCAGAATAAAGTGCCGGCGGGTGCGACGATGTTTCAGGCGGGGAGGCTGGGGGCGCTGGAGATCAGCGGGAGCCAGATTATTTTGGGCGCGCCACTGCTGATCGACAAGAGGAATATCGACAAGCTGGATTTTTAAGGCAAGCAGCGTGTCGTCAAAGCGAAGAGGGGCGGGGCTGTGGTGGAATCGGCCGATGTGGATATTGAGATGACTAGGCGCAAAGCACTTCCGGCCATTTTACGACTACGGGACCGTAGCGACAGAAAACCGATTGAGTAAGTGCGGTGGAAGGCCCTTAGGGCTTTGCGGACCCCGGCTGCCAGAGCTCAATCTTATTCCCATCCAGGTCATAGATCCAGGCAAAGCGACCGTAGGATTCATTCATTCGTTTGGCGT
>DATKKV010000019.1:0-69499 GCA_035542735.1 Bryobacteraceae bacterium
GCCAATACAAGGCAAACACGCCGAATTAGCACCGACTTTGGGGCCGACTCTAGAAATAGGAAGAACTGCTGCACGTGAGAAGTCAAAATGGACAAGTCTCCTTGTTCCCATATCCCAGGACTCAACGAGGATGTTTGGATTTGGAAGTGGGCGCTGCTCTCGTCCACCGGCGGCAGCGGCTTGGGTGGGGGGAGACGACCCGGCAGTGAAATGTCGGGCGCTTGCGTAGATTATATCTAAGATCGACAGCCGCCCGGCGTGAAAAGCAGAGCTACTTTTTCGGCTCAAGGCCCGCTGGGTTAAAACTCAGCAGATTCTCAAGGACCTCGCGATTCTTTGCAGATTGAGCGAGACGCGCAAATCCCCTCAGGAAGTGCGCTGGACCGGTCGAAGTCGATCGTTCGGGAAACTCCGGAATACCCGATCCGGAAGAACGTGCGCGCCGTGTGATGGGAGACCGCGCACGGCAGGTGTTTGCGGCGTCACTGTACCGGGATCGGCCATTGCTCCGAACTCGTCGCTAGAACCGTCCCCTCCGCCGAGAGATACGTGATCGTCACCAGCGGGTTCCCCTGAGTTGTGTCGGTCTCAACCGAGCAGGGCGAGGTGGAGCAGGTAGCATGAACAACGTTCCCTGCTGGTTCGATCAACGTAACCTGCACCTGTGTCGCCCGAGGGACGCTAGCCAGATTGAAACCGACAGAAGCCTGCCGCTTCCGCGCGGGAGCAGCCCCGCCTTGACGTCCCGAGGGCCACCCTGCGTTTCGCCCCATGCCGAGCATGAAACCCAACCACTTGCCGTTGTTAGTAAGCCAGAAAAAGCCATCATAATCCTGACAATACGTTCCATCATAACCAGGGTTGCTCGGATACTTCGAGTAGCACGCGTTGAAGACATTATCGATCGCTGATTGCAAAGCGGTGCTGGGCGCGTTCACGTAGGCCTGAGCGAGTTCCCCTAAAGTCTCTCCCATGTTTTCCCGGCTTGCGGTCGCACTGGAACAATTGCTATTGAGGCTCGCGCACCTGCATCCGTCCGATCCGTTGCTCGCGCCCGGCGTGCAAATTCCGAATCCGACGCCGTAGAGTGCTCCCCGGGTCGCCGGATCCGTCCCTCCCGTGCCATCCAGGGTGCTCTTGCTGATCCAATTCGCAATGTCCGCGGTATATCCAAACGCCTGCGCGGCCTGGCTCGCATAGTTCGGGCCGCCCGAAGCGAATGCAAGGCCCATGAACTGGAACATCCATCCGGTGATTCCCTCCATGAATGGCTGCGTACCAAAGCCGATCCAGGCCTTTCCGCTGCCTGCCGCGCCATTGCTCGATAACACCCAATTGCGGCCGGAAGCGCCCTGTCCGCTGTAGTTGGTGTTGAGCATCGCATGCTGGCTATCCAAAAATGTCGCGATGTAGTAGGAGGAATCCTGCGTGGAGGTCACAAAGGGATTGCCCATCGTGAAGATCTCCGCGCAAGGGCTTGCCGAGCAAGTGTCCGTGAACATAGCCGGAGTCCACGCGCAGCCGCTTCCCGAGACAAGCGTTACGATCGGACTGCCATTGGTCACGGTTACCGTGCAGGAGGCCGGAAGATTATTTCCAATGTCCGGATACTGGGTGGCAATGTTCGTCCAAGTCCCTGTGAGTGCCTGCCAGTGACCATCCGGTTGCCGCAACGATACCCAATAGGCTAGGTCGGACGAGAGGTTCGCCAGCCACGTGGATCTGTCGGCGGAACTCAGCGTCGGGTCGAGCCATGTTTCCAGTGCCACGAACATGTCGATGTAGCTGTTTTCGCGCAAATCGCCAATGAGGAAGGAGTTCGTTACTTTGCCGTTCAAAGAGTATCCGAAGCCTCGCAGAACATAGCTCTGAATGCCAGGCCACATCGGGCTTGAGCCAGGAGTCCCGGCCACCAGGTCCTGATCGATCGCGCGAAGGAACATTCCGGTATAGGACTGAATTCTAGGGAACAACGCGAGGTTCGCGCAGAGGCTCGCGTTGGCCGCGCAGTCATTGACGTTGCCCCGGTCAATCCAAGGCGATTGCCACCAATTGTCCGCCAGCCAGCGCGCGTAGTGCAGATAGGAGTCAATGCCGGTTCGAAAATACATCGCATAAAATGCCAGCACGTTGTCGTAGTAATTGATACTCGCGCTGCCGTTAACCCACGATCCAAGATCGGGATCGTAGATGATCGAAAACTGCATTCCGGATTGACTGGCGGGAGTCCAGCCGGCGCTTCCGTTATTGATCGTGACCGTGCTGCTTGTAGGACACCCCGTGACGGGATAGAATCTACGTCCGGTTCCTCCACCTCCTCCGCTAATCGGATAGGTGTAAAAGGCCACGATATAGACATCGGCGGGATTGCTGGGCGTAACGCCGCCACTGCAAAATGCGGTTTGCGCGTTATATCCATCGGAGAAAGTGAGTGTGCCGCTGCCCTGGATCCCGCTGACCGTATATCCAGGCACCGCGTTATTCCAAGTGGGCTCAAAGACGGTCACAATACCCGAGGGCTGAATCGTGCCCTGAAAACTGCCAAGCCGGTCCGCCCACTGCTTGGTGACCGTGTCCAGCCACGGCGAACGCGAGGAATCCGAGCCCCATCGCAGCAGTGGACCTAAAATGCCCTTTATCCCAGGGTTCGCCACCACGACATTACCACTTGCATCCGTCGCCGTCGCTCCATCATGAACAGAGCATGACGAACTCTGACCATCTGACTGGGTAACGGTCAGACTGAGATTCAAAGGCCCGAACACCAAGCCGTCGATCGTGGGCTGCGCCACAGTTTGGGAACTCCACGTTAGATTCGGCATGGACGTTCCGGGTTCGGAACTAGCGAATTGTTGCCATACGTAACTGAGGGCCGTACCGCCATCAAGCGGGAAGGATAGGGTGCCGTCCAGTGTCGCCGATGTCCCGGCGCGGAAGCTCTGCTGCGGTCCGGCCACGCAAGCGGGAGCGTAAGCGGGAGTCTGCGCATAGCTGGCCGTTGACGAATAACTCAAAGTAAGTCCGTTGCCCGACGCGTCGCTCCCATTCCCTTCGAACTCCCAATCGCCAAGGCAAATCGCCCCCGTGTTGCAGGAGTCACCCCAGGGCGCTTTCGCGCTCACGGTGATTGTCCCTGCATACCAGCGAAAATACGCCAGGCTGGCCGACACGGACGTGTCGCTGAACTGCACACTCTGAGGAAGGGTGATCGACCCGAATGACGATACGGGCAGAGACTGAGAATTGTACATCGTGCCGTCGACGTTCCAGGTCTCAAGCACCACTGCCTGCAGAGTCTGATCGCGATGCCACCGAAATACGAAGTCGTCGACGGCGGCCGCCCCGGAATTTGCAGTGAAGACGGAGCACCCGCTCGTGTCCGCGCTGACGGTGACCTGCGGGCCGTTCATCGCAACGACCGTCCAATCGCCGATCAGCGCGTCACATCCGGTTCCGTTGCCATTGGGATTAATGACGTGCAGGCTGCTCCCTGTCACTACGGTGGCGGGAAGAGCCGCTGCGAGCGTGAGTACGGCCGGATTGGCGAACGTGATGGACACGATGGTGACATTCGGCGGGTTCAGCCCAACACCGGCGCCACTCAAGTTGTCCAGGAATTGCACGACTCTCAGCATTCCCGGCTGTTGGCCGCTCGGACAAACCTGCACCGCGAACGGATCGTTCACTCCGCCCGGTGTTTGCCCAATATTCTGGCAACTTGCCGGAAGAGACCAACCATGAACACGCAGGTCAACGTAGAACGACCCCAGCCCCGCATATGGCGCCGCGTTAGGGACTGAGACCGTCGCCAGGACCCCGGCACTCTCGACGAGAGACTGATTTCCCAGGACCGTTCCAGCGAATCCGGCCAATAAAAACAATTGCCGCAGGATCTGGCCGCCTGACTCCGAATTGTTGACTGCGCTCTTGACTGCCCTCATGCCCTAAAACTAGATCCCGAAGGCACAGCGACTCGCTAGTAACATCTCGAAATCATTGAAAATGCAAGAATAACCCATATTCACCGCGACGTGACCGACAGACTCTGACATATGATGACGATACCATAGGCCCCGGGTAGAGAGGCTTGCAAGCGGCTTTTCACGGCCTCTTGGGCAAGATCATCGTATACGCAGAGGGCTTGGACAAACGCTCCATTCGCTCCACGGCCGATCAGATCGAGAAATCTTGAATTACTTGCTTGGATGCTGCTGACGCCAACTGCTCCCGCAGACATTTGTCTTCGATTGCGCTCGAGAGCTTACGTGTTAAATCGTCAACGTCGCCAGCTTTCGACAAAATGCTCACGTCGTCTGCCCGGTCCTCGTGCGCTGTTCGAAACCCGCGTTTGCCCGTGCGGTATATTCTAAGGAAGATCACCGTATTGTCCTCGAGTCTCCATCCTGAGCCGGGCGCGGCGGCTGCGGTATCCCCCCGGCGGGTATTCCGCAACATGCTGCAGGGCAGCGGGTTCTATTCCATTGCGCTGCTAGCAGCCCCGCTCGCCTCACTAATCGTGCTCCCGATCAACACACGTTTCCTGACTCCGGCGGATTATGGAACGCTCGATCTGCTCCAGCAGGTTACCATCGTCGTCTCCCTTCTGGCGGGAATGAACCTTTCCGGCTCGCTGGGCTTCTTTCTCGCTGAGCGGACTCTCCCGGCAGAGCGCGCCACAGTTCTGGGCACCGCTTTTTTTGGAAGCCTCGGCGTAGGATGTGTAGTCGCGTTCGCCGGCTTTTTCTTTGCACCGGCAGTAAGTAAGCTGGTCTTTGCAACTACCGGCGACGCCGCCTATCTGCGCCTGGTGTTTCTGTCGGTGCCGCTGACGTTCGTCCTCGAGGTCTGCTCCTCTTGGATGCGCGTCGAGGACCGTTCCGGCGCGTATCTGGGTGCCGCTCTGCTTCGAATAGGAGTTTCCGTGGCGGGCACGATTATCGGTCTGGCGGTGCTCCATATGGGCGTTTGGGGGGTGCTTTCCGCCAGTATCGCGGCGATGATCGCGACCGGTTTGCCGCTGGCAGTGTACGCCTTCCGGATCTATCCACCTGCGTTCGAGTTTCCCTTGCTGCTTCGTCTCGCGAAATTCGCGTTTCCCCTCGGTCTCAGCGGTGTGGCCTTGTTTGTTGTTCATTTCGGGGACCGTTTCCTGCTACCTCACTACCGTCCGATGAGCGATCTCGGCGTCTATTCAGTGGCCTACAAAATAGGAATGCTGATCAGCCTCGTCTATTTCTCGTTTCACTCCTATTGGAGTGCGCAAGTGTACCAGATCGCGCGGCGGGACGACGCCCCGGTCATCATCGCGAGGACGTTCAGCTACCTGATGCTGGTGTTGACCCTGTGCGGGATGGCTCTGGTGGTCGGCTCGCATCCGGCGCTAAGGATATTGACCCGTCCCGCTTACGCGGGTGCAGCACCGCTGGTGCCGATCATAGTCCTGGCGTATTACATTCGCGGAATTGGAGACTTCTTCCGCTGCCTGTTCCTGGTGCAAGGACGCCCGGGCTACGACGCCGCCTGCAACTGGATCGGCTCCGCAGCCTGTATTGTGGCGTATTTCGCGCTAATCCCCCGCTGGGGGATCTGGGGAGCCGCGATCGCCACGCTGATCGCGTTTATTCTCATCGGCTTCCTCTCGGTCTTCTGGTCCTATCGCGTCCATCCTTACAAGCTGGAGACAGCGCGGCTGGCCAAGCTTGCGGTGGCTGCCGGGGTGCCGATGGCGGCCTATTTCATGGTGCCGGTCTCTTCACTAACGGCCCAGATCGGCTGGGCTGCAGGCTTGATGTTGCTGTGCCTTTTCCTCCTTACGATCTTGCGGTTCCAGACATCCGGAGAATGGGAAGTCCTTCGCTCCATTCCCGGCCGCCTGCGCGCGGCGGGCCTGGGGCTTGGTGGTGCGCCACTGAAAGGCGCTTCAGGTAATTAATTCGCGACACCGCGCTTTATTGCTTCGTCTACGGCGCGTTCTTCTTGGAAGGGCGCCCGTAGTTTCGGATAAGGACTTCTGCGGGGTTTCCTATGGCTAGCGAAAATGGCGGTATGTCGGAGATGACTACACTGTTGGCGCCCACAACCGCTCCTTCTCCGATAGTAACTCCCTTCATGATGTACGAACCATTTCCGATCCAGGCATGCTTGCAGATGCGCACCGGGCGAATATCCCGCATCCGCACCGGTTCATTCTTCGCCCTCAAGTCTGCTTCGCGCGGGTGGCCGTCACTATCGGAAATCCGGCAGTCGAACGATACCCTGGCATGCTCCTCGATCACTACCTCCTTACTGACCGCTATCGAGACGTTCCAACCGATCTCGGCGCGGTCTTTCAAAATCAGGACCGGCCGATCGACCAAGCGCGCGGATTGAATCATCACTCTTCCGCCGATCCAGACGTTATTGCCGACGTGAATCTCAACATGGCCACTGACAAACGGCAGCCTGTCAATCACCACGCCGCGGCCAAAAGAGCTGCATCGTCCTTGAAACAAGGGCTGGAAATAACAGAAATTCCAGAATGAGTGCCACGTCCCAATGATCAAAAAATGAAGTTCATACAGGGCGCGGAACAGGGGGCGCAACCATTCCGGGAGCCGTGGAGCAGTCGGGGAAAGAATCCCACGGGCTATCTTGCCGAGTGTTCGATAGAATGCTGTTTCGCCCCGTTTCGTTTTTAGAATGAATGAATTGAAGTTCATGAGCCCAAGAGTAGTCTAGCAAAGCACTCGATGCTACCATGTAAAATATGGGTCGCGACGAGTTCTTGAAATCGATTGATGAGATCCTCGAATTGTCCCCAGGCACCGTGCAAGGCTCCGAGGAGCTCGACGAATTTCCGCTCTGGGACTCGACTGCCATCATCAGTTTTATGGCTCTCGCCGATACGAATAACGGCACCCACCTCTCGCCCCGCGAACTCGGCGCCTGCAAGACCATCGCCGACCTGTTGCGTCTAGCAAAAGTCGAAGCCTGATGCACGCCGCGATCCGCGCCATAGAGTATTTCCTGCCCCAGGGTACTCTTTCCACCAACCAGTTGGCTTCAGAGTTTCCAGACTGGTCCGTCGAGAAGATCGATGCGAAGACCGGAATCCAGTGCCGCCATGTTTCGAAGCAAACTCTTTGTCTCCGGCGCTTGCCAGGCAGAGGAGGTCGATTACATCCTTCTTTGCACCCAAAGCCCGGATTACTTCTTGCCCACGACCGCCTGTCTGGTGCAGAATCGGCTCGGCATTCCCACCACGGCGGGTGCGCTCGATTTCAATTTGGGTTGTTCCGGATACGTGTATGGATTAGGGTTGGCGGAAGGACTGATCTGTTCAGGCCAAGCTTCCCGCGTCCTGCTGCTTACCGCCGAAACATACGGCAAGTTTCTCAATCCGCGGGATCGCAGTGTTCGAACGATTTTTGGAGATGCCGCCGCAGCTACGCTGCTCACTGCCGTCGATTCTGCCGCCCCGGTGCTGGGCCCTTTCGTTTACGGCTCGGATGGCGCAGGAGGTCCAAATCTGATTGTGCCGGCTGGGGGAATGCGACGTCCTAGATCCGCCGCAACGGCAGAGGAAAAAGAGGACGATCAGGGCAACCTGCGCGCCCCTAACAATCTATTTATGAATGGCCCCGAGATCTTTAATTTCACGCTCTCGGTCGTGCCCACTACGATCCATCGTCTCCTTGAAAGGTCAAGCTTAACTCTGGACCAGGTGGACCTGTTCGTATTTCATCAGGCGAACCGCTACATGCTGGATCATCTGCGCAAACGCCTGGCGATTCCGCCTGAAAAATTTATGATCGCGATTCAGGACTGCGGCAAACACCGTCTCCTCCACAATTCCTATTGCGCTCAAGAAGGCTGCCGCGACTGGCCAGATCATGAAAGGTTCGTTGGTCATGCTGGTCGGATTCGGAGTCGGCTACTCCTGGGGAGCCGTGCTGTGGCGCTGCGACAAAAATCTGTCCTAATCCGCGGAGCCGCCTACCTTCCCGGCAATTATTCTGAAACGCCGGCGACAGACCGGTAAACCTCGGCCAGCCGCTTGGCCCGCGCCGCTGGGGCATGCCTTTCCATCACCAGAACCCGGCCGCGTGCGACGAACTTCTGAGCAGAAGAGGCATCCGTTAGGAGCTTCTCCATCGCCGACGCCATTTTACCGATGTCTCCTGGCGGAACTAGCAGCGCGCTCTCGTCGTGTGTGACGATCTCCGGGATGCCGCCGACATTCGTCGCGACCACCGGGACTCCGGCTGCCATTGCCTCCAATAACGCATTTGGTGATCCTTCGGTTCGGGACGACAAAACAGCGAGGTTCGCGATGCGGTAGTACGATTCCGCAGAGCGCTGGTGGCCTGTCAACGTTACTTGTCCCGCCAACCCGAGCCGCTGGATCTGCCGTTCGATCCTGCCGCGCTCCGGTCCTTCGCCAACCACTAGCAACTGGGAATTTAGATTCGACGGGAGTTGGTGAAACGCTCTCAGCAGGCTCAGATGATTCTTTTCGCGAGAGAGCCTCCCCACGCTTAGAATTACGTTTCGGCCGGGCGCAATTCCCAAAGCCGTTCGAAGATCTTCAGAACTGCCCGCGGCCATCGCGCCCCAATCGGAACGGATCGCATTATGGACAATCTCAATTCGCTCCCGTGCGACCCCCTTCGCCGCCAACTCCTCACGAAACGGCAGATTCACCGTGAGCACTCTTGCCGCCGCGCGCAGGGACCAGCGATCAAGCTGATTGTAAGCACGCGCACGCATCGTCGGCCAGGTATATCCGTGATGGAACGCAATCCATGGCGCGTACTTCGGCAGTTCCGCCAATCTCGCGAGGAAGTGCGACTTCACGGCGTGGGTTTGAATGATGTCCGGCCGTTCGCTGGCGACAAGTTTCGCCAGATCCCGGATGACTCCCTTATCCCCGAGCCCTCGTTCATGGAGGATATGGACGGTGATCCCGCTCTTTCTGGCGATCTCAATAAACGCATTCGACTCCTCACCGCGGACGAACGTCGCAATCCCAGTATCCACATCGAAGTCCCGTGCGATCGTAGCAAACTCGATCAGATTCTTGGCCGGACCGGTCATGCTATACGCTTCGATGATTGCAAGCAGCCGCAAAGGCTTCATCCGGGAATCCTCAGCCAACCCTCGTAGGTATCGAGCAGGCGTTGCCCGAGAGTATTCCAGTCATACCGCGCCTTGACAAGCTGTAGGGCGCGAGTCGCGATCTGCTCTCTGCGCTCCTCGGATTGCACCAACTCTTTCAGGCGCCGGGCCCAGCTTTGAGGATCATCCGGGTCAGAAATGAGAATGTCACTGCCAGGATTGACCGCAAGCCCCTCCGCCCCCAGCGGACTGGAGATGACAGGCACTCCTGCCGCCATCGCTTCCAGAATCTTTAGTCGCGTGCCTCCGCCCGTGCGCAGCGGCACGACGGCGGCCAAAGCCTCCCGATAGTATGGCCGCACATCGGGCACGGTCCCCGTGACTTCAACTCCGGGAATGCTGGCTAGGGCTTCCACATCAGCAGTCGGGTTTGCGCCGACAATCGTCAGCATCAGGCCTTTCATTTGGTCCCTAATCAAAGGCCACGTCCTGCGCGCGAACCCGATGGCCGCTTCGACATTCGGATAGTAGTCCATCCTCCCCACGTACACAATCCGATGACGATTGGGCGCGCTTCTTGATTCGGTCGCGAAATAGGCGCAATCAACACCATTTTCCACCACGGCGATCCGCGCTCCGGGGGCGATTCGCCGGAGTTGCGCACTCTCCCGTTCACTGCAAACGAGATGCCCGAACGCATCCGCCAGAATTGTTCGCTCCAGCGCAGCCAGCTTGGAAGTAGTGATATTCGCATAAACCCTGCGTGCCCTGGAAGAGGTGGAATCCGCATAGCGGCGCATGGCTTCGGATTCGATGTTGTGCCAATCGTAAGTGACCCGCGGCGGTTCGCCCAGGATTTGCTCCAGCGGTTTCACGTAGCGGAACATATGAATACTGTCGAGGTGCACCAGGTCGTAGCCGGGCCCGTCGAGCTGCGCTAGCGCTGCCATCATGTCTCGGGACGTATAGTTCAATACCGGAAGCGGCCACTTCCCGGCGATGCCGCGCACCAGGTTCCAGGGGCCATAAACGCGCGGTTTCGGAACCGCGACGACGCGCGCCGCAAAGGGTAGGTCTTCGGCCGTGAGCGCCTCTTCGCCTGCGTCGGTAAAATAGACATAAGTGAGTTCGCCGCGCCGGGCGAGCGCGCGCGCCAAGTGATAGTCGCGCAGCTTTGCACCGCTCAGCGCCGGACAGCATTGCCGGGGAGATAAAAACAGAATCCGCACCGCGCCTATGCGTTCCCTGCCGTTAGCTGAGACATCTGCTTCAAGTATGCGTCTTCTTAGTCCCATCCCGCATGGGTACCGAACCCGCCGGCATAGGCAACCGGCTTCAGCCTCCGGCACGCCTGTCGTTGAGTCGCGGCGTGCATCCATGGGTTGCAGCGATCGGTGCGCAGGATTCGAGTGGTGGGTTCACACGGCTGCTTGTTCTGTCTTCGGGAAGGCGTATCCGTCGCGGGCGCTTGCTCATGTGTTGAGATCGCGGTAAATGGGAAGCTCCCAGCGCGGAATTAGCGTACGCTTCTCGTCGGATCACAAACTCGAACGGCTGGGACTCAGCATGGTGCCAATGAACCTAGCCGCCTTCTTGTGGCTTCAGTTCGCAGAGGCCATGGAAGGGAGGGACTGCACATAGGCAGTACGTAGACTATGGGAGGTGGTTTAAGCTTGGTGGCCAATCCGGGCGCGCGATAAGAGCTTCTGTTCTGGAACATGCAAAGCCAGGACACATCGTTCTAAGAAGAGGTTGGGATCATGAAGGGATAGTAGCAGGCCATCCACACGGACTTGATTTTTTCGCTGGCAAAGGCTCCCAAGGAGTGTAGCCGAAGACTATCGAGTGCCCCGGGTGCGAGTCAATATGGAATTTCTTGATTTCTTATCCCTCTTCATAGAACCTGAATTAATCAAACCCTGAACTTCCATACCACGCCTCTGAATGCAACCGTCACCAGCCAGGGATTCGTAATCGCCCGTGATTAGCCAGAGCGAAAGAGCCCAGCCCGCCGATTGGTTTACGCCGCCAGTAGAATCAGGCTACCGACCGCGCCGCGCGCCCCACGCCGCCAGCGCGACGACGCTCGCGCCGACCAAACCCATCGTCCCCGGCTCAGGAACCGTGTTGAAGCCGACCGCATTCAGCAGGGCGACCTCCGATCCACCATCGGTGGAGATGTCCATATTTACGCTCTGGCACGCCGAGGCGCTCTGGACGAAGCAACCGCCGCTCCAGTCGCCGTAATCCTCATTGTTGGGCGAGTTGTTGTAGTAGTTAATAGCCGTCTTGCCACCGTCTATGGAGAAATAGGCGATGGATCCATTGGCGGTGCCGACCCAGCTGAGCGTCCCGGGCGCAGCATAACGAAACAGATCCGCCGGGGCGACGTAGGAGTTGCCGCTTCCATCGACGCATTGAACATAAGGTGCGCCGTTGCTCGTTCCGATGCAAGAGATGGTACCGAGGATCTCGTCCGTCTCATGCTCGACCAGGGAAAAAAAGTCCCACCCGGCCGAAGTCGGGCTGCCCGGCGACGGCGGGAAATAAATCGGATTGGCGGAGGAACCAATGGTGATGACCCCGCTATAACAGCCGGGGGTTCCAAAGGTACAACTCGCGCCCGTCGCCGTCATACCCGCCAAGGCGCCGCCGAATCCCAAAGCGGCGGCCAGGGAACTGGAGATGGCCACGTCGTCGCCGCCGTAAAGCAGCGGTTCGGTGGGCGCCAGACTCTGCCAGGCAGGCGAATTGCTTTGCGCGCTCAGCGCGGATAGGTACGCCGAATACGAGACATCGTTGAGGGCGACATCGGAGCCCGCCAGTCCGCCGCCAGCGTACTGAATATAAATACTCGCCGACATATTGCTGAAGATGCTGTCGTAGACACCTGCAGCCTGGGCGCCGTTTAGCATGGCGCAAATGTCCGACGGAAAACCGTTGGCGACCGAAAGTGAGGAGTCGCAAGTGTAAGTGATGCCGCCAATCGAAGGAACCATCGCGGTGAGGGCCAAAGCCATGAGAATCGCAAGTCTCATCGCTCCATCATATCCCGGCTCAGCCTGCCAGGTAGCGGCCCGCCGCACGCAGGATCTCCGCGATCTTAAAATTCACCAGGTGCCGGGACCAGAACAGCTCGCGCTTATCGCACACCGTAGACTGGCTGAACTTGTCGATTTCGCCTTGCAGTTCCACTGACGCGCCGTCGCCATTGCGTTCCGCCAGCCGGGCCCTCAACTCGCGCGCCGCTCGGATTCGTTCCGCAACCGTCTCAGCCCGCCGCTTCGAGATTCGTCCGTATTGCAGCTTCAACCGATTCAGCCGCTCGCCCGCGTCGTACGTCGCGTCAACGAGTTCCGCCCGAGTCATCCACTCCGTCTCATAACTGAGGATCTTTTCCCATGTAGGCTGGATCAGCAGGCGGCGATGCTCTTCCAGCGTCCGCGCGAACAGCTTGTAGCCGAACTTCTCCGGCTCCTCGAACACACGGCTGCCGGGATCGAGAAACGGGCCCATAGGCGAAATAAAGCAGGAGAGCCGGCGATCGCTCATCTCAAACAAGTGCTCGCAGTAGTCGATCGTCTCCATTACGGACTTGTAGGTCTGCCGCGGCAGCCCGATCATGAAGAAAACGTCGATGCGTGTGCAGCGCAGCTTCATCGCCTCTCGCAGCGATTCCTCCATCTGCTCGTTGTTGTAGGAAGGCTCGCCATCCTGCGCGCGCCGCACATCGTGATCGTGGCTTTCCGGGCTCAGCTCCAGGCTCCAGTTACGCACGTTGGCGTCGATGCGGCGCAAGAACTCAGCCGGAGGCACGTCGAAGCACTCGAACACCACCTGGTTTTCCACATTCGCCTTCTTGAGCCTCTGCAGCACTTCTTCCGCGTGATCCTCGCCCGCCTGCAGCAGATCGCCCACCAGGAACACGGGCCCGCGCGTGAGACGCGACAGGTCGACGATATTCTTCACCAGGCTCTGCGGACTGCGGAACGTCGGCCAGATCCGCTTGGTCAGATGGCCGCAGGTGGTGAGCGAGCTTCCGCACGTGGCGCACTGATGCGCGCAGCCCTTCACGGTAAACACGGCCGTGATGGGATTCTTTAGCCATCCGTCGTAGGGAACGACGCTGGTCAGGTCGCGATGGCGCATGACCATCTCGATCATCAGATCTGCTCGCAGATCGGCGTAGTCCAGCGACTCCGGCAAGAACGTCAGCGGATTCACATGCAGCAGCCCATCGGTCTTGTACGTGAGATTCGGAATTTTGTCTAGCGGCCCGCCGTCGCGCAGCGCGAGCAGCAGATGGTGGAGCGGAGCCTCCGTGCTGTCGCCGCGCAGCACATAATCCACCTGTTTGTAATTGATCAGCTCCTGGTGAAAATACGTCGAGGAGAGCCCGCCCATGATCACCGGAACGTCCGGGTGAATCTCTTTTACGATGCGCGCGACTTCCAAAGCCCCATGCGCGTGCGGCAGCCAGTGCAGATCGATACCCACCGCCTTGGGTTTCTGCCGGGCGATAAACTCCGGCACCGAAAACCGCGGCTCCTTCATCATCCGTACAGCGAGGTTGGCGATGCGCACGTTCATGCCCCGCGATTGCAGGTAGCTGGACATGGTGAGAAACCCCATCGGGTACATCTCAAAAACGGTGGAGGAAGGGATCAGATCGCTGACGGGCCCGTAGAAAATCGACCGCTCGCGGAAGTCGTAAACGCTAGGAGCGTGGAGCAGCAGCAAATCCACGGGCTCGCGACGGAACATGACCAGATTCTAGCGGGTTTCGGTTTTCAGCGTCTTAGAATCATCGTGAGAACAGATGTCGGCTCGGACCTCAACGGATCAAGGCCCATGAAAATCAGAGTGAGCCTCTCACCGCGCGATGGACTTTAGCTGCAAATACTCTTCCAGGCCGAACACACCCAACTCCCGGCCGATTCCCGATTGCTTGTAGCCGCCAAACGGCGCCATCGGGTTGTACCGTCCGCCGTTCACGTCGACCTGACCTGTCCGCATTCTCCGCGCGACCTTCATCGCATGCTCCGCGTCGCCCGACCACACGCCCCCCGCGAGGCCGTAAATCGTGCCGTTGGCAATCTCGACCGCTTCATCCTCGGAATCGTACGGCAGAATTGACAGCACTGGCCCGAAAATTTCCTCTTGCGCGATCGTCATTTGCGACTTCACGCCGGCAAAGATCGTCGGCTGGACGTAATAGCCTTTCTCAAAGCCCCCCGGCCGGCCGCCGCCGGCCACCAGCTTCGCGCCTTCGTTCTTGCCCTTCGTGATGTAGCCCTCCACGCGCTCGCGCTGCGTGGCCGAGATCAGTGGTCCCAGCCGCGTCGATCCATCCAACGGATCCCCGATCTTCAAGCTGTTCACGGCAGACGCTGCTAAATCCACCGCTTCCTGCTGGCGCGCGCGAGGCACCAGCATCCGGGTCCACGCCGAACAGGTCTGCCCCGAATTGAGCATCGCGTTCCGCGCGCCACTGGGCACCGCTTTTTCAAATGGCGCGTCGTCCAAAATCACGCAGGCCGATTTACCGCCCAGTTCCAGCGTGACTTTCTTGATCGTCTCCGCCGCCAGCGCCGCCACGCGCTTACCCGCGCGAACCGATCCCGTGAAGCTCACCATGTCTACGTTCGGATGCGACGCGATCGCTTCGCCCACCACCGGCCCATAGCCCGTGACGATGTTCAGCACTCCCTTCGGCAGCCCGATCGCCAGGCACACCTCGGCCAGCAGCATGGCGTTCAGCGGGGCCAGCTCGCTCGGCTTCAGCACCACCGTGCATCCGGCGGCGAGCGCAGGGGCGACCTTCGCCATAATCTGATGCAGAGGATAATTCCACGGCGTAATCGCGCCCACCACCCCCGCCGCCTCGCGCACCACCAGCGAATTGCCGATCTCCTGTTCGAGCTTCGCCTCGCGCGCCAGATTCGCGTAGCTCTGCGTGACCACCACCGGCAAGCCCGCCTGAATCGAGGTGGCCATCGAGATCGGAGAGCCCACCTCCATGGCGATGGTTCGCGCAATCGTCTCCGTGCGCTCTTTCAAGGCTGCCGCGATCTTGTCGAGCCACTCCGCGCGCTCGGCCGCGGGCGTTTCCGACCACTTGGGAAACGCCGCCCGCGCAGCTTCAACCGCTACATTCACGTCGGCCGGCGTGCCTTCGGGAATCGCGCCGATGACTTCCTCGGTCGACGCCGAAAGCACCTCAATCGCGCCCGACGCCTTGCGCCAGGCTCCGTTAATGTATAAATCCGTGTATCGCATCATGCTTTGCCAGTATACTGCTGAGATGAAATTCGCGGCTCTGCTGTGCGTCGTCCCTTTGTGCGCGCAGGTCCCTTCGCGCGTGCCTCCCAAGCGGTCCTCGCAGATCGAAAGCGGCTTCGGCATCAACTCCGATCTACCACGCGAGCCGTTCCTTCCCTGGGACCGCTGGTGGTGGACGCGCATGTTCGACGCGGGGGTTTCCTGGATCCGCATCGGGCAGTACGAAAATAGCTCGGACCCGACGAGTTGGGATTGGGTGGAGCAGAAGCGAGGCGTCTACGCGGTCGCGCCGGAGGTGGACGATTACGTCGATTCGCTCATCGAAAATGGCGTCAAGGTGCAGGTCCAGCTGATGTACGGCAATCCGATGTACACCGGGCCCGCGGGCGTGAAGCCAGATAAGATCGCGCCCAAGCCCGGAGGTTTTCACAACGACGACCGAAGCATCGATTCGATCTTCTGGCCTCCGAAATCGCCGGCCGAAATCGACGCGTTTATCCGCTACGTGAAGTGGATGGTGAATCATTTTCGAGGCCGCATTAAGTACTACGCGCTGTGGAATGAGCAGGACATCGGTTACTGGAACCCTTGGGGCAATCCCGAGGAGTACGGGCGGCTCCTGGCCGCCTTCGCGCCGGCGGTTCATGAGACCGACCCCAACGCCAAGGTGATTTACGGAGGCCAGGCCGACCCGACCAGCGATTTCGCCAAACGCGCGCTCGACGAGTGCAAATGCGCCTCGCAGATCGACGTGTTCGCCTATCACACCTATCCCGGCTACGGCCAAAACGTGCATCCGGAATCGATGGATTTCGGCGCGTATGGCGTCGAAACGACGATCAAATTGCGGCAGACGGCGTTGGGCGAAGGCCTCCGCCCGAACACCGAGTTTTGGGACGACGAGTTCAATTCCATTCCGTCCTGGCCCGGATCGGATGAAACGGTTCAAGCGAAGTACATTCCGCGAGGCATTTTATACAACCATGCGGCGGGTGTGCGGACGTTCGTTTGGCTGTTGACGGCGGGCGTCGACGGCAATGAATACGATGACTTTGGCTTCATCCACGGCAAGCGCGGCCTGCCCGATGACTTCACGCCAAGACCGGTTTTTGAAGCGTTTCAAAATACCAACGCGCTGTTTGCCGATACGAAGCTCGATCCCAAGATCGAGATCCGCGCGGCGAACGTGCCTAGATCGCACGAGAACCAGTTTCTGCATTACGGATTCCGCAATAAGAACGGCAAGGCGATCATCGCCTACTGGCTCGCCGCGCACAGCGTGCCGGGCAACGTGTTTCCTCCGCTGACCGTGGACTTGAAACTGGCCAACGCGGGCATCAATAAGCCGGTGCTGATCGACGTCGTGTCGGGCGCTGTCACTCCACTTTCTTCGCTAAACGCGCTGCCGCTGCGCGATTCGGTGATGGCCATTGCCGACGCGAGCTATTTCGATTGGCCTGTTTTACCCGAGGCTCCCAGCGGGTTGACGGCGACCGGTACCACGCTGAAATGGGAACTGCACGGCGCGAACAAATCGGCGGTGGAAAGACGAATCGGCGCCAGCCGCTGGGAGCGCATCGCAACGCTCGAGGGCAGCTCCTACACCGACGCCTCCGCGCCACGAGGGCTCGTTTGCTATCGCGTCCGTGCAATTAACGACGCGGGAGAGTCGGCATTTTCCAACATCGTCCGCGTCGGGCGCTAATCAAAACTCCAGGCGCGCGTGAAACGCGATCATGCGGGGGGAACTGTCGCCGCCCAACCCGACGCCCAGCAGTCCTGTGGGAGGCGCGGTGGTGTAAGTAAGCGCTCCGAATCCTGTCTGGGTGGAAGGTCTTCCGGGAACGCCGGCGTAAACCACCGTGGGCAGGGCGAAATTCGGATGATTGAAAAGATTGAACACCTGCGCCTCCAGGCGCAGCTTCATGCGGTCGCTGAGCGGGAACCATTTGGTCAGGTAAAAATCGCCCCAGACGAACTCGGGGCCGCGCAGCGCGTTCCTGCCCAGATCGCCGAACTGGCAGTTGCGCGCGTTGTCGCCTCCGGTGCACGCGCCGGTGCTGGGATCCACAGCCGAGACGAAGGCATCCGGATTCAGCCACTGCACCGCTCCGGCTGGCGTCACGCCGGGAATCGGCTGATGCACGTAAAGGGGCGCTCCGGCCACCACGCTGGCGTACTGAGGGCCGCTGCCTTGGATAATCCCGTTGCCGTTGGCCGAATACGGCATGCTCAGGACGGAAAAGGGCACGCCACTGTGCCAGAACGCCGTGCCCGAAAGCTGCCAACCGTTAACAATCTTCCCCCATGCTCGACTCCTGACATGAAACGGCAATTGATACGCGTATTGCACCGTCAGGTTGCCGCGCACATCATAATCGCAGGGCCCGTATTGGCGGCCTAATTCGCCCGGCAGGGGCGAGAGAATTCCTCCGGCGGAAAACGGCAGAAATCCTCCGTTGGAGACCGTGTCCATGCAGCGGCTCCAGGTGTAATTCACCAGCGCCTGCAGCCCGTGGGCGAGCCTCTTATCGGCGGTCAACTGCAGGCCGTTGTAATGGCCATTGGCGCCGGTGTTCAACTGCGTCACCGCGCCGAAGCGGGCGTCCGGAGGCTGGCCGTAGGGAAACGGCGCAAAACAACCCTGGCACACGTTCTGATATCCGTTCACTTGGGTTTCGTAGGGCTGATTCACCGCGCGGGTGCCCACGTACTGGGCGCGAAGGTTCATCGCCGCCCCGATCTGGCGCTCCACGGCGAAGCTCCACTGCATGAAGTACGGCGCGTGCAGCTTGCCGTCGGGGACCGCGCTGATCGCCACAGGCTGCAGGCAGGATGCGGGATTGGCCAGCGTCGAGGCGCACGATAACTCTCCCTGCGGGAACCCCTGGGTGAACGTCTGGTTCGCCGCGACGGTCGCGGCGATCGCGCTATCGATCATCGCGCCTCCAGCCGAGCCCAGCAATCCGCCCTGAAAGGTTTTCGAATAAGGAGGGTTCACTCCCACCAGATCCACCACGCTGCCGGGCAAAAGATCGCTGAACAGGCCGAACCCGGCGCGCAGCACCATCTTCGGCGCGGCCTGCCACGCCAGCGCCATTCTCGGCTGCCAGATCTCGGCTGGCACCGACGCGAAGATGTTTCCCAGATGGGTCTCAATCGACGCATTGAGCGGCTGATTCACGTCGTGAGGAATCGCGTCCCAGGACCCGGCCAGCCTCGCCACCGCAAGGTGCGGATTCACCGGATTCGAATTGTGGGTGGCGCGGATGCCGAACGTCCAGGTCAGGGTTTTCGTCACCCTCCAGGTGTCCTGCGCGTACACGTCCAGGTTCAGGAAATTGTACGGCTGCGAATACGCCTGCGGATAGGTAACAGAGGCCGTCGACGCCGCACCGTAAATGAACTGAGGCAAGGTGGCATGGGTTACCGTCGGCACCACTCCTTGGCCGAAATCGTAATCGTTGAGACGGAAGATCCGGATGTTCGTGCCGGCCCGGAGCTCGTGCCGCCCGGCCGTCCAGGCCAGGTTGTCGTTGAGGAAGAACCGCGCTGCCCTGCGGCCTTGCACCCAGGTATTGTCTAGCCCTCCGGCGGTGGTGAACGGATTGCCCTCCAGCACAATCGGGAAGGCCGCCAGCGTCTTCTGAAAGTCCGCCGGGCCGAACAGGCTTTCATACCAGGAGAACGCCGGATTGAAGTAGTTCACCAGGTTCGGCGAGAACACGTGCGTGAATCCGGCTGCGAACGAATAGAGAGGCTGGCTCGATACCGAATCGAACAGCGGGTTGATGGGGTCCGTATACGCCGCCTGCATGCCTGTGTCGGCCTGAAAGCGGAACCAGGCGGTGTTGTTCTCATTGGCGTTGTAGTCGATGCGCGCTGTCTGCACCTGCTCGCTGTCGTCGCTCGAATGGGAAACGCTCTGGCGGTCCGCGCATCCGTTTCCATTCGGAGGATTCCCGGCGGCCGCGGTGCCGTCCCTGTTGAACGGGCAGCCCAGCACCGCCAGAGGAGCCCCGGCCGTGTTTCGATACAGCGCGAACAATTGCCGGTAGAGAGGCACCAGCTGCGGCGCGGGCCGGTACACGGACCCGTCCAGCGCATCGGTTCCGCCCGCCGCCAGCTGCCGCAACACGTAATCCTGAAAGGCCGTCGGAGGCACCGTCGTGGCCGTCACGATGGGCAGCGCGATCCGGACCCACTCGGCATCGAAAAAGAAGAACAGCTTATCGCGGCGGATGGGCCCTGCCAGGCTGCCCCCGAAATGATTCACCGTGGACCGCGGCTTTTGATTCCCGGGCGTCGAATTGGTGAAAAAATTCGCCGCATTCAGCCGCGAGCCGTTCCACAGCTCGTACAGGTTCCCGTGAAATTCATTCGTGCCCGACTTGGTGACGTAGTTCACCTGCGCCGCCCCATAACGGCCCTGATCCACGGCATAGGAGAGCGTGTTCACCGTCACCTCGGCGATGGAGTTGAGGCCGAGCACCAGGTTGGTGGCCAGGCCGCTGTTCAAATTGGTGAGCGGATCGTTGGTCTCCAGCCCGTCCACGATGTAACCGTTCGAAAGAGACGGCAGGCCGTTGAACTGCACGTTTCCGTAGCCGTTGGTGCCGCCGACGAAATCGTTGCCGCTGCCGGCCGTGTTGATCAGAGCGCCGGCGGCGAACTGCAGCGGATAGGTCATATCGCCGCCGGGGTTCGGCAGGTCCTCCAGCGCCCGGGCGGCGAGCGTCGTGGCCGTGTTCGCGTTCTGAGGATTCACCAGCGGCGCGCCCTCGCTGACGGTTACTGTCTGGTTCAGGGCGGCGATGCGCAGCGTGAAATCCACGGTCTGGGTCTGCCCCAGTCCCGCCTCCACCTTCCCGTTCTGCTGCGTCTCGAACCGGTCCGCTTCCACCGTCACCGCGTAGGTGCCGGGTTTCAACTGAGGAAAATGGAAGCGGCCGTCCTGGCCCGTCTGGACGGACCGCCGGAAGCCGTTCGCGCTGCTGGTAATCGTCGCCCTGGCGCCGGCGATCGGCGCGCCGCTCGAATCCGTCACCGTGCCGACGATCGCGCTGGTTGTCTCTCCCTGTCCCCACAGAGAAGGCGTCAAAGCGGCCAGGAACGCGGCGCGCAGAAGATTAGGCATGCCTAAATTATACACGAGGATGCTTGCCGTATACTCGAAGGTAGTGACCGGGAAGAACACGGAATCGATAGACGATTATCTGAAGGCCATACTCGAACTCAGCGGCCCCGCCGCCGAGCGGGTTACCAGCAGCGCGCTCGCGGCCCATTTGGACGTGCGGGCGGCCTCGGTCACCGGCATGCTGCAGAAGCTGGCTCTTCAAAGGCCCTCCTTCGTGAAGTATGAGAAGCATCATGGCGTGCGGCTGACAGACTTGGGGAAACGCCGGGCAGTGGAAATTCAGCGGCATCATCGCCTGCTTGAGCGGTTTCTGCACGATATGCTCGATTTTTCCTGGGATGAGGTGCACGAAGAGGCGGAGCGGCTGGAGCACTACATCTCCGAACGCCTCGAGGATCGGATCGCCGCGAAATTAGGTGACCCTGAAACAGATCCGCATGGGCATATCATCCCGGAAAAAGACGGAATGATCGCGGCGCGCGAGGAAGTCGCCCTCTCCAAGTGGCCCTGCGGGATTCCGGCGGTGATCAGCAGCGTCTCAGACCGGGATCCGGGCGCGCTGCGCGAGATGAAGCGAATGGGACTGGTACCGGGAACCCCCTTGATCGTCGAGCCGGGGACGCGCCACCCTTCCCTGCTCGTGCGAATCGGCGGGAAAGCGGCTTCCCGCCTGAGCCGCGAACTTGCGTCCGGGATTAAGGTAACGTAGCGGGTCGAACTCGATCAGGCAGGGAACGCCGGATCGTTGCGAACCTGCTCGGCCTGCCATAAATGACGGCGGTCGTGAGTTGTCGTCAGGTGGAGTTGGCCGCCAAGAGGCATTCGGACGATGGCGCGCAACGCGGGTGGCAGCGCGAGCATCTTCGTTTTGATGCGCGCGAGGTGCAGGCCGTCGGCGGATCGCGTCAGACGCTTCAACTCAGCCGAGAGACGGCGGTATTCGGCCAGTTCCGATGCCATATCGATCTTCGGCGGCGGCAGAAAAACTTTTGGAGCTCTGAACTTTCGTGTTGCCGGCGGCTCCTGGCTGGCGGCGAACCTGGTCGCGATGAATCCGTACCTGAATGGACCCGCGCCCGTGATCCCCTTGGCGCGGCCCGCCGCGATGCCTTCCTCAACCGCTGGCAGACTCGTCCGGTTAGCGACGTTCAGGTGCGCGATGCACTGCGCGATCGACCAGCGGCCCGGCCCCGGGCTCCATTGGAACTGCTCCGGCGTCAGCCCGTGGGTGATGGATTCCAGGTGGCTGAGATTCGCATCGATCTCAGTGATTAGCACGGCGATCTCGGGGTCCAGCGGCATACCGTTTACAATATAAGATTCCCATGCGCATCGCTTTAGCGCAGTTGAATCCCACGGTTGGAGATCTCTCGGGCAACGTGAACCGGATGGCGGGGGCCGCGCGCGATGCGGCCGGGCGCGGCACTACCACCAGAGCTGCCAGGCAAACTCCAGCAAGCAGTCGATTTCGTGTAGTCCTCATGAGCGCCACCCCACTTTGTCGGCTTTGCTATTTCCCTCGGGCCTCAAGCCCGGATAGCTGGAGACGGAGGAAAGCGTGATCGGCTACCGTGGCTGCTTTTGTGGGCATGCCGGCGGCAACAACCGCTTTGCCGTCAAAGCCCGCCAAGCTGAAGTTCCAGGGCAGCGATCCTGGGATCTGTGTCCAACCGCGCCGGTCCAGATTCAGTAGCCACAGCGTCAGGTCGCTCTTCGGAGCCGGGTCGGTCGGGAGCGCGGCGACGACGCGGCCAGCATCGGCGACCACAAAGCCGGCCAACCCTTCCTGGTGAACTACCATCGGACGCGGGACGTCCAGGCGGGAAATCTCCTTTCCATCCAGGGAGAACTCAATATACTCGCCCCCGGTGGTCAACCACCCGACGCGGTCCGGCAGCGCATGTAGCGAGGAGTGGTCCGTGGCGTCTCCCCACGAATCCCACGGCACTCCCCGCGCCTTTACGGACGAGGTTGACAGCAACCGTCCAGTGGAGTCAAAACGCTCCAGGACGTTGTTGGCGGCCACCGATTCGCCGTTGCGAATCCACCCTACGGCCCAAACAACGCCGCCATGGGCCAGGGTAACCGCTTGGGGCACAAAGGGCCACACCCTCGAGATCGTCTTGGTGGCTCTATCGGAGGAAATGATTGACAAGAATGTCGCGCCCTTGCCGTCGTCGCTATAGGCGCTACCCGTGATTGCCAAGCCTCCGTCCGGCCTTTCCGCGATCCCGGTTATCGTGACCTCCCGCCCGCCAGGGAACGAAAATCGAATGTCCTCCCGCTTGCCGTCGGGCCCGATGCGCCAGATGATAGGCTCGTCCGAAGGGTTGTAATCCGCCCCGTATAAACCACCACGGCCCCAAACCGGGACGAAACTCCCTAGGGAATGCACATACTCGACCGCCGTGGTCTCTCGGCTATCGATAGCGGGGCTCTGGGCGCGGCCTTGCAGCGCTCCAAGCGCCAAACAAATCGCAGCGAGTGCGAAATTCTTTTTCGGGGTTGCTCTTCCGATCACTTTCCACCTTTACGTTTCGGAATTGGCGTTCTCACGCGGCTCGAGCCTAAAAAGCGCATGCGCCGCGTGGGCAGCCGCCAGCCGAGATGGCAAACCGCGCGACCACCTCGCCTCTGTTGGAGGTCTTGGTGTCTACGATCAATTCGTTGCCATCAAATCCCAGCAGCCAGGCGAGCCTATCGAGATGCTCCCCGCTTACGTCGATAGGAATCCATTGACGGGCATCTCGATTCAGCCTCCACACCGAACTTATTGGACCCAGCCCCGCTACGACTACCTCATTGTTTTCGCTCAACGCCAGATTGAGGAGCACATGAAGGACTGAACCAACGGGCTTTTCGGCGTGCCAGGGAGGCGGCTCGAACCGGCCGATCTCACGGCCGTCAAGAGAGAATTCCAGGTATTGTGAAGCGCCTGTGAGCCACCCCACACGGTCTCCGGAACAGCGGAGCGCCGATGCATAGGCCACGTCGCTTATCGAGGCGCCCGGAATTGGCCGCACGGTCAAATGAATGCTCGAAAGCAGGGTGCCGGACGGATTGAATCGCTTCAAAACATTGAAAACCCTCTTTCCATCTTCTTTATCCCAACCCACCGTCCAGATCACACCATCTGGAGCCACGGTAATAGCCATGGCGGTGTAGGGTGTCGTCCGCACTATCAATTTCTTACTGCGATCCGGAGGAATGATGCCGATGAAACCCGAGCCTTGAGAATCGCCACCGATAGCGGTTCCAGCAATCAAAATCGTGTGATCCAAGGAAGCTGCAACACCCCGTACCAATATTTGTCCTGCGTTAGGGATCGTAAACTGAACGTCTTCAATTCCCCCACTCGCGGACGAGGCCCAGATCGTAGGGCGCGAGGTCCGGTTCATCCGAACACCGATTAGGGCGTATCCGCTCCAGACCGGTTCGAATGGATTCTCCGCCGATCTGAACATCTCGGTCCGCTCAGATTTGCGAACAAGAGTCGGTGAAGGCGTCTGCGCGAAAACGTGCTGAGACGCCGCGAAAACGATAACCGGCCAGAGAGCCTTCCAAGACATGCTCACCTCCGCTGTCCCGATGCGTTCAAGCATATCCCCGAAATCCCCCCCCCCCGTCAAGAAGAATATTTCTCTTGTTTACAGCAAAAGTCCAGCGCGCAGAGACTCCGAAAGCGGAAATACGGCGACAATAAGAGTTTAATCTGCATTCCGCTGCGCCTGGAGTTGCGGGCACAATCCGATTTGGCGCCTCCTCCGGAATCCGGCGTGCAAGTTTTTCCAGGATTCTGATTCGATTTACGCCGAAATCAATCGGCATATTTCGATTCGCCGCGCGGTATTAAGCGAGGCGGGATTGGGATGCCGGAGTCAAGGGGATGGAATCTCCAGTGCCGGGCGAAAAATGGAGTCCACTGGCGGCAGAGTGCAGCCTGTCCCGGCGAGGCTCGCCGCGGCTTGGGACAGAGAAGTCTGTCCGCATTCATCCGGCGATGCCGGGGTCCAGCGGCATACCGTTTACAATAGGAGATTCCCATGCGCATCGCATTAGCGCAGTTGAATCCCACGGTTGGGGATCTTTCGGGTAATGTCAATCGGATGGCGGGGGCCGCGCGCGATGCGGCCGGACGCGGCGCCGAAGCGGTGGTGTTTCCCGAGTTATCCCTCACCGGCTATCCGCCGCGCGACCTGGTGGAGAAGCCCAGCTTTCTGGACGCCAGCGAGCGCGAACTGGAGCGGCTGGCCAGGGAGACCGCCGACCTCGACCTGAGCGTGATTTGCGGCTATGTCGCACGCTCCAAAGCCAATACCGGAAAACGCGCCTTGAATAGCGCGGCGGTGCTGGAGCGCGGCCAGATCGTCTTCCAGCAGAGCAAGATGCTGCTGCCGACCTACGACGTGTTCGACGAGGCCCGATACTTCCGCCCCGGCGAGCGCGAGGATTTGTTCAAACTGCGCGGCCTGCCGATGGCGCTGACCATCTGCGAGGACGCCTGGAACGACAAGCGCTACTGGAAGCATCGCCTGTATCCGCGCGATCCGGTGGAGGAGCTGTTCGGCGCGGGCGCGGAAATCATGATCTGCATCAACGCCTCGCCGTTCAACATGGGCAAGCGCGAGCAGCGCCGCATGATTTATCGGGCGGCGGCGCAACGCTACGCGAAACCGGTGGTCTACGTGAATCAGGTGGGAGGAAACGATCAACTGGTGTTCGACGGATCCAGCTTCGCCATGGACGGCGCGGGCGAAATCGTGGCTACGGCGAGGTCTTTTGAAGAAGACCTGGTGATGACCGGCGATCTTCACGAAGATTTCACGGACGAGTGCGAAGCTGTCTATCAGGCGCTGGTGCTGGGAACCAGGGATTATATCCGCAAGTGCGGTTTTTCCAAGGTTCTGATCGGCCTGAGCGGAGGCATCGATTCGGCGCTGACGGCGGTAATCGCCGTGGAAGCAGTGGGCAGGGAAAACGTCACGGGAGTCGGGATGCCTGGGCCGTACTCTTCTGAACACAGCGTGCGGGACGCGCGCGCCATGGCCGAGAAACTGGGGATCAACTTCGAAATCATCTCCATTTCCTCTACGTACGACCACTTCCTCAAGGTGCTGGAGCCGGCGTTTCAAGGCAAGGGCCCGGACGTGACCGAAGAAAATCTCCAATCCCGTCTGCGCGGCGTGACGCTGATGGCTTTGTCGAATAAATCCGGCGCGCTGGTGCTCACCACCGGAAACAAGAGCGAGTTGGCGGTCGGCTACTGCACCCTTTACGGCGATATGTGCGGCGGACTCGCCGTGATCAGCGACCTGCCGAAGACTTTGGTTTATACGCTGTCTCGCATCGCCAACCAAAGGCACAACGGCGCGATTCCGGGGGCGGTGTTCACCAAGCCCCCGTCGGCCGAACTGAAGCCGGACCAGAAAGATACCGATTCGCTGCCGCCTTATGATGTTTTGGACAAGATATTAGAGGACTATATCGAACAGTATCGAGCCCCGAAGCAGATCGCCGAGACGCATGGGTTGCCGCTCGAACTGGTAAAGGATATCGTCAACAAAGTGGATCGGAACGAATACAAGCGTCAGCAGGCCGCTCCCGGTCTGAAAGTGACCACCAAGGCCTTCGGCATCGGCCGGAGATTTCCCATCGCGCAGAGGTTCTTCGAATGAAACAACTATTGAGCTTTACGCTGGTTTTGATCTTCGCGATGGTGCTAGGGTCCCAGCCATCGGGCAGGGAGACGGTCGGCAGGCAGGCCGATGGAACGGTGTTACTGCCGAACGGCTGGAAGATCGCTCCGGTGGGCGATCAGGTGCCTTTGGACACGCTGCCGATGTCTTCGGCGATTTCCCCGGATGGCAAATTTGTACTGGTGCTGAATGGCGGTTACAAACCGCCGAGTATCAGCGTGATCGACGCGGCGTCGAAGAAGGAACTGTCGCGGGTGAAGGTAGCTGACGGGTGGCTCGGTTTGACGTTTTCGCCCGATGGGCGATTCGTTTATGTGGGCGGAGGGTCGCGCTACAAGGTTTTTGAGTTTTCATTTTCGGCGGGCGAATTGAAACCGGCGCGCGAGTTCGATATCGATCCCGACAAGAAGCCCGGCCTCAGGGACTTTACCGGCGACGTGGCGATTTCGCCCGACGGCCAGTTGATGCTGGCCGCGGATTTGTATCACGACTCGGTTGTGACCATTAACATGCGGACCGGTAAGGCGATGGACCACTTCAAAACCGGCCGGCGGCCGTATCGAATCCTGTTCCATCCCGACGGCAAGACGTTTTTCGTTTCCAGCTGGGCCGACGCGGCGGTTTTTGAGTACAACACCGCGACCGGCTCCGAAGTGACGCGCTTGCGCCTGGGTCCGCATCCGACCGACATGGTATTGAGCGACCGCAATCCCGAAGTCGACGAGGCGGACGCGGACGACAAGAAGCCTCCCAGGAAAGTGGAGAAACTACTACGCCTGTTCGTGGCGGCGGCGAACACCAATGACGTCTTCGTGGTGAACGTGGAGGAAGACAAGGACCTGAAGCTCACCGAGACGCTCAACGTAGCCATGACGCCGCGCCAGCCCCTGGGCATGACGCCGACGGCTGTGGCCGTTTCGCCGGATCAAAAGACGCTGTTCACCGTGTGCTCCGACGCGAACGCGGTCGCGGTGACCGACATTTCCGAACAACGCAGCCGGCTGATCGGCTTCATTCCCACCGGCTGGTATCCGACCGCGGCGCGTGTGTTGAAGGACAACACGATTCTGGTGCTGAATGGCCGTGGGTTGCAGAGCTATCCGAATCCGAAGGCTCCGGGGCCGTTCGGTGCGCCGGCGATTGAGGGCGGAGGCGACCCGCGCCGCGAGTACGTCGGCAATCTGCAAACCGGAACCATGTCGGTGATCGCGCCGCTTACCGCGGATGCACTGGCGAAATATACGAAGACCGCGAGATCTCTGTCGCCCTACGACGATTCGAAGCTCGAGGTAGCGGAGTTCGCCGACGACAACGTGATTTACACGAAACCCGGCAGGCGCTCGCCGATCGAGCACGTGATTTACATCGTCAAGGAAAATCGCACGTACGATCAGGTGCTGGGAAAGATCGGCAAGGGTAACAGTGATCCTTCGCTCAACCTGTTTGACGAGAATACCGCGCCGAATCATTACAAGCTGGCGCGCGAGTTCGTGCTGTTCGACAACTTCTACGTCAACGCCGACGTCAGCGCGGACGGCCACAATTGGGCCACGGCGGGCATCGCGCCGGATTACACGCAAAAGTTCTGGCCGTCGAGCTACGCCAAGCGCCGCAATTTCTACGATTACGAAGGAGGCGAGCCGGCCAACTCTCCTCCGGCGGGCTATATCTGGTCGAATGCGCTGGCCGCGGGCCTGACGGTGCGGAATTACGGCCATCAGGTGAATAATCTCAAGGACGCCGCGCCAGACGGAGCGCAGATCGACGGTGTGCGCGATCCGGCGCTGAAGACGATCACCAACACCCATTACCGGGGATTCGATCTAGACTATACCGATGTCGAGCGCGCTAAGACCTTCTTGAGCGAACTGAAGGAATTCGAGACGTCCGGCAATATGCCCCGGTTCATCATCATGAGGCTCGGCAACGATCATACGTCGGGCACGTCGCCCGGACACATCGCGCCGCGTTCGGCGTTTGCCGATAACGACTACGCGCTGGGGATGCTGGTGGAAGGCGTGTCGAAGAGTAAGTTCTGGGCGAAAACGGCAATTTTCGTGATCGAAGACGACGCGCAGAACGGGCCCGATCACGTGGATTCGCACCGCTCGCCGATGTTCGCACTGTCGCCGTATACGCGGAGGGGGATCATCGACAGTTCGATGTATAACCAATCGTCCGTGCTACGGACCATCGAACTGATCCTCGGCTTGCGAGCGTTGACGCAGTTCGACGCGGCTGCCAGGCCTCTGGCGATGGCGTTCGCCAGCGCGCCGAATATGGTTCCTTATCAGGCAGAGAGGCCGAGGATTTCGTTGACGGACAAGAATCCGCCGAGATCGCCAACGGCGGCGAGGTCGATGCGGATGGACTTCAGCGAAGCGGATCGCGTGGATGACGACGAGTTGAACGCCATTCTGTGGGAGGCGATCAAGCAGACACCGGCGCCGGTTCCGGTGCGGAGCTATTTTGCGAAATGATCGAGCTGCGCGGACGTACACCTTGGGCCACGGCTGAGTCTCCCATCCTCTCGAGGTAGAATGGTGGTCGATGACGGGCAAGATCAGCGTGGTAATCGAACAGGATGAGCACGGCTGTTATGCTTGGTGTCCTGAGCTGAAGGGCTGCCAATCACAGGGCGGGACCGTCGAGGAAACGCTTGCCAATATCCGTGAAGCGATTGATCTCTATCTGGAGACCCTGACAGAAGAAGAGCGAGCAGCGGCGTTGAGCCGCGAGATTTTGACCACCGCACTCGAAGTTAATGCCTAAGGCGCCGCGCCTTACGGCTCCGGAGGCCGAGGCGCTGCTGCTGAAAGCCGGATTACCTTAAAGGGGCCGGCGGGTTGTTGTGCCCTTCCACAGCAGCGCGACACTGCATCCCAAGATCGTCAAACAAGTGCTGGAAGCAATCGACGAGGCTGGCGGCGGGGATTGAGGGAATGGTATTTTGAGAGATTCCAATGGTCAACCCTCCTGAATGACGACCCTCTGCTTCCTCTGGCACATGCACCAACCGTTCTACAAGGACTTGTGGACCGGCGAATATAAGCTCCCCTGGACCCGGCTGCACGCGTTGAAGGATTACGCGGGCATGGTCGAGATTCTCGGCGAATTCCCGAAAATTCACCAGACGTTCAACCTGGTGCCGTCCATGGTGGCGCAGATTGAGGAATATGCCGAAGGCAAGGCGTCCGATCCGTTTCTAGATTGCGCGTTGGAGTCCGCCGAGCATCTGACCGAGGCGCAACGCCATTTCATCTTCAAGTATTTTTTTCAGGCGCACGTGGAGCGGATCATCTATCGCTACCCGCGCTATCGCGAACTCTATGAGCGCCGCAACGAGCGCTTCAACACCCAGGAGCTGCGCGATCTGCAGATTTTCAGCCAGATCGCCTGGTTCGATGAGGATGTCCTCGCCCGCGACCCGGAACTGAGGGCGCTGATCGCCAAGGGGCGCGATTTTTCCCGCGACGACCAGGCGCTGATGGCTCGCAAACAAAGCGAGGCGCTGCGGCGCGTGTTGCCCGTCTATCGCGAGTACGCGGCTAAAGGGCAAATCGAAATCTCCACCACGCCGTTCTATCATCCGATTCTGCCGCTGATCTGCGATACCGCCATCGCGCAGGTGGCGCATCCCGGCGTGTCTTTGCCGTCGCGGTTTCAGTATCCCGGCGATGCGAAGGAGCAGCTTCAGAGGTCGCGGGCGTATATCAAGGAGAAGTTGGGCGTCGCCCCGAAGGGTCTGTGGCCCAGCGAGGGATCCGTCTCGGACGAGGCCCTGGCATTGGCCGCGGAGTGCGGATACACGTGGTCCGGGACCGATAATGGGGTCCTGGCGCGAACGCTTGGCCGGGACGCGGGCTGTCTTGAAACCTATCGCGCGTATCGCTGGCAACAGAACAGCGGCGAGTTGAAAATGCTGTTCCGCGATCACTATCTGAGCGACCTGATCGGGTTCACCTATCAGCGCATGGGCGCGGCGGAAGCGGCCGAGCACTTCTTGAACCGGATCCGCCAGAACACGGCCGGAACCGAGGGTCTGGTTCCCATCATTCTGGATGGCGAAAATGCCTGGGAGTGGTATGAGGCGAATGGGCGTCCGTTCCTGCGCGAACTGTACCGGCGCATCTCCGAAGATCCGAACTTCGAAGCGCTGACTGTTTCCGAGGCGCTCGAGAAGAACCACGCGCACCCGCTGCAGGGTATTTTCCCCGGCTCCTGGATCAACGCAAACTTCGATGTTTGGATCGGCGCGGAAGAAGATAACCTCGCCTGGGAGTATTTGCTGGCGGCGCGGCGCGCTTACGACGCGGCAAAGGACGTTCCGGAGGATTCTCGCAAGCTGGCCTACGAAGAATTGCTGATCGCAGAAGGCAGCGACTGGAATTGGTGGTATGGACCAGAGCACGGCTCGGAAAACCGTCCGGAGTTCGACCAGTTGTACCGGGATCACCTAAGAAACGTGTATCGCGCGCTCGGGCAGGAACCTCCCATCGAGCTCTCGCGGCCGATTTTAAAGGGTCTCGGCGAGGGTGAGCATCGTGAAGCGCCATCGAACCTGATTCATCCGGTTATGGACGGCGAGGTCTCATCGCACTTCGAGTGGCTGGGCGCGGGGCGTTACCGGCCGGATTCGCGGTCGGGCGCGATGCACGGAGGAGCGGCGGGTGCGCAGGAGCTGTTCTACGGATGGGACGAGGCGAATCTGTATATCCGGCTGGATGGCGCCACGGGCGATTCCTTTGCCGTGGAGTTCGAGACGGGCGTCGTGGTGGCGGAGGTGGTTCGCAAACGGATTGTCGAAATGAAAGCGCCGAAAGCGGGGAAATGGTTCCGCGTGGTGGTGACCCAGGGCGGGCTGGTGAGGACGACGCTGCCCCCGCAAGGATGGATCGCCCTGGGTTAGAATGAAAGGGCCCCGATTCGAAGGGGACCAAGAAGTCACGATCCGAAAGTTAAACATGTTCGACGCGACGAGGGGAGCTTAACCGCTCCCCTCTCGTTTTTGGGCATGGCTTCCCACAAGCGGACAGCCGCAGTCCCGTAAACGCTGGTCGTCGCGGGGCTTAGGTTTGGCATTGGGTTTGCTCCCAGTACCCTCCATGGATCTGAAATACGCCCTGCGCTCGCTTCGCAACAACCCGGGCTTTGCCCTTCTTGCCGTGATCGTGATGGCTCTCGGCATCGGCGCGAACACTGCTGTTTTCAGCGTGGTAAACGCGGTACTGCTGCGGCCGCTGGTGTTCAATAATCCGGACCGGATCGTGACGATTTCGCCCCTCTGGAGGAAGTCGGGCCACACCGGAGGAAATTCGTCCGCGCCAGACTTCCACGACTGGCACGATCAATCGACCGCCTTCGACGCCATGGGCGATTACTGGTACGACACGATGGCCGTGATGGCGGGTGGCGCAGCGGAATTCGCCAATGTCGCTTCCATCTCGCCGGAGTTCTTCCTAGTGTTCTCGGCGGAGCCAGTAACGGGCCGCGCTTTTGTTCCCGAGGATTGGTCGGTCCGCGCAGCGGCGGTGGTGAGCCAGGCGTACGCGTTAGCGCACTTCGGCGCGAACGCCAACGCGCTGGACAAGATCGTCAGCGTCAATCAAAGGACATACTCCATCGTCGGTGTGATGCCTGCGGGCTTCGATTATCCGGAGAAAACGGCGATTTGGCTGCCTCAGGAATCGGACGCCAAGGAAAACCGGTCGGCGCACAACTTCTGGGTTGTCGGCAGATTGAAGGCGGGCATTAGCCTGCAGCAGGCGCAAGCGCAGATGACGTCCATCGGTGACCGCCTTTCGAAGCAATATCCGGCGGAGGATGGGGCCAAGAGCGTCGCGGTCATCGGCATGCGCGACCGTTTGGTGCGCAATGTCCGCACGACACTTTACCTGCTGCTGGGGGCGGTCGCAATGGTGCTGCTGATCGCCTGCGCCAACACCGCGAATCTCCTGCTGGCGCGGGCGACGTCGCGCACCAGGGAGATTGCGATTCGCGCGGCCGTCGGTGCGAGCCGCTGGCGAATCGTGCGGCAATTGATCACCGAAAGCGTCGTTCTGGCGATGGCTGCCGGGACGCTCGGATTCGCGCTCGCCATTTGGGCCGCCGATGTCCTCGTGGCGATCGCTCCGTCGAGTATTCCTCGGCTCCGGGACGGAAGCATCATAGACTTCCAGGTGCTGGGATTCACGCTCGCCGTTTCCATCGCGGCGAGCCTGTTGTTCGGGCTCGCTCCCGCGCTGACCGCGGCAAGCGTCGATTTGAACGACGCATTGAAGCTGGGCGGCAATAAGTCTGTTGTGGGCGGCGGAACCGGAAAGCTCCGCAACGCGTTGGTCGTGGCGGAAATCGCGCTCTCCGTCGTCCTGCTAGTAGGCGCGGGCCTGCTCATGAAGAGCTTCGCCGCATTAACGAATGCGCCGATGGGCTTCAAACCGGACCATCTGCTGCTGATGACCGCCGACGTGCCATCGCAATCGCTCGACGACGGGAGAAGAGCCACCCAGTTCTACAAGCTACTGATGCCGGAAATCGCCCGGATGCCCGGTGTCACGGCCGTCAGTGCCACTCGCGCGGTCCCCGGTTCGCCCGCTTCGGATGGCACCTACGGGCTCGACGGACCGATGAAGCATGGCTTCGATCCGGACCGCCAGGCGGTGTTCTCCATAGTCGCGCCGCGTGCCTTCGCCACGTTCGGCATTCCCCTGATCGCCGGGCGCGAATTCAACGATGGCGACACCTACGATGCGCCCTTCGTGGCGATTATTAATGAGGCGCTCGCGAAGAAGGCGCTTCCAGGGCAGAATCCGATCGGTCACACGATCGTCTGCGGATTCGATTCGCTCACTCCCATGACCATCGTGGGCGTGGTCGGCGACGTGCGGCAGTATGGACCGGCCAGCGCGCCGCAGCCCGAGTTGTTCATGGCCTATGAGCAGCATCCGGAGGCAAGCGCCTATCTGATGCTCGTCGCCAGAACGCACGGCGAGCCGCAGTTGCTCTCCGAGTCGATGCGCAGACTCGTCCGCGACAAATCGCCCGAGGTGCCCATCAAGTTCACCACCATGGAGGCGTCACTCAAGGAGAACATTGCCGCACCGCGGTTCCGGACGCTGTTGTTCGCCTTGTTCGCCGGGCTTGCGGTGTGCCTCGCGATGGCGGGCGTTTACGGCGTAACGGCCTACGCAGTAGGGCAACGGTTGAACGAAATCGGACTGCGGATGGCTTTAGGCGCCACGCCGGGCGCCGTGCTGGGATTGGTCTTGAAGCAGGGGATGATCCTGGCAGGCGCCGGACTGGCGCTGGGATTGGCGGGTGCCGCGGCGGCAACGCGGCTGCTGACTTCCTTCCTTTTCGAGGTGAAGCCGGGCGACCCGCTTACTTACCTGGGAGTCTCGGCCCTGCTCGCCGCCGTGTCAGTCGCGGCGAGCTACGTTCCGGCCAAGCGGGCCACCAAAGTGGATCCGCTGGTGGCCCTCCGTGGGGATTGAAGCTGTGGCATAGTAAAGCCAATGCACACTCGGCGCATTGCCACGTTTCTGTTAGGGGTCTGGCTGGGATGCAGCGTTTTCATGGCGTTTGTCGTCCTGGAGAATCTCCATTCGGCCTCGCTAGTGATCGCAGCGCCGGTTGACCCGGTGTCGAGAATCCTCAGCACTCTGGGGCAGGATCAGGTTGAGCAGTTGTTGCGCCATCATGCGGCGCAACAGACTCGCAATTTACTCGATCTTTGGGGAAGAGCGCAGTTCGCGCTGGGGCTGAGCCTGGGGATCTGCCTCTACTTCGCCACACAAAAGCGTGTGGTTTCGCTGGTATTGTGCGCCATTATGCTGGCGGCGCAGATATTCCAGTTCTTCGCCGTAATGCCCGAACTATCGTTCCGGTGGCGGGAAGCTGAGTTTGGCCAAAACCAGGCCGTGGCCGCAGGCACGATGCAACTGTTAGTACTGTGTCAGATGTTATTGATTTCCGAGGGGTTAAAGCTTGTCGCGGGGTGCATTTTGGCGAGCTATCTGTTCGCCTTCCGGGCCTCGCGGCGGCGCGCCGGCCAGACCCGCGCGGATGCGGAAGCGGAGATCGGTTCCGGCCTTCCGACACGCGGCTAGAGACGAAGCCCCCTGGCTGACGAGTCTGTGTGAAAACCTTCCTTCTTGACTGGCATTCCGGGAGCGAAGGGAACAGACCGCTGTGTCCACTGAACACGATTTGGGGAAAGTGCGGCGTTTGTGGGATCGGGGACACAGTGGTCAGTCCCCTTCGCCAGGGAAAATTGCCGCGTAAAGCGCGTTTTCACACAGGCTCTGACGCCAGGGGCTAAGACCCTGTCAGGCTAGTAAACGCCGCGAACTTTCAGCGCTTCATCGATGATGGAGATCAGTTGCTCCCGCGTGATTTCGAATTTTTCGCCCGACTCCGGCATGTCCTCCGCGGCCAGCGGAGCGCCCTGGTCGAACCCGTTGTTGGAATCGACACAATAGCGCTTGCGCGAATCGAAGAGCTTCTGAATCTCGGCTCGCGGCAGCACCTTGGGCCCGCCCAGCAGCTCCGCTACGAGTGCGATGCGCGCGAAGTGCTCCACCGTCTCCATCTTGAAGTAGGCATCGAATATGTCCGCGCCATAGGAGACGACGCCGTGGTTTGCCATCAGCAGAGCCTCGTATTTCGGTATATAGGGAAGCATTCCCTCGGTCAACGCGGGTGTTCCCGGCAAGCCATAATCACACAGCGGCACTGAGCCCAACCGGATGACGATTTCGGGCAGCAGGCCGAGATTCAGGGCGCGACCGGCGGTGGCGAACCCGGTGGCCGTGGGAGGGTGGGCGTGGAGAATCCCCATGATGTCGGGGCGGAGCTTGTAGATGGTGAGATGCATCGCCATCTCCGAGGTGCGTTCCCGCTCGCCGGCGATCTTGTTTCCGTCCAAATCGCACAGGATCAGGTCCTCGGGGCTCATCATCCCCTTGCAGACGCCAGTCGGGGTCGCCAGGATAAGATTCGGCCCCAGCCGGATAGTGATGTTGCCGTCATTGGCGGCGATCCATCCCTTATCGAATATCAGCCGGCCGACGCGGATGATATCGTCGCGAAGCTGTTGCTCGGTCTTCGGCATCGAACTTTTTTGATTGTACCGCAAGCGTGGAGGTCCGTTCGCGGCCCGCTACAATGGAGAAGCCACATGGATAAGCGCCGCATGTGCCCGAACTGCCGGGCATTCATCACCACTGACGATAAAGTATGTCCCTACTGCGACTTCCGGGTCGGGCCAAAGGCGGTCGAACGGCGGTCGCCTGCTGGCGCGCTCGGAGGGCTCATCCCCCACGCCCGCTTCACCACGACCGTCATCCTTCTGATCAACACCGGCCTGTACATCGCCATGATGATCCACATGCAGTCCGGCGGGCAGGGCATTTCCTTCGACTTCGATGGCCGGACGCTGGTGGATTTCGGGGCGAAGTTCGGTCCATACATGGTTCAGGGCGAGTGGTGGAGACTGGTGACGGCCGGGTTCCTGCACGGCGGTATTTTACACATTCTGATGAACTCCTGGGTGCTGTTCGACCTGGGGGCGCAGACCGAGGAAATGTACGGAACCAGCCGCTACCTGGTCATTTACTTCGTCTCCACGGTGACCGGTTTTCTGGCCAGCTTCTTTTGGAGCCCGATGACGCCCTCCATTGGCGCCTCGGCCGGCATCATGGGGCTGATCGGCGCGATGATCGCGTTGGGCGTCCGCGATCGGTCGGCATGGGGAGCCGAAATTCGACGGTTTTACTCGCGCTGGGTGATTTACATCCTGGCGATGGGTCTGCTTCCGTTTTTCGCGACCGATAATGCCGCCCATATCGGCGGAGTGATCGGCGGATTCCTGGTGGGCTTCATCGCCGGCACGCCCGGGTTTAAACCGGCGATAGAGCGCGTGTGGCAGGTGTTAGCGGGAGTTTGCGTAGCGCTGACTGCGTTATCGTTCTTCGATATGTTCATGGCTCTGGTGAAAACGAAGTCCGAGTAGCGTCGCTCGAATAGTATCCCGTCTTGGAGCGAACGGTGAGCCCGGACTGCTTCACGCGAATCGACAATTTGTGAAACGTGCCGTCCGCCGCGCCGGCGTGATAGGCCAGCTCGTAGGACGACCGCAGTTGCTCGGCGATCTGGCGGAACGAGCCGCGTAGGTCGGATTTTTCGGCGTCGAAATCCGCGCCCCCGGTCTCGCGGGCGAGCCGGGCCATCACGGACGCGCCATATTTGTTCCGGGCCGTCCATTCGCCCTTCGCGGTCTCGGTGTAGCGGATGCAGAACAGAGTCACGTCCTCGGCCTGGGCTGCTTCGATGACGTCCATCATCGTGTGGGCGCTGGAATTGTCTTCTCCGTCGCTGAAAACGATGAGCGCTCGGCGCCCCTGCTCGGTCCGGACCAACTTTCGCAGAGTCGAGTAATACAGCGCGTCGTAGAAGGCCGTGCCGCCTTGGCGAAGCTCGTGGGGGCCGATTTCCGGCACGCTTACGGTCTTCTTTTCATACGCCCTAAGGCCCTCCAGGATCTCTGAGGCCGAATTGGAGAAATCGGACGCCAGACGCAGATGATTGCCGAAGCAGAGCAGGAGGGCGCGATCCCGCGGGCCCAAGACGTCGTTCAGGAAAGCTCTCAAATGGCGCTCGTGTTGCTTGACGAACTTGGATTGGCTGCCGCTGGCGTCGACAATCAAGCCGAGCGCGAGCGGCAGATCCTCACCGCGCGCGAAAAAGGAGATCGGCTGGCGCTGGCCGTCGTCCAACACCTCAAAATCGTCCCGGGTGAGGTTGGTCACCGGGGTGCCATTGGCGTCGCGTACGGTGAACGCGACGTTGACCAGGCGCACGCTGACCTTGATCGGGTCCTGCGCGAGGCAAGAGAGCAAAATCGCGGGGAATAGGGCGGCTGTGCGCATCTTCACATCAGCGTAGTACGCACACAACGCGCCCGGGGATGCAATTTTGGGTTACCGCTAACACCATCGTACTAAACATCTAGTATGCTGAGGGAACAGATCACACGAATCCTCGAGGTTCTGGAACCTCCGTCACCGCCCAAACCGGCAAAGATGCAAACAAAGAAAAAGCAGCCTTAGTTCGCGGGCTTGGCATAGATTTCGATCCACTGACCGCCGCGCTCCCACCGGTGCAACGGGATGAGACCGATGTTATTGCGGATCTCCTGCGAGGTCGCCTGGGGATGATAGCCGGCGTACTGCTTGGCGATGAGGCGAACCAGAGGATTCGTGAAGGATGTCCCTTCAAACGTCCAGAATTTTTCGTAAACGACGAGAATGTCCCAGGTGTTGCGATCCGCGGCGGCGATCTCAGGCAATTGATAGCCTTGTATCTCGACACTGTTCAGTGGTTTGTCGACGTAGCCGAGATACGGGTGCTGGATCGCGCCGCAAAACGGCCAGGCACCGGCGATGCGCCGACCGGGCGCGTTCGCTTCAAGATAGTTCGCGGCCTCCTTCTGCAGCGCGACGAAATCCGTCCACGCCAGGTTGTTCTCATAGGAGAACGGATATGGCGGATTCCAGAACCATCCGATAACCAGGAGCGCGATCATCGCCGCCTGCATCGTCCAGCGCAGAGCGGGCCGAAATACGGTAAACGACGCGGCCATGGCGGCGTAGAGAACCGGCAGCGCGGGCAGCAGGTAGCGTTCCAGCATCGCGTAGCCGAGCACGGTGACGATCACTATCTGGGCGAGGGCCACGAGGATCGCAATCGTCCACGCCTTACCCTTCATCACGCGAAACCCGGCGATCAGCGCGATGGCTCCGATCCAACGCCCGTCGGCGATAAAGAGGTAGTGAAAGCGTCCCACGAATCCGAGCGCGATGTGCGCGAGGCTGAGAGCGCCGCCGACGTTATCGCGCGCGAACTCCTCATTGCCGAGCCAGTGACCCGTCCTGGCGTGCAGCAGGATCAGCCATGCGCCCAGCGCGATCGCTGGCGCAAGAAAGAACAGTGCCTGTCGGATCTTCTTTTCCCGAAACAGAAGCCACGCGCCCAGGACCATAGGGGTGGTGATGGCCGTCTCCTTCACCAAGACCAGGGCCGTGCACGCTGCCGCGCAGGCGAGGTAGCGCTCGTCCAGGAACAGCAACAGCGCCAGCGACGTGAAGGTCATCGCCGGCATGTCGAGCAAAATCATCTCGGACTGCGAAAAGAAGATCGGAGAGGCCATCAGGAACAGGACCGCCGCGAACGCCGGCGCGCCCTCCAGGCCCCGACACAGACGAATCGCCAGCAAGAAGGAAAACAACAGGCCTGCCGAGGCGACCACCAGCATCGCCACGCGCGCCGCCACTACGGAGACGCCGCACAGCCGCCAGGCAAGCGCAACGATCGCCATCACGCCTGGGGGATGCACATTCGGCAGCGTGGAGTGAGCGACCAGCGAGCCATCGGTATACAGGTCCAATGAGGCCGGCGCGAACTGTCCCATCTCATCCCAATGAAACGGGCACTTCAGGATCGGGAGGTGCAGCGCAATCATCAACGCCAGGAAGGCGAGGAAAAACAGAAGCGAAGACGCGCGCCGGGAAAGGACCACGTGGCTATTGAATCACGGCGCCGGTGGCGTGCGGCGCGAGCTTGATCTCGCCGAACGCCGTCTCGTACTGCTGGATGTTCTGGTTCAGCACGTTGGCCAGCGCCTTGGCTTGCTGAGGGCTCAGGAACAGGCCCTGAAAGTTTGAGATCGTGACCTTCTCGGGCGTGCTCTGGTTGATTGTGCCAAACAGCAGAAAGAAGTCCCACAAACTGACGCGGACCTGCACGCTGTTGGCGTACGATTCACGGTAATCGGCCGAATTGACCAGGGTAATTTCCGTCTGGGGTTGTGGGTTCATGCCTTCAGGATAGCGTCATTCGAGGCCAAGAGCGCTCAGCAGAAATGCATAGTCGAACGCGGTTTCCTTGATGTATTCGTACCGGCCGGACGACCCGAAATGGCCGCTACCCATGTTGGTTTTGAGTAGCAGAATGCGATGATCGTTCTTCATCGCGCGCAGCTTGGCCACGAACTTGGCCGGTTCCCAGTACGACACGCGCGGGTCATTCAACCCGGCCGTGACCAGCATCGCCGGATACTCCTTCGCGGCGACATTTTCGTAAGGCGCGTAAGACTTGATGTAGTCGTAGAACGGCTTTTCGTTGGGATTGCCCCACTCCTCGTATTCGCCTACGGTCAGCGGCAGGGACGCGTCGAGCATGGTGTTCAGAGAATCGACAAACGGGACTTTCGCCACCACCGCCGCGAACAGATCCGGGCGCAAGTTCGTGACCGCGCCCATCAGCAGGCCTCCTGCGCTGCCGCCCATGATCGCCAGCCGGTCTGCTGAGGTAAACTTCCGCGCGATCAGATGCTCGGCGCACGCGATGAAATCTGTAAACGTGTTCTTCTTTTTCAGAAAACGGCCGTCTTCGTGCCAGGGCTTGCCCAGATCGGCGCCGCCGCGAATATGCGCGATCGCGTAGACCATGCCGCGGTCGAGCAGGCTTAGCCGGTCGGAATTGAACCCAGGGTCCATACTGATGCCGTAGGACCCATAGCCGTAGAGCAGCGTCGGGGCCTTGCCGTTCCGCTCGAATCCCTTCTTGTAGACCAAGGAAATTGGGACTTTCACGCCGTCCGGAGCCGTGGCGTAGATACGTTCAGACGAGTATTGCGATGGATCGTAGCCGCCCAAGACCGGCTGCTGCTTCTTGAGCACTCGTTCACGCGTGTCCATGTTGTAGTCGAACACGGAGCTTGGCGTCACCAGCGACGTATAGGTGAATCGCAATAGATTCGTATCGTATTCGGCATTCGCGCCAAGGCCCGCTGTATATGCGGGCTCATGAAATTCGATGTAATGCACTTCGCCGCCGGTGAACTGCCGGATGCTAATCTTCATCAATCCCCGCTCGCGCTCCTGCGTGACCAGGTGGTTCCGAAACGCGGTCACGCTTTCGATGGTCGCGTCGTGGCGCGCCGCGATCGATACTTTCCAGTTCGCGCGCGACGGATCCTTCACCGGAGCCTCAATTAGTCGAAACGTCCGTGCGCCGTCGTTAGTGCGGATAAACCAGGAATCGCCATGATGCGTCACGTCGTATTCGGTCCCCTGTACGCGCGGGAGCAGGATCTTCAACTCGCCTTCCGGCTGGTTCGCGTCCAAGAAACGAAACTCCGAGGTAAGTGAGCTTCCGATGTCGATCAATATGTAGGCGCGGCTGGTTGTCTTTTCGATCTCTACCGTGAACCGCTCGTCCGTCTCGTGATAGACCAGGGCGTCTTGCGCCACTCCCAGGCGGTGCCGAAAGACTTTGAACGGACGCTTGGCGGCGTCGAGCACGGTGTAAAAAAAAGTTGTGTTGTCGTTGGTCCACTCGAGCGTGTAGTAGGTATTCGGAATCGCATCGGCCAGCAACCCGCCCGTGACCAGATTCTTCACGTGAATGGTATAGGCCTCGTCGCCTTCGAAATCGACGGAATAGGCCAGCAGTTTGTGATCCGGGCTTGGGGTGAAGTTGCCGACGCGGAAATACTTCTTCCCTTCAGCCATTCGGTTGCCGTCGAGCAACACTTCTTCCGGGCCATTCTCGCCGCGCTTGCGGCAATAGATGGCGTACTGTTTTCCCTCCTCCGTGCGGGTGTAATAAAAATAGTCTTCACGCTTGGTGGTGACGCTCTGGTCCGTCTGCTGGATTCGCCCGAGAATCTCCTGATACAGCTTCGCCTGCAGCGCCTCGGTGCGCTTCATCTTTGCGGCTGTGTAAGCATTTTCCGCTTCCAGGTACGCGATCGTTTCCGCATTCTTGCGGTCGCGCAGCCAGAAATAACCGTCGACGCGCGCATCACCCAGCGTGGTCGACGGCGTAGGAATCATTCTTGCGACGGGCGGTTGAACTTCATCCGCGGAGAGATTGGATGACATCTGCACTACCATTCTAACGGTCGCTACAATGGAAACTCATCATGTCCCGGCAATTTGATCTCACCCCGCGCCCCGTTCCGCGCGTGGAAACCACTTTGCGCCGGATCGTCACGTCTCTTCCCGCGCCTGGGTCTGTTCCGATTCTGGAGACGCTGCATCGCCATGAGCCCGTCTCCATGCAGGGACAACCGCCGGTGCTGTGGGATCGCGCCGAGGGCTTTCAAGTCTTCGATGCCTGGGGCAATCGCTGGATCGACTGGTCGAGCGGTGTGCTGGTCGCGAATGCAGGCCACGGCCGCCGCGAAATGATCGATGCCATCGTCGCGCAGGCCGCGCATGGGTTGCTGCACAACTACTGCTTCCCCAGCGCTGTCCGGGCGCGGCTGGTGGAGAAATTGGCTTCACTATTGCCTTTATCCCTCGACCGCGTGTTCCTGCTCACGACGGGATCGGAGACGGTGGAATGCGCTATCAAGCTGTGCCGCACCCACGGTGTGAAGGTCGGCGGGCGTGGCAAACACGTCGTGATCTCCTTCGACAAGGCGTTTCATGGCCGCACGCTGGGATCGCAGCTCGCCGGTGGCATTCCTGCGCTGAAGGAGTGGATTATCAATCCCGACCACGGTTTCGCACAGGTGCCGTTCCCCGACGGTTTCCGCACGCCGGACGTCTCCTTCGATTTCTTTCTCAAGTCCCTGGCTGAGCTTGGCGTCGGCGCGTCCAGCGTGTGCGGCGTCATTCTGGAGACGTATCAGGGTGGCAGCGCTGCTTTCGCTCCGCGCGAATACATGCAGGCGCTGCGAAGCTGGACCGCCGCTCATCAGATCCTGCTGGTGTGCGACGAAGTGCAGGCAGGTTTCGGACGTACCGGCACCATGTGGGGCTTTGAGCATTACGGCATCGTACCGGATCTGGCGCTGTTCGGAAAAGGCATCAGCAGTTCGTTGCCGTTGGCTGCCGTCGCCGGGCGCGCGGGCGTGATGAATCTGCATCCGCCCGGCAGCATGACCTCGACGCATACTGGCAACCCGGTCGCCTGCGCGGCGGCCATAGCGTCGATGGATCTGATCGTCAACGAGGGGTTGGTGGGCAACGCGCGGCGTCTCGGCGAGCTTCTGCATGCGCGCCTGAGAGCGATGATGCGCTGCTATCCGCAGATCGGCGACGTGGAAGGAAAGGGCCTGGTGGCGGGCATGGCGATGGTCCGGCCCGGCACCAAGGAGCCTGATGGCGACGCGGCCTTCGACCTGGTCTGGCGCTCGATTCAGAAAGGCGTGCTGTTGTTCGCGCCGGTCGGCTTCGGTGGAGCCACGGTGAAGATCTGTCCGCCACTCTGTATTACGGAGGCAGCGCTCGAGGAAAGCCTCAACGTGTTCGAGGAGGCCGCGGCCGAAGTCCTCGCCGCGCGCAGCCTCGCATGAACTCGTTCGACGCCGTCATCATCGGCGGCGGCATGATCACGCACGACCAGCTTCTGCCGTCTCTTTATCAATTGCGGCGGCTGGGACGGATCGGGAAAATTCGCGTCTGTGCGCGAAGCCTTTCGACACTTGAGAAGCTGGCATCAGAGACTCTGCGCGCCGCGTTCCCGGATCAAGCCTTCGAGGCAACCACCGAGCCTTATGCGGCCGTTCTTAAATCGATGCCTCCGCGGCAGCTCGCGGTGGTGGCCGTGCCCGATCCGCTGCATCGGGACGTGATCCTGGCGGCATTGAGCGCCGATCTCCACGTCTGCGCGGTAAAACCGCTGGTGATGACCGTCGCCGACTCCATCAATATCGAAGAAGCATCGCGAGCGCGGAATCTTTTTGTCGGCATCGATTATCACAAGCGCTTCGACGACCGCAGCCTGATGGCCCGTCGCGCCTATCTTGAGGGCAGATTCGGCGAATTTCGCCTGGGTAACGCCTGCCTGCACGAGAAGTGGAGCTATCGCCATTCGAATTTTCAGAATTGGTGCACCTGCGAAAACTCCGACGCGTTCTGCTACATCGGCTGCCATTATGTGGATCTGGTGCAGTTCATCACCGGCCTGGAACCGGTCGCGGTGAGCGTCCACGGTCTGCGCGATCGGTATCCCAACGGTAATGAAGGTTTTTTGTGGACCGACGCCCGCGTGATCTGGTCCAACGGCGCGTGTCTGAACGTCCAAAACGGCCTTGGTTATCCCGAGGAGGGCCCGGGGTCGAACATGCAGGGGCTCACGATGTGGTGCGCTGGAGCAGATGGAGGCGCCATGATTCGCCACTCGGACCAGTATCGCGGCATGGAGTATTCGTACCTCGGCGGCCCGTATAGCGAGCCCAGTTCGGATTACTTCCAGTACGTGCCGTTGGAGGAACGCGGCCTCACGCCGGTCGGCTACGGATATCGCTCTATCGAGCGAATTATCGACGCATGCCGCACGGTGGACGAGGATCCGCGCGCGCTCGACCAATTCGACGCCCAGAACCTGATCGCCACGCCCGCCAACAGCCGCCACAATGAACGGGTGATAGAGGCTGCGCGCAAATCGATTCTCCAGGGAGGAAGAGAAGAGACGGTATGAGACAGGCAAGAGCCGCCATCGGGCTGCTGCTCGCGGCGCTATTGTTATTCGGCGGCGGTCCGGGCTTCCGTTCCCGCAAGCAATTCGAGGAGCATTTCGCCAAGCATGGGAGCGAGTTCGGCAACGTGACTCCGGATCAGTATTTGCACATGGCGCAGGATCTGAGGGATGCGCCGGAAGGAGGGCCGATCCTTCAGGTCATCAAACCCGACGGCATCATTACGCGCTTCGACCGCCGCTCCGGGGCTTTCGGAGCGTACAATCCGGACCGCACCATCCGCACTTTTTTTAAACCCAACGATGGAGAACGATATTTTCACAGGCAGGCGACGCGGCCATGACGGTACACGAATACTTGAAGGAAAACGGCTACCCCGAGCATGTGGTGCGCGAGGGCCGCGAAGGGCTGGTCCGTAAGTACCGGGAGTTCGTGAAACAAGTGGAGCACGGCTATGGGCTCGGTCTGGAGGATTACCGCAACGATCTGGACGCCCGCGCGATCCTTGCGCTCGCCGAGGCCGAGGACGACGAAGTGCACCAGCTCGACGCGCGCCTGAAGAAGCTGCTCACCGGCTGCGACAAACGCGTGTGGGAGAGCGCTCCGGGCGATCCTTTTTGGGATTTCGGTTATCCGCGCAATGCAGGGCCGGATCTTATGAAGGATCTCAGGAGCCAGGATCTAACCAATTAACGTTGGGTGGTCAAATCCCCTGTCCCATGCTTACTCGCTCCTTCCACTTCGCGACATTCACGCCCTTCACAAGAAGCCACAGGCAAAATGACGATTCTCCAATCAGTGGCGGAATCAGAACAGCGGGAGTTATCAGGTCGGCGAACGCAGGGGCAAAAAGCGCCGCAAAACAGGCCGTCAGATAACTCAGACCCGCCAATTGCATCAATGCACCTATAAACTTCGGGAAATACCCCGATCTTAAGATCAGGTAGCCATTCACCAGGCATGTGAAGCCAAAAAATATCAGGGCAATATTGAAGGCAATGTCATGCGACTTGAGCGCAAGGTTCGCAAGAGTCTGTAGCTGCTGTGGTGCAAATGCCCTTAGATAATCGGCGCTGCCCAATATCGGCTTCACCAAAAGAAGAAACAACTTGCTTATGGCCTCGACAGCAAGGGACGCCAGATTAAACAATACCGCGAGCAGAACCAGGTGCTTGCTAACTGGTCTGAGCAACAGATACTCAATCCACAACAATGGCACGGCACATAACACGACGGTCAAGTCGCCAGCGACACTGAGGCGCCACAACTCCGGTGCGGCCAGAATGTTGTGAGCCGTAGTTGCTGCGTCACCCGATACGACGAGTTTATTTGCGACGAACCCTTCAGCAAAAGCACCGAGAAGGATGATTGCTAGGTATAGCGCGCCGCCTATTCGTGCGTACAGCTGGGGGGAATTTTCAACGCTTTGATTTTCCATTGCAGGTCTCTCGCAAACGCCTTCTACAGGCTCCTCACAGGTCCCAGGCCGGCAGCCACCTCTATAGACTGGCTATGCAACGGGCCGCTTCGCTCCCGACGCCCCGAGGTGCACCGGATCCTCGCCGCAGGTTTCGTAAATCTTCTCGATGCCGTGGAACGGGCACCGCAGCAGTTGTCCTTGCACCCGGAAGAACGGGCAGGCACCGTCATGATTCGCGCGGCCGCGCTCGAAGGTGATCCTCGGCACGCGGCCCATTGCCGTGAGCGCGCCGAGGCTTCTTCCGGCCATCGAATCCGGGCCCTGTTCCTGCCCTTGCGCAATCGCAAGCATGGTTTGAAAGCAACCATCGGCGATGGACCTGCGGATCTTCGCTACATCCATGCCCATGGTGCCGCAGAACTCGTAAGTGCCGTTCAGATGGCCGGCGTCGGCGGGATACACGGGCAATACGGCCGCGTTCACGATGCCGTTCAGGAACTGTTCCCGGTCCGCGGGCACGTTCGCATCTCCGGGCCGTGACTCGGCGCTCACTCTGCCCAACTGCTTGTCGATCTGGCGGCAAGTCCGTTCCATACCATAGATTTTTTCGTTGTCCTCAAGTGACGTTGCGCGCGCTGCGATCTTACGGAGCGAATCGTACGCGTCCGGCTCATCGTCCCTCTGCCGGACGTTCAGCGCGCCCGTGAGGAACAGATCCGGTTCGCGATGGCGGCGAGCCAGTTCTTCGCGCCAGCGGCCTTTGCCCAGCGTCGACTGTAACCGGTCCGCCTGCACCTCGCGCAGCACCTCGAACGCAGGGAGGAACGGGAGATTATCGAACATGCCCCCATCGCCGTAGAACACATCGCGGCGGCCTGATCCCGGATAGAGCGCGCTGGCCCGGCGCGGCGCGAAGGCCATGGGAAACGCGCTCGATGCCAGCAGAGCCTCGATCAGGTCATAGCGGCTCTCGGCGGGTTCCGCGCCCAGGATCGTAAGCCACTCGGTCGCCAAGTTCACCGCAGTCGCGAAGAACGCGATACGGCTCGGCTCAAGAAAGGGCTGCACTTCCAGCGGCACGTCGCCCAGCACAAGCCTGGTCTCGCGCTCCAGCAGCGAGGACCCGATCAACGCATCGTGAATCCCCAGGCGGTCGATGGTCTCCGTCTTGATCTGCGTCCAAAACGTGTTCGTTGCGCGGGAAACGTGGCCGGCGACGAACTCCGCGGCGATGCGCGCGGTGGCCCGGTAGGGAATGAGGAACAGGTCGGAAATCGCATCGATCAGCGCCGGTGGCGCTCCGGTGACCGCGATGCCCGGATCGCGGCGGCTGCCCGCGCGCACCATTCTGCGGAGCGTATTGGGAGAAAGATCCATGCTGGCGCCGCGGCTCCGGATGCCAAGGTCTTTCACGGCGGCCTTTAGCGTCCTGGTGAGCGCCACGCGCTGGTCCACTTCGAGAAACAGGCACGTCAGGCGCTTCAGTTTCTCCTGGGCCTGCTGGTCGCTCGAGGAAAACATCGAGGCCAGTGCCGCACCCAACAGAGTCCCGACGGACGCTCCGACGATCATATCGGGCTTCAACTTCGTGGCATACATCGCGCCGGTCATGCCCACGTGGAAGGACCCGCGAAACACTCCTCCGCTGGCCAGAAATACGATTCGCGGGCGACCCCCAGCGACTTCGGGGAAGCGCCGCGCCAATTCGCCCGATCCCGCACGGAACCTCCCCGGCAAAAGGCGATCCTCGAGCGGCGCGACCGCTTGCAGCTTACGCGGGCAGTGCCCGCACACCTCCGGCAAGCCCGGCAAATCGCCAACTTCCCTCTTTGTGGCGATGCGCCGCAGCAGGGCTCCGCACTCAATTACACTGCCCATTTTCCCGATCTCGTCGCAATAGAGTACCGACAGGCTCCTGCGGCAGCCCGCAGCGATATGACGGAGCATTTCCACCTCCGTCGGCTGCAAGGTATTTTCGAGCGTCAGCTCCTCTTCCGGCGCGATTTCATCCACCGTAATGGTGTGCACGTCGGGTGAGCTGACGGCCCCGGTCGCCTCGCGCAAAGTGTTCTCGATCTGGCTCACGTGATTTGTGCGCACCACTTCCAGACGGCTATCTCGCCGCCTTTCGAGACGCCTGCCCGCAAAGCCCGTATCGACTACGTTCGGCATCCGCGGCACCTCGGCGGCATCCGGAAGAGGCTTGGCCTGAATGGGGATGTCGTAGACCAAATGAACGCGCGCCTCGGGCCGCGAGAGAATCTCGGCGACGTTGGCGTTCTTCGAGTCGGAGAGGAAGCGCACAAGAGCGGGCAACGGATTGTGCCGCACTACGGACCCGTCGACCAGATCCAGCCGCTCCAGTTTCTTCCCCCGTTCCAGCCAATTCTCGATCGAAGCGCCGGTCACCACTGTCGGCGAAAACAGCCGGGGAATCGCCAGGCTAGCGCGCAGAGCGTCGACGAGGGAAATATCACTCTTCGTTCCGGGCCAAAGCTGGCTAGGCGAGGAATCGACAATCTGCAACGGCGCGGCCACCATCAGCACCGGAAATTTCAGGTCTTTTAGCGCCGGCTCCGCGCCTTGATCGGCGAATAGCCGGTGCAGCTTCAAGCGCAGGTGAAAATCGTCTATCAGCGACACGCGGATGCCCAGATGAGTCAGGATTTTCTTGAAACCCCAGTTGTTGGTTGGCCCCATCCAGCGGCGCAGAAAGATGGGAACCAGCGGAGCGCAGGTGAACCCCAGCAGCAGCCCAAGATGCAGCACATGTGGGGGCCTGGCCTGGAATATCTCTTCGAGCGCGACCCACAAATTCCACGCCCACAATGCGATGGTGGCCGAACCGAGAAACACGGTGGCCAGCCACAGCTTCCATCCGAACAGCGGGCGCAGCGGCAGGTGGGAGATCATTTTGCCGCGCGTGCGGAATCGCCATTCGGGGAAAAATTGGGGCCGAATAATGATCTGGATCAGCACAAGCCATTCGAACCACAGCACGCGGGTCCACAGCGCCAGCGCGTTCCACCAGCGCGCTACCGGCATGGGAAAATGCCGTTCCCGATGGCGTGCGTAGCGCACCGCGATCCAGCCGATGGAGGCAACGGTCACCGGCAGGTGGGAACACCAGCGCCCAAATCGCGCAATGATGTGCAGCCGCCGCCGCGCCTTCGCCTCGCGCCACTCCCATTCGGGATCTGGCGATCCGTCCGGTCTGGCCGGCAGGACCGTCTCCGTCACCGGAGGCAGATCGGCGACGAAATCGCTGGGATTGGGGATGGCGTTCCAGGTGACGTCGTAGGGGCGGTCCAGCAAGAAGGAGAGATACCGCCGGAACCAGGTCCATCGGGCGGCTTCTGTACGCGATTCGAGCAGTTCGCGGTATGACCGCTCCATCACTGCGGCCGTCAGCGCGCCGGTCGAGATTCCCGCGGCTACTTTCGGAGGAGTCCGGTCAGAGGCAAGATAGGCGTGGATCGTGCCCGCGCCGAAGCTGACGCCGGGCAGCCCAGCGGTGAAGCACACGGCGTCGTCGCTATGGACGCTGAAATCGCCCGATTCTGGAGACTCTGGCAACGGTTTCGATGATACTAAACGCGGGACGGCCCGAGGGGGAGTGTCGTGGGAGAAACGGCGAACGAATCACCGGGCGGGGTGAGGGCGAACCAGGCAGGGCGAACCAGGCAGGCGACGCTCGCGAATCCGCGTCGCCCACCGGTCCGAATGGCTCAAGAAACTACGGCTTCTTCACGGGCGTCGCCGGTGTAAGCGGTTTCGGCGCCGCCGGAGCCGAAGGCTTCGAAGACGGCCCGCCCGGATTCATTTTGTCGTACAGGTCGATGACGTCCTTTGTGATGTCCACACCGGTCGAGACGTACAGTACGTTCGTGTTCTGGTTGCTGACGTCCAGAATCACCGCGTAGCCATTGGTCTGCGCGTACTTATCGATCACCACCTGCATCTTACCGCTCAGATCCTCCAGAAGCTTGCGCTGTTCCTGGTCGAGTTCCGCACGGGCATCTTCCATATCGCGATTGAAGCTCTTGGTCTTCGTGTCGATTGTACGGGCCAGATCGTCCTTGGCGGCCTGCGCCATGGCGGCTCCACCCTTGCTTAACTTATCCTGCAGCTCCTGGATCTCGGTGCGCTTGCGCTCCATTTCCTTCTGCTTCGGCGCCATGCGGGTTTCCAGATCGGCCACTGCCTTCTGCCCGTCCTTGGTGCTCACCAGCGCCTGCTGGATCTGGATCACGCCGATCTTGGTGGGCGTCTGCGCCCCAGCCATGGAGGCCACAAAAAGGGCCAAGCACGGCAGCGCGGTAATTCTGTGTTTCACAATAGACTCCTATTTTTCTTGAAATTATGGTAACACGCCGCTCTAAAAAGTCCGACCGACGGTAAACCGGAATGTGGAAGCTCTCTCAAATATTGGGTATGACTGCCCGACCTGCGCAATCGAATTGAAGAACGATGCCGAATTCGGGAAATAGCTACGATCGGCTACGATGGGCGGCTGCACGAACTGCTCGACGCGCCAGGGATTGTACGCCCAATAAATACGGAAGGGCGCGTTCACGACCGGCAGCATGACTTGAAGCTCCAAACCAGTGGACATACGGATCTTTTGCGTACCCGCTGCGACGATCGCCCGATTCGGGAAGGCCGCTTCCGGGAACTGCGTGTCCAACTGGGTCACACGATCATCGTTCAGCCTCAATTGGTTGCTCAGCACCAGGCGGTTGAGACCGGCGTCGACGAACCCCGCCAGGATCACCGGCCCGAAGATCGGGATGCGGTATTCCAGGTTCCCAACGGTCTCCAAATCGCCGCCCGGCGTTACCAGCTGGTAGCTGGGGATTATCTGCGTCACGTTTTGGTACGTCGTTGCGCCGTTCACGGTGATCTTCTGCTGGCGAGGCGTGCCGTCGTTGTTTAGGATGTTCACGGTGGCCGAAGTCGGAATGAATGCCAACGGGCTGATGCTCCAGATGTCGAAGCCGCGGATATCGTTTTCGCCGCCCATGTAGAAGCGGTTCAGCGGCGGCGCGACCTTGCCGCCATATCCAGTGACGAACCGGCCCAGAAGGTGCGCGCCGATCACATGCTTCCGGTTCAGCGGCGAGGTGTGGAAATACTTCGCGTCCAACGTCGGTAGGATCTGGTTTACGTTGCCACCCAGGATGCTGCCGGCGAACTGTACCGAGAGCGCCAGGCTTCTTCCGGCGGTCGGAGTAATCGGATGGTTCACCGAGTTATAGGTAAAGGTCGGCGTGATCGCGGATTGCGTGATGCCGTTCAGCGGATTCGGCCCGTTGATGTGCAAAAAGTCGATGTAGGTGTAATACGCCGTCGCCGCGTCGGTCAGCGTCTTCACGTTCTGAACCGAGTACCCGTAGCTGACGCCCAGGCGCGCGAAACTGCGCCGCAGCGCCTTGCTGACGAACACTGTAAAGCCACGCGAGTCCGACACGTAATTCAGCAGGTTCTGCGTGCCCAACTGCGCGTAAAGAGCCGTCAGATTCTGGCCGGCGAAAATCGACGCCTGGCGCGCCTGATTGTAGTCGAAGCGCGTGTAGAACACCGTCATGCCAACCTGAATCGGGTGATCCAGGAAGTAGGGCTCAGTGAAGCCGATCGTCACGTTGTCCTGCATGGTGCCAATCTGCGAATTGAGGCTGAGCGTTTCGCCTAAACCGAGCAGGTTGTTGGTCGCGTACGAGAATCCGATGAAGCTGCCGGCGATGCCCGATACGCCGCCATTCAACTGAATGGAATTCTTCCCGCGCTCCTTCACTTTCAGGGTGATGTCCACCGTATCCGTCTTGGTGTCGCGCTTAATGTCAACCGAATCTTCGGCCTTCAACGGCTCGAAATAGCCGAGCTGATTGAGCCGGAGAAGGCTGACGTCCCACAGCTTGGTGTTATAAATATCACCTTCATCGACCAGAAGCTCGCGGCGGATGATCTTGTCGCGCGTCGTCGTGTTGCCCGAAAAATCGATGCGGCGCACGAAAAACTGTTTGCCTTCGTCAAAGTTCAGCGTCAAGTCGACTTTGTCGGTGTTGGGGACCGGCTCAATGTTCGGCTCGGCCACGAAGTCGATGTAGCCGAAGTTGCCATACAGTTTGCGCAGTTCCTCGAAACCTTTGCGCAGTTTGTCGGTGGAAAACACATCGCCGGAGCTCATCTGAAACACCGGGCGCATCAGCGTCTCCGGCGTGCGGAACAACTTCACGCCCACGAAATTGATGTTGTTCAGGTGATAGAGGCGGCCCTCTTCGATGCTGATGTGGATGTTGGCGCCCTTGCCCCGGCTGTTGGACAAAATCAGCGGCAGCCGCCATTGTCCCCCGCCGGTGTTCACGACCGTCACCTTCGCGCCGGTGGTGTGCGCGGTAAAGTAACCGTGATCCTTGTAGAACTCCTCGATGCGCTGCTGGTCTTCTTCGAGCTTGGTGGAATCGAAGGTCTTCGAGAACAAATCCTCGGCCACGATCGAATAGGGAATGCCGATGCTGTGGAGATTCTTCATCGCCCGCTTGAGTATCAGAGGCTGGAACACCTTGTTGCCGTCGAAAGTGATCTCATGCACCTTCACTTTCGGGCCTTCGTTTACCTTGAACGTCAGTTCCAGCGAGCTGGGAGGCACCTGCCGCAGCTCCGGTTCAACAGTGGCGAACTGGCGTCCGCGCTCCGCGAGATAATCCTGTAAAACGTTGCGGGCACGCTGAATCTTGTTCGGGTCGTATTGCGACTCCACGCTCAAGCCGACTTTACGCTCTTTGAACCGGTCCAGTATTTCCGATTGCGAGATCGACTTCAAGCCGTCGTACTTGATCGAGCGGACGATGCGACGTTCCACCACGGTGAAACGCACGATCCAACCCGTCTTACCTACTTCGCGCTCCATGCGGATGTCGTCGAAACGGCCGGTATTCCACAGCGCCATGAAGTCCCGGTGCAGGGACTCCTCGTCGTACTTGTCGCCTTTCTTTGTGACGATCAACGCACGCAGCGTGTCCTGTGGAACGCGGCGCGCGCCGCGGAATTCGATCAGTTCGATGGTGTCCTCGGCGGGGCGGTCCAGATTCGCCTTTGGCTCCTCGGCGGGTTTGGGAGCTTCCAGTTTCGGCGGCTGCTGTCGTTCGGTGGATGGGGGAACGGTTTCAAATGGGTTCGCGCGGCGCTCTTGCGGCGGCGCGGGCGGCTGTTGGGCTGGCGGCTGAGGCTTCGCCTGGGGCGGCTGCTGGGACTGGGGCGGCTGGGTGGGAGGCTGCGCCGGCGGGGTTTGCTGGGCAAACGCCGCCAATCCGCTAGCGAGACAGACCACAAGTACGCGCAGGCGTCCAGGCCTGAAAAACGTCATCCTAAAACGGTTCCTTTCCACTCTGCGCCTCACTCCAGACGTTCCCACTTTACCCAGGGTTTCATCGCAGAATCGGAATGCCCGATACCCACAGGGAGGGAGACTCGAACGCAGAAGCGAAACAATAAGTCTACCGCATCCGAGGGGCCATTTGCGCCGGAAGTTCGGGCCCCTCGCTCGCAGCGAACGCCAAACATGCCCCAAATACCGCATGGCAAAGGACCGCCGCCGGTTCCGGCCAGTACAGCGGAACCATGGGGTTCAACCGCGGCCACAGGAGAAGATTCGCCAGATAGAACCAGGCTAGCCCGGTAAGCGTGCCTAAAAGGATCAACCTGTGCCGGGAGCGCACATTTCCGCAGGCCGCGCCGAATACCCCTCCTACCACTCCTCCCAACACCAGTTCCAGCGCCGCGCCCGCCACGGTGGCCGTTCCCACTCCGGAATAGAAGGCCCGGTAATGATAAAACGTCGACCCCAGCAGATTCGGAACTTCCCACCAGACGTGCCGCCGCAGGATGGACGTGGAAGCAAACAGGCTGAGCAGCGCCAAGGCGCCCAGAATACCCGCTTTGATGCCGTGCGCCAATCGTTCTAATAGGGCCATGCAGGTTTACTGAACAGCCCTCCATCCACCCACAGCGTCTGCCCCGTGATGAAGGCCGCTTCGTCGCTGGTGAAGAACAGGATCGCCTTGGCCACATCGGCCGGCGTGCCGATACGCCCCAGCGGTGTGAGCTTCGCCCAGGTCCCGGCATAGTCGGGCGTTTCCAGTTTCGTGCGCTCCGTCTCGATCGCGCCGGGCGCCACGCAGTTGACGGTGATTCCATACTCGCCCAACTCCACGGCCGCCACTTTGGTGAACATTTCAATGCCGCCCTTGCTCGCCGTATAGCTAGAGAGCCCGGGAAACGCCGCTTTATTTGAGCCCGAACCGAGATTGATGATCCTGCCTCCACCGTTTGCCTTCATGATCCGCCCCACACGTTGCGTGCATAGAAAGCATCCCGTCAGATTCGTGCGAATCACCCGCTCCCAGGCGGCGTCGGGCAAGTCGAGCAGGGGGCTGAACGTCTGAATGCCGGTGTTATTCACGAGAATATCGATGCGCGAGAATTGCGAAACCATCCGGTCGACGTCAGCCGGATTGCCTATGTCCGCATACACCGCCACGCCGCCGGTGGAGGCAGCCAGCGTCTCGGCTCCCGCGCGATCTTCAAAATAATTGACGATGACGCGCGCCCCTTGTTTGGCGAATGCGCGGCAGATCTCCGATCCGATGGCTCCATTGGCTCCTGTAACGAGCGCGGTTTTCCCAGCGAGCATGCGCTCATTGTAACGTTGAATAAGCATGAAAAAGGCTTTCGCTGGCGTCTTTGTTTGCATTGCTGTTTCGGCGCAAACATGTTTGGCGCAAACCTGGAGTCCTCTAACCAGCAACACCACGGCATCGCTGCGCGCCGTCAGCGTCGTGAGCGCCAAAGTCGCCTGGGCCAGCGGAACGAAGGGCACGTACCTGATCACCGCCGACGCAGGAGAGACTTGGACAGCGGCGGCCGTTCCCGGCGCGGCGGATATGGATTTTCGAGCCCTGCGCGCCTTTAGCGACAAGGCCGCGATCCTGATGAGCATCGGCACTGGCGATAAGTCGCGCATCTACAAGACCAAGGACGGCGGCGCGAAATGGGACGTGGTCTACACGAATCCTGACCCCAAGGGCTTCTTCGACGCCATTGCCTTCTGGGACGCGACGCATGGAATTCTACTGGGCGACCCCGTAGCGGGCCATTTCGTGATCATGACCACGGAGGACGGCGGCGACACCTGGCATCGCGAAAAAACTCCCGCCGCCGTGCCGAACGAAGGAGCGTTCGCGGCCAGCAATAGCAGCCTGTTCGTGCTGGGCTCGCACCACGTCTGGTTCGGATCAGGAGGACCCAAGGGCGCGCGAGTATTCCGGTCCGAAGACGGCGGAAAGAAGTGGTCTGTTTCAGCGACGCCCATCCGCAACGACTCGGCCAGCGCCGGAATCTTTTCCATCGCCTTTATGAATCCGCTGTTCGGCATCGCCGTCGGAGGCGATTATGCAAAGCCCGGCGATGCATCGCACAACATCGCCATCACTACCGACGGCGGCAAAAAATGGACCGCGCCAGAAGGCGGGCCGGCCGGCTTCCGCTCCGCCATCGCTTACTTAGCCGACCACAAAATGTGGATCGCGACGGGCACATCGGGCTCCGATGTCTCCACCGATAAAGGAAAAACGTGGAAAACGTTCGACAAGGGTAATTACAACGCCATGAGTTTCCTGCTCAGCTACGCCGGTTTCGCCGTAGGCCCGAAAGGAGCCATCTCGCGATTCGGAGTGGAGTGAAGCCTACTTCCCCGCCATCACGTCCGCCGCCGCCTTGGCAACCTCCGGTTGCGCATCTCCTGCCAGGTCCCTTAAGACTGGTGCCGTAATGTTTTTCGCAGCGCGCAGGTCGTAGATCAACGTCAGCCGCTCCGCCGCCGAAAGCTGAGATAAGTCCAGCGCCGTAAGATGCTCTGCCGACCATTCCGTTCTGAAATATCCCGTACCGCCCGAGTTCGGATAAATCCACGCCGGGCAGGAGTTGACGCGGGTCTCCGCGCGCGCGGATCCGACCACCGAACACACCGGAGGCATTCCGGCACCGCGCCAGCACACCGGGACATTCCAGTTGTGTGAGGCATTGGTCTGCTCGACGACGAGCTTCGCATCGCCGCATTTCACGCGAATCGATGGGATTCCGGTTTGATTCAGAAAACCATCGAGCACCGGTTTGCTGCCGGGCAGTGACGCTTCCAGATCCGCCGTCGACGCGTTGCCGAACTGGTGCGCTTTCAGGTATGCGCGCAGCCCGTCGCGGACGCGCGCCTCGCCCAGCCATCCGTCGAGCATCATCAGAATCGCCGCGCCTTTCTGATAGACGAACTGGCTGTAGACGCCATCGGTTTCTTTGCGGCTATGCATCTCCAGGCGAACAGGCCTCGTCTTGGGACCAGCATCGGTGACCATGATGCGCTCGCGCGCGGCAACGGAGGCAAGCAGCCTTCGCGCCGCCGGCTGCTCCTGATCCATCACCTTCGCCGAAAACCATGTGGCAAAGCCTTCGCTGAGCCACACGTCATCCCACGTCGCTTGCGTCACCAGATCGCCGAACCATTGGTGGCCCATCTCGTGCGCCTGCAGCCCCCGGATGCGGCGCGCTTTCTCCGCTTCCACGTCGTTGGGTTGCTGCAGCAGCGCACTGGCTTTATATGTGATCAGGCCTGGATTTTCCACCGCGCCGAATTTGAATTCAGGCACGGCAACATGATCCAGTTTTCCGAACGGATACTGGATACCGGTATAGTCTTCCAGGCGCGGCAGCACGTCGACAGTGGCCTGCGCGGCCAGTCTTGATTGCTCGCGCTGGCCCCGGGCGGAGATGATGCGGATCGGCGTCCCATGTCCGGCGGGAGAACCTTCATAGACGTCAAACGGTCCGACGCAGAAAGCGACGACCTCGGCGGGAAGAGGCTGCGTGGTCGCGAACCGGATCAACTTGCCACCTGGCTCGTCAATTTCGGCGATCTGCGGCGCGTTGGAGAACGCTTTATCGCCGCGCTTCACGTGAATGGAGATCTCCCATGGCGTCTTAAATCGGGGCTCGTCGAAACAGGGAAACGCCCGCCGCGCATCGATGGGAGTAAACGTCGTGAACGCATACCACTCGCCTGCTACTTTATTGCGATACGGCCCGGCCACGGCGGCTTCATCGAGCTTGCCCCGATAGCGGATGGAGATGGTGGCCGGCCCAGGCCCGACAGGCGACGCCAGATGGACGCCGATGAACTCGCCTCCGTCCACCGAAGGAGTGGCCGTCAGACTATGCCCTTGCCAGAGTACCGACGTCTCGCGCGGGATCAGATCCTTCGCATTGACCCACAGTACGTTCGCGGGCTTCGCCAGTTCAACCTCGATTCGCACCCAGCCGGTGAACGTATCGAGATCTGGGTCGACGGTCAGCTCGACGATGTGTTTCTTCGGGGTGACGCCATCAGGCAGGAGGAACACCGGTTGAGCGGATAGGGTCGAGGCGCAGATCAGAAACAGCAGTCGGGACATCAACATGATTCTTGCAGGTCTCGGCGAACTCCGCGTCTCTGCGTGCGACAAGCAACTCCACGCAGAGACGCAGAGATCGCAAGCCTACTGCTCTAAATATGTGTATCCGTTCAGCCCCTCTTCATAGAACCGCAGCAGCGAGCCCGCCTCCTCATACCCGATGCGGCCCTCGCGCACGGCGGTCTCCACGTCGGTGCGGAACTGCTCCAGCAGCGCCGGCGTCTTGAACTGCACGTAATCCAGTACTTCGCGAACCGTGTCGCCGCGAATCACCGCCTCCAGCACAACCGAATTATTCCCATCCAGCCGCACGTGCACTGCGTTGGTATCTCCGAACAGGTTGTGCAGATCGCCGAGGATCTCCTGATAGGCGCCGACAAGGAACGCGCCCAGATAATAAGGCTCGCCGTTAAACGAGTGCAGCGGCAGCGTCTTCTTGACGTCCCGGCGGTCGATGAACTGGTCCACTTTGCCGTCGGAATCGCAGGAAATGTCGCCCAGGATGCCATGGCGGAACGGCTCCTGCTCCAGCCGGTGGATCGGCATGATGGGGAAAAGCTGCTTTACCGCCCAACTGTCCGGCATGCTCTGGAAAAGTGAAAAATTGCAGAAATAGGTGTCGGACAGAAGGCCGTCCAAGCCCTCCAATTCCTCCGGGAAATAATCGAGCGTCTTGGCCAGCCGCTGAATATTCCGGCAGATCTGCCAGTACACGCTTTCGGCCATGCTGCGCTGCTGCAAGGGCAGGTAGCCGAGACTGAACAGGTTCAGAGCTGAATCAAGCGCCTGCTGCGCGTCGTGAAAGCTTTCGAGCAGGTTCTTGGTGGAGAGGCCCTTCATCGTCTCCTGCAGGTCGATCAGCGGCTGCTCGACATCGTCCGGGATTTCGCAAACCGGATCGGTTTCGCCAAATCCGGTGACTCCAAGAACATTGAACACGAGCACGCTGTGATAGGCCGCCACTGCCCGCCCACTCTCAGAGATGATGATCGGATGCGCCACTTCCGCTTCGTCGCAGACGTTCTGGATGTGATGCACCACGTCGTTGGCGTATTCCTGCAGGGTGTAATTCACGCTGGACTCAAAGTCGGTCTGGGAGCCGTCGTAATCGATGCCCAGGCCGCCGCCGACGTCCATATAGTTCAGTCCGGCGCCGGCCCGCTTCAGTTCGACATAAACCCTTGCCGCCTCGATTACTGCCGCCTTGATCTGGCGGATATTCGTAATCTGGCTGCCTAAATGGAAATGCAGAAGCTGGAGGCAATCCTCCATGCCGCAGGCCTTCAGCTGATCAAGCGCGCGCAGAGCCTCGGTGACGGTCAAGCCAAACTTCGACCGGTACCCACCGGAGGATTTCCATCGCCCCGACCCGCGGCTGGCGAGCTTGATGCGCAGCCCGATCACGGGCCGCACGCCGACGCGCACCGAATGCTTCAGAATCAGGTCAAGCTCGGTGTACTTTTCGACGACGGGAATAATCTGGCGGCCGATTTTCTTCGATAGCATCGCCATTTCGATGTATTCGTCGTCCTTAAAGCCGTTGCAAATGATGGGCGTTTCATTATCCGCAATGGCCAGGACAGCCAGCAGTTCAGGCTTCGATCCGGCTTCCAGCCCGAACCGGAACGGGCGCCCGTACTTGAACACTTCCTCCACCACCTGCCGCTGCTGATTCACCTTGATCGGGTACACGCAGCAGTAGGAGCTCTTGTAGCCCTGCTCCGCGATCGCGGTGTCAAAGGCCTGATGGATCTCCCCCAGGCGGTGCTGCAGAATTTCGCCGAAGCGGATGAGGATCGGCAGGGCGATGCCGCGCAACTGGAGATTGTCCACCAGTTCCTTCAGGTCGAGCCCGTGCGAGGTGTCTTTATCCGGATGCACCCAGACGTGGCCGTTCTGCCCGATCGAAAAATAGCCCTTGCCCCACCGGGCGACGTCGTAGAGCTCGCCAGCCTCAGCGATGCTCCAGCGGTCGGCCGGCTCTCGTACGGGGGCGGTATCGGGAAATTTCACAGTGGACATTTTAGTTTCAGTGTCCTTCGTTTAGCCTCGCGGGGCAAGTAAAAAATGCATGACGAACCGCCATGCTATATTATGGACTTATAGGCCTCAAATGGGCGGCTAGCTCAGCTGGGAGAGCGCTGCGTTCGCAATGCAGAGGTCGGGGGTTCGATCCCCCCGCCGTCCACCAACCAATTCATGCCGGAACAGAGCATTCCGCCCACGCTCGACAAAGCCACGTTGGAAAAAATGCGGCAGGACTGGGATGCGCGCGCCCGGGAAAATGCCCGCCATTACGTCGCCACCGGCCGGACCGAATGGACCGACGAGGAGTTTTTCGCCTCCGGCGAGCAGGCCATCAAGGAGCAGATCCTCAACGACATGGGCAACATCTGCCAGGGAAAGGATCCCAAGCAGATGCGGGTGCTCGAAATCGGCTGCGGCGCCGGACGTCTGACGCGCGCTCTGGCGAGGCTGTTCGGCGAAATTCATGCCGTGGACGTCAGCGGCGAAATGGTCGCGCACGCCAAGGAAGCCCTGAAGGACTTTCCCAACGCGCACATTTACCAGAACAACGGCTGCGACCTCACCGTGGTTCCCGAGTTGGAATTCGATTTCGCATACTCGGCCATTGTGTTCCAGCACATCCCAAGCCGCGAAGTGATCGAGAACTACGTCCGCGAGGTGAATCGCCTGCTAAGGCCCGGCGCGCTGTTCAAATTTCAGGTTCAGGGATGCACGGATATGCAGACCTCGGCCGAGGACACGTGGCTCGGCGTCCCTTTTTCCGACGCCCAGGCTGTGGAAATGGCCTGGCGCCATAACTTCGAGCCCCGCTACCGGCACGGCGCCGGAGATCAGTACTTCTGGCTTTGGTTCTTTAAGAAGCCGCAACTTCCTTGACTTACCGCTTTCACGCGCATCTGTTTTCCCCGCATCCGGTTACGTTTTAGTCACGGAGTCTCGCGCTCTTCCAACGGAGAGCGGGATCGGCCGATCGGCGGCTACTGGTGGTAAGTTCGCCGAGGGTCTACGAGCGTTGGATCTCGCCGGCGGAACACCCCCCCGAGGGAATCGCGTCCAATACAACCGCCGGCGTTTCAGCACTGATCGGGGCTTTTGCGATGTGGATATACGTGAGCTGTTCACGTATATCCACATAAATTATTTCCTTGCCTTCTTGAGCCGCTCACGTATAATAGGGCTATGAAGAAGAAACGAGTCTCGGCCGATATGCATAAGTACTTTTCAAAGCTCGGGAAGAAGGGGGGCCTAAAGGGTGGCCCTGCGCGTGCTGCTAAGATGACAGCTGAAGAAAGGAGCGCAAGCGCGCGCGCTGCTGTGCAGGCGCGTTGGTCCAAGTCTACGGGATCAAGCGCGGCGTGATGAATTTCGACTCAGGAGGTAATTTTTCTATGAAAGCCGCTCCAAAACGGAACAAGACAAAGCCCATAAAGAAACCGCGAGAAACGTACGTGCTGGAAGATGCGCACAGAAGGATGTTCGTGGGGCCCGGCCCGAACGCCCCAGCGAGAGAGAGACTCTCGATGTACAAGTCCGTGCCATCAGTAACTACCTACGGCCTATGCGAGAAGCCCGCCTAGGGTTATATGCCGAACTGGGGTCAGGTATTTCAGGAGATACAGGCAGAAACTGGGCGTGGCGTGTTCCTTTCGCAGGCCGCGATGAGCACGGTCAGGCGGAAGTATCTGATGCTCCTCCATCAGAATACAGGCAGAAACATCATCGCCTACTATTCGGGCTTCCTGTCAAAGCCATTACTGCGAGCCGACATTAACGACGAGGATAAGAACGGCTTTATGATGGCGGTTCACGGGCTCGATCGAACCAAGGGCCTGGATCTGATCCTGCATACGCCGGGTGGCGGCATCGCGGCTACTCAGTCAATTATAGGGTATCTGCAAAAGATGTTCAAAGACGACATTCGCGCCTTGGTTCCTCAAATCGCGATGTCAGCCGGTACGATCATGGCGTGCTGCTGTAAGGAAATTTTGATGTCCGAGAAGCATGCAAACTTGGGCCCAATCGACCCCCATTTGGACGGGTTCCCAGCTTACGGCGTGATCCAAGAGTTCAAGCGCGCCATGCGGGAGACCAAAAAGGATCCCAGCACAATCCCTATCTGGCAATCGGTCATTGGCCAGTATTATCCAACCTATCTAAGTCAATGTGAAAACGCCATCAAGGGCTCTAATCGATTTGTGACGGCTCAATTGCGCAGGGTCATGTTTCATAAAGACCCCCGCGCATTGAACAAAGCGCGAACAATTGTTCGCAAACTGACGGACTACAGTGGCAACAAAGGCCATGATCGCCATATCGAGTTCGACGAATGCAAGAAGATTGGACTCAAAGTCCAATCCATCGAGTCGAACCAGCAGTTTCAAGATCTACTGCTTACCGTGCACCACTGCTACATGCACAGCCTCATGAATACGCCAGCCTTTAAGGTGATAGAAAATCAAGAAGGCGTCGCCTTCATAAAACAGCAGCAGCCCAATGCGCCTAGCGCGTAAGCCGTCAACCAAGTTTAGCGGCTACCCCTGGTTGCGAACGAGGAGCCTATTTCGGAATAACCTAGAATGTAAACGATGACTCCTGTCGTCAATCCCGACACGCGCGATTTGGCGATCGGGAGACTGCGGTCGGAAACGTTCGACATCCTTATCCTCGGCGGAGGGATCAACGGGGCCGGTACGGCCCGGGATCTCATGCTGCGAGCCCTGGCTAAGAAGGCGCATCTCAACGTCGGGCTGGTGGAGAAAAATCATTTCTCCTCCGGTACGAGCGGGAAAAATTCCCATCTGATTCACGGCGGCCTACGCTATCTGAAACAGCTCGATTTCCGGCTGGTGAGGGAGGCCCTTCGGGAGCGGGCGGTGCTGCTCCGCATCGCTCCGCATCTGGTGGAGCCGCAGCCCTTCCTTCTGCCTTTGGCCGGATGGGCCAAGATCTTCTATTACGATCTCGGCCTGACCATTTATGACCTGTTCGACGGCAGCGGCGCGGTGCCAAAGCATCGAAAGCTGTCCCTCAACGAAGTGCGCGCGCTGGAGCCCGGCCTCGCCGCCCCGGGGATGACGGCAGCCGCCGAGTTCTACGATGGGCAGGTCCGCTCGGCGCGCCTGGTGTTGGAAAACGTCTTCGAAGCGATCGCCAATGGCGCGGCCTGCGCCAATTATGTGCAGGCCGACCGGCCCTCGCGCGACGGAGACGGCATCTGGCGCGTGCCCATGAAAGACGCGATCTCCGGCGAGACCTTTGAGACAAAGGCCAGGATGCTGATCGACTCCACGGGGCCCTGGGCGACAGATCCCACGCCGAGGCTGGTGCGCGGCTCACACATCGTGATGCCCCGCCTGAATGCCAGCAAGTACGCGATCGCCCATTTCGAAGAGGATGGCCGAATTATCTTCTTCATTCCCTGGGGCGAGCGCGGCGATCGGACGCTCATCGGCACGACCGATGTGGACCACCACGGCTCGGCTGACGACGTGCACATCTCAGCCGAGGAGACCCGGTACCTGCGTGAGATCGCGGCGCGGATCTTCCCGGCGAGCGCGAAAATGGAGCCGGTGACGGCGTTCAGCTCGCTGCGTCCGCTGCTGGCGTCGGAAGGATCGGCCACGAGCGCCACGCGCCAGCATCAGATTTACCGCGATCCGCAAGGCGTCATTCGCATCACGGGTGGAAAATACACCACCTATCGCGTAATGGCGGAGCAGGCCGCGGATTTGGCGGTCGCCCTGATCGCCCCGGAGCTCAGAGGCGTTCATGTGACCGAAAAGACCGCGCTGAACGGAAACACCCCTAAGGCGGTCCGGGAAATCCTCGCACACGCCCGTGCCCTGGCGGCCGAATACCGAATCGCCGAATCAGAAATGATTATGCTGATCCGCCAATATGGCGTACTGGCTCCCGCCGTCCTGAATTATGTGGAACCGGCGGAAATCGTGGGGCGCGCCAACATCGATACAGCGCGGCTCCTGTTCGCGAAGCACCATGAGATGGCCATCCGGCCCTCCGATTTCTTCGAGGTCTCAACTTCGCTCGGGCTCGAAGGGCAGGATACGTCCCAGATTATTGCTTCGATATAATGACCCCATTCCAACGCGGTTCATGATCTGCCACAGCAGACTCTGAGCCTCCGGCGTGTAAAGAACCATGAGTTTTCTGGCAGGGAACGCGCAGCACATCGGTGCGAGGAGTTCGCAACAGGATTCGTTCGGATTCGGAGATCTGGACGATGAGGCGTTTCTTTCTCATGGCGGTTTTGTGGCGGTCGTGTGCGACGGCATGGGAGGCCTCGAACACGGGGACCTGGCCAGCCGCTCCGCCGTCCGAGCGTTTCTCGATGCGTACCGGCGGAAGACTCCACCGGAGTCCATTCCCGAGGCGCTGGAGCGCAGCGTCCGCGCGGCCAACGACCGCGTGGTGGAGATGGCTCGCGAGTTGGGCGCCGCCGAGAGCGTCGGCACCACGTTGGTAGCGGCATCGCTGATCGATCGCGGGGGTAGGAACAAGGCGATGTACTTTATCTCCGTGGGCGACAGCGGAATCTTTCACATCAGAGGCGATCGGATGCAGACGGTGAACCGCCCTCATACCTTCGCCAGCATCCTAGATAGCGCGGTGTCGCGCGGAGCGATATCCCGCGAACAGGCGCTGCTGCATCCGGAGCGGGAATCTCTGACGAGTTTCATCGGCGTGGAGATGCTGGAGGAAATCGACCGCAACGTCGATCCCTGGCTCCTGCTCGACGGCGATACGATCCTTCTGGCAAGTGACGGCCTCTTCAAGACCTTGAGCGAATCCGAAATCCTGACCGCGCTTCACGCGCAGGCGCCGCACGCCTGGCCCGACGCCCTGGTAGCGCGCACGCTGGCGCAGGAATATGAGTTCCAGGATAACGTTACGGTATTGTCGGTGACGCTGCAAGATGAGGTAGGGAAGTCCGAAACGCCAGGCGCCCCGGCGTCGCCTCCGCCACAACCGAAGCGGTCGCGGAAGTTGATCGCCGCCGGACTCGTCTTCGGAATTGTGGGGATTGCCGCGGGCGGCGGCGGTTGGTGGTACAAGAAGCATCGAGCGGCGCAAGGTGCCGTCAGGAAATGAGACCCGCCCTTCTCTGCATCGTCAGTTGGAACGCGGCGCGGAGGATGTTCGTGCTGGAGGATCTGGGCTCGACCAACGGAACCTTTCTAACGAGGGGCGAACGTCTGGCGTCGGGCAGTCCGCGTGATCTTCCGGTGGGCTCCCGTTTCTATATCGGCAACCTCCAGAACCAGTTCGAAGTCATAATGGACTCGCCGCCCAAATCGACGGGAACTAATCCTTCTCGGTTCGCGGATCGCTTCGTTTGACTTGTGCGCGTCGCCGGCCTTCATCCAGGTTCTCCGCTGCTTTTTCCTTGGCCGTGTCGCTCACTTTGATGTTGTTCACCACGACCTTCGCGCCGGCGGTCTTTGCCATGCGGGTCGCCGATCCCTTGTGCTGCACGACGTCGGTCTTGCCCTCCCAGTAAGCGATTCCTCCCTGGACACGCACGGTGAATCCGTCCTTGCCGATCTTCGATTTCGCGAGTTTGGCGCGGATGGCCGCCTCGATCTGCTTATCTTCTTGAGCAGTCGTGCCCGCAGGCGCGGGCGCCTTTTTCGCCGTGGTCGTCTTGGCCTGACCGATCAACGCGGTCGTAGCAATACAGAGAGTCGCTATAGCTCTTAACACTGCTCTATAGTCCGGTCAGGCCCGAAATAATCTCTCGGGAAATTCCCGAGCGAGACGTGGCGTTAGCCCCAAACTGACGCCATCGGGAGGGGTCAACGCCCGTGTTTTTCAGACAGACTCTGATGCATGAGGCTTTGGATGTGGACGCAGTTGCCAGTCCTATGCCTGAGCGTGGGGCTAGCGTAAGCGCCGCTCGCGCTCTGCGATCTCGCCGTAAATGATGCCGCGGCCGTTCATGCCCAGGAACACTCGGCCAAATACACGCGAATCGGCGGCGATCAGCGTCGGGCCTCCATAGCGGTCATCGCCGATCTTGGACCAAGTGGCGCCATTGTCGAGCGATTGATAAATCGCAACGGGCCCGGGCGGCGCAACGCTACCGTAAACGTAGATCGCTTGCGGGGCGCCGCGTCCAGGCGATGCCCCTATCGCAAGGGAATCCGCGAAGGGGACGTTGGACATGATCTTCCACGTAGCGCCTCCGTCGGTTGAGTGATAGAGGCCGTTGGTACCAAAAGGCACCCAGATGTCGCCGGATTTGGCAAAATTAACGACTGGCTTTCCGCACGAGGAATGACCCGCGTTGCAAATGCTGAGCTTCGACGAACTGACCTTGGTGAACGCGGTGCCGCCGCTGCCGGTGGTGCTGTAGAAATCCTCGTTGAATAGCGCGTAGAACAACTGCGGTGTCACCTTATCGGCGACGACGTTCGCGCTCGCGGGGAGTCCCGTCGCCGCCTTCCATGTGGTTCCTCCATCGTTGGAGATCTGAATCCCGGAATTGTAGCCCGGGGGCGTCCATGCGAGCATCGTTCCCGATGCATCCACCGCGAGCGTTCCTCCATTGCTGTTGTTTACTCCCGATGCGCACGCGGGCAGCGGAGCCCACGTCGTTCCGCCATCGGACGATAGCGCGCCCCACGTGCAGGGGCTCGTCGACGCGCTGTTGGGCGATTGCGTGCGCGTGACCAACAGAGGATTCTGTCCAGCCCAATCGAGGCTACCCACCGTGGTCGCGACAGGATTTGTATACATGCCGCCGGCCGGTGAGACGTTGAAGTCGTCGTGCCGGAAACCGCCGATATCGCCGACGCCGCTCAGCAGGTGCGCGCCGGCCAGCGGACTGATCATCGCCTGTACCGCGGTTTCCTCCACGCCCATGCCCTGCACGGTCCACGCGGGGGACTGGCCGTTATCCACGACGGATAGATTGTTCGTTCCGTAAATGGTCGCGCCGGTGCCGAACATCAGGTGCTGCGGATTCGCGGGATCGATTAACAACGCGGAAATCCACCAGCCGAACTTGGCGCTGCCGGCGGGCGTCGACGTGTTGCCGAAGGTCAGCCACGGCGCGAAGGAAAAGACCGAGGGATTGAAATAAAAATTGCCCGCGTTCAGTCCTTTGAACCCGGCGGCGGAGGTGACGCGTCCCAGATCGATCCACGTGCTGCCTCCATCGTGCGTGATGTAGATGGTATCCACCGGATACCAGCGATTAAACGTGCTGACGGCGATGGTGCCAGGCCGCGTGGGGTCCTGGCTGATGCCGTTGAAGCCCCCGAGCGCTGTGGTCTGGCCGTCGGCGGTGTCATAGGGCGGAGTGATGTTGGTCCACGCCCCGGTGGACGGGTTGAACTTCTGCACCATGCCGTAGTTCATCGTATTGGGTCCCGGATAATCGCCGTAAGTGACGTAGAGATTGCCGTCCGGATTGAGCACCGCGCGGTTCGGCTCAGGCGGATTTGTGATGAACGGCACGATGAAGGGCCAGCTTAATGGCTGCCCGGGGATCCGAGTCCACGTCGCGCCGCCGTCGGTGCTCAGATACACGCCTGCATTTGTGTAAGACCCAACGTAAATCGTTCCGGAGTGTTTCGGATCGAAGACCACCCACTGGACGCCGAAGCCGTCGCTCGAAGACTGCACGGGAAAACTGGTAACTTGCGACCAGGATTGCGCGTTATTGGAGCTTTTCCAAAGCCCCTGTTTGCGTGTGCCCATGAACAACTCGTTGGGATGGAACGGATTCACGGCCAGGCGCTCGCCCGCCGCGCGGCCGTCGTTGTTGGAGCCCATCTGGAATGGCGTCTGGTACGTGGTGAACGTCGCGCCCTGATCGGTGGACGCGAGAATCGCAAACGAGCACCCCCCGCAGGTGTACATCCCGGCCGCGATGTAGAGGCGATTCGGGTCAGTGGGATCGAGCGCGATGCTTTCCGGGCCCGTCAGTTGGTAAAAATTACCCGACCAGTAATCGAGCAGCGGCAGCCACGTGCCATTGTTCCAGCGATACACGCCCCCGATATCGGTGCGCAGATATATCAGCCCGGGCTGCGTCGGATGCGCGACAAAGCCCGGCACGTAGCCGCCGGCGACGATGCGAACAGGATTCCAGGTATAGGTGAAATTGGATACGCGCTGGGCGAAGATGAGGACGGCCGCAAGTACGGGGAGCGGGAGGAGTCGAGCGATGGACATGAGGCCTCGCTGTTATTATCTCGCTACATCCGGTGCGTAAATAGTGATTACAATTCGCGCCCCCACGCTCGCGGCTTGTTTCACGGTTTCCGCCGACAGCGCGAAGTCACGGGATGGCGGATCCTTCATTGGCTGGATGCCGATGCTGAAGTCCCGCATCTTCGCTTCGTTCCAAAGGCGCCTCGCGGGCCGCGGCAGGGCCAGGATCAACGCGCAGATTGCGCGAATGGTCGCGTCCGCGTCTTGGGTGGTTCTATTGACCTCCAACACGGCCTTGTAACTGCGCCTGAATCGCCCGACGTAAAGTACGCTAACCTTCCCGCCGAAGGCGTCGACGAGGGGTTGAAGGTCAGACTTGGAGTAAATATCGAGATCGACGTTGAGAAAGTGGCTTTGTTGGGGCGCGCTCTTTTGCATGACCATGGCTCCACCATCGCGTATAACGTGGCGCACGCACTTTGCGTGCCGCATCGACACTCGTGTCGATGCCTGGGCTGGTGTCGAGAAGAGTCTCGACACGGCACGCACGAGTCCGTGCGCCACGTTATTGCAAATGATACTTCGCCAGGAAATCCTTCGTGGCCTTGAAAATCCGCACCCGTTCCTCCGGTGTGAAACCTCCGTGCTTGCCTCCGGGGATGGTGACGAGCTCATTCGGCACGCCCGCTTTATCGAGCGCTTCTTTCAGCCGCACCGAGTGGGAATACGGCACCACTGGGTCGGCATCGCCCTGAATTATCAGGATCGGAGGCAGGCCGGCGCGAACGTATTCGAGCGGCGAGACTCGCTTGGCGATGGCCTCCTTATCCGGCAGGCTGCCGAGCCACTGCACCGCGTAGCTTTTCTGATTGGGCCCGTCGAGAAGATCGTTCACGTCGGTGATGCCGTACCAATCGAGAATCGCGGCGACCTTCGGCAGATCCGGGCCGGGGCACTGGCGGTCGAGGCCGGCCGATTGCGGAACCATGCCAGTGGTCAGCGCGAGGTGGCCTCCGGCCGAGTCGCCGGTGGTGACCAGACGCGCGGTGTCGATGTTGTACTCCTTCGCATGCGCGGCGATGAAGCGCAGCGCGCAGAGGCAATCTTCCACCGCGGCGGGCGCGGGCGACACGCGCTCCATGCGGTATTCCACGTTCACCACGTTCCATCCCATTTCGAAGTACGGAAACAGGCCCATCAGCGCGCCTTCCTTGGTGCCTCCCACCCACCCGCCGCCGTGGATATAAATGATTGTCGGCTGAGGGTTGGTTACGTCGCGGCGCTGATATACGTCGAGCTTGGTTTCGTAATTGTTCTGCACGCCATAGACAATATTCGGCTTCACGGCGTACTGATTCAGGGCATGAGCGGCCCAAGTGGCCGTCTCAGAAAGTTGCGCATACGCGGCTGCGCAAGTAAGCAGAAACAACGTTGTTCGCATGAGGGTCATGATAGCGGACACGCTGATGTCAGACAATAGGAGCGTATGAAAGCCCTTGTGAAGGCAAAACGCGAGCCGGGGTTGTGGCTCGAAGATATTGAGGCCCCGAAGCCGGGCATCAACGACGTGATGATCCGCGTGAAGCGCGCCGGCATCTGCGGAACCGACGTCCACATTTATAAATGGGACGATTGGGCGCAGCGCACCATCCCCGTGCCAATGGCGATCGGGCATGAGTTCGTGGGCGAGATCGTGGAAGTGGGCTCGAACGTCAACGATTTTCACCCAGGCGATATTGTGAGCGGCGAAGGGCACGTGGTGTGCGGGCGCTGCCGCAATTGCCTTGCTGGAAGGCGCCACCTGTGCGCCCACACCATGGGCGTGGGCGTCAATCGCCCGGGAGCGTTTGCCGAATACATCGTTCTGCCGATGACGAACATCTGGCGGCACGCGCCCGAAGTGGACCTGGATATCGCGGCGATTTTTGATCCGTTCGGCAACGCGGTGCACACGGCGCTGTCGTTCCCGGTGCTGGGCGAAGATGTTCTGGTCACCGGATGCGGGCCGATCGGGCTGATGGCAGTGGCGGTGGCCAGGCACGCGGGAGCGCGATTCGTGGTCGCCACGGATATGAATCCGTTCCGGCTGAAGCTGGCGAAAAAGCTCGGCGCGACGGTGGCGATGGACGCGTCGAAGAACACTCTGTCTGAGGTTCAAAGGCAGCTCGGCATGAAGGAAGGCTTCGACGTGGGCCTGGAAATGTCGGGCAACGGGCAGGCGTTCCGCGACATGCTGGCCAACATGAGCCACGGCGGAAAGATCGCGATGCTGGGCATTCCCGATAAGGACATGTCGATCGACTGGCGCACGGTGGTGTTCAATATGCTCACGATCAAAGGCATCTACGGCCGGGAAATGTACGAGACCTGGTACAAGATGACGGTGATGCTCGAATCGGGGCTGGATATTCAGCCGGTGATCACGCACCGGTTCCACATCAACGATTACGAAAAAGGATTTCAGGCGATGATCGGCGGGGACGCGGCGAAGGTCGTGCTGATGTTCGATTAGGCACACGACGGCGGTACGAAAAAGTCGTGCGCGGCCGGAGACCCGCCCCGAAAGCGGGACCGTACCCGGCCGCGAGTGAATCGGGCGGCATCTCGGCGAGAGGGTCCCGGGCTTTCCCAAGCGCGATTATCCCTGCTTTGATGTTCCACCCTCTGATAACT
>DATKKV010000020.1:0-218991 GCA_035542735.1 Bryobacteraceae bacterium
GGGGTTGTATTCTTTCATGGCCTTGGCGAGAGTGGCGGTATTGGCTCCAAGATCCTTCTGATACACCACTCCGTCCTCGTTCACGATGAATGTCATCACACCGGACGACCGGTATTCGGCCGGATACGCTACGAACGCGAAACCCTCGGTCATTTTGCCGCCGACGATGTAGCTTTTCGGCCCGCCTGGGCTATTTCTCCCCTGACGGGTGAGGACGCGGAAAAAGTAACCGTGGTAAGGAGTCGGAGCGCCGTCCGGGCGTTTGGCGTAGCCCTCGGCAACGGCCGACGCCACCAGCGGCCCAATGGGGCTCTGAGGTTCGCCGTCCGCAGCTTTCCAGAAGAGGCCGTTGTGCTGCTCGCCATCGCTGAAGATTCTTTGGGCGTACTCGTGCTGTGTGGAGCGGTATTCCAGTTCCGCGGCCACGAGTTCCTGGCACACGCGAATGGTCGAGATCTCATTGCGGCCAATTCGCCGGTACAAGATTTCTTGCTTGCCTGCCGCGGTATCGAAATACCAGGAGTGATCCTTGTCTACGAGCGGTATGGGAAGGGGCCAATTCTCTGCGCCTACGTACAAGGTGAATCCTTCCGGTTCTTTCACCAGACGGTGCATCTCCTGATATCTGCGGACAAAATCGGCGCGGCTTTCGGCATCCTCGGCTTCGTCTCCCGACGAGATGATTTGCCTGCCGTCTGGTCCCAGGATTTCGAGCACCGCTTTCTCGTCGTTGCTCCGCGCTGCTGCGACGAGCGCAGTGCTCGCCTCTTCCGGCGATGAAAACATCTTCTGACGATGCTGCTGCGCCGTGGAACTGTCAGGAAGACACGCTGCGAAAAGAATAGCCGCCGTTGTTACCAGGAATTTGTTGAGGTTCGTTTGCCGCATATGACTACTCTCCATTACCGGTGTCCGCCGCCGCCGTGCCCTCCGCCGCCAAAGCCTCCGCCAGCGTGCCCTCCGCCGCCGAAGCCTCCGCCACCGAAGTGCCCTCCGCCGCCAAAGCTGGAGCTTCCACGCGACGAGAAGCCCCTCTCCTCTCCACCATGGCCGTAGTTGCTGAACGCTCCCGAGCGGACGCCGCTCTGGCCTCGCGATTCAGAGTATCCTCGAGCAGCCTTGCTGTCTCCGCTAGATGACCTGCCCCCGGTGCCGCCACGATCGGCACTTCGGCCCCGCTCGCCTGCACTGCGCTCGCCTCCACCCCGCTCGCCTCTACTGCGCTCGCCGCCACCTCGGTTGAAATTGTTCCGGTTGTAAAAGGTTCTGCTGTGGGAGTCGTACCGGCCGTGGTTGTAGGTTGCATACCGGTGATGCCAATCGCATCCCCAATGACCCCAGCCCCATCCAAAACCCCAGAAGAAGCCGATGTCGAAGCCGATTCCCCACCCAATGTAAGGACCTTCATACCAAATGCCCGGATACGCGTACCACCCCGGCCACGCCACGATGGGATCACCGTAAACCAGCCACGGATCGTACGCGGGGACGTAGACCACCTCTGGGGCAGCAGGCTGAATGACGATCGTCGAGCCCTTCGTCTCGATCTTCTGTTGCGGCGTGCTCTTAAGATTGCCGGCTTGTTCGGCTCGCCGACGCATCACCTGGATGGCATCCATCACTTCCGGCTGCTGGTTGTAGTAGGCGTCGCCTAAAGATGACGTCCAGGCAAGGTTCTTGTCCATGTTTCCGAGGACCGATGGAAATGCGGTGAGCGCCTTGACGCTTGGATCCCAGGGTTGTTGGTCCGCTGCGTGGCCCAAAGCGTCGCCCTTCAAATCAGGATGGGCTTGCAACCATCTGTCGGCCTCGACGACCTGCTCGGGAAATGTGGATGCTGCCAGAATCTGTGCCACGAGTGAATCCGGATACAGCGCAATCGGTGCTACCAGCTGCTGCAACTGTTCAGCAGTCTGCTGCGCGCGCGGCGGCGCGGAGGCGGCCTGCGCGGGGGCTTGCGGGTCTTGGTAAGCCAGCAGGTTCTGCGTTCCAGCCTCGAACAACAGGGACGTCGACAGCAGGCAAATCAAGGTCTGATTATGCAATCGAGGCCTTGAGAGCCCCATGACGCGTTCCAAAATGCTCATGAGCGAATGATCTCCTAGGTTCTTACGTACTGCTGCCGGCATTTCCGTTCGGTGTGCAACTAGTAGCCAAGAACCCCTGTACGAGGGCCGAGGACGTCTCACGTAAGAAGAGCCGGACGGAGACCGGCTTGTTTGGGAGAAGCGGAGGTTAAGAATGGTTGCGCGGAGCTGCCGAGATTCCTGCCACCTTAACCTACGCCGTGCGGCTGGCGCGTTCCGGAGCGCGAGTTCGTTCGAAAGGCATGTGCCGATACAACGACGAGAACTCAGCAAGTGACGAAACATCCGGAGCGGAAAACCAGCGCGCAGCCCCCGTAACCCCCCAAAAATAAGAGGGATCGAGTGCAGAACGTGTTGGAGGCGCGAGTGCCTTATGAAAGGTACATGACAAAAGTGAGTCAGTGTCTCATTCTCGCCGCTGGCAACGGTACGCGGTTGCGGTCAGTATCTGCCGGCCTTCCCAAACCTCTGGTGCCGTTTCGCGGAAAGCCGATCCTCGAGCACGTAATTCTTAGGGCGCATCAAGCCGGTATCGACAGGTTCGTGATTGTTGTCGGGTATCGCTCCGATTTGATTCGCCGATGGTTTGACAGCCGCTGGCTAGGCAACATATCAGTGACCTGGGTCGAGAATCCGGAGTTTCACAAGCATAATGGCATTTCCGTCCTAAAGGCTCGAGATGAGATCCATGAGAACTTTCTATTACTTATGGCTGATCACGTCTTTGAACCGGAAACCGCTATGAAACTGACGAAGCAGCCGCTGGCGCCCGACGAGGTCATTCTCGCAGTCGATCCGAACATCGACCGCGTCTTTGACCTGGACGATGCAACCAAGGTTCGGCGTGAAGGCGATCTGATCCTGGACATCGGTAAGGAAATCGCGAACTACGACGCACTGGATACCGGGATGTTCCTGTGTAGTCCGGTTCTGTTTGACAAACTCGAAGCGGCGACCAGGGAGAGGAACTGCTCGCTTTCCGACGGCATGCGCGAGCTGGCCCAAGAGCGGCGCTTGCGCGCCTTGGAGATCGGCGAGGCTCACTGGCACGACGTTGATACTCCCGAGGCATTGGCCCACGCTGAAAATATTTTCAAGGAGCGCTTCTACCACGAGCCGATCATCGAGAGGCTGGCCGATGTCTAGGATCACGGCAAGAGCGCTTGCTGGGCTTCTAGGCGTATTGCTCTTAGCATGCCTGGTCGAGCGCACCGGTCCTGCCAAGCTCCTCGCAAGCATTGCCACTCTCGGCTGGGGACTGAGTCTGGTGATCGCGCTTGGTGGAGTTTCACACCTCGTAAAAGCTTGGGCGTGGCGCATAACGCTGTCAGATGAGAAGCACCACGTTTCATTTGGGCGCATGCTGGGACTGCGGATCGCGTCGGAAGCGGTCGGGCAGCTTGGCTTCCTCGGACAGGTGTTTGGCGAGACCCTGCGAGTCTCACTTCTGAGCTCGACAATACCGGTCGCCAGCGGGATTACGTCGGTAACCCTTGACCGCGCGCTCTTCATCCTGGGTGGCGCGGTGGTAAGCACAGCGGGAATGATCGCCGCGCTCGTCGTCTTGCCGTTGCCCCATGCTCTCGCGCTGTATGCAGGGTTGTTTGCATTGGTACTCTTCGGCGTGATCCTCGTAATGGCGATCGCGGTACAGCGACGATGGGCAGTGTTTTCCGGTACGGCAGAGGTTCTGGGGCGTGTCCGGTACTTTAGCGGCTGGCTGAAGCGCGAGCGTTGTTTAATTCAATCGGTCGAAAACCAACTGCTTGACTTCTGTCACCATTCACCCCGAGCATTTTGGGGCAGTTTCGCTTTGAACTTGACATGCCACGCTGTTGCAACCCTTGAAGTTTATCTGATCTTGTGGCTCATGGGCGTCAAGATTAGCTTCCTCGCCGCACTCGCTATCGAGGCGTTCACCAAACTGATCAATATTCTGGGCACATTCAATCCCGGCAATATCGGCACGTACGAAGGCGGAAACATGGTCATCGCGAGGATGTTCGGCCTGGGCGGAACAGTTGGCCTGACTCTGGGACTCACTCGGCGAGTTCGGGCCATCTTCTGGGCGGCCGTCGGGGCAGTTTGCCTGGTCGTGTTATCCAAGTCGAGGAAGCGCTACACTCAACCCGCAACACAGACTGAGAATGAGCTGACTGGCCGAGCGCATGTCGCCGTGATTCTCGCGAACGATGTGCACGACGATAGCAGTTTTGGTTCCGCGCTTCCCCAGGTTGGCGCTCTTCCGGTCTTGCTCCGGGCGATCTTGGGAGCACAGAAGGCGGGTGCCACGCGAATCCTGGTGGTCGTGAATCAAGTAACAGGCCGACGCGTCCAACGCGAGTTGCTCGACACTCGGCGTCTTCCCGGGTGCATCGAGTGGCTTCAGCTCCCTTTGTCATTTGCACAACTCGCTGGCCAGCCAGAGGAACGTCTAGTGATGATCGCCGGGGACAGAACATATCATCCGTCTTTGCATCGGCTTGCAGCCGAATGGAATGAAGGCGATGCTTTGGCACTGACCACCGGCACGGAGCTAGCCGGTATCTATACGTTTTCCCGCCACCTGGCATTGGAGCTTGCGAATCGCGGCCCGTCGAACATCGGCAGCGTCGAAGACCTGCATACTTCTCTCATCTCTACCCATTCAGTGGAGTGCGAGCTCGTGCAGGAAGACAAGTGGCAGCGCATTCTCACCCCGCAGGATCGCCTTTCGGCTGAGCAGAAACTGGACAGTTGGCTCACCAAACCCACAGACGGAATTTTCGCCAGGTTGAATCGCCGGATCTCAGTTCCGATTAGCCGCCGGTTAATTCAATTTCAGATCACGCCCAACATGGTTAGTCTGTTTGTTCTCGGGGTCAGCTTTCTTTCGGGCCTGTTCTACGCGTGCGGTGGCTACTGGAACATGCTTCTCGGCGCCCTCTTGTCGCAGTTTTCAAGTGTTCTCGACGGGTGCGACGGCGAAGTCGCCCGCCTAAAGCTTCAGGAATCGGCGTTCGGCTGCTGGTTGGACACGATCTGCGATTGGTTTTACTATGTTTTCATTTTCGTTGGTATTACGATAGGACTGCTAAGAAACTCAGGCTCGCGAAACTATCTGTGGTGGGGTGGGCTGCTTCTCTTCGGAACGGTTGTAACTCTTATGGTTACGGGGTTTCAGCGGCATCGGTTGGCCGCTGGACGCCCGGAGCAGTTGTTGGGAATCTGGCAGACGCAGGCCGCGAGCCGACGGTCCAACCCGTTTTTGTACCTCGGCCGGCATACTGAGTTCATCATCCGGCGCTGCTTCTTGCCGTATGCTCTCTTGGCTTTCGCCCTTTTCAACACTACGAACGTGGCGCTCATCATCGCCGCGGTGGGCGTCAACCTTGTCTGGCCCATAGCCCTCTATTCTTACTTCGCCTTTGCTGCAGTCCAAACGCCACCCGCGGCCAACTCTCCGGCTTCGGCTTAAGCCTCGGCTCACGACGAGAACTCGGCAAATGACGAAAGCTCAGGAGCGGCGAGCCGGCAAGAAACACCCTTAAGTGCATGGCAACAAAAGCTATGCGTCATTAGCTGAAGGTTGGAGACACGAGTGCCTTATGTAAGGTGCAGCCGACAGGAAGCGGCGATAACGGAGAGATTTCTGGAGGCCGCGTTACGCCGACCTGTTCAGGACTTTCGCCCGCAACTCGTCGTCTCCTCCAGGTGTGAAATGGCATTGGCCGAGGCCAAGAAAACGCTCGCGCCTTTTACTTGGCAACGCGTGAAGCATCGCGCACAGGGCGGTCTGAGTGGCGCAGGAAGGAGACATAGGATGGCGAAGCTTGGAGGCACCTCCTCTTGACAATTCGCATCATAGTTTTAACTGGCGCAATGACGTGCGCTTTGGCCTGGTTCCCCCGAATCGCCGCCGCCCAGGGAGCCGGGGAAGACTTGAAAACCAGCCGCATACAAGGCACCGTCTATACGGTCGAGTCCGACGGAGGTCGAGCGATGGTGCCGGGCGCCGTGGTCAAGCTCACCGGACCATCATTCTCCGATCAGACGATCACCGACGATCAGGGAAAGTACAGCTTTGCGGCGGTGACCGCAAACACATATCGAATCGACGTGACGGCTCCAGGCCTTAACGGTTCCAACGAGGTAATAGTCGCATCGAGTACGGCACTTGACATTCCCGTCGAATTGAAGGTGGCAGACGTAAAGGAATCGGTGACGGTGACTGGAAATGCCGACATCACTGATACGACCACTTCATCCGATCAATCGGTCATAAACAAATCGACTGTTTGGAACGCGCCGAACCAGGAAGATCGCGTCGATAACTTGCTGCCTCTGGTTCCGGGAGTAGTCCGCGGTCCCGACGGTCTGATCAATATGAAGGGCGCCCGTTCATCGCAAGGCGGAGCTCTCGTCAATAGCTCGAACGCGACCGATCCGGTTACAGGCAACGCCGCAATGAGCCTCCCCATTGATGTTGTTGAGTCCGTGAAAGTGATCGCAAATCCCTACGATCCCGAATACGGCAGGCTGACCGGCGCCGTTGCAAGCGTGGAGACCGTTACGGGGAACCTCAACACTTTCCGTATGACGGCGCAGAACCTCATGGTGCGGCCTCGAAACCGCGATGGGAGCTTTGTGGGCATTGAGTCGGCCACACCAAGAATGACCGCCACCGGCCCCCTCATAAAGAACAAGGTTGCCTTCACGCAGTCGTTCGAATACCGGTACGTCCGAACTCCGGTCTCAAGCCTTCCGCCACTCGAGCGTGACATCAAATTCGAAGGATTCAATTCCTACAGCCAGCTTGACGCGACACTGACTCAAAGGCAGTCACTGACGGCGTCCTTCGCGCTGTATCCACAGAAGCTCAATTATCTGGGCTTGAATACCTTCGCGCCGCAGCCGTCGACTCCCGATCTTCACCAGCGCGGCTACATGGGATTGATCCAACACCATTACGCGACGGGCGCGGACTCGCTGCTCGTTTCACAGTTCAGCTACAAGCGGTTCGACGCCGACGTGACGGCCAACAGCAGCCAACCCTATGAGCTCATGGTCGAGACAACGGCCGGCGGCTTCTTCGATAAACAGCACCGCGAGACCTATCGCACGGAGTGGCAAGAGACTTATGAATTCGGTCTGCGCAACTTCGCGGGAGTTCATCAGTTCAAGGCCGGCGCCGATTTCGCACACAGCGATTATGATGGCCGCATAAGCCTACAGCCCGTCAGCATCATTGGAGTTTCAGCCCTTCCCGTGGAGCTGATCGGTTTCGGACCTCCTTCCGGGTTTGATATTCACCAGAACGAGATTGCATGGTTCCTGGCGGATAAATGGATGCCGTTCCAGCGTCTCACTCTGGATCTCGGCGTGAGATTCGATCGTGATTCCGTGACACACTCAACCAACACGGCGCCGCGCGCCGGCTTCGCACTCGTGCTGACCAGCGACGTAAAAACCCTGCTTAAGGGGGGTGTGGGCCTGTTTTACGACCGCGTGCCCCTCAACATTGTGTCATTTCCGCTCCTTCCTGACCGCACGGTTACGACCTATTCTCCGACGGAGGACGTACTTTCTTCGATAGCCTACACGAACACGATTACCGAGGGTCTCCGCAATCCGCGAAGCGTGGGATGGAATCTGGAACTCGATCGGCAGATCACCTCTTCTTTCCTTCTTCGCGCCGGATTCCAGGAGCGTAACACCGCCCGCGACTTCGTCATCACGCCGGAGCCAAACCTCGGAATCCTTTCTGTTTCCAACGCCGGCCGCGCCTTCTATCGCGAGTTTCAGATTACCGGCCGGTACAAAATCCGGCGCGGCACGCTGAACGCCTCCTATGTGCGATCGCAAGCACGAGGAAATCTGAATGACTTCAATCAGTTTTTCGGCAACAACGCCGCGCCTGTCATACAGCCGGACGCGCAAGGACGTCTTTCCTTTGATGCTCCCAACCGGTTCCTGACTTGGGGGCAGTGGGAGACGCCCTTCAAGCTCACCGTCCTCCCGGTTCTGGACATTCACACTGGATTTCCGTATTCCTTAATCGATCAGTCTCGCGAGTTCATCGGCCCCCGGAACTCTGAGCGGTTTCCTCGGTTCTGGTCCTTCGATCTCCAGGTGACCAGGCTGATCTCGATCCCGCTTCCGCACGGAAAGGTCAAGGCTCGCGTCGGAGTCAGCGTTTTCAATCTGTTCAACCGCTTCAATCCCCGGGACGTGCAAAACGACATCGACAGCTATCGCTTCGGCGCGATGTTCAACGGCGTGGGGCGAACGTTCCGAGGAAAGTTCATTTTGGAGTTCTAGCGATGGTACTTACTTCATTTCTTCTACTCTCTAACGTGGCGACGACTATAGGCGATTCGAATTCGCCACTCCCAAGCGCCGACGAGGTCGTGGCCAATATGATGGTGCGCGATCGCGAACGCCAGAGCGCTCTCAATGGCTACACGGCCGCCCGGCGCTATATACTTGAGAATCAGAGCCATCACAAACGGGCCGAAATGCTCGTGCGCGTGACCTGCCAGAGAGACGGTTCGAAACAATTCGAGACGATTTCCGAAACCGGCTGGGGAGGAGCGCGGAAGTACGTCTTCCGCGGTCTGCTCGACGCTGAAATTGAAGCGTCCCGGCCAGAGTTACGCCAGCGGTCGCGCGTCACACCTGAAAACTACGCATTCGAAATGATGGGGACCGAGTATGTGAATGGACGTCCCGCCTATGTGATGGGGATTGCGCCGAAGACACCAAACAAATATCTCACGAAGGGCAGAATCTGGATCGACGCAGAGGAATATGCCATCGTACGTATCGAAGGTAAGCCCGCCAAAAACCCCTCCTTCTGGATCAAGAGCGTTCACTTTGTCCACAACTACGAGAAACAGGGATCGTTCTGGTTTCCCGTCTCCGACGTCTCGGTGACGGACGCACGAATCTTCGGAAACACAGAGCTGACTGTTGAATACTTCACTTACACGCCGACCACGTCTGCGCCCTCAGCCGCACGCGAGTCCGTCCGAGCGAACCTACCCAACTGAGATGCAAGCGCTGATTGCAATTCCTCCAGGTCAGGCGTCTCAGGATTATGGAGGGGAAAACGCGATGATGCAAAACGTCGTCGGAGTGCCTCTGCTGAGCCGAGTCATCGCAACCGCGCCACTGCGGGGATCGAAGCCCGTCTTCTCGAAACTGATTCCAGCCGCGAACGAAGCCCAGCCGAACGCATGAAAGACGTTCTAACCGGCAATTTCGCGGCACGCCGATGGGATCTGCGCCCAGCTTCAGTGATGCGCGTGGTCAACTGGAACATCGATCGCGGTCTTCGGCTGCGCGGAATTGTCGACTTTCTCGATTCTCAGAATGCCGACCTCCTGATCCTGCAAGAAGTGGATCTAAACGCCCGGCGAACGCGGCGGCTCAATATCGCGGAGGAGATCGCGCGGCGGCTTGAAATGAACTACGTGTTTGGATGGGAATTTCAGGAATTAACCCAGGGCTCGCGAACCTCTCCCGCTTACCATGGCCAAGCGACGCTCTCGCGATGGCCATTGGAGAATCCTCGCGTGATCCGCTTCCGCCACCAATCCAGCTTCTGGCGTCCACGATGGTTTCTGCCGCGCACGGAACCGTTTCAAGAGCGAATCGGGGGCCGCCTCGCGTTGGTGACGGAAATCGACGTCGGTGGAAAGGAACTCTCAGTTTACAACCTGCACTTGGAAAGCCGGGGGAATAAGAATCTTCGCCTTTCGCAACTGGAAGAGGTCCTGGAGGATGCCGCGAACTATCCGCGGCAGTCACGAGCCCTTTTGGCTGGTGACCTGAACTTCGATGCTTCGGATGCCTTTCGGCCTGACATGACTCACGGCCTGGACTTCCGGAGTGCGATCGAGTTGCCATCTCCGCACACCACTCCGGCGCGTTGGTTATTCCAGCGTCCGCACACAATCGACTGGGCGTTCGTATCTGGCCCTATCCGGGTGGCCCACGGGCAGGTTCACAACATGGTCAATGCTTCCGACCACTATCCAATTTCGTTGACGATCGAATTCTCTTGAGCCCATGGCCAGTTCGTCGCAATCCTATCCATTTTGTTTAGGGGTTGAGTCCCCTGGCTCACGCCAGGGGTTGAACCCCGCGCGTTAGTGCGGGGACCCGGTGTTCGGCAGGCCGGTAACGATATTGCCGGGACATCTTAGTAGTATAACTTGCGTGTTTTCAGTAGCCGCAAGTCCCCTCTCCGAACCAAATAGTTCTCCCGTTTTCTTCCAACCGCGCTGGCGGGAGCGCTCTCAATGCTCGCAGGCCTTCCTCAGATTGCGGGTCTTGCCCGATACGGTACACTAAGCCAATGGACTCATCTGCGGGCACCATTGAGTGTCCTCAGTGTCATCGTCAGAACGCGCCGGACGTTTCGCGGTGTACCTCCTGCGGAACCTGGATCGGGCGTAGTGATGCTACCGTGACCCACCTGCCGGCGGACACTGGATGGTCTAATGCAACCCGAGCCGAAGCGCCGATTACGAGCTCTGGCCTTAACCTGGAAATCGGAAGCGTCATCGCCGACCGATACGAAATCCTGAAATTGCTCGGCGAAGGCGGAATGGGAGCGGTCTACAAGGCCCGCGACAGAGAAGTCGATCGCCTGGTGGCGCTGAAGGTGGTGCGGCCGGAACTCGCCGGGCACTCCAGCGTGCTGCAGCGCTTCAAGCAGGAGCTGATCCTGGCGCGCGCCGTGACACACCGCAACGTGATTCGTATTTTCGACCTCGGCGTTTCCGAAGGATGCCGCTTCATCACGATGGAGTTCATCGAGGGGCGGGACCTTTCCTCCATCCTGGAAGAACGCAAGCTGAACCCGGCTGAAGCGGTGAAGATCCTGCGGCAGATTTGCTCCGCCCTTGAGACGGCGCACGCCGAAGGAGTGGTTCACCGCGATCTGAAGCCGCAGAACGTGATGATCGAGCCAAGCGGGCGCGTGGTGGTGATGGACTTCGGCCTGGCGCGGTCGATGGAAGCCTCCGGATTGACCCAGGCTGGCGCGGTGATGGGAACGCCGGCCTACATGGCGCCGGAACAGGCTAAAGGTCTGCCGGCCGACGAGCGCTCGGATATCTTCGCGCTGGGCATCATCTTTTATCAAATGATGACTGGCGTGGTGCCGTACAAGGGCGATACGGCACTGGCCAGCCTGCTGCTGCGCACCCAAGGGCCGCCAAAGCCGCCGATGCAGTTGGAGCCGGCGATTCCGCAGGCCCTGAACGACATCGCCATGAAGGCTCTGGCCACCGATCCGGAGCAGCGGTACCAGAAAGCGGCCGATCTCAACAAGGACTTGAAAGACTGGGAAGAAGGCACGCTGCACAAGGGCATCGTGACCCCGCCGATGAAGATGATGGCGGATTCGACCGCGGGGAAATGGATCGCGATCTCCTCCGCCGGAGCCCTCGTTCTGGCGGGCGCGGGATACGGCCTTTTCCGGTATTTCGAAAAGCCCTCCGCTCCTCCGCCGCCGACCACCGTGCTCATCGCGGATTTCAACAACCACACGGGAGACCAGGTCTTCAGCGGCACGCTGGAGTCCACGCTCAAGCTGGCTTTAGAAGGCGCCGGTTTCATCAGCGCGTATGACCGGACGAAGGTACGGGAACTGGGTTTGAAAGCCATCACCGGCACATTCGACGAACCGGCGGCAGAGACGATCGCCGCCAGTCAAGGACTGAACGTCGTCGTTTCCGGGTCGATCGACCGGCACGGCTCCGACTACCAGCTTGCCGTTCGGGCTGTTCGGACCGTCACCGGCAAGGTGCTGGCCAACGTCGAGGCGACAGCGCCGAACAAGGACCAGGTGCTGTTTGCCGTCACCAAACTGGGCACCGCTCTGCGAACGGCACTGGGCGACTCGACATCGGAATCGGCGCAGCGGTTATCGATGGAGACCCTCTCCTCCGCCAATCTCGAAGCAGTCCATGAATACGCATCGGGCCTGGACATGCTGTCGGCGGGCAAATTCGCCGACGCGCAGGCGCATCTTTCCAAAGCCGTGGAAATGGACCCCAACTTCGGCATCGCCTATACGATCATGGCCAGTGCGGCTCGCAACCAGGGCCGCTTTCAGGAAGCCGAGCAGTATATCAGAGAGGCGATCAAACTCACCGGCCGCATGACTGAGCGAGAGCGTTATCGCACTCGCGCATACCTTTATTTCCTGACCCGCGATTACCAGAAGTGCACGGAGGAATACACCGCGCTTCTTGATAAATACCCGGCGGATACTGGGGCGTATACCAACCTCGGCGTCTGCCTCGCGCACCAGCACAACATCCCCAAGTCGGTCGAAATGGCGAGGCGGGCCGTTGCGATCCTCCCAAAGCGCGCGATTTACCACTCCAACCTCGCGATGGACCTGGTCAACACTGGAGATTTCGCCGGAGCTGTGAAAGAGGCGGCCGAGACGGTGAAGCTCGGCTATGTCAATGGCAACCTTATTGAGGCCTGGGCGCGCCTCGGCCTGGAGCAGCCTACAGCAGCCGCCGAAGCCTATCACAACCTTGAAAAGGCTCTCCCGTCCGATGCCGCTACTGGTTTGGCCGACTTGGCTGTGTACGAGGGCCGATACTCAGAGGCAGTAAAGATTCTCGAGAAAGGCGCGGAGCAGGACTTGAGCGGCCGCAAGCCGGATAAGGACGCCGCAGCCACCAAGTATTGGATGTTGGCGCATGTCCAGCTTCTGAGGGGACAAAAGGCCGCTGCGCTCGCCGCAGCAACACAGGCGCTCGGAAACAACAACGCCGTTCAAACCCGTCTCGTCGCCGGACAGGTATTCGCCGCGCTCGGAGAAGAGACGCAGGCGCGAGCTCTTGCCGTTGGCCTCGGGAATGAACTCCAAACCGAGCCTCAAGCGTACGGCAAGCTGATCGAGGGCGAACTCGCTCTGAAGAATGGGGACGGCCGCGGAGCGGTCAAGATCCTCACGGACGCCAACAATCTGATGGATACCTGGATGGGCCGGTTCGACCTGGGCCTGGCGTACCTTCAGACCGAACAGTATCCCAACGCCGATTCGGAATTCGACCGGTGCATCAAACGCCGCGGCGAGGCCACATCGCTGTTCCTGGATCTGGCTACTTACGGCTATTTCCCGCCCGTGTACTACTATCAGGGGCGCGCGCGGGAGGGCATGAAGACCGCGGGATACGCCGATTCCTACAAGAAGTACCTGAGCATTCGCGGCCAATCAGCGGAGGATCCGCTGGTGGCTGACGCCAAGCGCCGGGCGGCCCAGTAGTACCGAACTAGTGGTTTGTAACTACTGGAGGCTTGACTTACCTCATTGCCGTCCCCCATACTGATCGCTGACTAACGGGGCGGGTCCACATGAGTTCGTGCGTCTTTGCAACGGTTAAGTTACTGTGTGCCATGATTTGCCTAATGAGTTGCCGGATGCTTGTAGGCGTTGTGCGGGCACATGATTAGTGAAACTGGGGGATTGCGAAAAGATGACACGAACGAGTGTTAGCCTGGTGTTTTTTCTTGCTGTACTGACCCTGTTTGCGCCAGCCGCCTGCGCTTCCACCGACTCGCTGACTTTTTTCAACAACTGGTTCGTCACCGGGGATTACGCGGTGTCAGGCGTCGGCCTCAGAGGGACTGGCGTGGGCGGCTGGGCCACCGGCAAGATCAACATGACGGGGGTCCCATCCGGGGCGCAACCGATCGCTGCGTTTCTGTACTGGTCTACCTCGGAGCCCACTTCTACGCCGAGCGCCAGCATCGGTTATTTCAACACGAACAAGATTCAAGGCGCTGTAATGGGAAACGCGGCAAGTCCGAATCCTGGTTGCGCGAGTTCCGGTGGCGGGACCTCCGGATATGGGTTCGTCTATCGTGCGGACGTGCTCCGGTATCTGCCGGTGGATTCCAATAACGTCCCGCAGGCCACTGGCAACCAGACAGTCAAGCTGGCGGATGCGGGCAGCGGACCTGGCATTCTCACCAACGGCGCCAGCCTGGTTGTGATTTATAAGATCGTGGTGCCGGGCCTTCCAACCGTGGCGCCCCTTCGTGCCGTGGTCATTTACAACGGCGCGTATACCGTGAATAAGCAGTCGGCCGGCCTGACGCAGAACGTCGCCGGGTTCTATCAGGCCTCAGCGAACGACGCCGCAAGAATGACCGCCATCGCGGCAAATGGACAGAAAGGGTTTATCTCGCCGCTTTCCATAAACGGCAATACCGTCGACAGCGACCCGTTTGCGGGAACGCAGGGCGGGCGCTGGGACAACCCAAGCTACGCCGTCAATTTGGCCACCAACGCTTCGTCATTTTCAGTGATGGCGACCGCGGGAAACAGCCAGACGTGCGTGACTTTTGCCGCAATCGTCGCCAGTACGAACGTCCAGGACAGCGACAACGACGGACTCCTGGACATCTGGGAGACTCAGGGATTGCACCGCAATACGGGAGTTTTTCCCGCCACGTTCGGCACTTGCGCTCAGTACCCGTCGGACCCAACGAACACATGCGTGAATCTGCCGAAAATGGGCGCCAATCCGAACAAGAAGGATATCTTCATCCAGATCGACTGGATGCACGGCAGCGGGGACGGATCGGGTGGCACTGACACCAAAGGCGCTCACGATCACATTCCGCAGCTTGCCGCGTTGAGTTCCGTGGCCACGGTCTTCGCTAACAACGGTATTAGTGTACATTTCGACGTTGGAGCAAACTACCAGGGGAATCAATCCACCTGTGGCAACGCGCCTTGTTCGTTCATCGTTCCCGCGACCTACTTGTCCTCCGGTGTAAACGTGCCTTTAGCGCTCGGCGGATCGGACATCGACGAAAATACGCTCGTCTGCCAAAGCACCACAAAACACGCGTGCGACTACAACGAGCCGTACCCGGTACTGAGCTTTGAATTCGGCTTCGCTTCGGTAAAGGACGGCAACTCCTTATTGGGCATCCCAGGGCATTTCCCGCAAAGCCGGAAGGACGCCTTCCATTACTCGCTCTTTGCCCATGCGCTGGCAGGCCCATTCGACACAAACGGTCATCCGGTCGACCCATTCACCGGTCAGCCGACGACCACTCCGAAGAGTTATTCCGGCATCGCGCATCGGCCCGGTGGAGGTTTCATGGTGACGCTTGGTCTCTGGCGATCCGACATTCCGGCTTACGATCAGGTGGGAAGCCCGCAGGTGCAGGCAGGCACGTTGATGCATGAATTGGGCCACAATCTCGGCCTGGGACACGCGGGAACGTCCACCAAACCCAACTGCATGCCAAACTATCCCAGCGTCATGAATTACCTTTACCAGACGCGCGGTTTGACGGATGCGTCCGGCACCGAACATGTCGATTATTCCAACGGCGTGCTACTGCCCTTAAGCGAGAATGTTCTTTCCACAAGCATCCCAATGGCGGCTCTTCCAGGTCTTCAGCGATACCGGGTCCGGTACTATGGGCCATTAGCGCCGAATCAGCCGAGCACCCAGGCGGCCCAGCTCCATTGCGATGGCACACCGCTCAATGGTTCGCCGTTCGAGGTCCGTCTCGAAGGCCCCGCTGTCTCGACTCCGGACTGGAGCAACGGCACGGTTCCGCTGGGGAAGTTCAGTCCCCCATTGGACGTTAATTACGACGGGACTACAGGGCAACTTTTCGTTGACCAGCCGGACTGGTTGACAATCAACCTGCAGCAGATTGGAACCGGGTACAGTTTCGGCGGATTGTCCGTTGGTGCGTTTGCCACCGACGGCGGAGCGTACGCGACCGACGGAGGAGCGTTTGCCACCGATGCCGGAGCCTTGGCCACCGATGGTGGCGCTTTCGCCACCGATGGCGGTGCGTTTGCCACGGACGGCGGAGCCTTCGCGACCGATGGCGGCGCGTTCGCCACGGACGGCGGGGCCTTCGCCACGGACGGCGGCGCGTTCGCCACCGACGCCGGCGAAATCGACCAGGACACGGTGCTTCTGTCGAGTGTGGATCCTCCAACCGGGCTGGCCGCGACGAATATTGGGACCGGCATTACATTGACGTGGACGCCGCCGAGCGTGGGCCAGATCCAGAACTACAACATCTATCGTTGCGGAGTCATCGCTCCGGCGACATCGTGCACACCGGTCGCTCCGGTCTTCAACTCGTCGGTGAAAGGCTACAGTTTAGGCGGGCCCTTGATGCCCAACTTTACCGACACGGTCAATGATTATACCGATTCGGGCAAGGGCGGCAGCGCCAATTGCAACAACGCCAGCACGACTTGCTACAACACGACGTACTACTACTTGGTGACGTCGGTGGTGAGCATAGGCGGCAAGATCACGGAAAGCGGCAACTCCAATACCGTCAATACCGAAGTGCCGCATCTGTTCGTGATTGCGAACTCGGCCGGAAGCATTGTCTACGGTACGGCCAACCCGGTGCCGGCCTACACAGTTTACGGCGATGTCGCTGGCTCCCTGTCGAACGGCTCGGTGTCGTGCGGTTTCGGCGCTCCCGGCAACCTCGTTACCCCGCGCAACGTTGGGACGTATCAGATTTCCTGCACAGGCCCGGCCACCACGTCTCCGAACAACGGCGTGACCTATAACGCCACGTATCTGGGCAACACATCGGGCACGCTGACCATCACGCAGCGGCCGCTCACGGTGACGGCTGGGGCCACCAACAAAGTCTACGACGGCACCCCGAACTCAACTGCGACGCCAGCGATTACGGGAACGCTTGCCTACACCGACACACCTGGCTTCACCGAGTCCTATGACAACAGGAATGCCGGCTCCGCCCACGTCATGACGGCAACCGGAATCGTGAATGATCTCAACAGCGGGCTCAACTACGCGGTGACGTTTGTGAAGAGCGCCGCTACGTCCGTGATCACCCAATTGCCGATCACGGTTACACCAGCTGCCAGCGTCAAGACCTACGATGGCGCTACCAATCCCGCACAGGGAGTGATCCCCACGATCGCGCCGAATCTGGGAGTCGGTGACACCGCGACCTTCACCGAGGCGTACGTAAGCAAGAACGCGGGTATGAGCCTACCGATGGTGATCGTCACGGGCGGGACCGTCCTCGACGGCAATAGCGGAAACAACTACATCATCACTCTGGCCCCGGCTAATTTCGGAACGATCAACAAACTGCCGATCACCGTTACGCCGGTCGCCAGCGCGAAGACCTACGATGGCACGACCACTCCTCAGCCGGGGCTGACACCGGCAGTCGCGCCCTCCGTGGCTCCGGGGGACACGGCGAACTTCACGGAAGCGTACCAAAGCAAGAACGCGGGCAATAACCTGACCATGACCACCACCGGAACGGTCAGCGATGGAAACAACGGCAACAACTACGCTATTACTTTCGCCAGTTCCGGTGTAGGAACGATTAGTAAGCTGGCCATCACAGTGACGGCGGCCACGAGCACCAAGGCCTACGACGGCACCACCAGTTCAATGGCCGTCCCGACGATCACCACGGGCAGTTTGGCGACTGGGGACACCGTGACCTGGACGGAGACCTACGACAACCAGAACGCTGGCTCGGCCCACGTGATGACACCGGTGGGAACGGTCAATGACGGTAACGGTGGAAATAACTATTACGTGACGACGATTACCATTAACACCGGCGTGATCACTCAGGCTCCGGCGTCGGTTACGCCGAATGCAAGCGGCAAGGTTTACGGTACAGCCGATCCGGTGCTGACCGGGACACTCGCCGGGTTCTTGCTGGCGGATAACGTGACCGCGACCTACACCCGGACATCCGGAGAAACCGTCGCTGGGTCGCCGTATACCATCACAGCGACGCTCGCTTCCACCGGGCTCCTGACCAACTACAACATTACGTACAGGACCGCGAACTTTACGATTACGCCGGCACCGCTCATGATTACCTTGACCAACTTGACACAGCCCTATAGCGGTACCCCGCTTAGTCCGACGGTCACGACCAGTCCGGCGGGCATCAGCGTTACGCTATCGGGCGCGCCGGATACCGCTGTCGGCTCGTACCAGGTGACGGCGACCGCGGCGGATCCCAACTACATGGGATCCGCAAACGGAACCTTCATAATCGCCGACTTAAGTTCGTTTAACTTGATCGGCGGTGTGGCGTCCTTCCTGAATCCGGGGATACGGCTAACGCAGGACCAAGGAAGCGAAACCTCTTCTGCCTGGTTTCCCGCGGAAATCCCGGTCGCTGCCGGATTCTCGACGACGTTCCAGTTCCAGATTACGCCGTCCTCGGGAGAAGCCGACGGCTTTGCTTTCGTGATCCAGGCCAATCCCAATGGGACTCAGGTTCTCGGAACACCAGGAAAGGGCGGGTATATAGGCTATACGGGTATTCTGAACAGCATCGCGATCGAATTTGATACCTACTACAACTCGGACTACGGGGATCCCGAAAGCCCCCATATCGGCATTCAGGGCAGCATTCTGCACGGCCAAAATTCCTCTAATCACAACACGAACGCCCTCGCCGCGGCAGTCCCGGCCAATTTTGCGGACGGCGGCCCTCACACCGCGACCATCACGTACGATGGCACGACGCTTAAAGTCTATCTGGACAGCGGGACCACCCCGATTGTCTCTGCGAACGTGAATCTGGCTACGACAATAAGCCTGGATGGCGGCACTAACGCCTACGTCGGCTTCACCGCCGCAACCGGCGCGTCCGCGGAGTATTCGGACATCTTGAGCTGGACCTGGACGCCGGGACCGCCCCAGTAGAGGCGCCGTTCTAGCGCAGCGCCCAGTGTCTTCGGGCCACGGATAACCTCCGTGGCCCGCGCAAACCCCATGGCGCTGGCCCCGGCGATATGCTAGCAGATGATACCTCGCTTCGCGTTCTCCTTCCTGGCGCTCAGCGCCCTTTGTTTTGCCCAGCCCGAAAAATGGTTCCCTCGCGACCAGTTGATGACCACCGGAGTCTACTACTATCCGGAGGCCTGGCCGGAGTCGCAGTGGGAACGCGACATCGCCAATATCAAAAAGCTGGGCTTCGAATATATTCACGTCGGCGAATTCGCCTGGGCGTTTATGGAGCCATCCGAAGGGCGCTATCAGTTCGACTGGCTTGATCGCGTCATTGCCCTGGCGCAGAAGAACGGCCTCAAGGTCGTCCTCTGCACGCCTAGCGCGACCCCTCCTGCGTGGCTGTCGAAGAACCATCCAGAGATTCTGATGATCAACGCCGAAGGCATCCGCATGGAGCACGGCGGACGCGAGCAGGCCGACTGGAGCTCGCCCGCGTACCGCAGGTACGTCGAGCGAATCGTCACGCAGATGGCGCAACGCTATGGCAGCGACCCGATCGTGTGGGGCTGGCAGTTGGACAACGAACTCTCGCATTACGGCCAAGGCTTTTCGTACTCCCCGGCATCGCAAGCGAAATTCCGCGAATGGGTGCGGCGGAAATACGGCACGCTGGACCGGCTCAACGCGGATTGGGGCAATTCCTTCTGGTCGCAGATTTATTCGAGCTGGGATGAGGTGGAAATGCCGAATCCGCGCGCTGTGGTGGCCGGTCCGAATCCGCACGCGATGCTCGACCTGCATCGCTGGTTCGCCGCCGAGGCCGCCGATTATTTCCGCTTCCAGACCAACACGCTGCGCCGCTACGTGAAGGATCAGTGGATCACCACGAACTATATGGCGGGCTACGACATGGTGGACCCGTCGCTCTCAGAAAAAGACTTCGACATCATGACGTTCACGATGTATCCGGTGAGTGGAGGCTTATTCCGCGGCGAACTGGGCTTCCGCATGGGCGATCCGGCATCGATCGCTTTTACCCATGATTTTCTGCGCAACCTGGGCAGCGGCATCGAGGGGCCGATGGAGCTTCAGCCGGGCCAAGTCAATTGGGCGCCGGTGAATCCATGGCCCCTCCCCGGCGTGATCCGCGCCTGGATCATGCGAGCCTTCGCGCAAGGCGCTCGCATTGTCTGCACGTATCGCTACCGCCAGCCTCTGGCCGGGGACGAGCTGTATCACAAGACCATCGTCGAACCGGATGGAACGGCGCTTGCGCCCGGCGGCAAGGAATTTGTGGAGGCGATGGCTAACGTTCGGACGTTGCGCGGGCTTTACAACTCAGACGCCGCCGAGCCCGCCGATCTGGCCGCGCGCCGCACTGGTTTCTTGATCAACTTCGAAAACCGCTGGGACATCGACAATCACAAGCAGACGTTTCGCTGGGACACCACGGGCCATTGGTTGAAATATTATCGGGTGCTGAAGTCGATGATGGCTCCGGTCGACGTCATTGGCGAAGAGAAGGACTTTTCGAAGTACCGGTTTCTGGTCGCGCCGGCGTATCAGTTAGTCGACCGCAAGCTGATCGAGCGCTTCCGCGACTACGCGCAAAACGGAGGCACGCTGATCCTCACCTGCCGCACCGGACAGAAGGACCGCCGCGGCCAGCTTTGGGAAACGCTGTGGGCGGAGCCGATCTACGACCTGATCGGCGCAGCGGTTCCGCGATACGACCTGCTGCCCGAGGGCCGCAACGGCAAAGTGACGGCGGCGAACAAGAGCTACGGCTGGGGAGCGTGGGGCGACATCCTCGAGCCTCGCCCGCGAACCGAAGTGCTGGCCGCATACGCCGACCAATTCTATAAGGGCAGCGCCGCCGCCGTGCGCCACAAGCTGGGCAAAGGCGAGGTGGTTTACATCGGCGTCGATTCGCTGGACGGCACGTTAGAGACGGATCTGCTGTGGTCGATTTACGACAAAGCGGGCGTGAAGCCCGCCCGGCTGCCGATCAACTTCCTGGTCGATTGGCGCGACGGATTCTGGGTGGCGACCAATTTCGCCGATGCGCCGATCCCGATTCCCGCGCCGGTGAGTGCGAAAATCCTGATCGGCCAGAAAATGGTTCCCCCTGGGGGCGTTGCCGTGTGGCAATGAACCTATCGGCTCTTATGCTCCGGATGTTCGCATGAAGGAGCCGCAGTTAAGTGCTGGTTCCCCACGTAGCGCATCTCCTCGTGAATGCCGACGGACGAGGTGTAATACCCGTCGATGGTCATACGCTTTAGCTCAACGAAGAATCGTCCGAGGTCCGATTTGGGTGATTCTTCCTCGCCGGCGGCGCGCGCCAGCACCGTTTCCAGAGCCTCTGTGCTCTCCGCGGCGGCGAACGCTGCGAGCCCGGCGCGCCAGGCATTCCTTGCTCCATCCGGCCCGGTGGAGATCATCAGATCGGCAAACGCGGGAACGCGCGCGGCCTTCGCTCCGGGCGAATGTTCATCGGCGGGGATGATCAGCTCCATCAACCGTTCCAACAACTCCTGCTCCGCCTCGGTGAAAAATGCAAACCTGTACCGCGCCAGATCCGAGCCCACGCCGGTGGTCGAACAATGGCTTTCGGCCGCTCGCAGAGCCTCGACCGGCAGCAGCGGGACAGTCAGTGCCTTCAGAACCGTGCGGCGATTCATCAGAGTTCTCCCCGTTTCCGCCGTTCCTTAATGTAATCCGCCGCTCGCAAAGACAGGGCCATGATCGTCAGCGTCGGATTTTTTTCCGAAGACGTGGGGAACGTGCTGCCATCGGTCACGAAGAGGTTCTTTACGTCGTGGGCCTGGCAGTAGCTGTTGAGCGCCGATGTTTTTCGGTCCTGACCCATGCGCACCGTGCCGCACTCGTGGCTGGCGAAACCCGACGGTTCGACCGACGGCGTTAACGTCACGTCGCCCTTCAACCGATCCGCGATCGAGAGCGCCGACGTCCGCATCGCATCATAGATCTCCCGGTCCATTTCACGGAAGCGAAACTGCACCACGGGAATCGGAATGCCATGCGCATCCTTGCGGTTCGGGTCCACCGTCACGCGATTGTCGGGATGCGCCGTGACCTTGCAAAAGCCTCCCAGCATCAGGAATCCTGGTTGCATCTCGCGCACGCGGCGCTTGAAGGCCGAGCCATAGCCAGGCACGGCGTGCGCCTGGAACGGAAACATATAGCCGGAGAAATTCACCTGAAAATCGTAGGTGCCGCGAAATGACTTCGTGTCCCAGCGCGGAACCAGGCACTGATCGAGCGCTCCGTCCTGATTCGACGGCGCCTGGCCCTGCAACTCTTTCAGATACACGCGCAGCTGGCTCCCGGAATGGCCGTGCAGATAACGGCCCACCACGCCGCTGCTGTTTGCCAAGCCATCGGGATGGGTAGCGGACTTGGAGTTGAGCAGCAGGCGCGCGGTTTCGACCGTCGCGCAGCAGACAACGACGACGCGGGCCGAGATCTCCTCTTCCCTGCCCGTCGCGCGATCGATAATCGATACGCCCCTCGCCAGGCCTGAGCGATCCGCGAGAATTTCCCGCGCGAGTGCATTTTGGCGTAACGTGAGGTTTCCCGTGCGCCTCGCCTTAGGCAACATGCTGCCGGGCGTCGAGTAAATGGCCGAAACGTCGCAGCCGTCCATGCAGTGGCCGCAATAATGGCAGGCGGGCCGGTTGTCGTAATCGCGCGTCAGCAAGGCCTTGCGGACGGAGATGACTCTCGCGCCCATCCCGGCGATATCCCTCCGCAGGATCTGTTCGCTGCACCGAAGAGGAAGCGGCGGAAGATAATGGCGGCCGGCGGGCAGCGTCTCGATGCCATCGTCGTTGCCGCACACACCGATCATCTGCTCGATCCGTTCGTAGTAAGGAGCGAGTTCATCGTAGGAAAGCGGCCAGTCCGTTTCGATTCCGTTCAGGCTTTGCTCGCGAAGATCGGCCGGCGAGTAGCGCAGAACCACCGCGTTCCAGTGCACCGTGCGCCCGCCGAGCACACGGATGCGATCCACGCCCACGTTATCGGATTGCTCGTAGCGAATGGAATCCTTCAGATCGGGCGGATAAAACAGCTCCTGCTTTTCGTCGCGAAACCCGCGGAACGGCATTTCGTACGGCCAGCAGTGCGAGCGAAAGCGACCCGGCTTCACCTCCGCTCCCGCTTCCAGCAGAATGACCTTCGCGCCGCCTTCGCACAGTTCCTTGGTCACGATGCCTCCCGCGGCTCCCGACCCGATCACGCACACGTCATAGATAGGGTTGGGCAAAGCGGCCTCCGGTCAGCGAATCGAGCTGGGAATCTCAATCGGCTTGCCCGACATCAGCGAGCCCGCGTTGCTCCTCTTCAGCAGATCGTTGATCTCCGGAATCTGCTTTTCAGCAAACGCGTTCACGTCGGACATGTCTTTCAAAAACTCCGCCTTCAGCTCGTTGTAGTATTCGAGCTGATACTGCGTCGGCGCTTGCAGCACCGCGCCGATGCCGTTGAGCAGTTGCCCGAGGCGATCCACCAGCCTCGGTGCCATGCTGTAGCCGGGGATATCGGAGGGCCGTGCGAGCTTCAGCTCCATGGAGCTGACCTGCTGCTTGCGCTCGTCGAGCAAGCCGATCAGCACCTTCGGCGCCTGGGGATCAAGCGCGCGGACGCTCTTTTCGGCCTGGTCAATCTCCGCCTTCCACACATCGATGGAGCGCAATGCGTCGTTGACTGACGAGGTCATATCGCGCAGCTTCGTCGTGACGTCCAACTGCGCGCGCAGTTCGGACTCCTTCACTCCCATGGTCGGGTCGAGCCGAACTTCGAGCTCCCGCGTCAGCGTCTGCCCGCTCGCCGTCAGTCGAACAGTATATTTTCCAGGAAGAACCAGCGGACCGACCGCCGGGAAACGGAACCCTCCGCCATCGTCGTCAGCGCCCGCCGCGCGACGCGTGTGCGGACCCTGATAGCGCAGATCCCAAGTGACGCGATTCAGACCCGCATCCTGCGGAATCGGACCCAGGTCGCGGATCACTTTGCCGCCGCCGTCGAGGACTTCGATCTTCGCCGGGCCGCGAGCCTTCAGATAATAGGTGATCGGCGCGCCATAGGCTGGATTAGGACCGGTGAACGGCTTGTTGCCGGATTGTCCGACGCCGCCGCCCCCTCGGCCTCCTCCGTCGAAGCGCAGCGCAGGACGCATGCCAAACAAATACGCGCTCTGCGACACCACCTGCTCACTCATTTGTTGCAGAGGCGACGCGTCGTCGAGAATCCAAAGGCTGCGGCCATGCGTGGCCAGAATCAGATCGTTTTCACGCGGATGAATGATGATATCGCGCACGGCGACCGGGGGCAAATTCTTCAGATGCATTCGCACCCACTGATTCCCACCGGTAAACGATACGTGCAAGCCCAGTTCGCTGCCGACGTAAAGCAGCTGAGGATTCTTAGGATCTTCCTTCACCACCCAGATGTAATCGCTCTCCGGCAAGTTGCCGCTGATCCTGGTGAAGGTCTTGCCGAAATCCGTGGTCTTGTAAAGATAAGGATGAAAATCGTCGAACCAGTGATGCTCAAACGCGACGTAAGCGGTTCCAGCCGCCGTGCGCGACGGCTCGATCCAAGCGATCTCAGCAAACTTGGGAACGCCCGGCGCATTGCCGGTGAGATTCGTCCAATTCTTTCCGCCGTCACGGGTGATCTGCAGATTGCCGTCGTCGGTTCCAGCCCAGATCACTCCAGCCTGCACCGGTGATTCGGCGATGCGGATGATCGTGCAGTGATACTCGGCCGTCGTGTTTTCGGTCCACACCGTGCCGACGCTCTTCTGCTTTTCGGGATCGTTGGTGGTCAGATCGGGGCTAATGACGCTCCACGTCTTTCCAAAATCGGTGGATTTGAACACCACGTTACTGCCGAAATACACAGTGTTCTTCTCGTGAGGCGAGCCAACAATCGGCGCATTCCAATTAAAGCGGTACTTCAGTTCGTTGATCGGGCCGCCGTCGTTGCGCCGCGGCTGCGGGCTGACGTCCTGCTGCTCATGCGTCCTAAGGTCGGTGCGGACAATACCGCCGCCCTGGCTTTCAGACAGGAAAATCTCCGGATCGTCCAGGCTGTTGATCACGTGGAAGCCGTCGCCGCCGCTGACGTTGCTCCAATCCGAGTTGCCGATGCCTCCCGTCAACGTGCGGCTGGGACCGCTCCACGACCCGTTGTCCTGAAAACCGCCCGCCAGGTAATAAAACGGCCAGCGATTGTCGGCGTACACCTGATAATACTGGCCGACAGGGACGTTCAGCACCGCTTCCCACGTCGCTGCGCGATCGTAGGACACGGCCATGCCGCCATCCTCGCCGATCCATACGCGATTCGGATCCTTCGGATCCACCCAGACGGTGTGATAATCGCCGTGAATCCCGTTGGCGATACGCCGCCAGGTGTGTCCTGCGTCGATCGTGGTCATGAGTTGCATGCCGATCGAATAGACGCGATTTTCGTCAGTGGGATCGACCGTTACGTGGCTGTAGTAGAGTCCTCGCCCGACCACCGCCGGGTCCTTCGACATCATGCGGAAATGATCGCCGCGATCGTCGGAGCGGAACAGCGTCCCTTCGTTCGATTCGCCCACCACATAGACCACGTTCGAATTGCTAGCGGCCACGCGCACGCCGATGCGTCCGAAATTCTTGGGCAACCCTGCCGTCAGCTGCGTCCACGTGCGTCCACCGTCGAGCGAGCGGAACACGCCCGTCTTTTCGCTGCCTGAGGCGAACATCCATGGACGGCGAAGGAACTTCCACATGGTCGCGTAGAGGATGTTCGGGTTCTGCTGATCGATGTCCATGTCCGCGCAGCCGTGGTCAGCGTCGATGTACAGGACTTTCTTCCAGGACTCGCCGCCGTCGACCGTCATGAAGACACCGCGCTCGTCGTTGGGGCCGGTGTTGTGGCCAAGCGCGCATACGTACGCGACCTGCGTGTTCAGCGGATTCAGCACGACGCGAGAAATATGATGCGTGTCGCGCAGACCCAAATTTCGCCATGTCTTGCCGCCGTCGAGCGTCTTATAGACGCCGTCCCCGAAGCTCACGCTGTTGCGGGCGTTCGCCTCGCCGGAGCCGAGCCAGACCACGTCGGAATTATGCGGGTCCACGGCGATGTTGCCGATGGAAATGGTGGAGGCATGGTCGAAGATCGGCGTCCACGTGGTGCCTGCGTTCACGGTCTTCCACAACCCACCGGACGCCGTCGCGACGTACACCAGTCCGGGATTGCCGGGGATGCCCTCGACATCAGTCACGCGTCCGCCCATCGAGGCGGGTCCGATGCTGCGGAATTCAAGCTTTTCAAATAGAGACGCGTCCTGCGCGAACAGCGCGGAGGCGAGGAACATTGACGCAAGCCATTTCATATTTCGATTCTCCCGGAAGCGAGATTCTACTGTTTCTTGGGCGGGTTGATCATGATGTGCGCGCCCGCCGTGCCGGGCGCCATCAGCCACGGCGCGCCCTCGCTGGATTTGGTGGACAATCCCGTGGACTCGGGCGTCGCGTACGGGACATAGATCACCCAGCGCAGGTACGGATCCTGCACCTTGCCGGACGCCGCGTCATAGCTTGTGCCGGTGAGAACATACAGCGTTCGAGGCGCCTTTGGCATCGCGAGCTTACCCTCTTCGATTTCCTTGAATCGAATGTCGGTGCGCTTGGCTCCGGTGACGCCCTGCGCCACCAGTTCGCGGCCGCGCGCCATGAACGGCTCCAGATCCTTGTGGTAGCAGGCGACGTTGAATGCAGTTTTCGATGGGTCGGTCGCCAGGCACACCATCTCATTCTTGCCTTCCCGAAGCCAGACGCGCCCGCCCTTCGCGTCCCAGCCGAGCACCGCCGCGCCGTCGCGCAGTTCCGCCGGCACCGCGAGCACTGCACCGGCGATTTGCACCTGCGCGGAGGGAACGTCCCCAGCGACCGCCATCGCGGCCAGGGTAAGAAGAGGAAAGATCGCCGTAAGTTTCATTTAGCTCACCACGATATCACTGCCAGGTGACGAAAGAAAGCTCCGATGACGTTCACTTTCACTTTGGCGAGCGGAACTCAGGCCCAGGCATGGGTGATATGGCGCAACCTGGCATTCCAATACCTGTCTTGGCACTTGCGATGGCAGCTAAGTCCCATCTTTACTGGATGATACGGGTGGCTGCAAAGGCCACCGATCGGCAGCCCGGTTGCTTATTGTACCGTAGAAGTGCCAAGGCTTAGCCCGGCTACGTAAAGGGGATATCTTGCTTCGTTATTTAGAAAACATACAAGCGCCTTCCGACGACAAACGCTGGGAAACGGTTGCAGCCACCATGCGGAAGTTAGGGAACCAGCGCAGCGCGCTCATCGAGGCGCTGCATACATTGCAGGAGGCGTTTGGACGACTGGACAAACCAGGACTTGAATTTGTTGCCACCAGCCTTCGGCTGCCGCTGAGTCAAGTGTACGGGACGGCGACGTTTTACCAGCACTTTACGCTGAAGCCCCGGGGAAAACACACCTGCGTGATCTGCAACGGATCGGCGTGCCAGTTCAAGGGCGCAGACCGGTTGCTGGAAGGGGTGCGGGAAAACTTCGGCGTGGGCGACGGCGAAACGACCGCGAATGGGGAATTGACCATCCTGACGGCGCGCTGCTTCGGCACCTGCGGGCTGGCGCCCATGGCGGTGATTGATGGCGAGATGAGCGATCCGTTAACGCCGGAAACGTTAAACGGGATGCTCGAGGGGGTCATGTCAAAGCCATGATGATGCGAGAACTGAAGGCGCTGAGCGCCGAGCACAAGGAGCGCGAGGCCACCCGCGAAGCGTGCATTAATGTTTGCGGCGCGGCCGGCTGCCAGTCGCATAGCGACGAGTTGAAAGCAGCGCTGATGCGTGCCGCCTCCGCGCAAGGCTACGGGCCGGATACCTGCGCGGTGAAGAAAGTCGGATGTCTCGGGCTTTGCGGCGCGGCTCCGCTGGTGAGCGTCCATCCGGCCGGACTGTTGTATCAGAAGGTGCGAGCCGAGGACGCATCCGATATCGTCGCCAATCTTGATGGACCGGGGGTGGATCGGATCCGGCTGGACCCGCACGCACCGTTCTTTTCGCGGCAGCAGAGGATCGTCCTCGAAAACTCGGGCAAGATCGATCCGGAAGCTTTGGAGGATTATATTGCCGCCGATGGGTATCTGGCGTTGGCCACGGCGCTGACGCAGATGACGCCTTCGCAGGTGATCTCCCAAGTCACGCGCAGCGGCCTCAGAGGACGCGGCGGGGCCGGCTATCCGACCGGCCTGAAATGGAGCACGGTGGCGAAGTCGACGAGGACCCCGAAGGTGGTGGTCTGCAACGCCGACGAAGGCGATCCGGGCGCATTCATGGACCGCGCGGTGCTGGAAAGCGATCCGCACCGTGTTTTAGAAGGGATGGCGATCGCGGCGTACGCGGTGGGTGCGACTGAAGGCTACATTTACATCCGTTCCGAGTATCCCTTGGCCGAGAGCCGTCTGAAAACAGCCCTCCGTCACGCTGAGCGCAACGGATTGCTCGGCAATGGCATCTGCGGAACCGAGTTTGGCCTCCGCCTTTCGTTGCGATTGGGCGCTGGAGCATTCGTCTGCGGCGAGGAAACCGCGCTCATTGCCTCGATTGAAGGCAAGCGCGGCACGCCTCGGCCAAGGCCTCCGTATCCGGCAGAATCCGGCGTTTGGGGACGCCCGACCCTGATCAACAACGTCGAAACCTTCGCTAACATCCCTTCGATCATCCGCAATGGAGGAGACTGGTTCGCTTCTATCGGAACGCAACAGAGCAAGGGCACCAAGGTGTTTGCGCTGGCTGGGGCGATTGAGAATGCGGGCCTGATCGAGGTGCCGATGGGCATCAAGCTGCGCGACATCGTGTTCGATATTGGCGGGGGCATCCCCGGCGGGCACAAGTTCAAGGCCGTGCAAACCGGCGGTCCATCAGGCGGCTGCATTCCTGAGCAGTTCCTCGATACGCCGGTGGAGTACGAGACGCTGGCGACGCTCGGCTCGATCATGGGATCGGGCGGCATGGTGGTGATTGACAACAAGACCTCCATGGTGGAAGTGGCGCGCTACTTCATGGATTTCTGCATGACGGAGTCCTGCGGCAAATGCACTCCCTGCCGCGCGGGCACCGTGCAAATGTATAACCTGCTGAGCCGGTTCAGCGCGCGCAAGGCGCAAGCGGCGGATTTGGCCCTGCTCGAGGAGCTATGCGACATGGTCAAGCACACCTCCTTATGTGGGCTGGGCCAGTCCGCGCCCAACCCGCTGTTAAGCACATTGCGGTACTTCCGGCAGGAATATGAAGCGGCCATGCTTCCGCAAGGAGGGGTGAAATGAGCGGCCGCATTGTCACACTGCAGATCGACGGCCACTACGTCGGCGCGGAAGAGAATCAGACCATTCTTGAAGTCGCGCGCGAGCAACATCTGCGCATCCCGAGCCTGTGCTATGTGCCTGGCCTGACCACCTACAGCGGGTGCCGCATGTGTCTGGTGGAGGTGGAGGGATCGCCGAAGCTGCTGGCAGCCTGTTCCACGCGGGTTTCCGAAGGCATGAGAGTGACTTCCACGTCGCCGCGCCTGCAAAACTACCGGCGGACGATTCTCGAACTGCTCTTCGCCGAACGTAATCACACTTGCAGCGTCTGCGTATCCAACGGACACTGCGAACTCCAATCCCTGGCGCAGGAACTGGGAGTGGACCACATCCGCTTCCCGTACATCTATCCGAAACTGACAGTCGACGCGAGCCACGCGCGCTTCGTCGCCGATCACAACCGCTGCATCCTGTGCACGCGCTGCATCCGCGTTTGCGACGAGATCGAGGGCGCGCATACCTGGGACCTGGAAGGCCGCGGCGCAGCCTGCCGCGTGATCACGGATCTGGCCCAGCCCTGGGGCTTGTCGGAAACCTGCACGAGTTGCGGCAAATGCGTGCAGCTTTGCCCGACCGGAGCCCTGAGCGAGAAAGGCCGCTCCGTGGCGGAAATGACCAAACGGCGGCAATTTCTACCCTATTTGACGATGATGAGAGGCGAGAACGAGTCATGAGCGAATCCAAACCCACGGTTGCCACCGTCTGGCTGGACGGCTGTTCCGGCTGCCATATGTCCTTCCTGGATCTGGACGAGCGGTTGCTCGACATTCTGGGCAGGGCGGACCTTATCTATAGCCCTCTGGTCGACCGCAAGGATTTTCCGGAGAAGGTCGACGTGACCCTGGTGGAAGGAGCCGTGTCGAGCGAAGACGACCTGGCAAAAATCCGTAAAGTTCGCGCGCACACTGTGACTTTGGTATCCCTCGGCGATTGCGCGGTGACGTCGAACGTGCCCGCCATGCGAAATCCGTTCAGCGTCAAGAGCGTGATCGACCGGGCCTATGTCGAGAACGTGACGATTCCCCACGCCGTGCCGAGCGCTGTGATTCCGAAGCTGCTCGATCGGGCACGCCCGGTGCACGAGGTTGTCCCGGTGGACGTCTTCGTTCCTGGTTGTCCGCCGCCTGCTGATCTGATTTATCGCATCCTTGACGATCTGTTGTCGGGGCGCTCGCCTCATTTGGCCGGCGGCCTGAGGTTTGGAGCCTGATTCATGGAACCACGCACTGTCATTATCGATCCGGTGACCCGCATCGAAGGTCATGCGAAGATTACGTTGAAGCTGCGGGCAGACGGCGCCGTTGAAGCCGCGCGTTTTCACGTCACGCAGTTCCGCGGGTTCGAAAAGCTCTGCGAAGGGCGCCCATACTACGAAATGCCATCGCTGATGGCGCGCATTTGCGGTATCTGCCCTGTGAGCCATCTGATCGCCTCCAGCAAGGCCTGTGACGCGATCCTGGCGGTAGCCGTTCCGGCGAACGGAGAGCGTCTGCGCCGCATCCTGAACATGGCGCAAATTCTGCAATCGCACGCGCTCAGCGTGTTTCATCTCTCGTCGCCGGACCTGCTGCTCGGCATGGACGCGCCGCCGGAAACGCGCAATCTGGTGGGCGTCGCCGCCACCACCCCGGATGTGGCGCGCGACGGCATCCGCCTGCGGCAGATCGGACAGCGGATCATCGAGATCCTGGCCGGCAAGCGAATTCATCCGGCTTGGGCCGTCCCGGGAGGAGTCAGCGCGCCGTTGACCGAGGAGAAACGCGACCAGGTGCTGGCGCTGCTGCCGGATGCCTTCGCCGCCCTCGAGCGCACCATCGAGCGGTTTCGCTCCATGTTCCGCAATTTCCCGGAAGAAACCGCGACGTTCGCGAACTTCCCTTCTCTGTTCGCCGGTCTGACCGACGGTGCCGGGCGGCTCGAGTTCTACGACGGGCCGCTCCGCGTGGTCAACGCCGATGGAGAACTGGTGGCTGCCAAGATCGGGCCCTCCGACTTCGAGCACTATTTCGGCGAAGTGGCCGAGGACGATTCGTATCTCAAGTCCGTCTACTACAAGCCGCTTGGGTATCCCGAAGGCATGTTCCGCGTCGGCCCGCTGGCGCGATTGAACGTCGCCACCAACTGCGGCACACCTCGCGCCGACCACGAACTGGGCTCGTTGCGGCAGTTCGCCGGCAGCCCGCTGCTCAGCTCGTTCCACTATCATCACGCGCGGCTCATCGAGATGCTGTATTGCTGTGAGAAGATGACGGAGCTACTGGAGCATCCCGATATTCTGAGCGATCACGTCCGCGCCTCCGCGCAGCCCAACGCCGAGGAGGGAATTGGCATTTCCGAAGCGCCTCGCGGAACCTTGATGCACCACTATAAGGTCGACCGCAACGGCTTGATCACCTGGGCGAACCTCATCATCGCCACCGGCAACAACAATCTCGCCATGAACAAGGGCGTGGAGCAGGCCGCGCGGCACTATATTACGGGCGGAAAAATCACCGAAGGTGCGCTGAACCGGATCGAGGCAGTGATTCGCACGTTCGATCCTTGCCTGAGCTGCTCGACACACGCGGCGGGCAGGATGCCGCTCGACGTAACCTTGATCGGTCCGGATGGCGAGTTGCTCGATCGCCGCAAGCGAGGCTGATCGTGCGCGGTTTGCGGATCGGTATCGGCAATCCTCTGCGGCGTGACGACGGCGTGGCTGCGGTGGCGCTCCACAGGATTCCCGCCGACGACAACTGGCGCAGCTTGGAACTGATACAACTGACTCCGGAGGTCGCTGCGGAATTCACCGGATTCGATAGGGTGGTGTTCGTGGACGCCGACGCGGGCGAAGGATGCGGGGTGTTACTGGAGGCCATCACCGAGGCGGGTTCCGAGCCGTTGACGCACCACTCCACGCCTGCCGCGGTAGTGGCTCTCGCGCGATGCCTCTACGGATTTTCGGGCATAGCCGAAATCTGCCGCATCCCGGCGGAAGACTTCGGCTATGGCGAAGGGCTCAGCGCGCGCGCCGAAGCGATGGCCGAGGAGGCCGCCAGATTGTTGTCCCGCTCGTAGATTACATCGCCGGCCGGGATGCTTCACAGCCGCCTTCCATCGACGCCAGCCACTGGCGGATCAGTTCCGCGCCCTCGCGATGCACCAGGGTCCGGCCGATCTCCGGCATCATCACCTTCGGCTCGTTGGATTCCATCCGATGCGCCAAAATCGACAGTTCCGGATGGCCTCGCACGGCGTCGAATAACAGCCCCGCTGACGCTTTACCTGCCGAGACCGGCGTCTTGCAAAAGCCCAAGCGCATGGCATCCGCCTGCAGATCGGTCAAGTACAATCCCGTGTTACTGGCCGAACCGTTCGGGCTATGGCAGTGCGCGCAGTTCACCTCAAGGTACGCACGCGCCCGCTCGTCGAGTGTTCCAGTCGCCGGTTCGTTCCACACCGCCTGCTTCGCGATTCGCGACGGATCGGCAGCGTCGCGCAGATAGCCGATCTTCGTCCAGTATGCCAGCTGATTGAAACGTCCTTCGGGATAATCGAAATCGCGGTTCAGATGGCGCGCCTTTGGTCCGATCGGCCCGGTCGTCCTGCTCTGGTCATGGCATTCGCGGCACTGATTGGAGTTTGGGATGGCGTAGTGAATCACCTCGCCATTCCACTGGACGTCGACAGGATCCGCGTTCACATCGAGCGTTGCGTCGGTTTGCGCCGCGTTCCAGACATAGGGCAGCGCGACCCAGCCGTCCTTGGCATTCACCAGCAGCCGCGTCTCGATGAGCCGTTCACGAGCCCCTTCGGGATAGGAGAATGTCTTGACCAGAATCGTTCCCTTGGGAAACTCGAACGTGTCATCCCCTTTATACGTCGCCGCCGTTCCCGGAGGCATCCACACGTGGCGGCGCTTCGTTGCGTAATCGGTGAACAACGTCGTGTTGAGATCGTACGGCACGACGCCGAAGTTCGGGTGCAGTTCCGCCGCCGCGCCCGTGAACAGCTTCCAGGCCGAGAGCTTCTTTGGAAACGGCTCCTCCAGCCGTGCGCGAACATTCCCGCTGCAGCCTGCCAGCCCCACAAATGCCAGCGATAAGACCGCCCGCCGCACGTCAGCGCGTCCCTCCCGCAAGCTCAATCGGCGCGAGGGCGGGCAGCGAGCAGCCGTGGTTCTTCAGATCCGTGCTCATTTTCTTGAACTCGCCCCCGGCGTCGTAGTTCAGGAACTTCGCGTCGCCGTTGTTGTGAATGCAGATCTGTGGATCGCCTTTGGCGATGCCATCCCACATGATCCCTGGCAGAGGCTTGCCGAACTTCGGCGCGATCAATTCCGCCGCAACCCCCGCGGGATTCACGCCGCCCGCGCCGATCTTGTTGTCATGCAGGGACACTTCCGAGACATACGGGTCGTACGACGCGTCGTTCATCGGGTTGCCTGTCGAAAGATAGCTGATGATCGATACGTTCACCGTGTTGTTGTCGTGGATGTCGTTGCCGAAGACTTCGGCCTGATGGGTCGCCATCACGATGACGCCGGTTCCCGTTGGCACTTTGGCGACAATGTTCCCCTTCGGCGCAAAGTTCGGCGTGTTATTCGAATAGACCTGATTATTGAACACGCGAGTGTTGCGGCTGCCCTTCACCGGCAGGTCCGGCAGGCTGAATACCAGCAGCCCTCCAGCATTGTTCGTCGCGATGTTCTCGTAGACGTCCGCCGATTCCGAATTCTCAATCTCAATTCCGGCCACGTTGTATTCGGCCTTGCTCCGCCTCACGATGATGTTCTTCGACTGGCCGACATAGATTCCCGCGTCGGCCGCTCCGGATGACGCCGAGTCCTCGATTAGCACGTTCTTGCACTTTACGGGATAGATGCCGTACGAGCCGTTGGTTTCATTCGGCCCTCCGGTCCATTCCGCACGCACGTTGCGGATGGTCACGCCATCGGCGTCGTTGATTTTCACGCCGTCGCCCTTGGTGTCCTGCACCGTTAGCCCTTCCAGCGTGAAATGATCGGCAGTGGCCTGAATGCCGGCCGCGCCGGTCTTTTGGTTCTTGTAGGAGAGTACCGTTTTGCCAATCCCCTTGCCTCGAATCGTGACGTTGGCCACCGTCAGCGAGAGCGTCCCGGTCATATTAAAAACGCCTTCGGGCAGTTCAATCACCGCGCCCGGCTTGGCCTGGATGAGTGCCGTTTGCAGGTCCTTTTCGAAATTGGGCCCGGCGGCAATTCCGCCCTCTTTTCGCGCGCAGGACGACAACAGAAGCAGACTCAACGACACGGTCAAGTATCTGGACATCCCAAGAGCTTATCAACAAATCGGGCCTCTGTTAAAATAAAACGTGATGGGAGCAATCAAGCGATTCGTCTTTTGGGACTTCGCCCGAGGAAGCTGGCAGTACGACGTCATGGTCGGCCTGATCCTGGCCTTCATCTTCGTCACGCCCAAGACCATTTTTCACGACCAGCCGAAGGCTGCTAACGTGGCCATCCTACGCAACGGATTCTGGATAGATCCGCAAGTGCTGGCCGGCGTACCAGAGAGCGATCTGGCGCAAAAGGCCTCCGTCGCCGTCAACGCCAAGTACAAGACGCACACCGTCATCGTCAACGTCGATCCCATCTATAACGACGAGCAGGAACTGGAAGGCTACATGGCCTACACAAAACCGTGAAGCGCGTTTCTCTCTTCCTCGCTCTCTCCGTATTCATCCTCAAAGCCGATTCGCTCGAAGCGGTCCTCAATCGCATGGACGAGGCCGCGCGGACATTCCGGAGCCTCACCTCCGACGTCCATCACACCGATTATTCGGACCTGTTCAGCGAAACCAATACTGAGGAGGGGAAGTTCAAAATGGCGAAGAAGCCGAAGGGGGGCTTGATTCTGCTGGCGGAATTCACCGGCCGCGATCCGCGCCAGATCTACATCGGCGACAGCAAGCTGCAGGTCTACCACCCCAAGGCAAACAGTGTCGATATCTACGACACGCGCAAGTTCACAAAACCGGCCGAAGTGCTGATCATGGTCGGTTTCGGGACTCCGCGCGCCGAGTTGGAAAAGAGATTCCGTATCTCCTTCGGAGGCAGCGAGACCGTCGCCGGGGTCAAGACCACCCGCATCGACCTGAAACCCAAGTCCGCCGAGGATAAGAATTTCTTCAACGAGATCCGGCTCTGGATCCCCGAAGACAAAGGCAACCCCATTCAGGAAAAAGTCCTTTCCGGCAAGGAAGGTAAGGATTACGATCTGCTGCTGTACTCGAATCTCAAGATCAATCCTCAGTTGCCGCAGAAAGAGTTCGAGTTGAAGCTTCCGGCGGGCGTGAAGAGCATCCCCGCCGGGAAATAAGCATCATCCGAGCCGTTCGAGAAACCGGCGATGCGCGCGCCCGTCACGGGTCAATTCCGGATGGAACGTCGTGGCCATGTGGAGCCCCTGTTCCACCCACACCGGATCGCCATTATATTCCGCCACGACCCGAACGCCTGGACCCACGCTGCGAATGATCGGCGCGCGAATGAATACAGCTTCAAATTCACCGCCGTCTTTCATCGGGAGCTTTACGATGCGGCTGTCGATCTGCCGGCCGTAGCCATTACGCTCCACCGCGATATCCATCAGGCCGAAGCTGAACTGCGCCGGATGCGTCACCTCCTTGGCGAGAAGAATCGCGCCCGCACAGGTGCCGTAAATGGGCTTTTTCGCCCCGAAGGCGCGCAGCGGCTCCGTGAGATTCTCATACTCCAGCAGCTTCAACATCGTCGAGCTTTCGCCGCCGGGCAGAATCAGCCCATCGCAGGCGTCCATCTCCTCGCGCGTGCGCACCTCCACGGCGTGGCCGCCCGCTTCTTCGATGGCCTTTGCATGAGCCTCGAAGTCGCCCTGAAGGGCGAGTATGCCGACAGTTTTCATGATGGGGGACAACCGCTCCCGATGGTTGCGGCTCTGTTTCTACGCTTTGGCCGGGCCTACCAGCCTCGGGTCTGCAGCAGTTCCGACTCCGGCAGCTTCGATACATCCAGGCCGCGCATCGGCTCGCCCAGGTCCTCGCAGGCTTCGAGCAGCTTCCCTGGGTCCCTGTAATAGGTCGCCGCCTTCACTACCGCCTTCGCGCGAGCCTCTGGATCCTCCGACTTGAAGATGCCGCTGCCGACGAACACCGCCTCCGCGCCCAACTGCATCACCAGCGCAGCGTCGGCCGGCGTGGCGATCCCGCCCGCCGAAAAATTCGGCACCGGCAGCTTGCCGTTGGCCGCCACCCATTCCACCAGTTCGAGCGGCGCGCCCAGGTTCTTCGCCTCGTGAACCAGTTCCTCTTTGCCGAGCACCGTGAGCTGCTTCATCTCCTTCACGATGGTCCGGATGTGCCGCACCGCCTCGACGATGTTGCCCGAACCGGCCTCGCCCTTGGTGCGGATCATGGCCGCGCCTTCAGCGATGCGGCGTAGAGCTTCCCCCAGGTTGCGCGCGCCGCAGACGAACGGCACTTTGAACGTCTTCTTGTCGATGTGATGCTCTTCGTCGGCAGGCGTCAGCACTTCACTCTCGTCGACGTAATCGACGCCCAGCGCTTCCAGTACCCGAGCCTCAGTGAAATGCCCGATCCGCGCCTTCGCCATCACCGGAATCGAAACCGTAGCCATAATCTCGCGGATGATCTTGATGGACGCCATGCGAGCCACGCCGCCCTCTTTGCGGATATCCGACGGCACGCGCTCCAGGGCCATCACCGCGGACGCGCCTGCGTTCTCGGCGATCTTTGCCTGCTCCGCGTTGGTGACGTCCATAATGACGCCTCCCTTAAGCATCTCCGCCAACCCGACCTTCAACCGAAACTCTTCAGATAGGTACATTGCCATTGCTCCTTCGTTTACTCAAATTAAACTAACGCCGGCTCCGGCTCACCGGTCTGCCTGATGAACGCGCGCTGCTGCGCCGCGCGGAAAACCAAACCTAGCACAGCCATTCCGTGCGCGATGTTTTCCGGCGTCAGCCCCGCGAAACTCAATCGCAACCCTTGGGTCTGCGGCCTCGTCACCGCAAAATATTTTCCGGGCAGGAAGCTTACGTTCTCTCGCGCCACGCGCTCGGCCAGCTCGGAGCTGTCCAAGGGACGCGGCAGTTCCACCCAGACATTCATACCGCCCTCGGGCCGCGTGAACGTCGATCCCGGAGGCAGTTCCCGCTCGCACGCACTCAGCGTCGCCTGCAACCGCAACGCTCCCGCCGCCAGCATTTTTTGGAGATGCCCGGCTAATCGCCCCGATTCGGCAAAGCGCAGAAGCACCGCCTGCGAAAGTTGATCCGAGTGCAGATCGCTAGCCTCCTTGGCCTCGGTCAGGCGCGCGATCAAATGCTTTGGACCGATGGCCCAACCCACACGCAGGCCTGGGAACGCAATCTTGGAGAAGCTTCCTAGCAGAAGCGTCTCGCCCGGCGAATCGAGACTCTTCATCGCCGGAATCTCCGCGCCGCGATACCGAAGTTCGCTATATAAGTCGTTTTCGACGACGATCGTTCCAGCGTGCTTCGCCATATCCTGGATCGTTCGTCGAGCCTCCATCGGCAACGTCGTCCCCGTTGGATTTTGAAAATTTGGCGTAAGGACGATCAGCCTGGGCTTCTCGCGGTCCAGCAGAGCGCCCAGCGCGTCCAATTCCACGCCCTCATGGCCCACCGGCATGCCGATCACGCGCGCGCCTCCGCGCAAGAACACGTTTCGCAGCCCTGGATACACCGGATCTTCGATCAGCACCGTTTCGCCGCGCGCGGCTAGAACGCGCTGGATCAGGTCGAAAGCCTGCTGGCAGCCGCTGGTGACCAAAATGTCGTCGTCCGGGCCCGCCGTCCCGCGCTTGCGCGCCTCATTCAGCAGATACCTACGCAGAGGTCCGTAGCCGCCGGCAGGCCCGAGCTGCAGGATGTGCGCGGCCTCCGCCGAATCGATCACCTCGCGGCAGGTAGCGCGAAACTCCTCCATCGGAAACATCATCTCCGACGGCCTCGACGCCGAAAAACGGATCGCCTCGGGAGCCTCTTGCGTGCCCGTGACGAAGCTCCCCCGCCCGACCTCCCGGCGGATCAGCCCTTCGGCCTCCAATACGTCGAATGCCGCCGTAATGGTTGCCCGGTTCAACCCAATGGACTGAGCCAATTCCCGTGTAGGTGGAATCCTCTCGCCTCTAGCCATACCGCCGCCTAGTATCGCAGACCGAATCTGCTCATGGAGTTGCCGGTAAAGCGGCGTCGCCGAACTGGCATCAAGCTGGAGGGGCGGAAGCATACCAATTGCGTCTTAAATATACCATATTGGATGACTTGCTGAATTTAGACCTATGTAGTAGTTTGCCAATGGCGACTAACCTGAGAACAAGGGTTAGCCCAACTTGTAAATCGTCACCCCGCTCAGCAGCTTGGGATAGAAATCCGTTGACTTCTGCGGCATCACGCCGCCGGCGAAAGCGATGCGCGCCATGTCCTCGATTGGCGTTGCTTCCAGGATGAACGCGACCTCGGCGTCGCCCTGCCGCACTTCAGCCACCGCAGCATCGACTCCGCGCACGTATTGGATGTGCTTTTCCGCCTTCACGTCCTCCTCGCTGATGCCGAGCAGCCCGCCCAGGATGTCCTTGTGGAGCACCGGCACATCGAGTTCGCCATCCGCGCGTGGTCTTTCGAGCAGATGCTGTCCCGCCACCGTGACGATCCCGATCCGCACGAGTGCCTTATCGGGCTTCGCAAGGGCTCGTTTCAGTTCGCCGACCGAATGGAGAGGCGTCGCCTTCCAGTGCGCCTTCGCGCGCTCGTGGAAACCGCTCGGGTCAATGCCGCGCAGAACGCGATGCGTGGCCAGGATCTTCAATCCCGGCGCGTGCATGTTGACGAACGTCATCATGACGTACTGCGCCGCCGGATCGCCGGCGTGATCCTTCGAATAAGCGAGCGCCGTTTCATAGCGGTGATGCCCGTCGGCGATCAGCAGCTTCTTATCGCTCATTAGAGACTCGATTTCCTGAACCATGGCCGCGTCGGTGATCGCCCAGACGCGATGCCGGGCCTGATATTCGTCGAGCACGTCCAGGATCGGTGCGCCCGTTTCCGCGTCGGTCAGAATCGCATCGACGACGCGCGCCGGATCGGGATACAGCATGAAAATCTGGCCAAAGTGCGCGCGTGTGTTGTTCAGCAGCTCGCGGCGGTCCTTCTTGGGACCGGTCAGCGTCTGCTCGTGCCGGTAGACGATGTTCGCCGAATAATCCTCAAGCTTCCCGAGCCCGATGAACCCGTTGCGCGTGAGTTTCTCGCCCGAATCGGGCACCAGGAATTCCTGAGAGTACCCGTAGAAGCCGGGCAAGGGATCCTGCGCCAGAATGCCGTCTTTGATCCAATCATCGAGATACTTCGCTGCTCGGGTGTAGACATTCTCCGACTCGTTGTCGAACTCGCGCTTTTCACCTAGGATGATGCGGACCAGATTGTACGGGCTCGCCGCCAGATAGCGAGCGTGCATCTGTGGGCTGATCTTGTCGTAGGGCTGCGTGAGCAGGTTCGCCGGGTCGCCCGCCTTCGCTTGGTAGCGGAACGGTTGGAAGGGTTTTACGGTAGCCAACTACTTTAAGATAGCAGTGTTACCGGGTTTTAAAGGACACCGGCGCGCTGATTTTCACCGGCCGCGGATTCACCAGCGTCTTTCCGATCACCGGAGTGAAGAAGTGGCATTCGAAGTTGACGATCTCCACGGTCAGCGTCTCGTCGTCCGGACGATCGGACGTCGCTTCCCGATACTTCACGCGGACGTTTTCCGGCTTCAAGCCCAGAAACCCCGGAGCGGCGGCACGCGGCCCGTCTATCTGGTTGTAGAGAATCAGATTGACGATTCGCTCCGGCCCCTGCCATTCGTGAACGACGCCCCAGCGAACCGAGGAACGAACGCGCTCCACCAGCGCCTGATGCGCGAACAGCACTTGGGCGCAATCGATCGTGCCCAGCAGCAGCACGAAAAACGCAAGCAGCACGAAAGTCGCCTCGATGAGCCCTTGCCCTCTTTCGCGTTTCATCGCTCGCTCTCCGATGGAGCGTAGCGCCCTACGAACGGAAACTCGACGCCTGGGCGGCCGTCAAGAGAAATCCTTTTGAAGATGGCGTTCACCGGGAAATTCCGGATCGCCACGTGGACTGCCGAGGGCGCTCCGCTCGAATCCTTCACCCACTCGACCTCGACGTTCTCCGGCCGCAGATTGGCGATCGCAGGGGTCAGATCCGTGGGGCTCGCGTCGCCGTACACTACCATATTGCGGATAGCCGCTCGAGCTTTTTCGAGATCGGCAGCGCCGGCTGCGCGATAAGTGCGCATCGCAGCGTAGCGGCCTCCGTTGCCCACCGCGGTCACCAGTTGGTTGTAGACGTAGAAAATATAGCCGAACTGAAATGTTCCCGCCAGGCAGGAGACCATCACCCCAGCGGAAAGAGCCAGTTCGAGCATCGCATGGCCGCGTTCCCGCCTCATTCGACCAGCCTCACCGGATGCGCCGCGGCAGCCGCATGCGCCGGAACCGTGAACGATTTTGGCCCGCCCACCGCGCGCAGAAGCGCGATTTCCACGCTATTATCCGGAGCCGTTACCCGAACCATGGTCACGCCGGCCGGATCCTTAGAATCGAACTCTACCCGTACGTTCCGAAACTCCCGCGTGCCGAGATTCCATCGCATCGGGAGGCGCAGCGCCGCCTCGCGGGCGCGGTCCAGCCCGGCCTGCGTGCCGTCCAGTTTGGAGGCCGCTGCCATCGCCGCCGCGTCGCAGAACACCTGCGCTTCATTGCGGGCGATATAGATGCGGCCGACGTCGAACGCCAGTCCCATCATCGCCAGCAGCAGGAGCATGGTGACGGACATCGCGATCAACACGAAGCCCCGTCGTTTCGAAGCCATCTCTATACAGAACGGCTGACCAGAGGGGGAGCTTTAGGAACCAGCAGGATCGCGCCCAGAATCGCCAGGCCGATGGCGATCCACTGTGTGATCGATAAGGGCAAGCCGAACGGCAGCGCCTGTTCATGGAAGCGCTCGAACTCGATTAAAAACCGGATGATGGAACTCAACAGCAGATACAATCCAATGATCTGTCCCGGATTGTGCGGCTTCCCGTAGCGCCAGTATAGAAAGGCGAATAGCAGCGCTTCTGTCGCCGATTCATAGAGTTGCGCAGGATGGAGCGGCACGCCCAGAGGCACTCCGGTCAAGCTGTTGGCGTCCGGATTCTTGAACGTGACGGCCCACGGAAGGTGGCATTCCTTGCCCCAGCAGCAACCGGCGGCGAAACACCCCAGACGGCCGATCGCGTGGCCAATGGCGATTCCCGGCGCGAACGCATCGAACACGGGCAGCGCCGGTAACTTACTGTGCCGGATGTAGAAAACCGCCGTGATCAGGGCCAGAATCAGTCCACCCTGAAACACGCCTGCGGCTTGCAGCGTGGCGAGCGAGAAAATCTGAATATCCGGCCAGTCGAAGGCGATCATCAGCAATTTCGCCCCGATCAGCCCGGCCAGGGCCACGTATACCGCCAGATTCGTTACTTTTTCCGCATCCAGACCGCTTTTTCGGGCCAGTTTGACGGTAATCGAGAGGCCAGCCAGAAATCCCAACGCGACGAGAACACCGTACGTGGGCAGATAAAAGCTGCCGATGGTAATGAGCTTGGGAAACAATCTGCTCTCAGCATAACAACTCCCAAGCGAATACTGCCGGAATTACTTCGACAGGCGCAGCACCTGCGATGAGACGCGGAGGAACGCCTCAGCCAGATACGTCGAGTTTGGCGCGTAAATGAACGTGCCCTGCGGCTGCGGCGACGGGTACGTCGTGCAGGTGGCCCCGTAGGAGTCGTGTTCCGACGCGTTCGCGCACGGCCAATAGTATCCGCCGTTGTCCGGACCCGTGGTGTTGAACTCGTCGCCGTTGGGATCGTTCGCCATGCGCTGCAGCAGAACCGGGTCGGGCGGTCCTCCGGCACTGTTGCCTCCCAGTCCGATGGTGCAGATCATCGCCGGGATGGTGGCGTTCGACCGGAAGTTATAGGCGGCGTTGTCGGTGGCGTTCAGCACGGCCTTGTGATAGTTCGTCCAGTTGCCGGGATTCGATCCGCTCTGGGTGATATGCCCCTTTGCATCCGTGGCCACTGTTTCGTACGTGTAGCCCGACGGATTCAGCTGATTGCCAAAGATGTCCGTGGAGGGGAACCAACCGATGTCGGTCGGCTTGGTTACCTGGCCATCCGAAGCGCAGCCGGACCCACCGGTGTAGTTGAACGAGTTGAAAGGATCGCCGGTGGTGCCAACTGATGTGGTCCAGTACTTCAGCATTGCCCAGAATCCTAGCGTCGCGTCGCCGGGGTCATCGGAAGAGACGGTGGCGATCATGCCCGCAGGAATGTTCGAATAATACGAGTTCGAGGTGAGGAACGGGCTGGCGCTCATGTTGACGCCCGTGGTCCAGCTCGGCACTACGCCGGCAGTCTTGAACCCGCCACCGGCCATCGTCTTGCTCGCCGTATCCTTGCAGCCACTGGTCGCCGTGAGTCCCGCGACTGTGTTGGCGTTATCCCAGAAGTTCATGGCCAGTGTGTTTGGCAAACCATCCGTTTCGAGCATCAGCACGTTCAGCGCGCCGGGAAGATTGGTCTGATAGAGCAACTGGTAGGCCATCGAAAGCCCTTCCGCCGTGCTCGTGCCGCCGTAACAGCCGATGGTGTCGATCAGTCCCGCGGCGCTTCCGGACGCATTCGAATACCCGAGGACTGTTTGAAAATTCTGTACCGGAGCGGAGTGGACATAAACGTTGTCGCTGAACGAGACCAGCCCGATGTAATCGCTCCCCTCCGCGAACTGCCCGGTGAACATCTTCGCCGCGGAAACCATCGTGCTGCATGGCAGGGAGTTGCCGGTGCCCTTGCAGGGCTGCGAGCCGCCTGCGCACATGGAGCCAGACCGGTCGAGCACCAGCATCGCGACGACGGTTCTTCGCGATGCGTTGCCACTGGCGGAGATCGTGGTCGAGCCGAATCCGAGCCACCTCATGAAGAACGTATCCACGGTAGTGGTGGCGGTAACGGTGACGTTGCGCACCTGGGCTTGGTTGCCCGTGCCCGCGAAAACTTGTACATTGCCGGTTCCCATCACAGTGTTATAGGTGCCGAAATACCCAGATGGGAAGTTGGCGTTGAACCACGTGACGGCGTTGTTTTGCGCAGAGGTCGTCTGGGAGGACAAGCTGGAGCCAATGCTCAGCGCCCGCGCCGCCGCCAGCGAAGCACCGTCGACGGAGGCCTGCAGCTTGGACTTGATCGAATACAAGAATCCGACGTCGACGGCCAGACCCATCATGGGAATGATGAACAACAGTGAGAGCGTTCCGATAATAAGAGTGACGCCCTTCTCCCTGGGGTTTCGAGTTGCTGTTCTCATTGCATGTTTCATGGCTTACTCCTAAATACAATTGCTTCCTAGAAAAATGTCCGCGATGTGATTCCTCCCGCCGGATAGGCGGAGAATCCTAGAGTGGGCGAGGCGAAAAACGTCTCGCAGATGTAGGCCACCTGTGTGTCGCCGAGTGTGATGAAGTTGCCGGCGTACGTCGCCACCGCATTCGCATCCGTGAGATAGTTCTGCACGTAACCTTGAGAGTTGAATGTCGCCGCACTGGGATTTCCAATGGCGCTCTGCAAGGAATTTCCGTTGATCAAGACGGACTTGTTGCCAAAGTCCACGCGCATCAGGTACACATACTTCCCGTTATTGGTGCACGTCGTCCCGCTGGGAAGAGCGGAGCATGCCGACGAGCCGACGTACATGACCTCAGAGAGAATCACCCACCCGCTGCCTCCGTTGGTGTCGTTGGACCGGTTGCTCCCGGTATAGCTCGATCCAATCTGGAGCCCATAGCCAGATGCGAGTGTCGCCGCCACCTGCTGTGCCTGGTAAGTGGAGTAATCCACGCCTTGCATGAACAGGTTGCCAATGTCGCGGCAGATCTGGTTGCACTGGATTAACCGGATCAGGTTCATCCCGTTGATGAAGACCCACAGGAACGTCGGAACCAGCAGGCAAACCATCAAAGCAAATTCGAGAATCTCGTAACCGCGCTGGCGCGAGCGCTTTCTGGAGGAAAACGGCATAATCATCCTCCTCATCGGCTCACCGAACCGACCCCGGCCGGATAACCGCCGAGGATGTCATATGCGTAAACGTTGATGTTAGTAGGCGACGTGGGCCGGTAGGGACTGCCTCCGGAATTCAGCATGCCGCCGCCGCCCGTGCCGCTCAGCGGGATCATCCAGTTCAGCGGATAGCTCAAAATCGAGACGCCGACGATATTTCCGGGCACGTTTCCGTTGGGCGAAGCAATGGGGGTGTTCGGAGTCGCCTGCGCATAGTAGTTCACATTAATCAAGCCGCCCGCCACGGTGACCAGGCCCATGGAGTTGTACGCCACGTCGTTCTCAATACAGTTATCCTGATGGCCGTTGCAGGTCCAGGTGGCGCCCGACGGAGGCGCGGTCTGGAAGGTGATGGCATACCGGCAGCCTTCGCGCACCGCGTTTTGAACGGTGCTCCAGCTGAACAGCACGAACGAAACGTCAAAAAATGCCGTGATCAAGGCGAAAAATGGCAGCATGACGAAGGCGAGTTCGATCCATTGCGCTCCGCTCGATGTGATGCGCCTTCGCTCCGAGACTTTCCTTTTCGTAACCACTACCTTCTCCTCGTAGACACTTGGCCCTTAATTGTAGGGACAAAACATCGCGAACCGGAATAGTACCGGCGCATCAAAAATCCCCTACCACCACTAAGTGTTCTCGTTTAGGCAGGCGCGCGTTTCTGGTACTTTTCACTTCCAAGTAATCGGCAAAACTACGCGGGAACTTGAGGCCCGGTTGCAGGTCGGAACTTTGAACTTCCAGCCCGACCGGCGGGTTGCCATGCTACAGTGATGGATAGGGCGTATTCCGTTGACCGCACGAATTCTCTTCAGTCTGTCCGCGCTGGCCGCCAGCCTCCTGGCTGGGACCCGGACGCCTGTGCCCTATCCGGCTCACGACGCCGCACCCCGGTTTCTGCGCCTGGTGGCGCCGTTTGTCTTATCCGTTTCCGAGCATGCGTCGCCCGCGCTTCCCTTCGTCCACGCGCCCGAAGCCGCCCTGGCGCTGGCCGCGCTCAACGATACCTCTTACCGCAGTTCCCTCTGGCTGGTGACGAGCCAGGTGGCCATCGATTCCATCGAGCGCCGTCATCAACGCGAATCCCTCCGCTGCTAGCCCCGGTTTGTATCTAAGCGAACCGTCCGTTAGCAGACCCATAACACCTGGAGGATTGAAAAATGCTGGATAACGTTCTCGCCAAGATTTTTGGCACCAAACACGAGCGCGAAGTGAAGGCGATGCGCCCGTTAATCGCGGCCATCAATGACCTGGAGCCGCGCATGCTGGAGCTTTCCGATGCTGAACTGGCCGCGCAAACGGTCACGTTCAAGGAGCAGCTGGCGCAGGGTGCGACGCTCGACGATCTCCTGATCCCAGCTTTTGCCGCCGTCCGTGAAACGGGACGACGCGTGCTGAACATGCGGCACTTCGATGTTCAGCTCATTGGCGGCACCGTGCTGCATCGCGGCAAGATCGCCGAAATGAAGACCGGTGAAGGCAAAACGCTGGTCGCCACGCTGCCGGTTTATCTGAACGCGCTTGCCGGAAAAGGCGTCCACGTCATCACGGTGAACGATTACCTCGCCCATCGTGACTCGGATTGGATGGGCCGCATCTATAAGTTCCTCGGCCTGACGGTCGGCGTGATCGTCCATGACCTGGACGACCTTGAGCGCAAGGCCGCCTACAACTGCGACATAACCTACGGCACGAATAACGAGTTCGGCTTCGACTACCTGCGCGACAACATGAAGTTCCGCATCTCCGACTGCGTGCAGCGAGAGCACTTCTACGCCATCGTCGACGAAGTGGACTCGATCCTGATCGACGAAGCGCGTACGCCACTGATCATCTCCGGTCCCAGTGAGGAATCGACCGACAAGTATTACAAGATCAACCGCATCATTCCCTTGCTCAACCGCGGCGAGGTGATCGAAGGCAAGGAGCCCGGCCAGAAGTGGACCACCGGCGACTATACGGTCGACGAAAAGCATCGCGCGGTGGGACTCACCGAAGAGGGTGTGCTCAAGATCGAAAAACTGCTGGGGTTGAGCAACATGTTCGACGCCATCAACATGGAGACGAACCACCACGTGCAGACGGCGCTGAAGGCCCACGTGATTTTCCAGCGCGATAAAGATTACGTCGTGAAAGATGATGAGGTCATCATCGTCGACGAACACACCGGCCGCCTGATGCCCGGCCGCCGCTGGAGCGATGGTCTGCACCAGGCCGTCGAAGCCAAGGAAGGCGTCAAGATCCAGCGCGAAAATCAGACGCTGGCCACCATCACTTTCCAGAACTACTTCCGCATGTACAAGAAACTGGCCGGCATGACCGGTACAGCGGATACGGAAGCGGCAGAATTCGAAAAGATCTATAAGCTGGAAGTCACGCAAATCCCCACCAACAAGCCGATGCTCCGCAAGGAGTACGAGGACATCGTCTACCGCACCGAGGAAGAAAAATTCCGCAACGCCGCAAAGGAAATCAAGGAGCGGCACGAATCCGGGCAGCCGGTGCTGGTGGGCACCGTCTCGGTCGAAAAATCGGAAAAGCTGGGCGGAATTCTGAAGCGCATGGGCGTGAGGCACGAAATACTGAACGCAAAGAATCACGAGCGCGAAGCCGAGATCGTCGCCCAGGCCGGACGCAAGAGCGCGGTCACCGTGTCGACCAACATGGCCGGCCGCGGAACCGATATTCTGCTCGGCGGCAACGCCGAGTTCCTCACCCGCGCGCGCCTCCGCAAGGAAAATAAGGACCCCGATCAGGTACCTAAGACGGAGTATGACGCGGTACTTGCGACAGTGAGGGAGCAGATCGACAAGGAGCACGACGAAGTGGTCGCGCTCGGCGGCCTGCACATTGTCGGCACGGAACGCCACGAGTCCCGGCGTATCGACAATCAGCTTCGCGGACGCGCCGGACGTCAGGGCGACCCCGGCAGCGCGCGTTTTTATCTCTCTCTGCAAGACGACCTGATGCGCATCTTCGGCGGGCAGCGCATGCAGAACCTGATGCTGCGGCTCGGCATGGAAGAGGATGTGCCGATCGAAAGCAAAATGATCTCGAAGCGCATCAAGGCCGCTCAGGAAGCGGTCGAGGCGCAAAACTTCGCCGCCCGAAAACATATCCTCGAATACGACGACGTGATGAACAAGCAGCGCCAGGCTATTTATGGCATGAGGCGCTCGCTGCTGGAAGGCGCGGATCAGAAGGAGCGCATCACGGAAATCGTCGGCGGCATTCTTGGTTCCATCATCGACCTGCGCTGCCCGGAAAAGGGTCACTCCAGCCAATGGGATTGGAACGGCCTGGAAACCGACATCCTCACGCAGTTTGGAGTGAAAATCCGCGTCGACGAGTTGAAGAGTCTCGACCGCCGCGAACTGGAAGGAACCATCAACGATCAGCTCCTGAAGAAGTACAGCGAGAAGGAGCAGATGATCGGCGCGAACCTGTTGCGCGAAACCGAGCGCATGATCATGTTGAACGTCATCGACAACCAGTGGAAGGACCACCTGCTGTCGATGGATCACCTGAAGGAAGGCATCAACCTCCGCAGCTACGGGCAGAAAGACCCGCTGATCGAGTACAAGAAGGAATCCTTCAGCCTGTTCCAGGACATGATGGACCGGATCGAGGACGAAACCATCCGGTACCTGTTCTTCCTGCAGCGCGTGGAAGACACCGGCGGGCCGGAGGCGAACGTTCCTTATCCCGAGGTTTGGTCCGAGGAGCCGGACGAAGAGGAAGCAGGCGAGCCGGTCGGCGTGGCGGCATCTCCAACCGATGAACGCCAGGCAGCGGCCCAGAAGGCAGCTCAAAACTCCGTCCTCGATTTCACTCGCAACATCGAACGGAAAAAAGAAAAGGAGCTGGCCGCGCTACAATTCATTGGGGGCGAGTCCTCGGTTCCTAAGCAGCCGAAGATAGCCGCCAAGAAAGTGGGACCGAACGATCCCTGCCCGTGCGGGAGCGGGAAGAAGTATAAGAAATGCTGCAAGGCATAAGAATTGCGATTCTGATGATGCTACCGGCTTTGGCGCCGGCGGCGATCTTCCCCGACAAGATCGGGACGTTCGAAAAGGGAGCGCCGGCGGCCGCCTCCGCGCCCGACCGCGCCCTTCTGGCCGAATTCGGCCTGGAAGCCACCGAACAGGCGGAATACAAGTCGCCCGAAAAGAAGCATTTCACGGCGACGGCTTGGCGCTTTAAGGATTCCACCGGAGCTATGGCGTTTTTTCAGGCGCACCGGCCCGCAGGCGCACCTGCAGCACAACTTTCAAAACTCGCCATAAATACCTCGGATGGAAAGATTTATGCCTACGGAAATTATGTCTTCCAGCTCACTGGCGCAGTGCCTCCCCAGGAAGACCTGCAGCCCGTTTACGCTCAGTTGCCGAAGCTGGAGCAGTCGGCTTTACCTGCCCTGATGAGTTACCTGCCGTTGGCCGGACTGATCGCGAACTCGGAGCGATACATATTGGGTCCGGTCTCGCTCGACCGTTTTGAGCCGAGAATCTCCCCGTCTGTAGCGGCGTTTCACTTGGGGGCGGAGGGCCAGTTGGGCAGGTTTTCGAGCCCCAAGGGTCCCCTGAGCCTCGCGATATTCTACTATCCGACCCCAAGCATGGCCCGGGACCGGCTGGCCGAGTTCCAGAAGATCCCCGGGGCGATGGCCAAGCGGGCAGGGCCGCTGGTGGCCGTCACCATCGATCCTCCTGACCTGGACGCCGCGGAACGGCTGCTGGCGCAGGTGAAATACGAGGCAAACCTGACGTGGAGTCAGAAAGTTCCTACAAATGAAGTGAAGGGGTTCGCCCTTACGCTACTGAATATTTTCGTGCTGGCGGGAGTGGTCCTGGGCATGTGCCTGGTGGCGGGGATCGCCTTCGGCGGCGTGAGAATTTTAGCGCGAAAGATGGGCCGAAACGTGGATCCGGAGGCGATGATCACGCTCGGGCTCGACGGCAAATAGCGGTCTCGTTAAGCCTAGGCAGTTGTGGTCCTTAGACTGGAAACAGGGGTGGTTTCCAAGGCTTTCGCACACGTTTTCCACACTCGGCCGAATTTAGGACTGGACGATAAACTATTGTGAATCAGGCTTTTGGGGGTTCTAAAACGGCGGGGAGTTTTTCCCTTGACATCATTTCCCGCACGCCCTAATATCCAATCACACAGGTTTTGACGGTTGCGATGCCGTTGAATCTGATTCTCCCATGTACATCACCCTGCCAATACAGGGTTCGTAAGTGCTCACCCTCACCGGTGAGCATTTTACGTTTCACGGGGCCTTCCGCGCGCCGGAACGAACCGTTTCGTCCCGGGAGGTGTTCTGTGGTACCATGCTGCAAGAAGTGCTCACAACCTCGCGGAGAGGTGGCTGAGTGGTCGAAAGCAGCGGTTTGCTAAACCGTCGTAGGGGCCTAAACCTCTACCGGGGGTTCGAATCCCCCCCTCTCCGCCATATCACAGCCAATTTGGGGCTCTAATCTCTCCATGGACGGGTGCTGCGTAATATCGAGCAGGTTGTACGAATCGCGCCATATTTCTTAGCCTGCAACGAGGGGTGGCGAAGATCCGTTAGTAAGAACTCAGCCTGTTTCCTGAACGCCTCGTGCATGGCAGCTGGCGCGTTTCGAAGGCGATGCCCCTCGGCAATGCCCTGATCCACCGGCGATTGCGGCGCAAAGGTGATGCGGCCGTGCTCAATCCTCGCATCGAGAACATTATGTTTGTTCTTGGCCGCAACGAGTGACATGGACTTCCAACGAATCCAGCATTTCGCCTCACCTAGGACTGACACTGAACTGTTGATGCCCAGCGTGCGCCACATCGGGCGGGCTCTCATGGAAACGCAAAAATATCCCGATATTCTGAGTGCCATGAAAGTCCTTCTACCTGCCCTGGCCGCACTCGCCGTCCTCACCGGATGCACCCGCGCTCGCGTCACGACGGAGATCAAGAGCGGGGGGAATTTCGCCCGCACCGTCGCCCTGACCGGGCAGGAGCCAAAGAAGGACCAGATGAACATGGGCGGCAACATTGAGGATCAATTCGTGCTTCCGGGCGCTGGCTGGAAATCGACCAAGGAGGCCAAGGACTCCAACGTCATCACCAGCTTCGAACGGGTCTTCCCGGCGGGGACGCCGGTGAAAGGCGACCTCACCATCAAGGGCGACGAGGGCAAATCGATTCTCGTGAACGAAGTCACCGTGACGCGCCTTGCGCCGCGCCGCTACGAATACCGCGAAACGCTGCGCTGGATGGGCGGCCAGCCGGACGGCGTTAAGTTCAAACCCGAAGACTACTCCAAAATGAAAGCTGCGCTGCCGCCCTCGCTCGCCACCGATGAGAACGCCCGCGCGCTAACCGACAAGGTCGCAGAGCTGGCCGTCCCGATGCTCTTCGGCCCGGGCGATCCTCTGCTCACGATCGGCCTGCTTCATCCCGACCTGGCCGGACGCCGCCTGAGCCAGCGCGTCGGCGGGCTGATGATGAAGGCCCTGGAGGAGCAGTTTGGAGACAAGATGACCCTGGCTCAGCGCCGCGATGTGCTTCAGAAAATGATCGAGATTTCGATTGCACAAGGCAAGCCATCCACGCCTGACCCGGCATCCGGACCGCCTTCTTCGGGCAAAGGCGGCGCCCTGACGCCTCTGATGTTCGTTGTCAGGACGCCGGGGAAGATTGTCTCGTCGAACGGCGAATTGGACGAGTTGGCCGGCGAGGTTTTCTGGGGCCTCTTCCCGCCGGCGGCCGCGGTGAAACCCGTCGTCATGACCGCGGTGATTGAGGTGGATCAAAACTAGCGCTGCGGCATCATAGAAGTTAATTGAAAACCTGGATCCACCGCAAACTTGTCTCGCCCTTCGTGGAACTGCTGAAGCAGGGCGTCTCGCCGGAGAAAATCGCGCTGACAGTCGCCCTGGGTGTCTCGCTAGGCACGGTTCCGGTGCTGGGATCGACATCCGTGCTTTGCACCCTGGCCGCGCTACGGCTGAGGCTGAATCTGGCGGCGATTCTGGCGGTGAACTGGGTGGTTTATCCCCTGCAGATCGCGCTCCTAATCCCGTTCTTGCGCGCCGGGGCTTGGCTGTTTCGCGTCGAAGGGCCGAAGCTGACGGTGGTGCAGATTTTCGGGATGATTCGGGCCAGCATCTGGCACACGATCACCGCGCTGTGGACCGCGACCATGCACGCGCTCGTTGTCTGGGCGATCACGGGAGCGATTGCGACGGTAGTGGTGTATTTAATGGCGGTTGTGCTCCTCAAGAGCTTCTGGAAGCGCCCATCTGTGATAAATTGAGGGCCTTGTGAAAACCTTACTCTTCGCAACCCTGGCCTTCTCCGCTTGCGCCCAGGAGATCCCTTTCGAATCCGTCCCCAATCCCCTGAAGCTGCCTCCCGACATGAATTTCGGCGAAGCGGCGGGTGTGGCCGTCAATTCCAAGGGCCACGTCTTCGTCTTCTCGCGAGGCAACTCGACCGGACCGGCCTATGGAGCCACTGCCTCGCAGTTGCTCGAGTTCCTGCCCGACGGGCGACTCCTGCGGGAGATCGGCAAGAATCTCTACGCGTGGTCCTACGCGCACGCGGTGAAAATCGACACTGACGACAATATTTGGGCGATCGACAAAGGCTCGGATATGATCGTCCGATTCAATCCGGGGGGCCACGTCACAATGGTGTTCGGACGCAAGAAAGAAGCCTCCGACGAGGCCGCACCTTGGACTCGCGTGAATCCTCCGCGTCCGGCGGTGAACGGCCAGTTCCGTCAGCCGACCGACGTGACTTGGGACGCGGCGGGCAACATTTTCATCAGTGACGGCTACATCAACTCGCGCGTGGCCAAGTTCGACAAAAACGGCGACTGGGTAAAGCAGTGGGGCGATCGCGGGACGAAGCCGGGCGAGTTTAACACGCCGCACAGCATTACCGCAGACGCGAAGGGAAACATCTACGTGGCCGATCGCGGCAATCGCCGCATCCAGGTTTTCGACGGCGATGGGACTTTCGAGCGGGAGATCAAGATCGACGTGCCCGTGCCGCCTACTGCCATGCCATGGATGGGCAATCCTATTTCACCCGAGCAGGCCGCCGCACAGAGCGGAGCGCCGTGGGCCATCTGCATCACTCCGGGGGCTACGCAATATCTCTATTCCGCCGATGGATTTCCCGGCCGCATCTATAAATTGACGCTGGACGGCAAGGTGCTCGGCGTGATGGGAAAATCGGGGCGGCAGCTGAAGCAATTCGGCTGGATACACGAGATGGCCTGCCCATCGGAAAACGTCCTGTATACGGCCGAAATCCTGAATTGGCGAGTCCAGAAACTGATTCTCCATCCGTGACGCATATCAAAGGACTCCTGCGCGGGCCGAAGTTCAACGGCCGCCATTCCACCGTGATTCCGAGCGCGATTCCGGCCGTCGAAGGCGCGCGCGACTGCGAGCACGTGACGAAAATCGCCCTGGGCGTGATCACGCCGCTCAAAGCCGGCACCGAGCACCTGAAATTCAGCCCCGTTAGCGGTGGGCTGAAAATGCAGGTGCGCGGTGTTCACGCGGTTCAAATATTCTGGCTGTATACTACCGAGCCGGACCAAGTGATCGAACAGGTCACGAAGCGGTGGGAAGAACGGTGAGAGGTTTCTGAAAAAGGGACGATGGATACTCTTGATCTGCTGTTGGGAAAACCACTCGCTACCGAGGATGAAAAAGCGGAACGAATCGGACCGCTCAAGGGCATCCCGATTTTCGGCTTGGACGCGCTGAGTTCCGCGGCCTATGGACCGGAGGCGGCGATGACGCTGCTGATTCCGCTGGGCATGGCCGGCGTCGCGTACACGCTGCCGATTGTCGGCGCGATCCTGGTGCTTCTCACCATCGTTTACTTTTCCTATCGCCAGACGATGCAGGCTTATCCGCAGGGAGGTGGCTCCTATACGGTGGCCAGCGAAAATCTCGGCACCAATGCGGGTCTTCTGGCAGCGGCTGCGCTGATGATCGACTACGTGCTGACGGCGGCGGTGGGCATTTCGGCGGGCGTGGGGGCACTTATCTCCGCCGTGCCATCGCTGCAGAAGCATACGCTGGCGATCTGCCTGGGCATCCTGGTCGTACTGGCGTTCGTGAATCTGCGAGGCATGCAGGAATCGGGCGGCATTTTCATGGTCCCGACCTATCTGTTCATTGCGTGTCTGCTGGGCATGATTGCCGTAGGCGTGGCGAAGTCCTTCCTGGCGGGAGGGCATCCAATGCCGGTGGTGGCGCCTCCGAAGCTCGGCCCCGCCACAGAGGTAATGGGCATCTGGCTAATGCTGCGCGCTTTCTCAAGCGGCTGCACCGCGATGACCGGCGTTGAAGCCGTCTCGAACGGCGTGATGGCGTTTCACGAGCCGACCACCAAGTACGCGCAGCGCACGCTGACCATCATCATCGTGATTTTGATGGCTATGCTGATGGGAATCGCGTATCTGGCTCCGGTATATGGCGTCGCGGCGACGAATCCGGAAGGACCCGGCTACGAAAGCGTGCTCTCGCAACTGCTCGGCGCAGTTACCGGGAAAGGGGCGTTTTATTGGGTCTCCATCGTGTCGATCCTGACGGTTCTCTCTCTTTCGGCCAACACCGCTTTCGCCGATTTCCCGCGCCTAGCACGCGCGATCGCCCAGAACGGTTTCCTTCCCCACTCTCTTACTCTGCGCGGGCGGCGATTGGTGTATGCCCAAGGTGTCTATGCCTTGTCGATTCTCGCCGGAATTCTGCTGACGATCTTCGGCGGCGTCACCGACCGCCTGATACCCCTGTATGCCGTCGGCGCATTTCTGGCGTTCACGCTGTCGCAGGCCGGAATGGTGGTGCATTGGCGTAGAAACCCTGGTCCGGGAGCGGCGCGCAGCATGTTCATCAACGGACTCGGCGCGGTAGCCACCGCGGTAACCGTCGTGGTGGTGCTCATCGCGAAGTTCATTGATGGCGCTTGGATCGTGGTGGTGCTGATTCCGGCGATGATCGTGGTGATGAAGGCGGTGGAAGGGCACTACCGCCGCGTTGAGCTCGCCACGCAGTCCTCTCTCCCTGTAGATACCTCCGCGCTCGGCGAACCGATCGTGATTCTCCCGATTGAGAATTGGAACGCCGTTTCGGAAAAAGCGCTGCGCTTCGCCTGGCGGGTGTCGAGCGAAATCCGCATGGTTCACGTCGATTGCGGTGAACCGGAAACGGGCGATTTGAAGCGGGACTTCCCCAAGTTCGTGGAAGAGCCGGCGCGTGCCGCGGGTTTGCCGGTGCCGCAGCTCATCGTTGTTTCGTCTCCGTATCGATTCATCATCCGGCCGATTCTGAATTATGTTCTGGAGCTCGAGAAGATCAACCCCGACCGCACAGTCTCGGTGCTCATCCCCGAGCTCGTCGAAAGCCGCTGGTATTACGTGATGCTCCACAACAACCGTTCGGAAGTCCTCAAGTCGCTCCTGACGTTCGCGGGCTGCCAGCGGACCACCATTGTGAACATTCCCTGGCAGTTGCCGGACTAATCCAGCGCCGCGGCCAGTTTGCGGGCGGCGGCGTCGGCGTCCTTTTGCGATAGTCCAGCGATTCCGGCGATCCAAGGGCCTTTGGAAAACACGAACACCGGCCGCCCCGCGTCCAGGCCGTAGTATGCGCCGAAGGACGGTACCAGCTTCGGGTCTGTCAGCGCTTTTCGCCAATCGGGAAGAATCAGCGCGGCTTCGGCGGGGTTGGCCATTTTCGCGGCGAACATGTCGTAGCCGGCCTTTCCTTTTCGATACTTCACCAGCGTTCCGCCGGGCATGAATGGCTTGCCGAGGAGTTCCTTGTCCACCACGACACTGCCAATCTGATCATCTTTCGGAAACCGGCGCGATTCGTCGGAGGGCTTCGGCGCTGCGGCCGGCGCGGCCTTCGGAGCCTCCGATGCCACAGGCTTGGAATCGCAGGCGGCGAGAAGGATCGCAAGCGTGATAACGGTGAGCGGACGCATTGATCTAGAATATCGCCATGCACCGCCGCGTGAACACCCTCCCCGGTATCCTTTTAGCGATGACCTTAGCCATGAGCGCCTCTGCCGCCGACAACGTCAAACTGATCGTCCTTGACCCCGGGCATTTTCACGCATCGCTGGTACAGAAGGACATGTACGGCGGAGTGGACCCCACCGTTTCCGTCTATGCGCCGATGGGGCCGGAGGTGCTGGACTATCTCAACCGCGTGGCGGCGTTCAACATGCGCGCGGACCACCCAACGGCGTGGAACATCGAACTGCACGCCGGGCCCGATTTCTTCGAGCGGATGCTACGGGAGCACCCCGGCAACGTCGTCGTCCTTGCCGGGCGCAATCGTCCGAAACTCGACCGGATCGAAGCGTCCGTCGGCGCGGGGCTGAACGTGCTTGCCGACAAGCCGTGGATCATCACATCGCGCGATCTGCCGAGGCTGGAGCGGGTGCTCAATCAGGCAGAGCAGAAACACCTGGTGGCCTATGACATCATGACGGAGCGGTACGAAATCACATCGATTCTTGAGAAGAGCCTCGTCAACGACCCGCAGGTTTTCGGCAAACTGATCGAAGGAACGGAGGCTGAGCCCGCCATTACCGCGCGCAGCGTGCATCATCTGATGAAAGTCGTCGCCGGCGTGCCCCTGCGGCGCCCAGCCTGGTTCTTCGACATCAACGAACAAGGCGGCGGCTTGGCGGACGTCGGCACGCACGTCGTCGATCTGGTGCAGTGGACAGTATTTCCGAGCGCGATGATCGACTACCGGAAAGACATTCGCATCCTCAACTCCCGCCGTTGGCCGACGGTCCTCTCTCGCGCGGATTTTGAGCGCGTGACGGGAGAAGCCCGATTCCCTTCCCCGCTGGCCTCGCATGTGAACGACGGCTCGCTGAATTACGAGTGCAACAACGCACTCCACTACACGGTGCGAGGAGCGCACGTCGCGATAGATGTCCGATGGAACTGGGAATCTCCCACCGGGGATGTCTACGAAGCGTCGTTTCAAGGATCGAAGGCGAGGGTCGAGCTGCGCCAGGGCGCGGCGCAGCATTTTGTTCCCGAACTCTATGTGATTCCGCGCGCGGGATCGGCCGCGGAGGTCTCGTCCGCGCTGGAACGGTGGCTGCAGGCGATGCAGGCGTCTTATCCTGGCGTGCACCTTGAGTCGAAGTCAGGCGAGACACATATCGTTATTCCAGCGCCGGTCCGCGTCGGCCACGAAGACCATTTCGGGCAGGTGACCAGCCAGTATTTCGCCTACCTGAAAGCGCCGGCCAGCATGCCCGCGTGGGAAAAGTCCAACATGATGGTGAAATATTTCCTTACCACCAGCGGGAATTGATAACCGTGCTACTTTAAGTCCATGTCTGTCGACGAAGAATTGCACGAAAACGCGGAACACGCCAAGGAACCTTTCGATAAAAGGGTCGCGGTGACCATGGCGGTGATCGCGGCGATGCTCGCCATCGACGGGGTGATGGCGCATCTTCTCACCACAGAGGAACTGCTATTGCAGCAGAAGGCCTCCGACCAGTGGTCGTACTATCAGGCGAAGTCGATCCGGCGCTACACATCCGAAGTCGCCGCCGATCTCTTCAAAGGCTTTCACGATCTGGGAACGGAGCCGGTGGAGAAGTACAACAAGGCCGCCGAGAAGTACAGAGACGATGCCGAGGAAATCAGCAAGGAAGCCAAGGCGCTGGAAGCGGAAAGCCACCTGAAAGGCTCCCAGGCTCAACGGCTGGACTTCGGCGAGGTTTTCCTGGAACTGGGCATCGTCTTCGCCTCGATGGCGATCCTTACCAAGCGTGGAGTTTTTTGGGGCACGTCGATCGGCAGCGCCCTGTTGGGCCTGGTGATTGCGCTGTCGATGTTCTTGGTGAAGGCGTAGAGCAACATCGACGCAAGAGAGCCGCGACCATCGGGAGCGGTCAGACTCGTGAGGCTTAGGCTTGCGCCTCCGGCAGCAGGATAATCAGTTCCAACTGTGGGCTGGGGAAATCGCCGGGCACGAAGGCCGCGAGATTTCTTGACCGCGTGATGGCTTCCCACGCCACCCCTGTCTGGCTGAGGCTGAAATATTGGTAGTTCAGCTTCACAGGGATGGCGCTGGGCGGCCTCGGCGTGTGGGTCAAAGCGACGCCGGGCAACGCCTGCCTGACCAGGTGCTCGATGTGATTCGCCGAGCACACTTTAAGAAGATAGGGCGTCTTGGAAATCAGTTCCGCCTCGCTCATCTCGGCGCGCACCGCCAAGTACATCTTGGTGTTGCGCAGATACTTGTCGTCGGCAAGCGATGTGGCGTGAATCGAGGGCTGCACCAGCTTCAAGGGCAGCGAGACAAAATTGCTGGGCACCACGGTCTCCAGCAGCATGCGGATTTTTTCGTCCAGATCCTCGAAGCAGAAACTCAAGGCATCGTGCTCGTATTTGGGAAGATCGCGCGGATGAATCGTGGGGGAGAACGTCGTCAGGCTTCCGGCCAGCGACAGCATGGTTTGATAAAGCGTCTCCGGATGGCCGCGCCGCGTCTCAAACAAGTGCTGCAACAGAGGGAAGTGCGTGTTGATCGTATACAGCAGCCAGAAATTCGCGATATCGGCCGCGCCGAAGTCGGCCAGGCTCAGGTTCTTCTGCCGCCTTGTTCCGGCCAGCTGGCTGCTTTTCGCCGCCAGGATCTCCACCAGCCGCCGGAGGATCGAAACCAGAAAATCGTTGGCCGCGAGATCGAGCAGCGGCGGAACGAATCGCGTGTTGAGCTGATACAGACCGGCCGGCGTGCGCTCAATTTGCCCGATCCGCAGCGCCGAGGAGTGTTGCTGGGACTCGCCCTCGACCAGGAACCGGAAGTTCTTCCGCGCCACCTGAATCGGCCGCTCCGCCAAACCGGAGTTTTCGTCTCGCGTCATGGCGACCTCGGTCAGATAGCGCGTATCGGCCTTCGATTGCGCCAGCGAAATGTTCAGGCCGCGGTCGCGCTGGTGTGGAATCGCAAGATAGACGTCGAGCGTCTTCTGATCCGCCTCGAAACAATCGGCCAAGGGCTTGGGTGAGGGCGCGGGATCGGCCTCGGGAATGTCGAAAAGCAGCCCGTCCGGGAAGATTCCCGCCGCATCGGAGAGCGCAATGTAGCCTGACGCGAGCGCCTCCTGATTCCACTGCAGGCGCCGAAAACCCCACGGCGCAAACGTCAGGGCGTCAAGCTGAAACTTCAGCGAATTTTCGAGAAATCGGTCCTGCGTTTGGAGATACTGCGGGCTGAGCAGCGTCCCCTTCATCCAGATGACCGGTTGCAGTCGTTTCATTCGAATCCTAAGGTAGCATCTACAAGGACTTCGTCACACCAGGTTCATCAAACCAACCTGATCAAACCAGCTTGATCAAACCAGCACAATACTCTGTTGCTTGGCTCCGCGCGGCCCCAGCGAATACTCGACCGCCATTTCCGGCTTTTCTCCTTCGACGATGAGGCGCGTCAAAGGCCCAAAAAAGTCAACCGCCTCCTGCGGCAGGAGCGCCGGCGCGCATGCTCGCAGTACGCGCGGGTCCCAGAACCGGTAGGTCATCGGAATCCCGCCGGGCGTATACAACGTGACGAAATTCTTGAGGTGTCCGCAAACCTCAGCAAGGCCGCCGGGAGAGGTGCAATAAAACCCCCATCCCCTGCTCCAACCATCCTTAACCAGCACATCGAGGAGCCGGGCTCCCGGAGGTAACTGCACCGCGTACGCCGCCACGCGGAATCCGTCGTCGAGCGAGGCGAACTGCTCACCCGAAGCGTCCAGAAACGCCGGAATGCGGGCGTCGCGCAGGGGATCGAGCACGGCGAACACGGTCTCCGCACTCCGGTAAAGCGTGGCGAGGAGCACAGATTGTCCGCGCGTGAACCCCGGCCACTCGCTTTTCTCCGAGGGGAGCCCGAGGTCCTGGCGGCGAATCTTCGAGGTTCCTGGAAATGAATCCGTCGGCTGGGTCGGCACGCGGGGCGAAGGTTCAGGCGCGGCCGGCTGCGCCTCCAGATCGATATGCACCGTAAACGTGCTGCCCCCGGCGGACACGGAATCGCCGTCGCGAAGAACCATTTCCGAAGCGACCTTTTCGCCGTTCAGGAAGGTACCATTGCTCGAGCCGAGGTCCCTTACGCGCGGTTCCGAACCGTCGTTCTCAATCGCGAAATGCTGGCCGGAGAGATAGGAGTCTTCGCCCAGCGCATAATCGGATTTCGCCGTGCGCCCAATGCGGAGGATCGTCCCCGCACGGATCTCGATTCTCCGTCCGGCTACCGGCCCGGACACGGCCTCCAATATCACCAGCATTTCATCACATCGTATCGAATTTCGTTTAAGAGTAAACGAAGTTGGAATCAGCGCCCACGCCGACATGGATGTTCAAAATCTTTTGGCCTTCGGCCATACCCGAAAGGAGGCGCCGTGAAATCTGCGGCAGCAGTGTATTGGTCAGAATATTATCGACGTTACGCGCGCCGCTCTCCACTTCGGTACAGCGCTTGGCGACCTCGTCCACCAGAGCGGCGTCGTAATCCAGCATCACGCGATGATTTTCCATCAGGCGCTTCTGAATCTTGGCCAGCTTGAGTGTGATGATTTTCTTGAGCGCCTCGTCGCGCACCGGGAAGTATGGAATGATCACCAGACGGCCCAGGAACGCCGGCTTGAAGATCTTGTCCAGTTCGGGCTTCAGGGCCTTCACCAGGCCCTCGGCGCTTGGCGCGGTTTCCGGATCGGCCGTCAGTTTCATCAGCGTCTCGGTTCCGGCGTTCGAGGTAAGAATGATGATCGTGTTCTTGAAGTCGATCTCGCGCCCCTCGCCGTCCTCCATCATGCCCTTGTCGAACACCTGAAAGAAAAGCTCCAGCACGTCAGGGTGAGCCTTCTCGACCTCATCAAGAAGAACAACGCTGTACGGCCGGCGCCGCACGGCTTCGGTGAGCACGCCGCCCTCGCCATAGCCGACGTATCCCGGAGGCGAGCCCTTGAGCGTCGATACGGTATGGGCTTCCTGAAACTCGCTCATATTGATGGTGATGAGGTTGCGCTCGCCGCCGTACATGAGATCGGAAAGCGTCAACGCCGTTTCCGTCTTGCCGACGCCGCTGGGCCCGACCAGCATAAAGACGCCGATAGGTTTGTTCGGGTCCTCCAGGCTGGCGCGCGACGTACGGATGCGCTCGGCGATCTGCGCTAGCGCGTGGTTCTGGCCGATGACGCGCGCCTCCAGCACTTTTTCAAGCGACAGTACCGTGGCGATTTCGTCCTTCAGCATCTTGCCCGCGGGAATCCCCGTCCACGCGGAGATCACCTCGCCGATGGTGATGCTGTCGACGCAAACCCGCATCAAAGGCGTTTCGCCCTGCAGCTCCGTCAGTTCCGCGTTCAGTTTGTCGAGTTCCGCGCGCTCAGCCTGCTTGGCGTCCGCGCTCGAACCTTCCAGCTTCGTGCGAAGATCGCGGATCTTCATAACCAGGTCGCGTTCTTTCGCAAATCGCTCATTGAGCGTTTTCAGGCGCTCCTCGGCGGCGGTCTTTTTCTGGGCGAGGGCCTCCAGCCTCTCGGCGTGATCCGCGCCGACAGACGCTTCGCGCTCCAGCACGCGCGCCTGTACAGTCAAGTCGTCGATCTCGCGAGTGGCATCTTCAATGGCCGCGGGAATCGAGTTTTGCCCGAGCGCCAGCCGGGCGCAGGCCGTATCCAGGACGCTCACTGCTTTGTCCGGCAACTGGCGCCCCGCCAGATAGCGGTGCGACAGGCGCACCGCAGCGGCGACGCCTTCGTCCAGAATGCGCACGTTGTGATGTTTTTCCAGTGCGCCGACGATTCCGCGCAACATCACCATGCACTGCGGCTCTACCGGCTCTTCCACTTTGACTACCTGGAACCGGCGAGCCAGGGCGGCGTCTTTTTCAAAAAACTTCTTATATTCGCTCCACGTCGTCGCGGCGATAGTGCGCAGTTCTCCGCGCGCCAGAGCCGGCTTCAGCAGGTTGGCGGCATCGTTCTGGCCGGCCTGACCTCCCGCGCCGATCATGGTATGCGCTTCGTCTATGAAGAGAATAATCGGCACCGGCGAGGACTTGACCTCCTCAATCAGGCCCTTGAGGCGATTTTCAAACTCGCCCTTGATGCCGGCGCCCGCCTGCAGCAGCGCAAGATCCAAGGTGTGGAGATGAACGTTCTTGAGCGAGGGAGGCACGTCGCCTGAGGCGATGCGCAGCGCGAATCCTTCCACCACGGCCGTTTTTCCGACGCCCGCTTCGCCCGTCAGAATCGGGTTGTTCTGACGGCGGCGCATCAGGATATCGATCACCTGGCGGATTTCGGCGTCGCGCCCGAGCACCGGGTCGATTTTGCCTTTCTTCGCATTTTCGGTGAGATTCACCGTGAACTGGTCCAGATTCGGCGTCTTACCGCCGCCGACCTTCGGAACGCCGGGTTCGCCAGGCGTGGCGGCTGACGCGGCGGCAGCTTCTTCCTGGGAGCCGGCGACGATTTCGGCAAACTCCTTCTTCAGCGCCGCGGCATCGATCTTAAGCAGTTCCTTGCCCTTGTTCGACACCAATCGCATCAGCTCGTCCGTGGACACCAGCGCGAGAATCAGGTGGCCGCTACGGATCTGGTGCTCGCTGTAATCGAGCGACGCGGTGGACCATGCCTCTGAAAGCAGCTTTAGAACCGAGGGACTGAACGCAGGCGTCCGGGCGTTGCCCGTTTTGAACGTATCCAGCGTGCGCTCGAGCTCCTTCTGCAGGCGCGACCCATCCACCTCAAAGCGATGGAGAATTTTCGCGGCGTCGCTGGCGCTCGCGTCGAGCAGTTTCAGAAGCACGTGCTCGATTTCGATGTCATAGTGGGTCCGGGCAAGGCAGAGGCCGGCGGCCGATTCCAGCGCCCCTCGCGTGGTGTCGTTCAGTTTACCAATCAGGCCCTTCAGGTTTGCGCTCATAAGAAGTTCCTCTTCAGATTGTCAGGATTGTATCACCGGCGTCGGCTCGCATTGGCTCGGTCTTCGCCCAGGAGGTCCAGCCGAGCCGGGGCGCTTCCGCGTCCTCGCCCGGTTTGCCAAGCTCGCACGCCGGTACTTCGTCTTGCTTCAGAATCAAACGGACTTCAAAATCGAGTTCTCCACGCCCGGCAAACTCCGCCAGGGAGCGCAGCGGCTCATACGCGGAGCCGGTGGGCAGGAAATCCAGATACTTTTCGAGCGGCATCGGCCCGATATGCAGCCGCACGCCGGACTGCTGATGCCAGATCTCGTCGCCCACAATGGCTCCGCCGCCGAGCTGTTCGGATTCGGTGGACGCGCGGTCGAACACGCACAGATCCTTGGCCGAAAGGCGGAACCAGGCGCCGGTGAATTGCTCCACCGCAACCGGGACGTCGAAGTAATCTTCCAGAATGCGCTGCACCGCCGCGGCCGACCGCGGCCGCAGGGAGAGTAGTCCAGAGTAGAACAGCAGGGAATCGTCTTCGACGCGCAGCCTCTTGTCGAGGTTGGATGTGCCGATCCCGATGAGGTCCATCAGGTGGTGCGAAAACCTGTCTCGTTCCCCGCGTTCATAGGCGATGGTGAACCGATATTTTTCCCATGCCTGGTAGAACAGCGAGATCATCCGATGGTTGAACAGATCAAAAAACTCCGCCATGGCCCGGTCACGGTTGCGCAGGCGATCGATAATCAATTCCGTGTAATAGAGCGGGAGAACGCCCATGGGCCCGGTGAGTCCCATGAAGTTCACCACCAGGACGGGCACGTCGCCATCCCAGAGAATGTTCTGAATCTGGCTGGCGGGAAATCGAAAGGAGCTGTGGGCAGCGAAGCGCATCACCTCCTTGTCCGGGCTGACGAACCGTCCCACCGGAGCGCGGTCCGGCAGCAGCCTTTCGATCAGGCGCACGGCCTGAAAGAACTGGAACCGATGCGGAGTCTCGCGCAGGATCTCGCCAACGCGGGCATAACGGCGGATTACATCAAGATTGTCTGTCCCGCCCGGGGTGGCCATTCCTTCACGACCTCCTTTCTCTGGCGCGTGCGCACCGACAGCTGGCTGAAGCTGTTAAGAGAAACGTACTCGCCAAGAAACCGCTCGATGACGCTGGCGAACAGGAACACGCCGCCGCCGGTAAACATCTCCTCGTCGAGTTCCAGCTCGACTCGCGTGCCACGGGCAAACGTGATGCCGTTCTCCGAGATCAGGCGCGCGAAGGTCCGTGAACTACTGAGGGCGGAGATACCATCGATCTGCTTTTCCGAATACGCCGAGCCGGTGAAATTGTATAGCTTGAGAATTTCCTGGAACGCCTCGCGGCCTTCGTTCACCAGGGAGAGATAATTCAACGAGAGATGTGAAATCAGCCGCCAGAGCGCCGCTTTTCCTGAAGGCGGCCGCACGGAAACAGTGGGCTTCCGGAGGGCGACGATTCGTTTCACGGCCGCTCCGCCTTCGAGCTCAAAGTCGCCGGCCTCGTTCGCGAAGGACAGGCGCGCCGGCAAGTCCCGATTGGTGCACGTGGTGCGCAGCGTCAACGTGTCGACCTCGGGATACACCGGTCTCGTGGAAAGGTCAACCAGCGAAATCGACATCTCCGTTCCTTCGTCATTGGCGCGCGCGGATTTTCGCCGGTGGGCCAGCCAGAAGGTCTGCCTCTTGTCCTTTTGCGTCGCGTGGCGGAAGGAATAGAACGGCTCGAAGCGCTGCACGTCATTTGATTGAGGATCGATGCTGACGACTTCGTCGATGGAAAAGATCTCGGTGGCCATGGGGCGCCGGACATCGGGCACAACCTGGTATTCGTACCGGCGCTGATCGAGCAGAATCGGCTCGGCGGTTTGGCCGAAGAGGTTTACGATAGGCGTCGCGTTGATGCGAAACGTCTTTGCAGAGACGCCGAGTTCGAGAATCTGGCGCCGTTCGGTCTGCTCGAACTGGGAGAGCAGGAAGACCAGCTCAAAGCGGTTCTTAATGCCCTGAGCGAAGGCATCGCGCAACCCGGAGAGATCGAAAAAGAAAAACTTGTCGGGAAATGTGAAGTACTCCTGCAGCAATCGGTAGCCGGGAAAGCTGCGCCGCGGATACGGCAACATGGATTCTTCCTCGTCGAATCCGGCCGGGCGGAGATTGTCGGCGCGCAGCGTGACGGGGCGGAACTTTGAATTCGGCGTCGGATCGCGCAGCAGGATCTGCACCGTGTTCGCCGAGAGCAATTCGTACAGCGTGTGGCCGACATTGGCTTCCCCGGCGATGTGGATGCGCAGCGTGTCGATGTTTAGCGCCGGAATCAGCACGTCCTGCGGAGCGCGAAATTCGATGCGGATCGCCGCGGCCGCCTCCAGCGACTTCACCGGGGGCGAGAGGCGGTCCGGCGACGTCCATTCGCCTTCCGCGATGCGCAGAGGCCACACGGTTGTGTCGAAGCAGGTGCGGAACTGGCAGGGTACGCCTGCCACGGGGCGCGAGTTGAGCACCGCACCGCGTGGCACTTTTTGCGGAGCGGTTGCGCCTCCCTGCTCGGCGTCAAGGTGCATCTCGACGATCGACATCGACGGAAGCGGACGGATGTAGTGCGGGTAGAGGATGCTGAGCAGAGCCTCCGTGATCTCCGGGAACTCGTCGTCGATCTTGAGATGAACGCGCGCGGCCAGAAAGGCAAACGCTTCCAATAGCCGCTCGACGTGGGGATCATCGCACTTATCCGGCTCCAGGATCAGCCGCGAGGCGATCTTCGGGTATTTCTGCCCGAACTCCGCGCCAAGCTGGCGAAGATAATTGAGTTCGCGCTCATAGTAGAGCAGCAACTCGTCGCGCATTAACGCTCGCCTCGAATTTGATATTCGCCGCTGGCGACCTGCAGTTCGGCGTCGAAGGAGACGTGCTCCGGCGAGGGGTCCATTTGCAGCGAGCCCTCGATTTGAAACCGCACGGCGCGCGCGGAGCCCGAGGCCTCCAGCAGAATTACTCGCACATAGCGCAAGCGAGGCTCGAACAGAGCCAGGGTCCGTTCAATCTCTCCCAGAAGCTGCTGGCGATCCTTGGGTGAGTTGACGGTGAGGGTGGAAAAATCCGGAAGGCCATAATTGAAAAGGGACTGGGAAAGCTCCGGCATGGTATCCGACGCGGCATTCGGATCGCGGCGCGTATTCAGGAGCCATTCCAGATCCCGGCGCAACGCCGCCTTCAACCCGCGTACGCTGGCCGAACGGGAGCGATAGGGGTCGTTGGCTCCCGTGGGAGGGACGGACCGGTCACGATCCCGATCCTTGTCGCGATCCATCAGCCGGTCGATGAGAGGCTGTGTGACGGGTTGGTCGGCATCATTTTTGGCCATATCAGCGTCCACACTCCAAGGCCTGTATTGGATCCAGGCGGGAGATTCGCGCGTAGAGCTTCTGTTTCACGGCCGCGTCGCCATCGAGTTTCGACAGACATTTGTAGAGCATCGCCAACGGCTGCGCCACGATCTCGCGCGCCTCCCATTCATCCAGCGAGTGCTGATCAATGGCCTGCGCCAGCTCCTCCAGAATCGGCTGGGCGACCGTTTCGTGCCCTGTCATCATGCATATCTGCGCCAGCTGCATTTTCCGCTGGAACCGTGCGCGGCCTGAATGCTGCCGCGGAATATCGGCGGCGAGCATCTGGATGGCCTCGCCGGCCCGGCCTTCGCGGGCGGCGGCCAAGGCCAGCGTGAACGTATCGGGTGGTGCGGATTCCAAGGGTCCGGAGGATGCCGTCGGTTCGTCAAAAGCGGCCGGAGGAAGCTGGGGAGGCTCAGGCGCGGCGAGCTGTTTCAGCCAGTTGTGCGTTTCCGCGCTGGCGACCGGTGTTTCATCCGAAAATTCCAAATGCGGGAGGCGAGGCAAGTCGGCCAGCAGCGCCCGCACCTCGGCGCGAATCGCGGCGGCGACGTTGACATAGCCGCACTGCTCGGCCGCATTCACTACATGGCGTTGAAGATCGAGCCAGGCGCGCCCGTAAGGCTGGGCCATGGCCGCTTCGCCATTTTCAAGGAGATCGCTCCATTCCGATTCGCTGGCCAGGCGCTTGATGGTTTGACGGACCGCCGTCGGCGGTGGCACCAGGACACTGGAATCGGGAGATTCGCCATAGCCCCGGAGCTCGCCCCAGCGGTAGCCGCGCAGCATCAGATACGGCGCCGGGTTCGATGCGTCCTGGGAGCGCAGGAATTTTGCGATGGCGTTGAGCCGGGCCGTGACGTCGTCCAGATCCTCCGGCTCAAGGCTGATGCCTGCCTTCTTCCGGGGGGCGGGAGCCGAACGCGTGACCTCTTCGGCCGCGGGCGCTTCATCGTAAGAAGTCTCCGCCGCCGGCTCTTCTTCCGTTTCCTGCTCCTGAGCTGGCGCCGCGCGTCCCGGACGCCGCTGCAGAATCTGATTCGTGGTGTGACGAACTTCCTCGAGCGCCGTTCTCAGCGGCTGGAAGCCGGGCGCGTCGGCGCCGAATTTCTCATCACATAATGAATCGAGCGCGGAAAGCCCGGCCAGACACCCATCCATCGCCGCGACCCATGCCTCATATTGCGCGGTGGAAGTGGACGCGGAGTCGCGATCGAAGTCCTCCGGCGTCGGTTTACCGTCTCTGACGGCGGCCGCGCGGGCCTCGCGCTTGGTTTCGTTCTCTCCTGCTTCCTCTTCCGTGGGTATCCGCCGCGATTCCTGATACTGAAAGAAGCTCAGCCCCCCGGAGGTGATCGGGGTCAAGCGAACGGCGTCCACAAGGCGCTCTCCCACCCAGGTGAGCAGCATAATGCGAGGCTCCAGATCGCCGTCTTCGATCTCGGGATACAGGGTGTCCCAGAATTCCACAAGAAGGCCTCGCACAAGCTCCAGACCCTGCTGAAGGCCAGCGAACTTTTCGCGATATAACGCCGCTTCCGTCAGCCAGACCGCGAGCTGCAGATCCTTGGAGCGTTCCGCGATGGCCTTGCTCGCCAGATCGACCACCTGGCGGTAGTCGGCGACTTTGCGTTCGTGCTGCCAGTCGCCCTGGGGACCAGCGTCGTCCTGCCGGCGAGCCTCCTTGATCTGGTCGTAGATGGGATCGTAGCGGAGATTAACGCCGCTGGGATTGTCGCCCGCGATGGGGTTCAGCAGATCGGCGCGGAGGGGCATGGCTCAATCGCCCGCGGCGGGAGCAGGCTCCGGAGTAAACTCTATCTTTCGAATTTCCAACAAAGGCATATCCTCCCCATCGACAGAGAACATGCGCTGCCCCGAAGGGACGCTCAGACCGTCGGCCTCGGCCCACTCGGTGGCGCGCCCCAGCTTGACGTCGTCGTCGGGATGTTTCCAGGAGAACGGCGCGAGCACCGGCAGTAGAACCTCGCCCAACTCCTTTTCCTTGAACGCCGGCCCGGTTCGCACCAGTGCGGGCGCCCATAAAAGATCGCGCAAGCGCTTCGGGGCCTCGATCTCAATGGATTCAATGTGCTCAAGGGGAATCCACAAATAGGCGCCGGCGGCGAACAACTCCAGCCGCGGCCCGACGCGCGGGTCGGCATCCTCAAGTTCCCGGAACGGCTGCCCGTTGATGGTCCCGCCTCGCGGATTTCCGGTCGCGGGCTGCACCGGATATTCCTTCCTCTCAAAAAGATTCTGACGGACGCGCTCCGCGTGCAGCGCGGAGAAATAGAGCACGGCGCCTACGCGCGAATCGGGCGAAGCGTCCGCAAGGATGTTCAGGTGCTTCTCGGCGCGATCGTAATCGCCCTTGAAGCACAGCAACTCGAACAAAAACGTGCGGCGTCGGGCGTCGGTGGGGTTGTCCCGCACCTCTACGCCCAGCGCCTCGATCGCTCCGTTCAGTTTTCCGGCCTGAAACAGCTCTCTTGGACTCATGAAGGAGTTTAGAGAGGCTTGTTCTGCACGGCGTGCCAGCCGCCCTTGATCTCGCCGCCCAGCGTTCCATCCGCCTTCTGCTCTTTGTACGAATAGTCGATGGTGGCGAAGTTGAAACCGATCTGCTCCAGGTGCTCCCAGTCGTCGAAGGTCTTCCCTCCGTCGCCGCCCGGCGTGGCCCCATGGTTAAACTGAGACACGATGCAGTCGGTCAGGGTGATCTTCAGGTAATCCTGCTGGTCCTTGCCAGCCTTGCGTCCGGTCAGGACGATCTTCTTGATCGGCTCGCCGCTGCAGTGGTGCTGGAACAGTTTGGGGCTAGCCTTATCGATCTTCTTCCAAACGAGCAGATCTTCCAGCTTGACCCTGCCCTTTCCGCCGCCGCCCGTGGCACTTCCCGTTGTTCCCTGCTGGGTGCCTTTGAATTGGTACTGGAGGATCTCCACCTCCTTTGAGTGCTTGGAATCCTGGCTTTCGCCTTCAATTCCGTCCAACTTCAAGAAAAAATCTGCTACGGCCATGTTGCTGTCTCCTTGCCTCTATTCGCGTTAAAAACCGTAAAATCGGATCACGCCGTCACTTTTTCTGTACCGGCGCGGGAAGATCGGCCACCAGCCGCAAGCCGACGCTCAGTTCGTCCAACTGGAAGTGCGGACGCAGGAATGCCGTCGCGCGATACACACCGGGCTTGCCCGGAACCTCGGAGACATCGATCCGCGCCTCGCGCAACGGATGGGACGCTTTGGTGCTTTGCGACGCCGTGTCATCCGGTGTAACGTAGTTCTGAATCCACTGGTTGAGGAAGCGCTCGCAATCGCTGCGCGACATAAAGCTGCCCAGCTTATCGCGCATCATGGCCTTCAAGTAATGCGCGAAGCGCGACACGGCGAAAATGTAGGGCAACTGAGTCGACAGCCGCGCGTTCGCGTTGGCCGCGTCTTTATCGTAGACTTTCGGCTTCTGACAGCTCTGGACGCTGAAAAACGCCGCGAAATCGTTGTTTTTCGAGTGCACCAACGGGATAAATCCCTGATCGGCCAACTCCTTTTCGCGGCGATCGGTGATTTGTACCTCCGTCGGGCACTTCATCGCCAAATCGCCGTCGTCGGTATAGAAATTGTGGACAGGAAGACCCTCCACCAGGCCGCCGCCTTCCACACCGCGGATCGCCGCGCACCATCCATACATGGCGAACGCGTTCGTAAGGCGGGTGCCCAAGGCGTAGGCGGAATTGCCCCACAAATATTTGTTGTGCTCGGTTCCGTCAACGTCCTCTTCATACTGGAACGCCTCTATCTGCTTTGTGTTCTTGCCATAAGGCAGACGAAGCATCATGCGCGGCGCGGTGAGGCCGACGTAGCGGGAATCTTCGCTCTGGCGGAAGGATTTCCACTTCGCGTACTCCGTCGAGTCGAACACCTTGGAGAGGTCGCGCGGAGCATCCAGATTGGCGAAGCTGTCCAGGTTGAAGAATTCCGGGCTCGCGGCAGATAAGAACGGCGCGTGAGCGCCCGCCGCAGTCTGGGAGATTCTTTCGAGTAGCTCGATGTCTTCTGGACCCTTGCCGAACTGGTAATCCCCGATGAGGGAGGCAAACGGCGCTCCACCGAACACGCCGAATTCCTCCTCGTAAACCTTCTTGAACAAAGCACTCTGATCGAACTCCGGGGCGCGCTGCAGATCCTTGAGCAATTCGCGCTTGGAGACGTTCAGGACCTTGATCTTCAACTTGTCGTTGGTTTCGCTATTGTCAAGCAGGTACTTCAGGCCGCGCCAGCTCGCTTCGAGCTTCTGGAACGTCTCATGATGCAGGATTTCATTCAGCTGGATGGAGAGCAGATGATCGATTTGCGCGATGCGCTGGTTGATCATCGTCTCGGCGTCCTTGCTGATTGTCATGGAGCCGTCGAGCACCTGGGAGACGAACTCCTTCACCAGGTCCCTGCCGCGCTCCTTGGCGACTTCGTCCTTGCCCATTCGGCCTTCTTCGACAATCTGGTCGAGAAGGCCTTTTTCCAAAACCTGTTCCGTCGCCTGGGCCGCTGTCTTCTTTGCCTCAGCCATTGGAGCCTCCCGAGGATTCCAGTTCCTTCTTCAATTTGTTCAGCTTATCCTGGTCGCCGACTGCGCCCAGCAACGCTTCTTCCAGCTTGTCATTGCCTTGGAGTGTAGCGCGCAGGTTGCTCAGTTTGGTGCGCAGGTCCAGCAGCTCGGACAGCGGCTTCACCTGCCGCGCCACGTTCTCCGGCTCGAAATCCTCCAACTTCTTAAAGTGAAGGTCTACCTTGAGCTGCGGGGCGTCGGCGTCTTCCGACAGTTTGTTCTCGACGGCGAAGGCAAGATGCGGCTTCATCCCTTCGAGCACACTGTCGAAGTTGTCGGGGTTGACCTCGGTGAATTTTCGATCCTTCAAGCGGGCCAGCGGCTCGGTCGGCTGACCGGTGAAGTCGCCGAGCACTCCCATTACAAAGGGCAACTCCTTGATTTCAATCGCGTCGCCCACTTCCACTTCGTAGGTCACATGCACGCGCGGCGGCCGGACTCGCCCTAATTTGGCATGTACGCTCTCTCTGGCCATGATGATCCTCGCTCTCTATGGTGCGTCAGAGGGCATTTTTCGTTTCGCCAAAGACGCACGATGTTTACTGCAACTCTATTACGCGCTAAAGAAAGAGATTTCGGCTCAATCTGGACGGCTCCCGCCCGTGGTCGAGTATATATGTGCTTGGGGATCAAGGTCAAGCCGGGTAATCGCCGTACTAGAATCTAAGCATGGAGTTCATTCAACCGGGATCACGCCGTTCCATGAAAGGTTCCATCGCCGCGGCGGTTCAGGCGGTGAAACACCAAAGTGAACGGGTGGATGCCGCGGCCGAGTCATCCGCGGCGGCGCTAATTGGTTTACAGGATCCTCAGGGCTTCTGGTGCGGCGAGCTGACCGCCGATTCCACGCTCGAATCCGACTTCGTTTTATTGCAGCTCTGGATGTCTCCGCCGGAGGCCGGGCAACCCTGGAATCCCCCATCACGTCCCCGCCTGGAAAAAGCCTGCCGCCAGATTCTGTCCCGCCAGCTGCCGGACGGCGGCTGGAGCATTTATGCTCCGGGTCCGTCAGAAGTAAATGCCACCGTGCGAGCATATACCGCTCTGAAACTGTGCGGCCATGACATTGACTTGCCCCAAATGGCGAAAGCCCGCCAGCGAGCGCTAGCGTTGGGCGGGTTGCAGGCCTGCAATAGCTATACAAAAATCAACTTCAGTCTGTTCGGGATGTTTCCACGCCGCTGGGTGCCGAGCGTTCCGCCGGAGATCGTGATCGCGCCGGGCGACATCTTATACGAAATGTCTTCCTGGACGAGGTCGATCCTGGCGCCGCTGTCCATCGTGCAGGCCATCGGCGAAGAACGGCCCACCCCCGCCGGCATGAACGTCAACGAACTGCTCGACCCCGACAAGAAATTCTCGCTGCCGAAACGCGATTCGGGCGCGCTGTTCTTTTCCCAAGTCGATCGCGCGGTGAAGTTGTGGGAGAGAAGAGGCCTGAAGAACGTCCGCGCGCGCGCCCTGCGCGAAGCGGAACGCTGGATGCTGGAGCGTACCCGCTACACCGACGGCCTGGGCGCGATTTATCCGTCGATGATGTACTCCATCATGGCGATGCAGTCCCTCGGGTATCCCGACGATCAGCCGGATCTTCTCGAAGCCATCCGTCACTTCGAGAACCTCATCATGGAGGATGAAAGCCGGTTTCAGTTTCAACCGGCTGTTTCTCCCGTGTGGGATACGGCCATCTGCGCCTATGCGCTCGGCGAGACGCAATACGCACCTGGACAGGAGGCGCTCACCAAAGCCGCGGACTGGCTGCTGTCAAAAGAAATCCGGCGCAAAGGCGACTGGAGCATCAAGCGGCCGAATCTGCTTCCCTCCGGCTGGGCATTCGAATTCGCCAACGAATTTTATCCCGACATCGATGACACGGCCATGGTGCTGCTGGCCCTGCGCCACGCCAAGGCCAGCAATCCGGCGCGTCAGGAGCGAGTTGAGCGCCGGGCAATTAACTGGCTGCTCGGCATGCAGTCGTCAGACGGAGGCTGGGCCGCGTTCGACTACGACAACAACTGGCAGATCCTCAATAAGGTGCCGTTCGCCGATCACAACGCCATGCTCGATCCGACCTGCCCGGACATTACCGGGCGCGTGCTCGACGCCCTGATCAAATGCGGGATTCCTTCGGAGCACCCGGCGATCCAGCGCGGAGTGCAATATCTGTTTTACGCCCAGGAGCGCGACGGGAGCTGGTACGGACGCTGGGGCGTTAACTATATTTATGGGACGTTTCTGGCCATGAGGGGCTTGGCCGCCGCCGCTCCGCACAAATCGCACGAAGCGCTACGTAAGGCTGCGGACTGGCTGCGCTCGATCCAGAACGCCGACGGAGGCTGGGGCGAAAGCTGCGAGAGTTATCGCCAGAACCGGTACGTGCAGATGCCCAGCACGCCATCGCAAACCGCCTGGGCGCTGCTCGGACTGGCCGCATACGGTGATAAGGCATCGGGCGCTGTGGCGAGAGGCGTTTCGCATTTGCTCGACACGCAACAGTCCGACGGCCGCTGGAAAGAGGATCTGACCACGGGGACGGGTTTCCCGAACGTGTTTTATATCAGTTACGAACTGTATAAAGACTATTTCCCGCTGCTGGCGCTGGCAACGATCCAGAAATAGCGTAGGCGCGAACTCCTCAAGTTCCTTCCTCTGCTGCCGTTAAGACACCCAGGAAGGAACTTCATGGCCACCACCACTCCTACTCCGGCCGACGCGGCCGCCGCCAAGGCCGATCCGCGCGCTGGAAAGTACCTTGTGTTTCACCTAGGCGGCGAGGAATTCGGCATCCAGGTGCAGAAGGTCCGCGAAATTATGGGTGTACAGGAGATCACCCAGGTGCCGCAGACGCCTCCCCACGTCAAGGGGGTAATCAACCTGCGCGGCAAAGTTATTCCCGTAGTCGATCTGCGTTTGAAGTTCACCATGCCGGCCATTGAGTACACGCACCGGACGTGCATCATCGTGATGCAAGTGGCCGGTCCGCGCGGCATCATGCTGATGGGCATTGTGGTCGATGGCGTGGCGGAAGTACTGCAAGTGGCCGGCACGGACGTGGAGGACACGCCCAGTTTCGGCAAGGAAGTGGAGGTTCCTTACGTCTTGGGCCTGGCGAAAATGAAGGGCAAGGTCAAAATCCTTCTCGATATCGACCAGGTGATGACAGCTCGCGAGTTGGCGCGCCTTGATTTGGCCGCGAAGTAACGGAGCATGATCATGCAGGCGGGCGTGGACGAAGTCATCCGGCAACTGGACGAGCTCAGCGTCAACCTGGTGGTCGGCGGTGCCGCTGCGCCGTCGATGCTCGAGGCTCTTGCGGCCATTGAGCAAAGCGCACATGCTGCCGGCCGAGTGCCGGCCGCCGAGGCCGCGGCCGAGCTAAAGGCTCGCGCGGGGGGCGCGGCGAACCGGTCGGCGGAGGAGTTCGACAGAGTCGTGGCCGCGGGACTCCAAACGCTGCGGAACGCGCTGGCATCGGCTCCGGAAAATACGTCCATGCCGAATGCCATCTCACAGGATCCGGAGCTGGTTGGCGATTTCGTGCATGAAGCCTCCGAGCATCTGGCCACCATCGAATCGCAGATTCTCATTTTGGAACAGGATCCCACCGGCGCCGATCCCTTGAATGCGGCGTTTCGCGGGTTCCACACCATCAAGGGATTGGCGGGATTCCTCGCTCTGGGAGATATTCGGGCTGTTTCACACGAGGTGGAGACGCTGCTCGACCTGGCGCGCAACCAGCGGTTGCTGCTCACGCCGGCCATCATCGACGTGGTGCTCGAAAGCGCCGACTACCTGAAGCGCGCCATCGCGTGGGTGCAGGCCGGATTGCAAGGCTCCACGGGCGCAGCGCCTCCCTTCGACGAGCTCGTCAGAAAAGTACATGCGGCGCTGGAGAGGAAACAAGCGGTTCCGCAGGTTGCAAAGCCGGAAACGGCAAGAACCAGGCCTGCCAACGCCGAAACCAGCAAGCAGGACGTGGACACATCGTTTTCCCTGCGCGTCGATGCCGGCAAGCTCGACTACATGATGGACATGGTGGGCGAACTGGTCATTGCGCAATCGCTGATTACCCACGATTCCGCTATCGTCGCGATGGAGAGCGGACCGCTGCAGCGCAACTTGCAGCAGCTCGGCCGCATCACGGCGGACGTACAGCGCGTGGCGATGAACATGCGCATGACGCCAGTGAGCCAGCTATTCGGGAGGATGCACCGGCTGGTGCGCGACCTGACGCGAAAAAACGGCAAGAAAGTGCGGCTGGAGCTGGCAGGCGAGGAGACCGAGCTTGACAAGACGATCATCGAACAGCTTGCCGATCCGATGATGCATATGGTGCGCAACTCACTCGACCACGGAATCGAAGGGCCGGAGGAGCGCGCCGCCGCCGGGAAACCTTGCGAGGGCGTGTTGAGACTTGCCGCGTCGCATCAGGCGGGATATATCGTGATCGAAATCACCGACGATGGGCGCGGACTGAACAGGGAGAAAATTCTCAAGAAGGCTCGCGAACGCGGGCTGGCTCCCGAAGGCCAGAATCTCAGCGATCAGGAGATTTACTTCCTGATTTTTGAGCCCGGATTTTCCACCGCCGAGGAAGTGACCGACGTCAGCGGCCGCGGCGTGGGCATGGACGTGGTGCGGCGGCAAATCATGGGCCTGCGCGGGCGGATCGACATTCAATCCGCGCATGGACGAGGCGCGACGTTCCTGCTGCGCCTGCCTCTCACGCTGGCCATCATCGACGGCCTGATCGTAGGCGTCGGCGCAGAGCGATACATCTTACCGATCAGCTCCGTGCGTGAGATGCTGCGGCCCACCGTGGACATGATGTTTACTCTCGAGGGCCGCGCCGAGATGGCGATGATCCGCGGCGAACTGTTGCCTATCGTCCGTTTGGACCGCCGCTTCGCGATTCCGGACGCGCGCCAGAATCCGGCCGAGGCGCTGTTCGTGGTCGCCGAGGCGCAAGGGCGGCGGTTCTGCCTCCTCGTCGACGAACTGCTGGGCAAACAGGAGGTCGTGATCAAGAGCCTTGGCGACACCTTCCGCCAGGTCTCCGGCATCTCCGGCGGCGCGATTCTGGGCGACGGCCGCGTCGGCCTGATCCTCGACGTAAACGGCGTGTTCCGGGAGAATGCCAATGTCTAAACAGGCTCCAGCGGGACTCGACAGGAGCCAGCCGACCTCCCTCGGCGCATCGGAGTTCGAAAAATTCCGCCGCCTCGCCTATGACAAGTTCGGCCTGAACCTGACGTCGTCCAAGCACGAACTGGTGGCGGCGCGTCTGGGGAAAAAGCTGCGTGAGTTGAAAATACCCAGCTATGAGGACTATTACGATTTCGTCGTAGCGGACCGCACGGGCGAGTCTCTCGTCGCGCTGATCGACGCGCTCTCCACCAATCACACGTCGTTCCTGCGCGAAGCCGCGCACTTCGATTTTCTGGCGGCCCAGGTGCTGCCCACGCTGCGGAAGCGCGCCGCAATCGACATCTGGAGCGCTCCTTGCTCCACCGGCGAGGAGCCCTATTCGATCGCCGTCACGCTGCTGGAACATCTCGGAATGCCCCCCAAGCCCGCGCTGAGAATCCGGGCCACCGACATTTCGACCAAGGCCCTTGCAACCGCAAAGAAGAGCGCTTACGGAGCGGACCGGCTGGGTGCGATTCCCTTGCCCATGATCCGGAAGTATTTCACTCCGGCCGGCCCCGGCACTTTCCAGCTCATTCCGGAGATCCGGCGGATGATCGAGTTCGAACGCATCAACCTAATCGAGCCGGTGCGCGGCTCCAGCCGCTGCTTCCCCATTATTTTCTGCCGCAACCTGATGATCTACTTCGACAAGCCGACGCAGGAGCGAGTGGTGCGGAACCTCTCGCGGTTCCTGGAGCCTGGCGGCTATCTGATGATCGGCCATTCGGAGAGCTTGATGGGTCTTCGCCACGGCCTCGAGTATGTTCAGCCGGCGATTTACCGCCGGCCAGGAGCCTTGCCATGAGGCACGCGTCATGACTCAGATTGTCGTTGGCATCGCCGACTGCCAGACGTCCAGCCAGCGCGATGCGGCCTTGGTGACGTATGCGCTGGGTTCCTGCGTGTGCGTCGCCGTATTCGATCCGGAGTCCACAGTCGGAGGCTTGCTGCACACGTCGCTGCCGGAGTCGAGCCTCGATGCGGAGAAGGCCGTGAAGAATCCGTTCATATTCGCAGATACCGGCGTACCGGCTCTGCTGAACCGCTGCGGCCTCCTGGGCGCAGACAGATCCCGGATGCGGGGGTGGCTGGCGGGCGGCTCGGCCGTCATGGACAACCACGGCATCTTCAACATCGGGAAGTGGAATCAGCTGGCGGTTCGGAAAGCGCTGCGGAACGCCGGACTATTGACTTTCAGCGAGGATCTGGGCGGCCATGAATCGCGCACCGTGCGCCTGGAGTTGGCGACGGGCACGTTCTGGGTGCGATCCGCCGGCGCGGATCAGCAATTAAAGGCGAATGCGGGGTTTGCCAGGAGCTGACCGATGGCCGACGCCCGAAAAATCCGGGTCCTGGTGGTGGACGATTCGGCCATCGTCCGAAAGATCTTGTCAGAGACGCTCGCCTCCGAGGCAGACATCGGTGTCGTGGGGACCGCACCCGACCCCATTGTCGCGCTCGATAAAATCCAGCGGCTAAAACCCGACGTATTGACGCTCGACATCGAGATGCCGCGCATGGACGGCGTCACATTCTTGAAACAGCTGATGCAGACGCAGCCGATGCCGGTGATCTTGATCAGCTTTCTGGCGCAGTCCTCGGTCGAAATCGCACTCGAAGGGCTGCGCCACGGTGCATTGGATGTTCTGGCAAAGCCGAGCGGGCCCTACTCGGTGGGGGAGCTGCGTGATAGCGTCTCCTCGCGCATCCGCGCCGCTGCGCGGGCGAAAGTAAAAGGTCTGGGGTCGGCCGTGCCCCCAGCCGCTCTGCCAAAGCCGGCTGGCTCGCGCATCAATGGAGACCGGCTGATCGCCGTGGGCGCGTCCACGGGAGGCACGGAAGCCATCGCCCGGCTGCTCGCACAGATGCCCTCCGAGGTTCCTCCCATCCTCATCACGCAGCACATTCCGCCGATGTTTTCGCGGACCTTCGCCGAGCGGTTGAACAAGACGTGCCATATAAACGTGCGCGAAGCCGCGGACGGCGATGCCGTGCTCCCCGGACTTGCGCTCATCGCGCCGGGAGGATATCACATGCTCCTCGAACGGGCCGGACAGGGCTTTCGCATCAAGATCAAGGATGGTCCCCTTGTCTGCTATCAGCGACCCTCGGTGGACGTGTTATTCACCTCGGTCGCCGCAGCCGCGGGCGACCGGGCCGTAGGCGTTATCCTCACCGGCATGGGAAACGACGGGGCCCAGGGCATGAAGCGGATGCAGCAAATGGGCTGCCACAACATCGCGCAGGACGAAGCCTCCTGCGTGATCTTCGGCATGCCGCGCGAGGCAATTCGCGCCGGGGCGGTGGATCAGGTGTTGCCGCTCGACCGCATCGCGCCCGCGCTTCTCAACGCCTGCTCAAGCGCCGCTACGGAACATCTTTCCACAGCAGTTCCGCATCCGACCTCCTGACATAATTCGCATCGATGGCGGCGGGATCCAGCCCACGTCCGGCAGCGAACTCACGAGCTGCGATCCTGCCGATCGCCCCGGCGAGCGGCCGAGGCTGGGAAATCATCTCCACGCCCTCGGGCAGCGACGCGACCCAGGTATCGTATTTCGTAACGACCTCCGCGCGAATGAGGTTCAGCTCCGCATCGTACACCGCGCCGTAAATCTCTCCTCGCCTTGCATCCAGAAAGGGCGCTCGCAGGGCGCCCGTGCCGAGGGACGCCAGCGCCTTCAGGTTCGACACCGCGACCACCTTGCGCGACGCGGCATCGGCGAGGCCCTTGGCTGCCGTCAATCCGACACGCACGCCGGTGAACGTCCCAGGCCCTGACGCCGAAGCGTAGCCCTCCACATCGGCCAGCGTCATGCCGTGCCGCGCCAGGAGATTCTCCACCTCGCCGAACAGAACATGCGCGAAACCCTCAGGGGAATGGAGTGCAACCTCTTCAATGACGCGCTCGCCCTCGGTCAGCGCGATGCTTCCGAGTTCGCTTGTGGTGTCGATCGAAAGGATCTTCAAGGAACCAACCTGAAGATCCGGTCGATCATATACGCCTTTCCGTTCGCGTTCAGAATGTTGGCATGCAGGCTCAGCACGGCGGGCATGTTCTTGACGATCGACGCCGGCACCTTGAGGGTCGCCTGCCTTCCTGTTCCGATCACCCGAAAACCGTGTCCGTCGGCGGCGACCTCCGCGGTCCATTCCACCAGAAGGGACCGCGTCGCGCGCGTCTCACGCCGGACCTTGAGGGTCACCCGCACGGGGTTCGACATGGATACTTCGTTGTCCTCCGGCCCCGCGATGTCGAACTGAGGTTTATCGCCGGCCAGTGTGATCTCCTGCACCGGGACGTCGCGCGATTCGAACTTCACGGACCGCCCCATGCCCGCCTTTTCACCCTCGCGCGAAATGTGCAGAATCCAGTCGTGCGAGGCATCCGGAGGCTCGCCTGTGAACCGCTCTCCGCGATAATCCTTCTGCTTGATGCGCTCGCCGTTGGCCGGATTGATCCACGCCACTTCATAGCCGTGACGTTCCAGCGTCACCTCAATCGGCCCGGCGGGTTTCTCGACGTAAATGATGTACTCGACGCCCTCCAGCGCCACCGCGCGCCCGCCATCCAGATCGAAATATGGCTCCAGTTCCCAATACCGGTTGCCGGCCATGAACTCGCGCCAGATAGTCATGTATCGGCCCGACCCGTCGGCCGGATATTGCCCGTTCATGGTCGCGTTCCACAAATCACGCGTGCCAAGGATGCCAGTGGCAACCGCGGGCAGTTGGTAAAACTGATGCTCCACTCCGCCGATGTTCGCGTCGACGGTTCCGTAGCCAATCATGTTCATCCAGCCATCGCCGAGCAGGCTAGCCGAGGTCGCCTCGGCCATGGTCGTGCGCGGATGCTGATACGGATCGAGCTTCTTTAACAGTGCGCCCGTGTCCTTCAACAGTTCCCTGCCCTTCGGCATTCGTTCGTAGCCCGGAAATCCGGCCCAAGTGACGTTGAAGGCGCTCAGTCGCGCGACCGCCTCGCCGATGTACCGCTCGCGCTCTTTCCAATCCTCGGGGATCCTGGCGAACCCGATATCCGCCGTCATGCCGCGGTTGTGGATAGCGCGAACCCGGTCAGCAGCCTCGTTCCAATCGGCGTCGGGTTCGAGCATCACGCGCAGATGGGTGAATTTCTCCGCCGCCCGCTCCGCCACGGCCGCGTCGAACTCGGCGCGCGGCATCGCCAAGAAGCTGTCGATACCCGTGGCCATCCATAGGTGCGGCTTGCTATTTTCCGTTTGGAAGTGATGCACGTTTGCCGTGTGGACGAATCCGGGCGCATCCGATTCCGTCGCAGCGAACTGCCCGAGCTTCCCGTCGAGCCTGGCGACGTTGCTCGTCAGCTTGTAGTCCCATGAGCCCACCTCCGTCGGCGAAAAACGGATGATCAGGCGCCGGTCTCCGTCTCGATACGCCGGCATCAGGTAAGTCTTGTGGCGCGGTGAGCGGAATTCCACCCGCAGTTGCGCGTTCGCCGCCTGTTCATTGCCTTCCAGATCGAAAACAAAGTCGCACGGAGACCACGCCGGAATGCTCTGACACGAAGGCTGCGCCCATAACGGCAATCCCAGAATCGATAAGGCCAGCGCCCCTCGCAGCATCTGTTTCCAATATAGCCGCAATGCGCCTTAGATCGCTTCCAGTTCCTCTTCGAGCAGCTGCTTTTCATACAAATCGGCATAGTAGCCGCCCTGTTCGAGCAATTCGGCGTGCGATCCTTCGGCCACCAGTTCGCCGTGTTCGATGACGAAGATACGGTCCGCGTTACGGATGGTCGAAACGCGATGAGAAATCAGAATCGTGGTGCGGCCGCGCATCACGCCCGATAGCTCGGTCAAAATTCGCTCCTCGGTCGCCGTATCGACGCTAGCCAGCGCGTCGTCGAGGATCAGAATTCGTGGATCGCGTAGCACAGCGCGGGCGATCGCCGTCCGCTGCTTCTGTCCACCGGAAAGCGTGATGCCGCGTTCTCCCACGATCGTCTTTAGCCCCTCGGGAAATCCCGCCAGATCCGGTCCCAGGCCGGCAATGTCCGCCGCGCGGAGAATCTCCGCCTCGGACGCTTCTTTTACGCCGAACGCGATGTTCTCTCCCAGCGTCGCGCTGAACAGGAACGTCTCTTGCGGAACGTAACCGATCTGCCGGCGCACATCTTCGGGAGAAAACTCGCGCACGTCGATACCGTCGAGCGTGACCGAACCGCTCGATGGATCGAGTAGCCTTGGAATCAGATGCGCGAGCGTGGTTTTTCCGCTCCCGGTGTGGCCGACGATCGCCACCGTCATGCCTGCGGGGATGCGCATCGTCACGTTGTCCAGCGCTTTGCGTTCGCCATACTGAACGCCGGCTCCGCGGAGCCCAATCTCCCCTCGTACCGGCGACGGCATCGAGCGAGGCTTATCGGGTGCCGCAATCTTCGGACGCTCCTCCAACAATTCACGCACGCGCCCCAGCGAGGCTCGACCGCGTTCCATCAGGTTCGCCACCCAACCCATCGCGATCAAGGGCCAGACCAGCGTGCCCATGTAGGTGTTGAACATCACGAAGCTGCCCAGCGAAATCTTGTGCTCGGCCAGACGCATGCCTCCGAACCACAGCACCACCAGGAAAGAAAGCCCCACCAGCGCCGTCAGAAGCGGATTGAACAGGCTCGAAATCTTGGCCAGACGTAAATTTTCGCCGATATAGCCGCGATTCAGGGTTTCAAAATTCGCCAGCTCGGAGCGCTCCTGAACATAAGCTCGAACCACGCGCACACCCGACAGGTTCTCCTGCACGCGGCTGCTGATGTCGGAAAACATGCCTTGAATCGCCTCGAAACGGTCGTGAATCTTGCGGCCGAACACCAGAACGGCGAGGCTCACAAAGGGCGCGGGCGTTAGCGCCACCAGTGTCAGCGGCCAGTCGACACGCAGCATCACTGCTACCGATAAAATCAGCGTCAGCGACGTTTCGAACCAGTACATCACCCCCGGCCCGAGCATCATCCGCACGGCGTTCATATCGTTGGTGGCGCGCGCCAGAATGTCGCCGGTTCGCATCCGGCCATAGAAACTCGCGTCCAGCGTCACCAGGCGCGCAAACAAATCGTTGCGCATGTCGAATTCGATGTCCCGCGAAATGCCGATCAGGATCACGCGCATCCAGTACTGGCAGATCCCCTTGGCGATGGAAAGCCCGACCAGCAGGCCGCAGAATTCGAACAGCAGCCGCAGCGAACGGTCGGCGGTGAGCGAATCCACGGCGGCTCGCATCGCCAGCGGGAGGGCCGCACCAAAAATATCCTTGGCCGCCAACGCGCCGAAACCGAGCGCATACGCGCGACGGTAGCGCCGCAGATGAGGCCAGAGGAATTGGATGACACTCTTCATACGACGATCAGAACTGGGCCACCGTCTTCATCCACTCGAACAGAAAGATCTTTCGGGCTTCCCGCTCTTTCCACCAGGAATCCGCCCTGAAGTATTCATCCGGCGCGGCCGCCACGTGAACCTCAAGATCCGGCGCGGCCCGGTGATAGATCTTGCCCGCCCTCCGCGTGTGATAATCGCTGGTCACCAGAAGGACACGTTTCACTCCGATCGCGCGCAGCTTTTCAACCGCCACCTGGGCCTCCGCCTCGGTGGAGTGCGCGTGATGCTCCAAATGCAGAAACATCGATTCGGGGTACCCGGCCTTCACCCCGAACGGGATCGCCAGATCGCATTCGTAGTTGCTATAGAAGCCGTCGGGGCCGCTCACCAGCACCTTCGGCGCATAACCCTGCCTGGCCAGTTGCGCCCCGGTGAGAATCCTGTGCCCGAATCCGTCGCCCGCCAGAACAAGAATGATGTCGGCCTTCACCGGCGGCTCCGCCTTCACCAGGTACCCGCCCAGCGCGCCCAGCACCGGCGCGTACAGGAAGAACAACAGGGCCAGGAGCAACACAAGCGCGCCAGCGCGCAGAATGGACTTCACAGATCCCGGCTGGTCACTTCTCGTCGGAACTCCGTCCGTCGATTCGACCCACCGATTTCAGCTTCTGAAACATCTTCTCCACTTCGTCCTCGTCCTCGGGGCGCAGCAGAGGATAACGCGGCGGAGGAGGATGTGCGACCTGCTTCCGCTCCGATGCGGTCTCGCCCCAGAACTTTGCGTAGGGAATCCCGTCGAGCCTCGCTTCCTTGGCATAGCGCCGCAGATGGCGCAGAAGGCTGGTGCAGGAATCCAGATCGCCCGGGTAGAGGAGCAGGAACCGGTGTCCGTCGGCGAGCGTCAGGTATACCGCAAGCGGAGCATTCCATCCGGTTTGATCCACTTGCCGGATATCGCCCCAGGCCACTGTCTTGCGGCCCATCGCCAAATGCGTCTCGTGGATCTCAATGGCCGGGCGTAAGGCCAAAGCCAGGATCGCCAGCGTGGTCAGGCAGAATGCCCCGGTGGCGATCCATGCCGGCGCCCAGTGCAGCGCTGTCCATCCGCTCAAAAAAGCTCCGCCAATGGCGAACAGCGCCAAGGGATAGTAACGGCGGGACGAGTTGTATCGGGCGACCGGACGGCTCACAACTTCAATCTACCATCGGCGCAGGTTGAGTGGGAAAGGCCGGACGCTCAGCCGGGAGTCGGAAACGTTTTGGAGATGTGATCGTGCCAGGTCAGGCTCTCCTCATCCACCAGCGCCCACACCAGTCCAAGCCCCGCGGAGAGAATGCTCAGAATGCTCGAAACCTGGCGGAAGGCCCTCTGGTCGCGATCCGGACAGCGGCCGTCAAAGTTGACCAGGCGAAGTCCGGCGAACCGCATACCCGGCGTTTCGCCGTTCCCCAGTACCCACAGGAACCGGTAGAACAGCGTCATTAGCACGGCCACCAGAATTAAGAATGGGGCATTCTGTTTGGATAGGGTCATGATACCGCCGGAAAGGAAAAAGACTCCCAGAAACAGGCCCATTGCGATGAGCACCATGCTCATGTCGAACGCCGCCGCGATCATTCGGTGCGCTGGCAAAGCCACCGGAGCGTCGCAATAAATAACCGCATGGACTTCCGTGCCCAGTGCCGAATCCGCCGGCACTCCGTGAAAGTCGAGAGACTGCTGCGACTGCGGGACGCGCCGCGGCGGACGAGGAGATGCCGGACGCGACCGCCTCTGCACTGGAGCCGCCACCGGTCGCGTGGGCGTCAGCATCGGGATGGGAATCACCTTCGGTCCGGGAACGTGTTCGCCGTAGCCCGCGTCACGAAAGAGCGATGGTTGATATTCGGTTCGTTCGGGAGGCGCTTCCGATAACGGTTGCCCGCCAGGAATGCTCTCCAGAGCCAAGGCGGTTGCCGAGTTCCCGGTCGACGAACTTAACGGATAGGTCTCCGGAGCCGGACGCGCGCTCGCCAGATGCAGACGGCGCCCGCAGCGGACGCAGCGGCGTTCGTCGTGCTCATTCCAAGTCTGGCAGTACGTGCACTGCATATTGCTCCTTGACTCGCCTATCTCCGCTCTGTTACGGTTCTCGATTGAGCCTTGCTATCCAGCCTTCCGGGCCAATTGCCAGAAGTGCATCAATCTTAAGTACCATAATCACGGCTTTTTGTCACGAACTTTATGTAGTACGAGCACTTTGGTGGGCTACTACCTTCAGTCTATTCACCTTTTCCGTCCAGGCTCAGGTATTTCGTCCGGCACTCCCTACACCTCCCGCCCAGACCCCTCCGATCAGCCCGGACGCGAATAAGAAGGTTCTACCGCTACGCCCGGATGCGCCGAAGGATCCCAAGGAGGTGTTTGTCGCCGCCGACGAGCAGGAAGTGGACGGCGGGTGGCGGCATTTGCGCGGTGGTGTCCGCATCGAAACACCGGACATGGAGATCAAGGCCGACGAGTTGGATTGGAACACCGACACCAACTACGTCGAGGCCCGGGGACACGTTCATTTTGAATACTTTGCGCGCGGGGAGAAGCTCGATTGCGACAAAGCTGGGTATTATCTCGACGACGATAACGGCGACTTTTACCACGTCAAAGGCTCCGCCGCTTCCACCATTCAAGCCCGGCCCGGGTTGAACACGACGACCAATCCTTTTTACTTCGAGGGCGATTGGCTCGAGCGAAGGGACGACGTTTACATCGTCCACGACGGCTTCTTAACCGACTGCATCGTCCCGAATCCGTGGTGGATCTTCAAAGGGCCGACCTTCACCGTCGTGCCTGGCAGCCACGCCACCACCAGGAACGCCTGGTTCTATCTGAAAAATGTCCCCGTCTTCTATACGCCATACTTCTATAAAGACCTGAAGAAGATACCCCGCAAGAGCGGATTCCTCCTGCCCGGAGTCGGAACCAGCTCTTCGCACGGCTTTACCGCCGCATTCGGTTACTACTGGGTGATCAACCGGAGCTACGACCTGACGTATAACGGCACTTATTATACCGACGCCGGGTTAGCTCATTTCGTGGAATTCCGCGGCCGGATGAACCCGACGTCGGATTTCGACATGCAGTTGTTTGGATTGAAGACGGACCATTACACCGGAGGAACCTCAGACCAGGGTCTTCACGTGACGTTGAAGGCGAAATACGAACTCGGCTCGGGTTGGGAGGCGCGGGCCGACGTGGACTATCTATCCTCGCTCGCCTTCCTCCAGCAGTTCACCCAGTCCTATAACGAGGCGGTATATGGCGAAACGCGCTCCATCGGGCTCCTGGCCAAGCATTGGCGCGACTTCGGCTTCACTTTCATTGGCCAGCGCAATTTTGACTTCCTTACTGCACAACCGCAAACCAGTATCGAAATCCGTAAACTGCCCGAAGTCAGCTTCGTTGAGCACGAGCACGAGGTCAAGGTCTTCAATTGGCCGTTTTACGTTTCGTTCGATTCCACCGCCGGCCTGCTCGACCGTAGCCAGGCCGAGTTCGAAACCAGAAACTTCGTCCCTCGCCTTGATGTTGGCCCGCAGATCACCACCGCCTTCCACTGGGGCGATATCCAATTGATCCCGACCTTCGGCATTCGCGAGACGTTCTACAGTTCTAGTCTGACCCCGGGCCAGCCCTTCGACTCGCCTGTGGTGAACTCGCAGAATGTTCTTCGCAGCGCCCGCAGCATCTCGGTGGACCTCTTGCTCCCCTCACTCGCCCGCGTCTTCCAGGCGCCGAAATGGTTAGGTGAAAAGATGAAGCACGTCATCGAGCCGCGGATTACCTATACCGATGTCGCCGGCATCAACAACTTCGGCCGCTTGATCCGATTCGACGAAGCCGAACTGCTCACCAATACAAACCAGATTGAGTTCTCACTCACCAACCGCCTCTTCACCAAAGACAAGAACGGCCAGGTGAAGGAATTCCTTTCCTGGCAGCTCTGGTACGATCGCTACTTCGACCCAACCTTCGGCGGAGCGATCACGCCCAACGTGCGGAACGTCATACAGAGTGAAATCGCGCTCACCGGATTCGCCTATCTCGACGGCTTCCGCCACGATTCGCCGGTGGTGAGCGATCTGCGAATCCAATCCAAGGTCAACTTCGAGTGGCGGACCGATTACGACATCGAGCGTCACTCACTAGTCAACAGCAGTGTCACTGTGGACGGCAGGATCGACCAGATCTACTGGAATCTCGGACACTCGCTGATCAACACTAACCCGATTCTGTTTCCCACGTCGGATCAGTTGAATGCCGGTGTCAGATGGGGCAGGTCGAATCGCCGCGGCTGGAATTACGGCGGAAACGTCGCCTACGATTTCCGCCTGGGCAGGCCGACCTACTGGCAGCTACAGGCGACCAAGAACACCGATTGTTGCGGGCTGAGCGTGCGGTATCTGCGACTGGCCTTCGGAACCACGGACCGCAGCGAGGTGCAGTTCGCGTTCTCGGTATCGAACATCGGGTCGATCGGCACACTGAAGAAACAAGACAGGATTTTCTGAAAACTTCGAGAGCGGTTTCAGTCGGTCTTGGTGGTGGCCGCAGGCTTCGATTCGGTCTTGGTCTCTGTCTTCGACTCGGTTTTCGCCTCGCTCTTGGACTCGGTGGCCGTGTCCGTCTTGGCCTCGCTCTTCGACGTCTGCGCTGCCGATCCCTTCGCGTAGTCGGTAACGTACCACCCGCTGCCCTTCAGCTGGAATGCAGATTGCGAGATCAGGCGCTCCACGGCGCCCCCGCATCCTTCGTGAACTTTAATGGGATCGTCTGAAAAACGCTGCAGCAATTCGAACGTCTTGCCGCACTTTTCACACCGGTATTCGTAGATTGGCATTATTTCTTCAGAATCTCGTAGGCCCTCATCAGAACCGGATCGGCGCTCATCCGTTCCGGCAGCGAAGTCTTCGCCGCGGCCGACGCAGGATTATCGCTTTCCTCGTCGTCATCGGTCGGTGCCGCTTCCGCATCGGCCTGCAGAGTCCCCGGAGTCACACCGGTATCCTGAATCGCTTTGCCGCTAGGCGAATAATATTTCGCAACGGACAAAATCACCGCACTGCCATCTTCCAACGTGATCGGCTTGCGGATGGCCGCGTCGCCGTAGGTGCGTTCACCCACCAGTTCCGCGCGCTTGGAATCGAGAAGCGCCGCAGCCGCGATCTCCGCCGCGCCAGCCGTACCGCGGTTCACGATCACAGCCAACGGCAGCTTCGTAACCGCCTTCCCCGCCGTCGCTTGGAAGTCCTGGCGAGGCGACTTCTGCCCCTGCGTGTAGGCGATCAGGCCTTTATCGAGAAACAGATTCGCCAGCGCGATGCCGTCCTCGTCGGCGCCCGTGGCGCAATGGCGTAGATCCAGCACCAGCTTCTTCGCTCCCTGCTTCTCCAATTCGGAGACTTTCGCCGCGATCTCTTTCACGCGGCCCGCGGCGAGCGTGGAGGTCTGAATCACGCCGATCGGCTCCGCGCCCTGATCCGTCGTCAGCTTCGCCGAAAGGGGCGGATAGACCAGCGCCGCGCGAGTCAGCGTCACTTTTTGAGGATCCGATTTGCGCGCCCGCAGGATACTCAATTCGATAGTCGAACCGGCATCGCCCTGCAGAAGCAGTTCGGCGAACGCCAGCGGCATATCCCGCGTCGACACATTGCTGATGGATTCGATCACGTCGCCCGTTCCCAATCCCGCCTTACCCGCCGGCGACCCGGGAATCGCGTCCACCACGCCCATGTAGCCGAACCGCTTGGACAGCACCAGACCGACGTCGGCCTTTTTCGTGTCCTTCGACTTCAAATACTGCTTGTACTGATCCGCATTCAGATAGCTGGCATAGGGATCGATCGACTCGAGCAGTCCGTTGATGGCGCCCAACGTCACCGCCTTCATGTCCGGCTCTTCCACGTAATCCAGCTTGATCTTCGACAGAACCTCGCTGTACACCCCGAGATTGCTGTACGGGTTATCCGTCGATGCGCTGCGCCCGTGCACGGCCCCGAACAAAAGCAGCGCCACCACGCAGGTGGAACCGGCGACCACGGAGTATTGAAAGCGTCGATTCATAGGCGGAAACCCTCTGTTAACAGAATATCAGAAGCACGCCGGAGGCGGCTTCCTTCACCAGTTAGACGCGCCAGCCCGGAAAAATGGTCTAATTTTCCTTACATGCCGCCTGTCAGCCGTAGGACCATCATCCGCGCCGCCGCCCCGGCCCTCCTCCTGGGCCGTTTCCAGGTCTTCGCCCAGTCGGAGACCAAGTATTCGGCCCGTGCGATCCAGTTGCTCGCCGAGACTCCCACAGTGGACCTTCTCAACCAGTTCCGCTTCGCTGATTTTGCGGATAAGCCACCCAAGAGCGAGTTGTGGCTCAGCAAACCGCGGTCCTTTACCCCTGCCGACGCAGCCGTCTACCAGCGGTCCGGCATCAACGCCTTCGCGCTCGGCTCCGGCGCGCAGGATTATCCAGGAGGACTCCGGTTCTTCGCCCGATGGAACGGCTTCCTGGCATCGAACAGCGATACGCTGCTCCGCATCGATACGGTTGCCGATTTCGCCCGCGCACACAACAGCAAGAAAATCGGTATCTTGCTGACGCTGCAGGACTCCACGCATTTCCGCACTCCGGACGACGTCGACGAGTTCTTCGCGCTCGGCCAGCGGCTCTCGCAATTGACGTATAACTTCAATAACCGCATCGGTAGCGGGTTCTTGGAACAAAGGGACGGCGGACTATCGGTGTTCGGCCTCTCCATCATGAAGCGGATGGAGAAGGTCGGCATGGCCGTCGATGTTTCGCATTGCGCGGATCAGACCACTCTGGACGCGTTGGACGCCGCTACGAAGCCGGTGGTGTTCACCCACGCCACTTGCCGCTCCGTGATTCAGGGCCATCCCCGCGCGAAAACGGACGAGGCGATCCGCAAAATGGCGAAGACCGGCGGCGTGATGGGCATCGCCTTCATTCGCTTCATGGTTCGCAAAGAGGAACCAGTGGGCATTGCCGATGTGCTCGACCATTTCGACTACGTCCGCAAACTGGTGGGCCCCGAGTATCTGGCCGTCGGCAGCGATCTGGACGTCGTCGGCTACGGCAACCCGGTGCACGGCAGCGGAGATTTCCGCCCCCAGGATCAGCCGAACTTCGAGCGCTATCGCTACCATGTGGCCAAGCCCGACATGGTCGCCACCACCGGCCTGGACCACCCTCAGCGCATGTTCGACCTCACTGACGGCCTGATCGGCAGAGGCTACAGCGACGCCGAGATCAAAGGCATCCTCGGCGGCAACGCAATCCGGGTGCTGGGCAGAATCTGGCCGGCCTAAATTATTTTTTGGGCGCCACAACCGACAACTGCTGAATCGCGTGCGTCAACAGCGGGAACGCACGAGGCGTATCGCTCAACTCCATCGCTTTTCCGTAAGCCTGCAGCGCCTCCACCTTGTGCCCAGCCGCCGACTCCACCTGCCCCAGGAACATCGCCGTGCCCGCCGACTTCGGAGCCATGGCCGAGGCCTCCCTCGCCAGTACCAGCGCGTCGTCGACCTTTCCCTTCCCCGCCAGCGCTCCCGCGAGCCGGGTCAACTCACCCTCGCTGGTATCGTACGTTGAGCCCTGCTTCATCTGCGTCCACTGCTCCATCACGGCATGAATTCCGCCGCTCTGCCAGGTCTTATACAGGACCGGGGCCGCGGGCGTTTTCGGCGCCTTCGGGTCTTTTCCTTCGAGAATCGCGCGCAGGCCCTCGACCATATCCGAGAGCGGCGCGCCGCCAGTGTTGTTGAGCAACACGTACAGCCGCTTCGGCTCGATATCGCGGGAAATCACGGTGTTGAAGCCGTTGATGCCTCCGCCGTGCTCGATGCGCGTCACCGCGCCCTTATGGATCACGAATGCATAGCCATAATTGTTCAGCCCGGGGGTGAACATTTTTTCCTTGCTCGCGGTGCTCAGGATTTTCTCGCCGTACAGCGCCTGATCCCAGATCAAGAGATCGTCCACCGACGAATAGAGCGAGCCTGCCGAAAACGGTTCGCCCATATCGAGATACCCGGTATTGAAATAGCCGTCGAGCGTCGAGTCGTAGCCGGAGGCGCGCTTCTCGAGAATCGGCCGGGGCGAATCGTAGCCCGATTGCTTCATGCCCAATGGCTCGAAAATCCGTTCCTTCAGCAGTTGTTCATACGATTTACCTGAAACCTTTTCCAGAATCACGCCGAGAAGAAAAAATCCCGAATTGCTGTAGCTGTACTTCGTCCCGGGGTCAAACAGCAAGTCGAGGCCGGAAAACATTTTCATGAATTCGGCCGGCTTCTGCGGCCGCCGCGCCTCGCTGCCAAACGACGGCAATTCTGTGTAGCCCGGAATGCCCGACGTATGGTTCAACAGTTGATGAATGGTAACGCGGTCGCCCACCGCCTTTGGATAATCGGGCAGATAGCGCGCAATCGGCGCACTCAGGTCTATCTGGCCCTTCTCCACCATCTGCATCACCAGCGTCGCGGTGAACTGCTTGGTGATCGAGCCCAGGCGAAACCGCGTATCCGGCGTGTTTGCGATGTGCCACTCCATGTTGGCCTCGCCATAGCCTTTGCGAAGGATCGGCTGCCCGTTCTCGGCGACTAATGCCGAGCCGTTGAACAGCCCCAGTTCGCGATATCTGCCCACCAGGGCGTCGAGCGCGGAAGCCTTATCGGCAGCGAGCGCGGGTAAAGACAAGAAGACTGCGAAAAGCGCACGATACATAGGCATCAGTATAGTCTTTACTTTTGATAAAAATGGCTCGCGTCGTAGGGTCGAGGCGCGATCGATTCTGCCCAGGCATAGGCTGCCAGAAACGGATTGCCGCCGCGCCGAGCGCTTTCGAGAATCTTCGCGGCGTTCGGGCTCGGCAGCATGTTCAGCTCGTATCCATGAGCCTGCATTTCCTTGATGCGCTTCTCGTCCTCGGGCGTCATCGTCCGCGTGAGGAGCAACAGCCCCTTTACTGCGGAGATCCAGTCCATCGGGCTGTCGAATTGACGCGGATCGCGCGCCAGCAGCGCGAGATACGCTTCCAGGGCCGCCGCCTGCACAGGCCCACGCAGGCGGTCGATGAAGACCATGTAAACTTCCTCTTTTACCTGAAATCCGCATCCCTTGCAGCCATCCGGATCATCTTCGGAACGTTCGAGCTTTTCCAGAAAATCCGCGGCCTGAGCATCCAGCGCGTTATCTTCGTCGACGTTTCTTTCCGGGTCGCCATTCTGGCGCTGCCCGAGCCTGCCGATCAACCCTCCAAAATCGGGAAACGTCAGCGGATGCCTTACTGCGGCGTCGGAAACCTCTCTCGGCGGCGGATCGTCCGTGATACGCAGCCGCGACGCGTCCACGTCAGCCACCATCGATTCATTGAAGAACTTGATCGACTCCGTGATGTCCTTTGCGTCCGCGCAGCGTGGCATCGCGCGGTGGGCCAGAAGAAGTTTGCGATATACAGCGATCACCGGCTCGCCCCCGCCCAGCTCCATAATTTCTTTGCTGAGTTTCAGCTTGTTGTCCGCGTATGTGAACTGCCGGTCGTTCCCCGCCGCGTTCGGCAATTGCTCGGCGAGACGCATCGTCAATTCACGGCGCAACGCCGGAGGCAGATTCATCGCGCGGAGCGCTGCCGAGGCAGGCGCGAACTGCTCCAGACCCGTCAAAGCCTGAAAGGGAGCGCGCACGAAATCCACATCTTCCTCGCGCTTGCGCTCGGCGTCGGTGAACGCGTTGTTGTACAACGCCGCGAGCGTCCGGTAATAAATGGACACGTCGTAAATCCGTGGGTCTTTACAAGGCACTATCGAGAGGCGAATCGGAGGGATTTCGTCAAATAACTCCCGTGCGCGCTTTCGCGACAGAAGAAGCATTCTCTCGACCACGCGGCATTGGACGGACAGTGTGTCCAGCCTCCCGCCAAGGACCACCGGAGAACTATCACACAGGGGCCTGGAAACGTCGCAGTGGCTGTACGCGTTTTTCGCGCCGGACGCGCGCCGAAAGACCTCTTCGAGCAACTCGATCTTCCAGGCGTTGTCCTTTACTGCACCGTGTTCAAGAACGTCGAACACGAGATCGGCGGCGTACTCGGCGGGGAAGGAAAGAGCTGTGGAGAAAAACGCCTCCAACTCCGGCGGCCGCTGGGGCTTTTTCGCTTGCCCGAGAGCGAGCCCACACGATAGAAACGCGAGGCAGAGAACTTTCAAGCCGATTCCTCTGCCCCAGTCTAAATCATTAGCCTGCTACTAGAACGTGAACCGGAGTTGCAGCATGATCTTGCGGTTATAGGTCGCCGATCCGCCGCTGCCGCCTCCCGGAGGTCCAAAGCCCGACGCCAGGCTGACCGATTCGCCGAAATAGGGCGACGAAAGGTTCCCCACCGGAGCCGCGAGGTTCGTGTGATTCAGCGCGTTCGACGCCTGAATGCTGGCCGTTAAGCTGTACTTTTTGCCCGACACGCCACCACCGAACATGCCCGGAGGAGGACCTCCTCCGCCCGGACCGCCGCCCCTGGGACCGCCTCCTCCGGGAGGAGGACCACCCATCCCGGGGCCACCGGGTCCGCCCATGCCTTGCGGTTGGGCCGCCGTCTCCTTCTCTACGAACGCCCATGTCCGCGCGAGGCGCAGCATCAGCGTCTCACTCGCAGGGCCACGTCCGTAGTTCCGGGAGATTTCCGTCCCCGCGGCAGGATTCAAGTTGAAGCATCCGTATCCCGCTTCATACTTGAACCCATTGCCGGTACAACTGGCGGCGCTCGCGTTCGCCACCAGCGACGGCCGTTCTCCTGGAATTCCTTGTTCCAGCGTATCGATGCCGGTGGTGATGTTGTAGGGCGACCCGCTGTTCATGATGAAGAACGGGCTCAGGCTGATCTGCCAAGGCAGTGGAATGTTGGTGCCGATCACCGCTCGGTGCCGCACGTCGGCAAAGGTTGATGGCCCCCACTCCGCCCGCAAATTGTAAGGATTGTTCGGAGTGCCTTCGTTATCGTCGTTCCCGTGCGAATACGCGTAGAATCCGAACAGGAAAAACTTCTTGTAATTCACGTTGGGCGAAACGAAGAGTTGATTCTGCCGGCTGAAGCCGTTCGATTCGTTCAAATCGAGGAGCGTGGAATCACCGTATGGATAAACCCCGTTGATCGGCGTGTTGATGTTCACCGTCCGTGTCAAGTGCACGCCGCGATTGGCGACATACTGCGCGCTCACCCGCACATACTTGTTGATTGTGCGGTCTACGCCGATGCTCGCCTGATAACTCCGCGGCGCCACGATTCCCTCGTACAGAATCTGCAACTGCTGCGGCGACCTGGCCAGCAAGCTCACCGGGGGAATCAAGGGGAAGAAGTTCGGGTTTGTCAGGAAATAGGACTGCTGCGTGATGCCGTTGTATAGCTCGGCATTCAGCGAGGAATTCAGCGGAATGCGTGAATAGAATGTGCCGAATCCGCCGCGCAGCACCGTTTTCGCGCCCTGGTTGCCGTGCGCGTCGATGCCCCAGGCGAAGCCGATGCGCGGAGCGAAGTCGCTGTTGTTCTTGATATTGGTCTGATTCTCATAGCGCAGACCGAGGCTCACGGTAAGATTCGGCCGTATCTTCCAGTCGTCGTTCAGATACACGCCTATGTCGAACTGATTCACGTGCAGCGTCGGTGTACCCGCGCCTAACTGGAACTGCGTCGCGCCGCCGCCCAGCAGACGGATCTGCGCAGCGGTCAACCCCTCGTCTTGGCCGATCAGCGTCCGCTGGTAGACCTCCAGGGCCGTCAATGCCACGGTAGTTCCCGCGATCGGTTGACCGTTCGCATCGAGCATCGGTCCGGCGCCACCAAGAAAAGTATATGCGCCATTGAAGTTCGTCTCCGAAGTATTCTCCAGCAGAGCCTCCCGGACGCGCGCGCCCCATTTGAACGTATGCACGCCCGAAATATAGGTCGTATTGTTCGTTAGCTCAAAATTATTCTGCTTCGTGCCGAAGTTCCCCAGCGCTGACCCGCCGCTGACGAATGCGCCCGCCACGTTAATCTGCGGTGTCGTATCGGCTGCAACCCCGGTAGAAGTGATGTGCTGGTATTGAAAACGCGTTTCGTTGATCGCCTTCGCGCTCAGCACCGCCGTCTCCGTGGCCTGAAACGTATTCTCCTGGTTCACTGTGTTATAACCCTGCGAAACCAGGCTGTAGCCGCCGACGCCCTGATCGTCTGCCGTGCTGCGTGTGTTCTGATAGCGCACGATCAGCGTGTTCTTATCGTTAATGGAATAATCCAGCCTCGGCGTGATCGACATGCGAGTTTGGGGCGTCACCACGCCCTGATTCACGCTCACCGGATTGAAATTCTTGTCCAGGGTCGTTGCCAAAATGAACGCGTTCTCGTTGATGTCTCGACGGTCGAAGTCCAACGTGAACGACGCCTTGTTCTTCTTGATCGGTCCGCCGATGTTGAACCCTTCGAAGAGCTGCCGGTACGGAGGGAGCGAGGATTGCGTGTACAGCGCGCTGCGCGAGTTGAAGTCCTGATTATTGAAATTGAAAAATGCCTGCCCGTGGAATGTATCCGAGCCCGGCTTGGTCAGAATCTCAATGCGCCCGAAACCGGGCATGTCGAAATCCGGCGCGTAGGGATTGGAATTGACGCGCACTTCGCGAATCGACGACTTCGGGGGCAGGTTGCCCCCGGTGAATCCATCAATGTAAATCTGCCCCCCGTTCGGACCAGCCGCGGGACCGGCCATCGCCTGCAACTGCTGCGCGAGTTCATCCGGATCGTCGGAAAGCGCCTCCAGTTCCTTGGCGTGCAGCACGAGCGCGTCGCCGTTGGAACCAGGATCGGTCGAGACCTGCCCGGCGGTCTCCTCCACGTTCACCACCTGAGACTCGGCTTCGATCGTCAACTGCAGGTCGAGCGTTGCAGGGGCATTAATCTCGAAGTTCTGCCGTTGGCTCACCGAGAATCCCTTGGCGATCACGCGCACCGTGTAGCTTCCCGTGCGCAGCGTGGCGAAGGAATACTGCCCGTTGCCGTCGGTAGTGGCGCGCTGCTCCGGACCGGGACCACGGAGTTGCACCAGCGCGCCGGGAACAGAAGCTCCCGATGGATCGGTCACCGTGCCGTGAAGGCTGGGTGGCGTTTGCGCCAGAAGCGCGAACGAACACAAAAAGAGCGCAAGAACCGTAAGTGTTTTCATTTTTCCCTTAACCTGTCTGTACTGATGAATTAGTTCATGATCATGGACGGCAGATCGAGCCCCTGCAATCCGCCCATCCCCATTCCGCCCGCTCCTGCCGCGGCGCCTCCGCGCGCGCCTCTCCCGCTGGGAACGGTCGCCATTTGAATCAACATGTCGGCGTTGCCGAGCAGCATGATGGCGGTAACCTCATCCGCCTTCGCGCCCTTTGTGCTCGAAACCACGATCTTCTCGCCCGCTTTCAAGTCGTCGAGCGCCGCCGCCGGCATCCGCTCCAGCATCTGCGACAGATCGGGCATACGACCGCCTCCCGGAGGTCCACCCATCCCGGGCGATCCGCCCTGCGGTGGCCCACCCGCGCCCTGAGCGCCTCCGCGGCCCATCATCATCCCAGCCATCTGCGGCATCTTCTTGATCTGCGAATCCGGGGCAAATTTAACCGTCAGCGGTTTGTTCGTGCCGATCTCCATCACCGTCACTTCCTTCGTATCGGGGTTGATCGCTGTAATCGTCCCGGCCTTCGTCACGAAAGTGCCGAACACGATCTCCTCGGCCGCCACTTTCGATCCGTCGTCGCTCTTCACGCCTCGCGCCCGTAGCTGATCGCCGACGCCGATCTCGTCGAGCTTGCTGATCTGCGCATCGGCGAACTTTACCGAGTCGGACTTATAACGGCGATAGGCAGTCTTTGCGTCGACCGTCACGGTAGCAATCGTCTCGGCGGCCAACCCGCGCATCTTCAGTGTGATCGTACCGTCCTTCTTTGCCGTCACCACGCCGGAGATGCCGCGCTTCATCCAATCCTGCCGGTCTGCCTCTTTGCTCTTGGCGATCTCGCTGGCCGACATCACGACGATCCGCAGCGCCTCGGTGGTTCCCGGCTTAAAGCTCACCAGCACGCGGTCTCCCATGGCCATGTCCGTCATTTTCATGTCCGCCGCGCTCTTCAGGTCGTTCGAACCGGGCGCGACCCGTTTAAAAACCGTCTCCGGCGTTAGCTTCACGTTGACCGCATCGGTGTTATCGGGCTTCACAACCACTATCAGATCGTCCGGCTTGAACGCGGAGATGGATCCCAGAATCGCCTTTGGGCCGGTTTGCGCGAACGCGGCTGCACAAGCGAGAGCGAATACGAATGTCCTGTTCATTATTCTTATCAGACGACAAGAAAGCCCCGTCGGACCGTTAAGTTTTGTTAAACGCGACACCTACCGCGCGTTGAATGCGTTACAAAGAAGGAGAGATGGCGGAGAAATCCATCCTGTTAGTGGAAGACGACACGGAGCTGTGCGCCCTGATGGCCGACTTTTTCACGCAGCACGATTTGAAGCTCGAAGCCGCGCACGATGGCCGCAGAGGCTTGGCGCGCGCGCTCGAGGGTAATTTCGATCTGGTGATTCTGGACGGAATGCTCCCCGTGCTTGACGGCTTTGAAGTGCTGAAGCAGCTGCGCCGCCGGAGTTCGGTTCCGGTGATCATGCTGACGGCGCGTACCGAGGAGCGCGATCGTATTGCTGGCCTCAACGCCGGCGCTGACGATTATTTACCCAAGCCCTTCGCGCCGGACGAACTGCTCGCCCGCATCCGCGCCGTGCTGCGCCGCGCCGGAGCCACTGAACAGAACAAAGCGCATCGATTCGAGGTCGAAGGCTTGACGCTTGACGAGAATTCGCGCGAAGTTTGGGCCGGATCGGACAAACTCGACGTGACCTCCATTGAGTTCGATATTCTGGACCTGCTCGCCCGGTCCGCCGGGCGCATCGTCTCGCGCGATGAATTGACGGCGGTGCTCCATCAGCGCGAATCGAATCCCTACGAACGCTCGCTCGACGTCCACATCAGTCATCTGCGCAAGAAACTCGAGCGCGGCGACATGACGCCCATCCGCACCGTGCGAGGCGTCGGCTATATGTTCACCACGGGGAAATCGGAATGAGATCGGTTTACGCAAAAGTATTGCTTTGGTGTTTCGGGACGCTGGTATTTTCAGCGGTGGCCTTCGCGGTGATTTCGGCGGCGGCGCAGGTGCGCGCCTTCGGTCACGGCGGCCCGTTCGAAAAAACTTCCACCTGGCAGCTCCGCGAGGCGCGCGAGGCCTATGAATCGGGCGGCGTCGAAAAGCTGAAGGATTATATCGATCGGGTCGATAAACACTTCGGCATCGAGCATCATCTGACCGACACCGCCGGCAAGGACATAGTCACCGGCGAGGACCGCTCGGCATGGCTGACGCAGAAGCAGCAGAGGCCGTGGCCATGGCCTTTCGGCATGTTCCAGGCGTTCGGCCATCGCGGTGAGGTGCACGTCATGGTCGCTCCGGCCTCTCCCACCACGCCCTACCGCTGGATCGTCGTGGCAAAGCCGGGTAACTACGATCCCTGGAGTTTCCTGCCGTATTACCTGCTGGTGTTCCTGGCTCTGGGGTTGCTCTGCTGGCTGCTGGCGGTTAACCTGGCGACGCCGTTGCGCCAGCTGGAGCGCACGGTGGATCGTTTCGGCCGCGGCGATCTCTCGGCCCGCGTACGATCCAAACGCCGCGACGAAATCGGCAACCTCGCGCGAGCCTTCGACGAAATGGCGGAGCGCATGGAAACGCTGCTCACCGCCGAACGCCGCCTGTTGCAGGACATCTCGCACGAACTGCGCACTCCGCTCGCCCGGCTGAGCTTCGCGGTGGAGCTTTCCCGCACCGCGCAAGATCGGGAGGCGGCCACCGCGCGATTGAAGAAAGAGGTCGCGCGGCTCACCGATCTGGTGGGCGCGCTGCTACAGGTCACGCGCGCCGAAGGCGACCCTTCTTCGCGCAACCTCACCGATCTGCCTCTGGACGATTTCTTGCGCGAGGTGGTGGACGACTGCTCCGTGGAAGCGGAGGCGCACGGCTGCAGTCTTCAACTGGAAGCCCCGCAATCGCTTCATTTCCGCGGCGACCGCGAATTGCTGCGCCGCGCCGTGGAAAATATCGTCCGCAACGCCATCCGCTACGCGCCTGAAGGAACGCCGGTTGAGGTGAAGCTCGCAACGGATCACGACGACGCCGAAATCACCGTGCGCGACTACGGCCCCGGAGTCCCCGCCGCCGAACTGCCAAAGATTTTCAAACCGTTCTTCCGCGTCGACGAATCGCGCGACTCCTCCACCGGCGGCGTGGGCCTGGGCCTCGCCATTGCCCATCGAGCGGTCACCGTCCATCACGGCACCATGACCGCTAAGAATGCGGAGCCGGGGCTGCTGGTGCAGATCGAGTTGCCGTTGCACAGCGAGTAGCAGGAATCCGCGCTCACCTGGCCGCCGCCGTCGGCGGAAACCGCAGACTTACTTCGTCGAGATCGTCGATTATCACTAAAGGAGGAGCCTTATGAAGGCTGCTGCCATCCGTCCAGGAGAGCATCTTGCGGAAGAGTTGAGAGCGCTCAACATGAACGCGACGGAGCTGGCGCGGAAACTGGACGTGCCGGCCAACCCAATCACCCAGATCCTGAACGGGACGCGTTCCATAACAGGTGACACGGCGCTACGTCTCGGCCACTTCTTTGGCATGAGCGCGCAGTTCTGGCTTAACCTGCGGAGCTTGTACGACCTCAGGTCCGCGGAGGAGAAGGCCGGAAAGTCGATCAGAGCTTTGCCGAACCTAGCGCGCTCCGAACCAGTTCACGCGTAATTCTGAGTTCTGGTAAAATCCGAGTCACTCAAGGACACCCTATGAAAAAGGCTCTTCTTCCCCTCTTGCTCCTCGGCTCCTCCCACGCGCTCCTCGGCCAGGGAGCGCCCGCGCACGGCTCAGCCGACCAGCCGTACCTCGTCGAGTACTATTACAAGGTCCAGTGGGGCCACCAGCAGGAGTTTTTGCAGCTCTTCCTGAAGAACCACTACCCACTGCTCAAGAAGCAGGTCGAAAGCGGGCGAATGCTCGCGGTCAAAATCGAAACCCCGGCGAATCATATGACCGAGGAAGCGCGCTGGGATTACCGCGTGACCATCAAATTCAAGAATTCAACGCTCGGCACAACCGGCAACCCCGACGAGGAGCGCCTCATTAAGCAGCTTTGGCCGGATCAGGCCACCTACAAGCGAGAGGAACAGCGCCGTTTTGAGATTCTCCTCGCCCACTGGGATCTGCCGGTCACCGACGTAACGCCCTAACCACCGGGTGTGGACCGATCGTAGGCGGGATGCGCCTTGGGACACAGTAGCCTGTCCCCGAATCGAGTACAATCTCTTAGTCAATGAACATTTCGGTGAAGGGTGAATACGCCTTGCAGGCGATCTTCGATCTGTCCATGCAGCCAGTAGGGGAACCGGTGAAGATCGCGGACATCGCGGCGCGGCAGAGAATTCCGCAGAAATTCCTGGAGCTGATTCTGGCCAGCCTCAAGCAGGGAGGCTTCGTGGAATCGCGGCGCGGTGCCGAGGGAGGCTACCGCCTGGCCCGCCCCGCCGATCAGATCACCGTCGGTGAAGTGCTGAAGTTCGTCGAGGATGGCAAGAAAGCCAAGCGTCCCGCGCCGGATGCCTTCTCCGACCTCTGGAAGCGCGTTGACGCGGCCATCTCCGGCGTCGTCGACCGCACAACCTTCGCCGAACTGGTTCGCCGCTGGCGCGAAATCCAGACCCGCTACGTGCCCAACTGGGAGATTTGATGGTTTACACCGATAATTCCTATAGCATCGGCAGAACGCCCCTGGTACGCCTGAACCGCGTCATCGACGGCGCACCCGTCACCATGCTCGCCAAGATCGAGGGCCGCAATCCCGCCTACTCGGTTAAGTGCCGCATCGGTGCGTCGATGATCTGGGATGCGGAACGGCGCGGCATCCTCAGACCCGGCAAGGAACTGATTGAGCCCACCAGCGGCAACACGGGCATCGCGCTGGCCTTCGTCGGCGCGGCCCGTGGCTACAAGGTCACCTTGCTGATGCCGGAAACGATGTCGCTGGAACGGCGCAAGGTACTGAAGGCATTCGGGGCGAAATTGATCCTTACCGAGGGCTCACTGGGCATGGCTGAATCGATTAGGTGCGCGGAGCAGATGGTTGCCGCCGAACCGGACCGTTACGTGCTCCTTCAGCAGTTCCAGAATCCCGCGAATCCCGACATTCACTTTCACACCACCGGTCCGGAAATTTTCGAAGACACGCAAGGCGCGGTGGACGTTCTCGTTGCCGGGATCGGCACGGGAGGAACCATCAGCGGAATCTCCCGCTACATCAAACAGGAGAAGAAACACCCGCTCATCTCCATCGGGGTGGAACCGGAAGGCAGCCCGGTGATTTCGCAGAAGCTCGCTGGCAGGGAACTCAAGCCCGGCCCGCACGGCATCCAGGGAATCGGAGCGGGGTTCATTCCCGGCACGCTCGATTTGTCGATGGTAGATCGCATGGTGCAGGTGGGCGACGACGAGTCCATTGAAATGGCCCGGCGCCTGGCGCGCGAAGAAGGGATCTTATGCGGCATCTCCTGTGGCGCCGCCACGGCGGCCGCCGTCAAGGTCGCGCACGAGCCGGAGATGAAACACAAGACAATCGTCGTGATCCTGCCCGACGCGGGTGAACGATACCTCAGCTCGGTCCTATTCGACAACATTGACTAAAAAGGGAAGCGCTTGACGGAGGAGAAAAGCGGGCGCTTTCTATGGGTGAAAAGGGGTGAGAGCGCCCGCCGTCGTAACGGGGATTTAAGTTATCTGTATAAACGCGAAGTTGGTGGCCAAGGTTACGGTTTGTAAGATTTTTTTTCGTTTTTTTGTATTTCGCGCAACTCATACATTCGTCTACACTATTAGACTAAGAATCATGAGCAGCAATGGGCGACGCCTGGTAAAATCGCGGTCCAATTCCCGCTGCTTGCAAGTTTTGAAAGATCACATTTCGGCATATTCCGAAATGGTCATGGTCTCACCTACCTATTTGGCAGGGGAAGAAATTGCACATTCCCTTCCCGGTGCCTGCGGACTCCATCGAACAACTTTGGTTCAATTTGCCACGGAGTTGGCGAGGCCGGCCATGGCCTCTCGCGGCATCGCGCCGCTGAGTGCGCTGGGAGTCGAGGCACTCGCCGCCCGGGTAGTCCACGCGGAACGAGCCGAGCGCCCGTTCACCTATTTTGAAGCCGTCGCGCCGATGCCGGGGTTCGCACGTGCGCTCGCCCGCACGCTGGGTGAACTGCGACTCGCCTGGGTGACACCTGCGTCCCTGATCGACACGGGGGCACCCGGCCCGGACATGGCACGCCTGCTCACGCGTTATACCGATGAGCTGCAGGCTCGGTCGCTCGCGGACCTCTCCCGCATCTTTGAGCTGGCGCAGGCCGCCGGCTCGCATCGATGGCTCGGCCTGCCGCTGCTGTTTCTGGACGTTCCGCTCGATTCGCATGCCCATCGTGAGTTTTTCCGCGTTCTCGTCAATCAGGCGTCGGAAGTAGTCGCGGCCGCGACGTCAAACATAGAAGTACTTCAGGAAATACTCGGGGCAAATGCCGAGGATCTGGACACCCCCGGCGCGAGTACTTCGCTCGAACATCTGCGCAACTATCTGTTTTCCCCCGCCGCGCCTCCCTATCATTCCGAGGATGAGGCCTTCGACATTTTCTCCGCTCCCGGCGAGGCACTCGAAGCCGTCGAGATCGCCCGCCGCACCCTCGGGCTGGCCGAGCAGGGCACACCCTTCGACGGCATGGCGATTCTCCTCCGCAATCCCGACCGCTATCAGCCCGTCATTGAGGATGCCCTTCGCCGCGCGCGCATCCCCGCTTATTTCACCCGTGGAACCAGGCGTCCGGACCCTGGCGGGCGTGCGTTCCTTGCGTTGCTCGCCTGCGCCGCCGAAAAATGCCCCGCCTCGCGATTCGCCGAGTATCTTTCCCTCGGCCAGGTTCCCGCCGAGCAGAATCCCTCGGAGTGGGTCGCCGCCGAGGACGAGTTGCTTGGTTCCGGGGCAACACTGGACGAGCAAGCCGATCGCCCGGAAAAGCCCGCCCCTGCCGCGTGGGAAAAGCTCCTGGTAGACGCCGCCGTGATCGGTGGCCGCGACCGCTGGGCTCGCCGCCTGAAGGGCCTGGAGCGCGAGTTCGAGCTGCAACTCGCTGCGCTGGAGCGGGATAACGACGAAGGCTCCCGCCGCCATCTCGCCTGGCAGCTGGAACAACTTCGCAAGTTTGAAAGCTTCGCCCTCCCGTTGATCGAAACCCTGGATGCACTGCCCCCAAAAGCCTTGTGGAAGGACTGGATGGAAGCCCTGGACGCTTTGGCTCGCCGGGCGCTCAAAGATCCTGAAGGCACGCTCAGCGTGCTGGCGGAGTTTGAGCCCATGGGCGAGGTTGGACCCGCTTCCCTCGAGGAAGTCACCGAAGTGCTCGGCGAACGGCTCGGATTCCTCCGCCGTGATCCTCCAGACCGCCGCAATGGGCGCGTGCTGGTCTGCTCCATCGAAGAGGCGCGGGGCCAGGAATTCGCGGTTGTCTTCCTTCCCGGCTTGGCCGAGGGGCTCTTTCCGCAGCGCACGCTGGAAGACCCACTCCTCCTGGATGTTTTCCGCAAGGCCGCCGGCGAACATCTTCCGTTGCGCCACCATCGTGTCGATCAGGAGCGCGCGCGCCTTCATTTGGCGGTCGGAGCCGCCAAGGAAAAGCTGATCGTCTCCTATCCGCGCATGGATGTTGCCGAAGCGCGCCCTCGCGTGCCGTCCTTTTATGCGCTGGAGCTCCCGCGAGCCATCCGAGGCAGCCTTCCCGAGTTGAAGGCATTCGAGGAGAAGACGCGCGACGCCGCGCCCTCCCGCCTGAACTGGCCCGCGCCGCGCGAGGCTACGGCCGCCGTCGACGACGCCGAATACGATCTCGCCGTGCTGAAGCGGTCCGATCCCGGCTGCGCGCATTACCTCGTCGACGCCAACGAGCATCTTGTGCGTTCGCTTCGAACCCGCTGGACGCGGTGGCAGGGCAAGACGTGGAAGGAGCAGGACGGCTTAATCACCGCCGAGGCCTCCGCGCTGGCGGTGTTAAAGGAACAGCGGCTCGCGGAACGCCCCTGGTCCCCGTCCTCGCTCCAGAAATTTGCCCTCTGCCCCTATCAATTCGCGCTCCACGGGATTCTCGGCCTGCGCCCGCGCGAGAGCCCGGAGGCTCTTGAGCAGATGGATCCGCTCACCCGTGGCGCCCTGTTTCATGCCGTCCAGTTCCGCCTCCTCGGCGAGCTGAAGAGCGCCGCCCTGCTCCCTGTGACCGCCGAGCGCCTTGCGTCCGCGCTCAAAATCGCGGACGGCGCTCTAAACCAAGTCGCCGAAGAATTCGCCGACGAACTCGCGCCCGCCATCGACCGCGTGTGGAGGACCGAAGTCGAGGATCTGCGCACGGATCTCCGCGGCTGGCTCCAGCACATCGCCATCAACGACGTGGACTGGGTTCCCGAGCATTTCGAATTCGCCTTCGGCCTGCGATCGCTCGCGGGCCGCGACGCCGCCAGTGCCGTCAACGATGCCAATCTCGACGAAGGCGTGCGCCTGCGCGGCTCCATCGACCTTCTGGAGCGCCACGCCACGCGAGGCGTTCTGCGCGTCACGGATCATAAAACCGGTAAGCCCCCCGAAAACCCTCCCGCCTACGTCGGCGGAGGCCTGTTCCTCCAGCCCTTGCTGTACGGCCTCGCCGCGCGCCAGTTGCTCGGCGCGGAGGTGGAGTCCGCCCGGCTCCTGTACGCGACCCAAAAGGGCGAATACAAGTTCATCGAAATCCCGATCAACGACCGCTCCCGCGCCTTCCTCAAGAAGCTTCTGGAAAACATCGACGGCTCCATCGCCGGCGGCTTCCTGCCGCCCGTTCCGCAAAAAGACGCATGCAAGAACTGCGACTATAGGCCCGTTTGCGGTCCTTACGAAGAGCAGCGCGCCGCGAGGAAAAACCGGCAGGACGAGCGCCTCGAGCCGCTGATCGAAATCCGGGGGATGGCATGAACCCTGCCCCCTATCCCCAGACCGACGCGGACGCCCGCGAGCGGATCCGCACCTCGCTCGATGAGAGCCTCATCGTCGAAGCCTCCGCCGGAACCGGCAAGACCACCGAACTGGTGCGCCGCATCGTGGCCGTGCTGGCGAGCGGAAAAACCACCATCGACAAGATCGCCGCCGTCACCTTTACCAACAAAGCCGCCGGCGAGCTGAAACTGCGTCTCCGCGCCGAACTCGACCAAGAGCGCCGCGCCGCGCCCGCCCTCGAAGACGCTCTCCAGCGCCTGGAAGAGGCATCCATCGGCACCATCCATTCTTTTTGCGCGCAGATCCTCCGCGAGCGTCCCGTGGAAGCCCGCGTTGACCCTTCCTTCGAAGAATTGAATGAAGCCCAAAGCCAGCGCCTGTATCAGCGCTCCTTCCGCGCGTGGCTGGAAAAAGGACTGGCCGCTTCGTCGCCCGGCTTGCGGCGAGCCTTCGCGCGTCTCGCATGGCGCGACTCCTGGGACGATACCCCTCCCATCGAACAATTGCAATTCGCCGGAAAGAAGCTGGTGGAATGGCGCGATTATCCGGCGCCCTGGTCTCGCGAGCCATTCTCCCGCGATGAGGAAATCCGCACGCTGACCCGCATGGCTCGCGAACTCGCCGCCATGAGCGCCCGCCCCCGCCGCGTCAACGACAATCTCTACCGGGGCCTCGCCCCGGCACGCCACTTCGCGGGATGGATCGACAAAGCCGAGGCCGCCGGCACGCTCGATTTTGACGCGTTGGAGGCTCTGCTCCTGAAACTCGGCCGCGACCTCCGTCGCGATCTGAAAAAAGGCTCGGGCGAATACGGCGGAGGCGTCCCGCGCGAGGATCTGGTCCTCCGCCGCGATGAGCTGTTGCGATGGATCGAGGAATTCCGCCGCCGAGCCGACGCCGACCTCGCCGCCGAGCTTCGCGAGGAAATGCGCGCCCTCGTCGATGAGTACACCGAACGCAAGCGCCGCGCCGGCAAGCTCGATTTCGTCGACCTTCTAATCGCCGTGCGCGACCTGGTTCGCGACAATGCCGACGTTCGCCATTACCTGCAAGACCGCTTCACGCACCTCTTTGTCGACGAATTTCAGGATACCGATCCGCTGCAGGCTGAAATTCTGCTGCTCATTTCCTCCTCCGACCGCGACGAAACGGATTGGGACAAGATCACGCCTTCGCCCGGCAAGCTTTTCCTTGTTGGCGACCCCAAGCAATCCATTTACAAATTCCGCCGCGCCGATATCGTCCTCTATCGCCGCATCCGCGACACTCTAACCGAGCGCGGCGTCGGCTTCACCCGCCTCACGCGCAGTTTTCGTTCCGTGCGGAGCATACAGAAATTCGTCAATGCCGCCTTTGAAACGGAAATGACCGGCAACGCCGCCAGTGGGCAGGCCGATTGGGCGCCTCTCGAAGAGCATCGCCCTGACCCCGTTGACCGCCCCGGCGTCGTCGTTCTGCCGGTGCCGCGGCCGTACAAATCCCGCTTGTCGAAAGAAGCCGTCAATCAGTGCCTCCCCGACACCATCGCCGCCTTTATCGCTTGGCTCGTGAACGACAGCTGCTGGGGATTCCGCGCCCGCGACGTTGCCGTTCTGTTCCGGCGCCGCACTCAGGGCGGCAACGACCTGACCCGCGATTATGCACGAGCGCTGGAGGCCCGCGACATCCCGCACCTGCTCGCCGGTTCGAAGTCCTTCCATCGCCGCGAGGAAGTGGAGACGCTGCGCGCCGGACTCGCCGCCATCGAATGGCCCGACGACGAGCTGAACGTCTTCGCCACGCTCAAAGGCTCCCTGTTCGCCGTTCGCGATGAAGTTCTGCTCCGATACCGTCACGAACACGGCCGCCTGAAGCCTCTGTTCGCCCGCCCGAGCAAGCCCGCCGACGAAGACTTCGCTCCCGTTGAGGAAGCCCTGCTGCTTCTCGGCGAACTGCATCGCGCCCGCAACCGCCGCCCCTTCGCCGCCACGGTGAACGCACTGCTCGAAGCCACGCGGGCCCACGCCGGATTCGTCCTGCGTCCCGGCGGCAATCAGATCCTCGCAAACGTCGCCCGCGTCGCCGACCTTGCCCGAGGCTACGAAATGAGCGGCGGCATCTCTTTCCGGGGCTTCGTGGACGAGCTCGCCGCGCAAGCTGAAAAAGAGGAAGCCGCCGAAGCCCCCGTGCTCGAAGAAGACTCCGACGGCGTCCGCCTCCTGACCGTGCACGGCGCCAAGGGCCTGGAATTCCCCGTCGTGATCCTGGCTGACATCACCGCCAACGTCGCCGCCCGCGATCCCGATCAATACGTCGACAGCAAGCTCCGCCTTTGCGCAACGCGCCTGCTCCGCTGCGCCCCGCGCGAACTCGTCGATCACGAGCCCGAGGAAGCCGCCCGCGAACAAGCCGAGGGCATTCGAGTGGCCTACGTCGCCGCCACCCGTGCTAAGGATCTGCTCGTCGTGCCCGCCGTGGGCGATGCCCCATTCCCCGACGGCGGCTGGCTCAGTCCTCTCAATCGCGCTGTGTATCCGTCCCACTCCGATTGGCGCAAGTCCCAGCCCGCGCCCGGCTGTCCGGCGTTCGGCGCGGCTAGCGTGCTCCAGAGGCCGCTCGAATACGATCGCGAAGGGGAAATCTCCGTCAAACCCGGCAGACTCCGCCCCGAACACGGCGATCACGAGGTAGTCTGGTGGGACCCTTCAAAACTCGCCCTGAACGTCGAAGGAGGCCTCGGCTTTCATCAGGCGACAATCCTTTCCGACGACGGCGGCGGAAGCCTCGCGGGCTATCGCACCTGGGCCACAAATCGCGCGCGTGTGATCGAGGCGGCGTCCGTCCCCAAGCGGGAGGTCTTCATCGCCAGCCAGGCAGCCGAAGCGCCGCCTGGCGAGCCGATTCTGGTCGAAACCGCCTCCGTCGTCAAAGCCGCCCGCGCAGCCTCCGGACGCCGCTTTGGCACCCTGGTTCACAACGTGATGCGCGACGTCCCTCTCGATGCCGATCCCGCCGCCATCCGCAGCCTCGTCGATTGGAACGCCCGCGTGCTCGGCGCGCCCGATGACGAACGCGCAGCCGCCGTAGACGCTGTCTCCGGCGCTCTCACCCACTCTTTGCTCGATCGCGCCCGTGCCGCCCAGAGCTGCCATCGTGAGTATCCACTGGTGCTGGCGCTCGACGGAAGCCGCGTTCTTGAAGGCGTCATCGATCTCGCTTTCGTCGAAAACGCAGAATGGCAGATTGTCGACTTCAAGACCGACGCGGACGCCACCGATCGCAAGAGTCAATATGAGCGGCAGCTCCAATGGTACGCATTCGCGCTCGCGCGGCTGACCAATCTGCCAGCCCGCGCCTGGCTCTTACAGATCTGATTCCAGGTCCGCCAGCGCGCGCAGCAGCGCCTGGCCCACCGGCTCGAGCATCGCGGCGCTGGTGGTGGTGGGCAGATCGCCCGGCGAATGGAACAGCCGGTGCCCGCCTGCGATTCCGAAGCACGGATATTTCAGCGCCGCCAGTTGCCCAAGTTCGCCCACTGGCGTCTCGGTCAACTCCGGCCGCGGATCCACGGAGAACTCACGGCTCAGCGCGGGCAGGAACGCGCGCCGATTCGTCATGAGCCTCCGCGTGGACCCTTTCGCCGCTATGCTCGCGCCCAGGTGCAGCCACGCCAACACCGCATCCGGCTTGGGCGCGTCGCTTGAAAGATAATGCTTCATCCCCTGCTCGCCCACCTCGTGCCCCGATGTCGCGATGAACGTGTACCGCGCGTTCGACTCGCGGTGGCTCGCCCAGCGCGCCAAGGCCAGCCAGATCGCGATCCCCGGCCCTCGCTCGCCCGCGCAACGAAACCATCCCGAAGAAGGCGTCGAGACCACGATCCTCTTCTTCCCCGACCCGATCTCGCCCACCACGTTGAACGCCTCCGCGCGAGCTTCTTCGTGCCCCTCGATCGAAACGGCTGCCCCCGAGGCCCCGCGCAGGTTCACCTCGTCCGGGAGACCCACCAGCACCACCGGTACCGGCCACGGTTGCGCGTCCGCCTCCACGTTCAGCGCCATCAGTTCGCCCGATTCGCTCGGCGTCACGCCGACCACCGCTACCGCGCCTTGATCGATCATGGGCTGAATGGCCGCCAGGTGCGCCGGCGTGATCGCGCCGCCCTTGGGCAATCGCACCACGGCCACGCACCCTTTCACGGCTCCGTGCGCAACGGCGCCCCGAACCGGCTCCATCCCCGTCGCCCGCGGTGGCCACAGGGGAAAGCATGGAATCGATCGCCCGTCAGCCGTCAGCCTCGCGGATGCGAACTGGAACTGCCGCACGCGAAACGGTGCAAGCCTCGCGGTGAATCCATATCCTTCCAACTGCTTCACCAGCCATTGCGACGTCTTCCGATCCACTTCGCTCGCCGTACGGTGCTCCCCCAGCGCGGAGTAGGCCTTCACGTCGTTGAACAAAAGCTCGCCCGTCATGAAATGTTGGGGATCGAGGTTGTCCATCGACGGAACTGGAGATTGCATTCGACCGAAAGTTTAACAGATCATAAATCTTGGATTCCTTCCATGTCGAACCCCCTGCAATATCTCACCGATCAACTCGACGCCTGGCGCAAAGCGGGCACTTTCCAGCACCTGCGCGAGCTTGAGTCTCCCTGCGAACCCGTCGCCCGCTTCGACGGCAAGGAGGTCATTAACCTCGCCTCGAACAACTATCTGGGCCTCGCCAATCATCCCAAGCTGGTGGATGCGGCCATCGCCGCCACCCGCCGCTATGGCGCGGGCTCCGGCGCCGTTCGCACCATCTCCGGCACCATGAGCCTGCACGTGGAGCTCGAGCGCCGCATCGCCGCGTTCAAGCACGTCGAGGCATGTGTGGTGTTCCAATCCGGATTCGCCGCAAACGCCGGGACGGTCTCCGCCATCCTCGGCCCCGAGGACCATATCATCTCCGACGAGCTGAATCACGCCAGCATCATCGACGGCTGCCGCCTCTCGCGCGCCAAGATTCACGTTTTCCGCCATCGCGACGTGGCCCATGCCGAAGAGAAACTGGCCGCCCTGGCGAATGTGCCCGGCCACAAGCTCCTCATCACCGACGGTATCTTTTCCATGGACGGCGATATCGGCCCTCTGGACAAGCTCACCGGACTGGCTGAGCGCCATGACGCCATTATGATGGTCGACGACGCGCACTCCTCCGGTGTCCTGGGCCGCAACGGCCGAGGCACGGTGGATCACTTCCAGTTGCACGGCCGGGTCGGCGTGCAGGTCGGAACGCTATCGAAGGCTGTCGGTGTTCTCGGAGGCTACGTCTGCGGTAGCCGCGATCTGATCGATTTTCTGTTTCACCGCGCCCGCCCCTTCCTATTTTCGACGTCGCATCCACCGGGAGTCGCCGCGGCCTGCCTGGCGGCCTTCGACATCATGGAAAAAGAGCCGGAGCGCATCGAGCAGCTCTGGAGCAACACGCGCTTTTACCAGGACGGCCTGCGCGCCAACGGATTCTCCACCGGATTCAGCGAAACGCCGATCACGCCGATCATGGTAGGCGAGGCGGCCACCGCGCACGCCTTCTCCAGGGCCTTATTCGACGAAGGCCTCTTCGCAACCGGAATCGGCTACCCCACCGTCCCCGAAGGTAAGGCTCGCGTGCGCACGATCGTCACCGCGACGCATTCCCGCGAAATCCTTGAACGCGCCATCGAGATCCTGACCCGCGTCGCCAAGCGGATGAATATCCTGTAGCCAAAAACAAAACCGCTCCCGAGGTCCTCGGCAAAGCGCCGCGACCAACGGGAGCGGTTTCGAACCAAAGCGTACTTAGAACGTAAACCGGCCGCCCACCTGCACCGCCCTCGGGCCGCCGGAGCCAAACACCTGCGTCACGCGTTGCGTCGGTTGGCCGAAGGCAGCCGAACTCGGGTCGAACGTGTATCCGCTGTAGTTGGAGTAGTTGAAGATGTTAAACATCTCGCCGAAGATGTTCAGCTTGTACCGTTCATGGAACGTGAATACCTTGGTCAAGCGGATATCTTGCGAATTGAAGGTGCGTCCGAAGTTATAATTCGAAGGCAGCGTAAGCGTTGGTATTTTCTTGCCGGTGGCGTCCAACTTGCCCGCATAGGTGGAGTTCCAGCTTGCGACGGCCGCCTGAAGTTCGCTCGTGCCGCAACCGCGGTTCAGGCAGTTGTATGACAGACCGGGAAGGGGCGTGGAACCAGCTCCGCTCCCGCTGATGTCGATTCCGCCGACCACCGGCATGACCGGACCCGCGCTCGACGTCGACGACACCAAACCGACAGAGAAGCCCCACGGTAACTGCACCGTACCGACGATGTGCAAAATATGACGCGAACCCTGCGGACCCCATGTTGAGTCAAAGTTGTCGTAGTTTTCGATGCCGTTCAGGCCATATTGGCTTTGCAGCGCGTAGGATGCGGTGAACTGATACCGATGGGCGAACCGCTTATCCGCCTTAACCAGCAGCGCCGTATAGGTGCCGCGCGCACCCGACTGCCAAAAGTTGATGGCGCCGGTGGAGCACTCCGCAGCCGGATTGCTGGCCTGCGTGCCCGTACAAATCGGGATCACCGGTGTCTGCACGCCGTTGATGCGGCGGTTGTACCGGTTCATGTCCAAATCGCCGTACTGCAGGTTGAGGAAGACGCGACGCACGAAGTCGACGTTCAGCACCAGGTCCCTCCGCAGTTCGCGCTGGACGCCGAGCGACATGTGGTAGGAATCCTGCACCGGGGAGTGCAGCGGGTAGAGAGCATCGCCCGACTTGGCCACGGCGATCGGGGTTACTCCGGGAATTGGAGTGGCCAGACTGGCGGCGATCCCCGGGGTTTGCTGCGCCTGGATCTGCAGGTACTGCCCCAGCGTCAGATTCGTGATGGCGCTGGCTGGCAGCGGCGCGCCCACCGGAATCACCACGGGGCTCAGCTTTCCGGTAGCCGCATAAATCGCTGCCGTGACCCCAACGTTGATAATCCCTGGGAAGATGTTTGTATAACCTGTGTAGGGATAGAGGACGCGTCCGTTACCGACGGGGCCGATCTCGGAGCGTTCCTGCAAGCGCTGGTACAGTTGCTGCGTCTCGTAGTATTTACCGGCGCCGCCGCGAATAACGGTCTTGTTATCGTGCCCCACGTTCCAGGCAAAACCGACTACAGGAGACCAATGGGAATTAAGTCCTTGCGTCGCCCGCAGATCACTGCCATAGAGCGGAGCCAGGTAAGCCGGCTTCGGCAGATCCTCGTTGAATAAGTTGCTCTCGTAATTATAGGCAAGGCCATAGTTCAAGGTAAACTTCGGCGTAATCTTCCAGGTGTCCTGGAAATAAATCCGCGCCCGGTCGTTAACTTTGGCCGTGCCGATGTTGTACGGGGGCGGCTGGCTCGGATCGCCGATACCCACTGCCGACCCGGCGAAGGGCAGGTTCAGCAGGTCCTGGTTCGTCTTGATCGTCGTCGGCATCGTCGGGAAGAACAGTGGAATCAGCGGTCCGAGTCCATATCCCACGATCGCTTCCGGCGAGAATACGACTGCGCAGGCGGGATCGCAATAACCCCAGAATCCCGTACCGGGCGCATACTCGAACATGCCGCCGAACTTCATCCGATGGGAGCCCTTCTGCCAGGTCGCGCTGTCCTGCCAGGTGAAGCGCCGAAGGTCGCGCCCCTGCGTGGCATTCGATGTATTGCCAACCTGGAAGTTGCTCGATACCCCAGCAAACGTGATCTGCGGTCCATTCAGGCCGATGCAACCCGAACAATCCGAAGAATTGGGGAAAAGATTGCGATTGCTCCAGAACGCATAGCTGAACCGGAAGTCATTGACGAGGGTGGGTTTAAGAGCAGAGGTAATTCCCATTACACTCTGGTCGCTCCAATTCACGTTTCGCAGCCAACTGGAAGGCAGTGGCGGCCCGCCATTCGGTCCGAAGCCGGAGTTCCCATCGTGGGAGTAACGCGCGAACAAGCTGGTCTTTGAATTGAGCCTGTAATCAAACCGTACACTCAGCGTCTTGCCAATGTAAGGGCTGCCAAAGTTGCCCGCGAGACCGGCGACGGACGGCAGATTCGGAACCACGCTAAAGTTCTGCACCTGGTTCATGTACTCGTAGTTGAAGAAGAAGAATAGCTTGTCCTTCATGATCGGTCCGCCTATCCAAAACCCGGGATTGCGGCGGGCAAAAAATGGATCTGGAGCGAATGGGTTGCGGACCAGGCTCGGATACGCCGCCATGTTGTGATCGCGGAAATAGAAGTATCCGGCGCCGTGGAACTGATTCCCTCCGTTGCGAGTCACCACGTTCACCGAGCCCACGCTGGTGATGTCCGTGGAAAGATCGAAGTTCACCGAAGAGACCTGGAACTCCTGAACCACTTCCTGCGAAAAATTCATCGCCGAGCCCGTATTCTCGATGTTGTCGCGGATGGAGCCGCCGTCGACGCTGATCGCCGTGAATCCGGAGGAGCCTCCCAGAATCGAAACCGTGGCCAATGCGTTGTACTGTGACGTGGAACCCGTTCCCACCGTAACGCCCGGCTCAATGGAGGCTAACTGCATAAAGCTCCTGCCGTTCAAAGGAAGATCCTGAATCTGCTCTCGTGAAACCACTCCATCGATGGAGTGCTTCTCGTACTCGATCTGCGCGGTTGCCGCCTCGACGTTCACCACTTCCGTGGTCTGCCCGACCGGCATCCGGACGTCGGCCGTTGTCGTCAAGCCGGTCTCTACCGTGGCCTCGCGAACCACCGTACGGAATCCCTTTACTTCCACTCGAACTTCGTAAACGCCAGCCTGAAGGGCCGGGGCGCTAAAGCTTCCATCCGCTGCCGACATCAAGGCGCGCTCCGCCCCGGTCGCTTTATTGGTGATCTTCACCGAGGCGTTCGGAATCACGGCGCCGCTCTCGTCGGCCACTACCCCCGTGATCATGCCCACTGGAACTTGTGCAGACAATGAACAGGCAAAGAAAACGGTCGCCGCTAAAAGGACGCCCAGCAACGAACGGAGTTGCAATGTACGTTTCATAACTCCCCTTTTTCATAACCAAAGCTAGTCTTGTAGTCGCAAGACTAGTAGAACAAAACTAGGCAATTGTGCATCAAATTGTGACAGAGTGTCAAGTGGTTTGATACTAATGTTCTTGAACTTCCAATCGTTCGGCTACAGAACATAGTTCTTTTACTTAACGTCGTTCCTTCAGCTAGTACAACAAATATAGGCGCCGCCTCTCTTCGAACGACCGGATTTCGTCTTCGATACGCTGCTCGATCGCGCGCGGATCTTCTCCCGCCTTCATTGCGTCCAGCGCCTTCCTGCTGCCGATTAGCCGTTTACAGGATTCCATATCCAACTTTCCCGGATATAGTTTTCCCAACGCGTAGGCGACCTCCAGCCCAAGGCGAACGCTCGAGAACTGCTCCCGGTTCACCACCACGAACCGGACTCCTTCGAGCGGCTTGTCTTTTAATGGAGGAGCCGACGGCGTGAACCGCGTCGCGTACGCCCGAACCCCCGGAATCGACCTCTCGTTCAGAAACCGCGCCAGTTCCGCCCCGTGAATCCACTCCGCGCCGATTTGCTCAAACGGCGCGTCCGTGCCACGCCCCACCGAATATCCTTTGGCCCCCTCCAGCATCGCGAGGCCAAAATAGAGCGTCGCCGCGTTCAGGCTCCGCATATTCGGCGACGGATCCACCCACGTCAGACCGGTGGAATCGAACCAATCCCCCCGCAACCAGTTCTTCATCTTGACCACATGCAGATCCGCGTTGAGCTTCTTTTCCCCGTTCGCCATGGTCGCCAGTTCGCCCAACGTCAGCCCGTGGCGGATCGGCATGGCGTAGCACCCGATGAAGCTCTGCAGATCGTCGTCCAGCAACGGACCCTCCGCGTGAGTCCCCGTCACGGGATTCGGCCTGTCCAACACATAAAACGGTAGCCCCGCCTTCGACGCCGCCTCCAGCGCGTACAGCATCGTGCAGGAGTAGGTATAGAATCGCGCTCCGACATCCTGAATATCAAAGACCAGCGTGTCGACGTTCTTCAGCATCTCCGGCGTGATGCGAAACCGCCCGTTAAAGTGCAGGCTCCAGACGGGCAATCCCGTCGCTGCGTCTTTGGAATCGGCCACATCCTGGCGGTCCTCTTTGCCCGTCAGCCCGTGCTCCGGCGAAAACAACGCCGTCAGTTCGACTCCGGCCTCTTTGATCGCGTCGATGTTCCGCTTCCCGTTCTGGTCCAGCCCGGTGTGATTCGTGATCAACCCGACGTGCTTGCCTTTCAGCGCCGCAAACTTCTCCTGTTCCCAAACGTCCAGCCCCGTCAGCACCCGATGATTCGGCGCGATCATCCGCCGCACGCCGGCGCCGGCCATCGTTTCGTTGTAGCCGACCACGCTCACACCGGGCGCATCCGATCCGATCGCTGCCGCCGCGATCGTCGCCACACGGGCCCTCAGCCCCGTCAGGCTCTTCCCCGCCTTCGGATGCACAAAATTGGTCAGAAGAATCACATAGGAATTGGTCGCCGGATCGATCCAGATCGACGTGCCCGTGAACCCGGTGTGGCCATAGGAACCGATGGGAAACAATTCTCCCCGGTTCGACGAATACGACGAATCGATGTCCCAGCCAAGCCCCCGCAGCACTGGCTGATCCACCGGTGTCTCCGGCGACGTGAATTTTCGCACCGTAAGCGGCGAAAAAATGCGGGCGCCCTGCCGCGTCCCCTCGCCGAGCATCATCTCGGCGAACTTCGCCAGATCGTCGGCGGTCGAAAACAGCCCCGCATGTCCGGCGACGCCACCCATCAGCCGAGCCCTGGGATCGTGCACTACGCCCCGAAACGGAACTCCCGTCGCCGAGTCGATCTCGGTCGGCGCAATCCTCGCCCCCAGCGACGCCGGCGGATTGAACTGCGAATCTGCCATGCCCAGCGGCTTGAATACCTCGTCGCGTACGAACTCATCCAGCATTCTTCCACTCTTGCGATGCACGATCTCGCCCACTAGGATGAAATTCGTATCGCTATAGACGAACCGCACGCCCGGAGGATTCTGAGGCTTCTCAATCAGAGCGCGATGAATTGCCGCCTCGTAGCCCTGGAACGGCGGATCCAGATCGAAGTCCGGCTTGAACCCGGAAAAATGCGTCATCAGCTCGCGAATCGTGATGTCGCTTTTTCCGCCCTGAAATTCCGGCAGATAATCCGTCACTTTGTCGGCCAGTCGAAGCTTCCCATCCTCGAAAATCTTCATCGCTCCCGATGTCGTGGCGATCACCTTGGTCAGCGACGCGACGTCGAAGATCGTGTCGATGGTCATCGCCTCGCGCTGCGGTACCAAGGCCCGGCTGCCGTACGCCTTGCGATGCAGGATCTTTCCGTCGTGCCCGACAATCAGCACCGCTCCCGGAATCAATCCGTCTTTTACCGCCTGGTCAACCACCTGATCCAGCGCTGCCGACCCTGGAAATTCCTGGGCCGCGCACAGCGCCGCGCCAGCCACTAATAAGAGAACCCTCATGCCAGTCTTCTCGCGATCCCTTCCAGTAACGCCGCCAGTTCGAAATCCTTCTTCGTGATTCCGCCGGCGTCGTGCGTGGTTAAATCCACCACCACGCGGTTGTACACGTTGAACCATTCCGGGTGATGATCCATCTTCTCGATTGCCGGAGCCGCGGTCGCCATCATGCCGAATGCGTGCACGAAATCGCCGAATTTGTACTCGCGATGCAGTTTGCCGTCCTTCACCTGCCAGCCGGGCAACGCCCCCAGCCCCGCCGCGATCTCCTGATTGTCGAGCTTCTTCATCACGACCTCCCGTAAATCGGAATCACTGCCCCGCTCACATCGCCCGCCCGCTTCGACGCCAGCCACACCACCAGCTCCGCGATCGACTCCGGCGTGACCCATTTCGAAACGTTGGCATCCGGCATCGCCTTGCGGTTGGGCGGCGTATCGATCACGCTTGGCAACACGACGTTCGCCGTGATCCCGAAATCCTTGCCCTCCACCGCGACGTTCTTAACCAACGCGACCAGCCCCGCCTTCGATACCGAGTAGGCCGCAAAGTTCTTCATCGGCTCCACTGCCGCGCGCGATCCGACAGCCACGATGCGCCCGTACTCTGCCGCCATCATCGGTTTCAGCGCCGCCCGCATCGCACAGAACGCGGCGCGCAGATTCAGCGTCATCATGCCGTCCCAGGTCTGATCGTCTGTCTCGGCGACGGATTGCCCTCCGCCGAACCCTCCCATCAGATGCGCGAGCGCATCGATCGGACCGTGCGTCAGTGCCTCCCGGACCATGGCCTCGCAGCCTGCTTCCGTCGTCAGATCCGCCGCGATCGTCGTAAATGCCTCCCCATGGAGCCAATTCCGCGCCACCCCAATTACGGTCGCCCCATCCTCTCCAAACGCCCGGCAAACAGCTGTTCCTAATCCGCCGCTAGCTCCAGTAATCAGTACATTCATCGTTGCTCCATTTTATGTGGCGAGAGCTTCAGCTTGCCATCGGAAGAGTGGACAGAGCGGGTGTCCCCTTCAGCCGCCATTCTCTCAAACATCCAGCCCCACCGCCCTCATCAACTCCAGGGCATTGCTCCGCGTCACCACTCCCTCGCGCAGCCGGTAATCGAAGCGGATCTCGCCGCCCTCCAGATGATCTTCGAAATGCACGTTCGCGGCACGCCCTCCAAACGACTCCGCCATCTCCGCCAGCGCCAGATCGTGCGTTGTCACCATGCCGATCGCCCCGCGTTCCACCAAACCGCGTACCACCGCCTCCGCGCCGATGCGCCGGTCGTGCGAATTGGTGCCGCTCAACAGCTCGTCTAACAGGAAGAGGACCGGCCGCTCTCCGTGCGCCAGTTCCACCACGTCCCGCAGCCGGCTGATCTCGGCATAAAACCGCGACCGGTTGTCAGCCAGCGAATCGTGCGTGGTCATCGATGCGCCGATCCGCAGCGGGGAAATTCTTAGCCTCGCGCAGACCACCGGCGCTCCGGCCCACGCCAGCACCGCGTTCAATCCCACCGCGCGCAGTAGTGTGCTCTTGCCGCTCATATTCGATCCACTCACGATCCACAGGCGCACTCGGACGCCCAGGCGAACATCGTTCGCCACCGCCTTGGCTTCCGGAATTAAAGGATGCCGCAGCGCCTCCGCCTCAAAAACCGGACCCTCCGTCTCCAGATGTGGGAACGTCGCGTCCGGCCTTTCGTACGCATACGTCGAAAGGGAGCACAGTGCCTCAAATTCCGCCACCGCCGCGATCCACCGCCCGATGCGCGGGCCGTTCGCCACCCGCCACGACTCCACCGCCATCGCGAACTGCTGGTTCCATAACAACAGCGCCGCAATCGGCCGGAAGAACATGTTCTCCGTCGAATCGAGCAATTCCAGCAGTCGCGTAAACCGTTCGATCCGCCGCGACGCGGTCGTGCCCTCCACCTGCAGCTCGCCGATCAGATGCTGCAACCGCGCCGAAGTAAACGGCTCCCGTTCCAGCCGTTTCAGCAGCAGCGCCAGCATTCTCAATTCATGCGCCGGTGCCGTAACCGATTCCTTCACATGCAGCACGGCGTCGCGAATCACGAAGCAGAACAGCATCTCCGCCAGAATCGATCCCAGAAACGGCAGCCCTGTCATCTGATGCCCGAAAAACCCCACCAGCGAGGCCAGTGTCACCAGCACGAGCACCGGCGCGACGATTCTCGCCCCGGTAAAAAATCGGACCGGCCGCGCCACGCCCCAGCTCGCGAGCACTCTTGCGTCCACCGCCGCGCGAATGTCCTCACCCATTAGCGCGAGCTCTTCGCGCATATCGATGCGCGGCCGCAACTCGGCGACAGCCTCTTGGCGCGCCAGCACTTCCTCGCGCTCCCCCGGCGTTAGCAGCCACTCGGCCAAAACCCGCTCGCCCGCACCCGTCCGGGCCGTCGATAGCAGCTCGAAAATCGATCCGCGCCCAAACAGGTCCAGATCGTCAGCGTACACGTGTTTCGGGTCGCAAAATTTTTCGCCCTGGCTGCCCGTCCCAATCCAGCGATCTTCAATTCTGCCGATCGCCCGCTCGTAATACGCGACCCCGCGCGCTCCCGCCTCTCTCTCCGCGTCGAGCCGCTCCAGCACCATCGACAGCGCGATGAAAACGCCCGCCGGCAGCACCAGCCACCACGGCGAGATGAACGCCACGCCGACGGAAAACCCCACCACCGCCACCGCCGCGATGCCCGTCGCCAGTCGCGCGTTGCCGAATTGCCGGTACTGCCTCTCAGCGCGCTCCTGCCGAGCCTTCCATCCGTTCAACCGCGTTCGATATTCTTCCATTGGCGACACCCTTCAGTCTAAACCGCTAGACTGGTTACTCCGATGCTGCCTCGCCTCCGCCACAGTCTCGACTTTTTCCCCTCGCCAGTCCCGGACAGGCCCGGCCTCGTCATTCGCGATCCCTTCCTTTACTCCGACGCGACCCTCATTGTTCCCCCCGCCCTCGCCCCCTGCCTTGAATTTTTCGACGGCGAGCACTCTACGCTCGATCTTCGCGCCTATCTCGTCCGCGCCACCGGCCAACTCGATGTCGGCCAGCTAGAGCAGCACCTCATCGACACGTTGAGCTCCGCCGGATTCCTTGAAGACGACGCGTTCCTCCAGCGCAAGGAAGCCGCTGAGAAAGCCTTTGCCGAGGCGCCCATTCGCGAGCCCGCCCACGCCGGCTCTGGCTACCCCGACGAGAAATCCGAACTCGTCAGCACCTTGAACGAGTACCTCGGTGACGCCAGACCGGACTCCCAGCCGTCGCCGATCGCGATCGCGGCACCTCACGTCAGCCCCTTCGGCGGCGTCGACGCCTACCGCGCCGCCTATTCGTCCCTCTCGCCCTCCGATGCCGATCGAACCTTCGTGGTCCTCGGCACCTCGCACTATGGCCAGCCCGACCGCCTCGGCCTAACCCGAAAACCGTTCGTCACACCCTTCGGCGAAACCATCCCCGACACGCGCCTCATTGACGAACTCCTGGCCAAATCCGGTGACGCCGCCGCCATGGAGGACTACTGCCACTCGGTCGAGCACTCTATCGAGTTTCAAATCGTCTTCCTGCAGCACCTGTTCGGTCCCAACATCCGCGTCGTGCCGATACTGTGCGGCTCCTACGCCACCAGCATCTATAAAGGCGGCCCTCCCGAAGCAAACGAACATGTCAACCGCATGCTCGGCGCGCTCGGCGAGATTGCCGCCCGCGAGGGCAACCGCCTCCTTTGGGTGCTCGGCATCGATATGGCCCACATGGGACGCCGCTATGGCGATCCCTTCACCGCCCTGGCCCATCGCGACGAAATGTCAGAGGTCGCGCGCCGCGACCGCCTCCGCATGGAGTGCATGGAAGCGGGTGACGCCCGCGGCTTCTGGGACCTGGTCCAGGAGAGTCGCGACGACCTGAAGTGGTGCGGCTCCGCTCCCGTTTATACCTTTCTGAAAGCTGTCCCCCAGGCTCGCGGCGAGCTTCTCCATTACCAGCAATGGAATATCGACGACCAGAGCGTCGTCAGCTTCGCCGGCATGCGTTTTCATTCACACTAAGCTCCGTTCCGGACGATGAGATCCCTCAAGGGAACTGCCGTGATTTCGATCCGCAAATCCGTGAGTGATCTTGACCGCCTGGATGAGATGCGGAAGCGCGACGAAATCACCAACCGGATCCTCGATTGCTACGCCCTGGCGATTCAGTCCGCCGCCCATTACGCCGTGGACGTCGACCCTCTTCTCGCCGCCGAACATCGCGCCAGGCTCCAGACGCTGGAGGACAAGGCCCGCGCAGTCGCCTCCGAGGCCCAGTTGCGCGACGTCCAGTCGTCCCTTCGCGGGGAACTCCGCGATTATCGCGAAAGAAACGCGGAGGTGCTCAAGAAAATTCATCAGGAGCTGGAAAACGCCGCGGCCGCCATGATGATTTTCGCTGACACTGTCGCCGCCAACGGCACCAATCACGAGCACGAAGTGAACGCCCAGCTCCGCCGCCTGGAATCAACCTCGCACGGCACCCACATTGAGGAAATGCGCGCAGGCATCGGCGCCGCCATCGAGAACATCCAGTCCAGCATCCAGCAGATGCAGCGCGGCAATCAGCTGATCGTTTCCCAGCTGCAGGATGAAATCCGCATCCTCCACCAGCAGATCGACGCGGAGCGCAAGGCTCTCTGTACCGATCGAGCCTCCGGCGCCTGGAACCGCCAGAAAATGGAGCAGCACATCGACAATCTGCTCGGCCAGAACCAGCCCTTCTGCCTGCTTCTCGTCTGGGTGCGGAATTACAAGCGTTTGGAAAGCCAGTTTTCACGGAACGTCCTCGAAAACACACTCAAGGCTCTGTTCACGCGCCTCGCCGCCATCGCCGGACACGAGGCCGTCATCGGACGCTGGCGCGAGGATCAGTTCGTCGCCGTGCTGGACCTGATTCCCGGCCACGCAATCTCCCTTACGGCCGAGGTCAACCGCAAGCTCTCCGGCGGCTACTCCGTCCAGGAAAACGGACTCGCCCAGAAGGTCGCCGTGCAGGCGGTGGCCGGCGTTGTCGATCGCCTCCGCGGCGTCGATGGCGGCAAATTCCGCGAAAAACTCGACCAGTTATCTATCGCCATCTCCGGCGCGTAGCTTCTGCCGCGCCGCGCCCGCGTATTACAATAAGGAAAACGCGCGTGCGCATCACCATCTCCAAAGAAAACTACCTCAAAGCCATTGCCGAGGCTCAAGGGGAGGGCGAGACCGTCATCGCCGCCACCCTAGCCCGATGGCTGAAGGTGTCCGCACCCGCCGTCACCATGGCCATCCGCCGCCTCAAGCGCGACGGCCTCATTCATGTGTCCGCCGACGGCGAAATCACCCTCCGCAAGGAAGGCCGCGAAATCGCCGACCGCGTCCTCCAGCGCCATCACTTGATCGAGCGCATGCTCACCGAGATTTTCGGGATGGAGTGGTACAAAGTCCACGAAGAAGCCGAGCAGTTGGAGCACGCCGTCTCCGCCGACTTCGAGCGCCGCCTTGTCGAAAAGCTAGGCCAGAGCAGCCCCTGCCCGCACGGCAACCAGGCCGGCGTCGACAAGCCGCAGGATCGCCGCCATCGCGGCTGGAAGCCTCTTGATGAATTGAAAACCGGAGCCACCGCCAAGGTCATGAGCGTCTTCGAGCGCGACCGATCGCTCCTCGAATACCTCGACGGCCTCGGCATCCGCCCGTCCGCAGAGCTCGAAATGCTCACCCGCAACTACGACGACACGCTCAGCCTGAAGGTCGCCGGAAAGCCGGTGCAGCTAGGCGCCGCCGCAGCATCCAAAGTCTGGGTCTGCTAACCGAGCACCCTCGAATAGCCTCGCCCGCATGACCGTGCCCGAAGCCAAGCAGGGCGGCAATTCGTAACCTCCGAAACACTACAACCCCTGGCGTAAGCCCAGGGGAAAAATAAACGAAAAAAGGGAAAGCCCCTGGCTTGAGCCTGGGGCCTGTCCTATCCGTCAGCGAGCAGGCGCCCAGCTCATATCGGCGCGATAGCGGAAGATATCAAGTTCCCGCAGCGTCGTCAGCGCAGTCAACTTGGCAACCATCTTGTTATAGGCATCCGCGCCCATCGAATCGCGGAGGGGATTCTTTCCCGCGTCTGCCCAATTCGCGATGCGCGTGCTCAAATAAAACTCGTTTGTCGGCGCTCCGAAGCGGACCTGGCGCACGGTGAGCGTCAATCCAGCTTTCTTGTAAGCCGGCAGCAGTTCATTCTTGACGATGGCCATCCACTCGTCCACCTTGTCCGGACGGATGCGTGTTCTGGCGATGCGCAACAGAGTCGGCGGCTCCGTAACGGCGGCCGTGCTGAGGTCGGGCAGAAGTTCGGTGACGAGGCTTGTGATCGATTCAAAGCAGGCCTGAATTCGCGCGTTAATGCGGGCCAGATCAGCGTTACTCACCGTAACGGGGGGAACGTCCATGGCGGCCCAATCGGGGTAGTTCTGCACGAGGCGGTACCGGGTCGCGCCGGTGAGAGCTTGGTACTGAATCCGCGCTGTTGCTCCCTGCACCTTGGAGTACACTGCGTTGTAGTCCTTCACTGCGGCCACGAAATCCGCGATTTTATCCGGCTTCACCATCACCGTGGAGGTTCGGGAAATTGGCATCCGCGGCTGAGCCCAGGCGGTGGCGAATGACAGGGGAACCAGAAGAGCAAGAACTGCGCGACTGGTGAGATTTGGAAGGTTCATCTTCATGTTGTCTCCTTATTGGCAAGAGCCACCGCGGACGCGCGTCAGACGGCCGCTGGAATCGACCGGATTCCGATTGTACTTTCCAGATCCGCAGAGTTTACCCGGGACTTCCGTGTCGGGTCCCCGGCTCCGTGCGATTATACACCCTACCTTCTTAAAATGTGCGTCTTCCATGAGCGGGCTGATCTTGTCGACGGCCTCCGCCATCTTATCCCTCACTCCCCCAACAAATCCCCCAACCGGTCGAGCTTCTTCTCCCACTCCGGCCGCCGATCCTTGGCCCATTTTTCCAGCGCCGCGAACCCCGCCGCCTCGATCCGGCACGTCCGCACACGCCCCGATTTTTCGGTGCGCACCAGTCCCGCTTCTTCGAGCACCTGCAGATGCTGCACCACCGCCGTCAGCGTCATGTCGAAAGGCTCCGCCAGCCGCGAGACCGACATCGGCCCTTCGCCGAGCCTCTCCACCATCGCCCTCCGCGTCGGATCTCCCAGCGCGTGAAGCACGCCACCGATGTCGACTTCAGGCATTACCCAGCGCGTCCGCAAGTTTCCCCAGGATCGTGCGCCAACCCTCTTCCCGTATCTTCGGCCCATCCGAGCCCTCGAAAAACGCCCCCTGATGCGTCAGGATCAGGTCCGTCCCCTTCTCGCCCTTCAGCAGCTCGATTGTGATCAAAGCCGATGAGATATTCCTCCCGCCCAGGCTCATGGTCTGCGCCATCACTATCCGCCGGTTCGTCACGATGTCCTGATAAATCGCCTCCGCCATCAGGATTACGCCCGGAAATAAAGACTTGTCATTGAACCGCGAAACCGTCTTTTCCATGCCTCCCGGGCGAAATTCCATCTCAAACGATTCCACGTCGTGCTGCTCTCCCACCGGATACCAGCGCCGCTTCTTCTCCGGATCGGATAAGGCGGCGAAAACCTCCTGCGGCGGTTTCGGATAGTTCCGCTCAATAACAAATGTGTTGTGAAGGACGGTTGTTTTTTCCATAGTGAAGTTCCTACTTCAGTATCATAGAGACACCGCCGATTGTCAAGCATAAACTTCAGTATTTTATTGTTGGACTCCATCCTTGATATGGCATGCTGACATGACGGTTCTTGGCCCGCGTTTACGCAGTGCGGTGCAGAGCCCCTGGAGGATTCGCCCACGATCTACCAAAATGTCCGGCTTTTCTGTTCCTCATGATCGCAACCGCGCGCTGCGCGGCCCCCGCGATCACCACCGGAGGCGTCGTCAGCGCCTCTGGCTATCAAACCACGCTCGCGCCGGATTCCGTCTTCGTGATCTTTGGCAGCGCGATGGGGCCTGCCGCGATCGCCACGCCGAATTGTCCCGCGACGCTTGCCGGCACCTCCGTCACCTTCATGCCCGCTGGAGGAGGCGCGGCCAGCTCCGCCGGCATGGTTTATACCGTCGCCGGCCAGGTGGCCGGATTTCTTCCCTCCTCCGCCACTCCAGGCACCTGTATAACATCCCTCTACAACCCCTTAAAATACTCGACCGTAGCCGTCAGCCCTTCCTCCAACCCGACCTTCGGCTCCCATCCGAGCACTTTCTTTGCCTTCGCAATGTCCGGCTGCCTCTTCTTCGGATCATCCTGCGGCAATGGCTGGAACGCGATCTTTCCGTTCACGCCCATCAGCCGTTTGATCCGCTGGGCAAACTCGAGAATCGTCATCTCCGCCGGATTGCCGAGGTTCACCGGATACCGCTCCTCGGATTTGCTCAGCCGCACCAACCCGTCGACCAGGTCTGTCACATAGCAAAAGCTGCGCGTCTGCGATCCGTCGCCGAAAATCGTCATCGGCTCGCCCTTGAGCGCCTGATCGATGAACGCCGGCACCACGCGCCCGTCGTTTAAAGCCATCCTCGGCCCGTAGGTATTGAAAATCCGCGCGATGTTCGTGCGCACGCCGTATTCGCGATGATACGCCATCGTCATCGCCTCGGCGTACCGCTTGCTCTCGTCGTAGCAGGACCGCGGACCAACCGGATTCACATTGCCCCAATACGTCTCCACCTGCGGGTGGACCAGCGGATCGCCATAGCACTCCGAAGTCGATGTCAGCAGGAACCGCGCACCGTCCCAACGCGCTACTTCCAGCATGTTGCGCGTCGCCGTCGATCCGCTTTCGAGCGTCTCAATCGGATGCGTCAGGTAGGCTAGCGGGCTTGCCAGTGACGCCAAGTGCCACACGTGGTCGAACTTGCCCTCCACCGTCACCGTCTTGCTCACATCGCATTCGACAAATCGGAATCGAGGATGCCCCTCCAGGTGCTTCAGGTTTCTTAGCGATCCGGTGATCAGATTATCCAGCCCAACGACGCTTTCTCCCTCCGCCAGCAAGCGGTCGCAGAGGTGGGAGCCGATAAACCCCGCCGCCCCCGAAATTAAATGCTGCAATGATCCTCCCGAAAAAAGACGTACAAAATGGGACAGATCGGTCTGTCCCTTTTTGTGCACCCACTCATTTGTCTTATTCTACAGTAGATGCCCGCTCCATCCCACGTCGAAATCGCCATCTTTTTGATTCTGCTTGCTGCCTCCGCCTACGGATTCTGGTTCCGTTTCGGCAAGGTCGTCCGCACCATCCGAGCCGCCAAGCCCGATCCCGCCTTCTCTCTTCAGCCCATCGGCAAGCGCGTTTGGGACTTCTTCCTGGAAGTCCTGCTCCAAAAAAAAGTCATCGAGCAGCGCCCTCTCCCCGGCATCGCGCACGCTTTCGTCTTTTGGGGATTCTGCGTCTTCGCTCTGGTGACGCTCAACCATATCGCCACCGGCGTCGGATTCCCGTTTCTCTCGCGCGACGGCTGGTTTGGCCGCGTTTATTTCGCCTGGGCCGGGGTCTTCGCCGTGTGCGTAGCGGTCTCAATTGCCGGCCTCTTCATCCGGCGCTTCTTCGTGCGGCCGATCTGGCTCGGCGGCAACGTGAGTTGGGAGTCCGGCGTCATCGCCTTTCTGATTTTCAACCTGATGATCACGTATCTGGCCACGTTCTGGATGGATACGAAGCTCATCTGGTGGGCGCACACGCTCACCCTGCTCGTATTCATGCCCCTGATCCCCCACACCAAGCACCTGCACCTGGTGCTGAGCCCGGCCACCGTCTTTCTTTCCCGAGGCGAATTCTCGAAAATCCCGCCGCTCGTCGGCGACGAGGATTTCGGGCTCGATAGCGGCAAGGACCTGACGAAACTTGTCGCCCTTCAGGCCTATTCGTGCGTCGAATGCGGACGCTGCACCGAGCATTGTCCCGCCTACAACACCAAGAAGGCGCTGAACCCCAAGGAAATCGCGCTCGGCGTGCGCCGCTACCTCAATGAATTCGGGCCGATCAGCGAAGAGCCTCTGCTCGGCAGGCACATCTCGCAGGAAGCGGCGTTTCAATGCACCACCTGCGGCTCCTGCGAATTTCAATGTCCCGTCGGCATCGAGCACTTGCCCATTATCATTGGCCTCCGCCGCGGCGCGGTCAACACCGGCAAGTGGGAGGACGATTACGGCACCAAGCTGTTCCTCAACCTGGAGCGCAACGGCAATGCGCTCGGCTTCTCCTCCACCGAACGCCAGAAATTCATCGACAAACAACAGTTCCCGATCTTTGACGGCACGCAGGAATATTGCCTCTGGCTCGGCTGCATGGGCGGATACGATCCGCAGGGCCGCGAAATCGTCACCTCCTTCGCGCAGGTGATGACCTACCTCGGCGCAACTTACGGCGTGTTGAAGAAAGAAAAATGCACCGGCGACCCGGCGCGCCGCCTCGGAAACGATCTGGTGTTCCAGCAGCTGGCCGAGCAAAATCTGGAGACGCTCTCCCAATCGAAGGTCAAAAAGATCGTCACCATTTGCCCGCACTGCGTCCGCACGATTTCCAAGGATTGGGCCGAATACGGTGTCGCGCCGGAGATCGAGCATCACAGCGAATTCATGGCCCGATACAAAGACAAATTGCCGCAGGCCGGCGACGGCAGGAAGATCGTCTATCATGACCCCTGCTACTTAGGCCGATACCGAGGCAGCTACGATCAGCCTCGCGAAGTGCTGGCAAAATCCGGCACGGTCGTCGAGCCCGAGCGCTCCCGCGAGCGCAGCTTCTGTTGCGGAGCCGGCGGCGGCCTCGCCTTCCTCGGCGAAGAGCACGGCGACCGCGTGAGCCACACCCGCGCCAAGGAACTGGTCGCCACCGGAGCCGAGATCGTCGGTGCAGCCTGCCCCTTCTGCAACACCATGTTCCGCGATGCTCTAGCCGCCGTTTCGGATGCGCCGCCGAAGCTCTTCGACATCGCTCAGTTGGCCGCGGCATCGCTGCCAAGAAAGGAATAGGATTAACGGACACTTCCATTCGCTCGGGGGGCGTCAGCCCGCACCACAAGGCCTATTTGAACGTTGTGGCGGAGGCGATGCCGATTTCTCCCACCGCCAGACCGATGTCGATGCCCCTCGCGGAGAGGGGAAGGTACGTGTCGTTCTGAAGTTGGGTGCTGCCCTTGCCAGAGGGGAGGGCGGACAGAATGTACGGCGGCACGGTGAACTTTCCGTCGGCCACGGGGGCCCAGCAGACAAAGGCCACTTCGCCGGCCGTGTTGGTGGGGGAGGCAGGCGTGGCGATGAATCCGGTGATCAAAACCCAACTGTTCGGATTTCCGCCAGTCCAGTTCGCCGTGAACCCCTGCGTGCGGTCGATAGAAGCGGCGGCGGCCCGATTCGTCCAGCTAAAGAGAGGATTCGTGAAGGTGAGGCTCGACGTGAAAGTATCGACGTCCGCTCCACCAAGACCCGTGAAAGTGAAGGTTCCGCCCGACTGGGGAATCGCCCCGGAGGTCAGGTTGGAATAATAGGCGCCTTTGATTCCAGGCTGCATGGCCATCGACAGCGCGAGTCCGTTGGGGCCGGCCAGGTTGACACCCCCGGGATCGAGACCGGTGATGGCTCCGGCTGAAGGCGGAACGCCGTATTTCACGATACAACCGCCCGGCGATACCGAGTTGGTGGGTCCGAAGACGCCGGTGTAGGATTCGAACGCGGCATCGGTGCTAGTGCTGACCACATTCGTTGTGCTGGTGCTTTGGGTGATGGCGACCAGTCCGGTACGGAGAGTCTGCTGGCCCGGAGGGGCGATCTGGTTGCCGTAGAGTCCGTTGACGGGGTCGTAGCACGGGCCGCCGCCCGGGTTGATGGGGAGAGTCGCGAGGTTACTGAGCAGCCCTCCGGAGACTGCAGCGAGCGAAACCCAGCAGCCGGAGGGCGCATCGGCCGGGATGGTGACATTGATCTGATTGACGCCAGGGTAGCCGGCCGAGCCTTGATAGAGAATCGTGGCCTGAATGCCGCCGATATAGATTTGCAGCGATGTGTTGACGGAATGGGGCGCTGAAGTGTAGGTCGTATCGCTATCGCCGGTGTCGGCGCCGAGGCCGGTGGCCCAGAGCACGATGTTTTGCCCGGGGGCGCCGGAGTTGTTGTAGGTGAGAACGCCGTAGCTGACGGCGTCGGTGGCGACTCCGGAATTGGTGTAATAGGTATTGATGCCGAGCGCCGTGGGTACTACCGCGAAGGAGAAGGCATTACTGGCGACACCGTTATAGGTGACCGTGAGGGTTGCCGATCCGATAGGCGTTGCGGCGGGCAGCACGGCGGCGATCTGGCCGGGACTGGTGTAGTAAATGGCCGGTTGCGTCGTGACGCCACCGGCAGTGACGGAGATGCTGGCTCCGTTCAGGGCGAGAGGGAGCCCTTTCGTGCTGTCCTGGAGGGTGGGCACGCCCGGGTCAGCCAGGCCCGATCCAATGACGATGAAGATACTGCTGGGAGCGATGCCGGAGTTCGGAAGACCCCCGGGAATCAGGCTGGAGTTGTTGACAACAGCGGTGATGGTGGGCGGTCCGGCATTGCCCGATCCAGGCCCGGCGGCGACGCCGAAGGTCGTGAACTGGAGGGTGATCGTCGTCGAACTCGTGGCTGTCACGATGATCTTAGCCCAATGGCCGCCGTTGGTGTGCACGCCGATGACGTCGCCTACATTGAGTTTGCTGGGGGGAATCGTTGCGTTGGAATAGCCAGGGAGGCTGGAGACGACGATCACCGAGATGGTCCCAAATTGAGCGAGGGGCCAGTTGCTATAGATGTGGAGCGCTGTCGCCGTTCCTTGCGGGGTGATGCCGGAGGCGGTCCACTGAATGTCTCCACCGGAGGTGCCGACGACTCCAGTTTCAAGGTTGATGGTGTTGCCGGCGGTGAGGAGGTTGGTCTGATTGAGGTCCGCCAATAGGATAGCCGGGAAGAACAGGGCAGGGAGAAAGCGCACGTACATCAATTTGGGACCTCCGATTGCGGCAAATTACCCGGAATTTCGATTTTGGCTTCCGAACTCTTCACAGTGTATCCCAAGTCGCCTCGGTTGCGACCAAGTTCTTGCAGCGCATCGGTGGAAGCTTTAGGTCGTCGGGACTGATTGTGGCTTACGGGCGCCGATCACCGGTGGAAGCCGGACAGTTTACCTGCCCGACGCGAAGCTTTATTCCTCCCCTTTCCAAACACATCCACGCTTCATTCCAAACACACGCTCGAGTTCCTCCCTTACCGTATGGGCAAGGAGTTCAAGCGCTCTTCCAACGGAGAGCTGAATCGACCAGGAGGGGCTGCCTAGGGAACTGCTCCGAGGGTCTGCGCGCGTTGGACGTGACGTCGGACGATACTGGGCCCCTCGCCGTTGCGGGCTGAAGAAACGGACTTCGAGCGGGATCGAAGTAAAACTCCATGCTAAAGGGCCGGCCCGATAAATTCGTTCTTTGCAATTTCTAATGCTTCGGCACTTCCCAATGCGGCGCCGGGAACGGCAGCGTGTCCGGATTCACCCGCACCGGCGTGGAGAACTTCATGGAATGCTTCTCCCCGCTGGGGAACGTCAGTTCGATAAAGTACGCCGTGTATCCTTTTTCCGGCTTCGGAACATTGCCCACGAACACGCCATCCTTCTGCTCGGCCAACACAGTCGACTTATACGCCGGCCCGATCGACATCAAGCGGAAATCCCTCTTTTCCGAGTTCGTCGCTGCCCACAGTTTTACCTCCGTCGGTTTGTTAACCGTGGTCACCTTGATCGACCCGTCTTTTTCGAAACTCCAATAGAACTTTGGCCGCTCCCTCTTGTTCAAGAACGCGTCGTAAAACCCGATCAACCCCATAACAGCATCGGAATTGCGCAGCGAATGATCCGCGTTCTGCACGTACCGGATGTATTTTTCGCCCTTCAGATCGTCGAAATAAAACCGCGACGAATCCGGCAGGAAATACTGGTCGCCCGCCGCATTCACAATGTACTTCGGCATCGTCAGCCGGTCCCTGTATTCGTAGGGCTCCTCGATCTTCATCAGCGCTTTGTACTGCGGAGTCCCTTCCCACTTCATGATCTCCAGGTCTTCGTAATCCTTGATCGCGGGCGAATAAAACCCATACGCCCGGTAGTGATGCTCGAACGACTTTTCGCTGTTCAACATATCGATCACCATCGGCGCGATCGCCACCACTCGTTTATCCACTGCTGCCGTGGTCCAGGTGGTCCACCCGCGCTTCGAGCCGCCCGCCACCATGAAGTTGTCGACCTGCACCTTGCCGCCCGCCTCGCTCTTCAGGAATTCCTGCACCGAATCCATCGCGCGCACCGCGCTCTTGGTCATCGGCAGACGCGCCGGCCACAGCTCATTGCCGGTGCGGAGGAACTTGTCCCATGTGTAGGCGATAAACTCGTCCTCCACCATGTCTTTCTTCTTCGCGTCGGGGAAAGTCAGAGGCTGATTCGGGACCATCCTTAACTCCGCCACCACGCTATTGGTGGACAGCGCGATCTGCGTCACCATTGGATCGGCTTTCTGCGGTGCGGTGCCGCGGTTGGCGCCGCCCGTGATGTACAGGAATCCCGTGTTGAATTTCACCGTGGAGGGCACCACAACGGTGACCCAATGCTTCCACACCGTGCGATCCGGCTCCACCGGAGGCTTCCAGGTCTGCGACGTCAGATCGATTACATACGCCTTATACCCCTCGCCTGAGATCGTATTGGCCAGTTCCCAGTGATACGTCGGATCGGGTGCGTGAACATAGCGATCCAAAGCGGTTTCCTTGGACTGAGCGGCCAGAGCTATGGAGGAAAGAATGAAAACGGCGATGCGACTGAGCATGGGACCTAATATAACCTAAGAGGGTTCTACCGCCAAAACTCGGGTAAAACCCACCCTCGGACTCCTACCCTAAACGACCGATGGACCCTTTGATGCAGACGCTCCCGCGATTGGTCCGCTTCTGCCTTGGCGTGGAAGCGCTGGGGCTGCTCGGCAGCATCTCGCTTTTTTTCTCAGTCCTGGCAAGCTTGCGTTCCTGGGCGCCGGGTGAAGATGACACCTCTGCTGGATCGCCTCTGCTCATGCTCGCGGTGCCTTTGCTCGTTACCTTGATCAACGCCGTTCCCGCGATGGCCTGGTGGACGCTGCGGACGAGCAAGAGCTCAGCGCGAGCCTGGACGGTCGCGGCGAGCTTTGTCAACCTGCTGATTCTTGTCTTCGGCGTCCGGATGACTCTACTCACGCGAACCAGCCAGCTGCTTCCCGTTTACTGCCTGTGCGGAGCCGTTGGCGTCATGGGGCTGATCGCGTTTTGGCGCAACGACGCCCCGCCCCGGAAGATCCCGAACAAGCACATCCGCCATCCCGGCGACGGCACCAGCAGGCTGAACGAGTACATGGCAACCGCCGTCTCCATTGGCCTCATCGGACTGGCGCTGCAGTGGGAAAGCGGCTGGGCCTCACACCACGGCCTCCCCTTCCCCTCCCTGGTTCCATTCTTGATCGTGATCGAACTGGCGCTTGTGATATCGACGCTCTGCCACGAACTCGGCCACATGGCCGCAGGCTGGGCTTCCTCCATGACCCTCCGCTCCTTCCAAGCCGGACCGTTTCGCTTTTCCCTCCTCGGCGGAAAATGGCAAATCCAGGTTCAGCCGCGCAAGCTATACGGGGGCGCCTCCGGGATGGTGCCGACAACCCTAAAGCGCCTCCGAAGCAACCTCGCCGTCTTTATCTTGGGCGGACCTGTGGCGTCGCTCCTGGTGGGAGCCGCCTGCCTCATTGCGATGCTCACTGCTCCCGGCCGCGGCTGGCAAACGTACTGGATGTTTTGGGCGATGATGGCCAATTTTTCCCTGACCGGATTCCTCGCCAACATGATTCCTCAAAAAGCCGGCGGCACTTATTCCGACGGCGCGCAGTTCTACCAAATCGTTTCCGACGGGCCCTTCGCGCGCGCGCATCTGGCTCTGGCCATGGTCAGCACCAGCCTTGTCACTCCCCTGCGGCCGCGCGATTATGATCAGGCCGTCCTCGCTGCCGCCGCCGCGTCCGTCTTCGACGGCGAGCGTGCTCTCCTGTTGCGCCTGTTCTCCTGCCAGCACTATCTGGACTGCGGCTGGATTCCGGAGGCGCTCGCTTGCCTGGAGGAAGCCGAGTCGCTCTACGAGCGCAGCACCTTCTACAACCCAGCCGAAATTTGCGCAGAGTTCCTGTTCGTCAACGCCTTCTACAAGCGCGACAGCGCCGCCGCCGCCCTCTGGAGTGAGCGCCTCCAATCCATCCCGAAGCTCGAAAAAGACGCCGGCTACTGGCGCGGGCACGCTGCGCTGATTCTGCTCAACGGCGACCGCGAGGCCGCCCGTGACGCCTGGAGCAAGGGGTTCGTGCTGGCTCGCGATCTTCCTCCCTGCGGCGCCTACGACTACACGCGCTCCTGCTTCGAACGACTGCGCGAGGCGTTGGAACATCCCGACCGCCTTCAAGCGCTCACCGCGGCGCTCGAAACGAGAGTCACCGCGGGCGCGGACAGCTGACCTTCACCAGGAGCCCGTCTTCTTGCCGAACCACCAGATCACGCCCATCGTGGCCGTGGTCTGATGCTTGCCCAGCAGGTTCAGCGTATCGGTGAGGAAATACGGATAATTGGACACGTCGCGCCTCCATTCGATGCGCGCGATAAATCCCGCCGCGACTTTGTACTCGGTAGTGAGCGTGACTTCCTTGAGTTGCTGCCAAACGCCCGTGTAGAGCCCTCCGTGATCGGATAGATATTCGCCGCGCGCCGCGAGCGCGAATTTCGGCGTCAGCTGATAGCGCGCATACAGCGCTCCGCCGACCGTATGGAAAGGCGCGGAGTTTACCTCGTCGCGCTGAATCACATCGTCCGCTTCAGCCGCAAGCGTCCAGCGATCCGTCGGCGTCCATGTTGCGTAGCTATCGAAGATATGCGTCTTGCCTTTGGGCGGATTCACGATGGGCGAGAATGATACGCCTTGGTTCGTCGGCAGGCCTGGCGGGCTGGTGTAGGGATAATACACCACGTCGGGATGCTCCTGACCGAGGTAATAGTTCACGGTCCAGGAAACCGTCTTCCGGGGCTGCAGGGCGAAGCCGAACAGTTCATCCTTGAAACCGTTGAAAGCTTCGGTCTGCTGCGTGCCGTTGTCGAGCCAATAGTTCAGCGTCAGCGCGCTGTTCACTTTGTACGCTGCCCTCACGCCCATGTGATAAAAGGGCAGAAAGTCGAACCAGAACGACCGCGAATAGTTGATCTGATCCTTTGAATAGTTGCCTTCGAGGCCAATCGAACTGGACCATTTTCCAAAATCAACGGTAAGATGCGTGTTCGGCGCCCACGTCCCGTAGGCCTGGAAAACATTGCGGTAAATCTCAGGGCGGGGCTCATTCGCGGCATTGCCCTGCAGCGTCTGCGTGGCCTGGCCGAATTGAAGATCCAGCCGCGCGCCCCAATGCTTGCCGGCCGAAGCGTCAGCTGCGTTTTCAATGATTAGGTCCGCTTGATTCAGGCTGAAGCTGTTGCTCGAGACGTCGTAGGCGCGCAGCAGGTTGGTGCGCCCTATCGGTGAATTGAAGTTGTAAGCGTAGTAGCCGTCGACGGTGAAATTAATCGTTGTGTCCTGCCATAGCTCGGCGGCCGCGGATGGAGCGGGTGGAGAGGGCGCGGGTGTCGTCGCCGCGATCACGACCTCTTTCGGCGCTTCTCTGGCAGCGGGTAGCGCCGGTGGAGCCGAGCGCCTCTCTAAATCGTCGATCCTTGTCTGCAACTTCAACACTAAATCCCGCAGTTCCGACACCTGCCGGCTGAGATCGGCCGCGGATTCCTGTGCACTGCACAACGCCGCGGCCAGGAAGAAGAATAGAAGCCTGGTCATGGGCTAAGCATATCCCACGCGATATTCTAAAGGCATGCATTTTCAACGCGCCGCACTGGCGCTGCTTGTGGCCGCAGCCGCGTTGAGCGCAGCCAAGGCCGCCCCCAAGCCGAAGAAGGCCCCGCTGACGCCCGAGGAGCGCGCGGCGCAATCCATCCTCAAATCGATGAGCCTCCGCGACCGCGTGGCGCAGATGATCATCGGCACCTGCTACGGTGACGCGCCCGGCATGAAAACGCCCGAGTATCAGAAATACCGGCACTGGGTGAAGGACCTCCGCATCGGCGGACTCATCGTCGCCAATCGCATCGATCATGGCGCAATCCGCAACGCGGAGCCTCATGCCATGGCCCTCTTCCTGAATCAGATGCAAAAGCTCGCGAAGACGCCACTGCTGGTGGCCGCGGATCTGGAGCGCGGCGCATCGATGCGCGTCTCTGGAGGCGCGCAGTTCCCCTACAACATGGCTTATGGCGCGGGACGCGACCTGAACGCCGTGAAATACGAAGGGCTGGCGACCGCGCGCCAAGCTCGCGCCATCGGTATCCAATGGATTTTCGCGCCGGTGGCCGACGTCAACAACAATCCTGAGAATCCGGTGATCAATACGCGGAGCTTCGGCGAGAATGCGGAAGACGTGGCGCAGAACGTGGCGGCTTACATCGACGGCGCGCATTCGGATCCGAAAAATCGCGTACTTGTCACGGCCAAACATTTTCCCGGCCATGGCGACACGGCTACCGATAGCCATCTGGCGCTGCCCAGGGTGACCGCCGACAAAGATCGCCTGGAAGCGCTGGAGTTCGCGCCGTTCCGCGCGGCGATTGAGCACGGTGTCGATTCCATCATGACCGCGCACCTGGCCGTCCCCGCCCTGGAGCCGGAGGAAATCCCGGCGACCGTGTCCTCCAAGGTGCTCACTGGCGTACTTCGCGACGAGATGAAGTTCCAACACCTGATCGTCACCGACGCGATGGACATGCAGGGCCTGACGAAACTCTTTCCGCAAGGCGAGGCTTCGGTCCGCGCCATCGAAGCCGGAGCCGACGTTCTGCTGATGCCACTGAATCCCGAAACTGTGATTCACGCGGTGGTTTCGGCCGTGGAAGAAGGCCGCATCAAGCGCGCGCGCATCGACGAGAGCGCCCTTCGGATTCTTGCCGCCAAGGTTCGTGTCGGCATCAACAAGAAGAAACTGGTAGACCTGGACGAAATCAGCGATGTTTTCGAAAGCGAAGAAGACGTCGCACAGGCTCAACTCGCCTCGGACCGCGCCATTACGCTGGTGCGCAATGAACACGACCTGCTGCCGTTGCAGACCGTGTCGCCGTCGTGCCTGGTCGTTGTGACCGAGCGCCGCACCTCCACCTCTGGCCAGAGGATGGCCGATTCTTTCCACAAGTTTTCGCCGAAGTCGCCAGTATTCTTCGTTGACGCCTCGATGAACGCGGCAGCGCTGGAAGCAACCGTGGGCGATCCGCAAAAGTGCTCGGCGATTGTCGTAGCGGCGTTCTCCACCGTCGCCGCGAATCGTGGCACCGTCAGCTTGAGCGGCGAACTGACGCCGTTCATTGCAAAGCTGACCGAAGCTTCTGTTCCCGTAGCGATCATCGCCATGGGCAATCCATATCTGTTGACGGCATTTCCGAAGACGGCAGCCTATTTGGCTTCGTTTTCGAGCACGCCTCCCTCGGAAGCCTCCGCGGTGAAGGCTCTGTTCGGCGAGATCCCGATCCTGGGGAAAATGCCGGTGACCATTCCCGGATTCGCGAAAATTGGCGACGGCATTCCGTTGCCCGTGCGCGCTCGTTAACATAAACGTATGGTGGAAATTTCTTGGCTTGGTCACGGAACGTATCAGTTCCGTCTTGAAACGGGTGAAGTGATTCTGGTCGACCCGTGGATCGAGGGCAATCCTTCGTATCCGGCGAGTCACAACATCGATCGCGTGGACACGATCCTGGTAACGCACGGGCACTTCGATCATATTCATAGCGTGCTGCCCCTGGCGCAGAAATTTTCGCCGCGGATCGTGGCGATATACGAAACCGCGTCCTGGCTGGAATCAAAGGGCGCGAAAAATACCATCGGCATGAACAAGGGCGGCACGGCGACGGTCGGTCCGCTGGCCGTCACCATGACCAACGCGGTGCATAGCTGCGGCATCCTGGACGACGGAAAAATCATTTACGGGGGCGAAGCCGCCGGCTATGTGGTGCGCTTCCCGGATCGCCGCGCCGCTTACTGCGCCGGCGACACCAACGTCTTTTCCGACATGCAGCTGATCGAGCGCCTGTACCATCCGGAGCTGGCGTTTTTGCCAATCGGCGATTTTTATACCATGGGTCCGCGCGAAGCAGCGCTGGCCTGCCGAATGCTGGGCGCCAGGCGCATCGTGCCCCTGCACTTCGGGACCTTCCCCGCCCTCACCGGGCGCCCCGAACAACTGGCCGAACTGATCCGCGATCTGGCGGGTACTGAGGTTTGGGCGCTGACACCGGGCACGCCGGTTCAGTGGTAAAACAGCTCGCCATCGTCGCGATTGTCCTCGCGCTGCGCCTGCCGTTTCTCCATCAGGCAATTCAGGGCGACGACCTGTATTACTTGTACGGCGCGGAGCACGCGCAGATTGAGCCTCTGCATCCGGATCACGCCAGGTTTCTGTTCGAAGGGGATTTGGTGGACATGCGCGGCCACTCGCACGGTCCGTTGAATTCGTGGATCCTCGGCGCACTGCTGTGGACCCTCGGCGATGTGAAAGAAGTGCCGTTTCACGCAGCGTATTCGATCTTTTCGATCGTCGCCGCGCTGGCCATGTATTCGCTCGCGCGGCGGTTCTGCGAAAAGCCGTTCCTCGCCACGCTGCTGTTCATGGCCGTGCCCGCGTTCGTGGTGAATGGAAATTCGCTGGAGGCGGATCTGCCATTCCTGGCGCTCTGGATGCTAACGATGGCCTTGTTTGCGCAGGGATCGCGAGGGGCGTTGATCGGCTCAGCGGTGGCGGGGGCGCTGGCATCGCTCGACGCTTACCAAGCTGTGTTGCTGACGCCCATACTCGGGTTCTATTTGTGGCACAAGAAGAGCCGCGATGCGGTCGCGTGGGCCTCGGTTTTCGCGGCCCCAGCGGCGATTCTGGCGTGGAACCTGTTCGGACGCATGGGTGGCGGAGCGATGCCGGCCGCGGTGCTCGCCGGCTACATGCAGAAGTACGCCTTTCAGGCGCTTGCGCAGAAGTTGCGGAATGCCGGAGCGCTGATCGTCCATTCGGCGTGGATCGTGTCCCCGCTGCTGATTCGCGGGTCGCGATGGAATTGGGCGCTGGGCGCGGTTGCGGCGGCGGGCGGGGCGTTCTACGACCCAAGTCCAATGTTCTGGGCCTCGCTGGGGTTGGGCGTGGTTGCGCTCTCTTCGTGTTTTCCTGTGGGGCGGCCAATGTTGAAGGATCGGGTTTTCCTGCAAACCTGGGTGCTGATTTTCTTCGCAGGCGCGCTGGTGATTTTTTTTGCCGGCTCGGCGCGATACCTGCTGCCCATCGCCGCGCCGGTGGCGATGCTGGCGGCGGCACGGTGCGGTATCCCGATGCTCGGCCTTGGATTTGCGCTGCAGATGGCTCTGTCAGTGTGCCTGTCAGTCGTCAACTACCAAACCTGGGGCGCATACCGGCAGTTCGCCGAATCCCTTGCGCCGGAGGCCGCGCAAACGCGCGTCTGGGTGGATCACGATTGGGGTCTGCGCTACTATCTGGAGTCCGAAGGCGCGTTGGCTGTGCCGCGAGGCCAGACATTCGCCGCCGGCGACGTGGTAGTGTCGAGGACTGCGCATCCCAACGGGCAGTTGATCTCCTCTCTGGAAATTCGCCCTTCGATTCCGCTGCGGCTGTTCTCAATGAATCACAAGTCGGCGTATTCGCTGGCGTCGCAAGGGTTGTGGCCTTTCGAGATTTCCAGCGCCCCCGTCGATCGCGTGCGCGCGGAGCTGATCGGCGAGCGCAAGGCAGAGCTATCCTGGCTGACACCGAACGATCAGGCGCAGGTGTTGCGCGGCCTGTATCCGGACGGCTGGATGACCGGAGAAGCCACTGTGCTGTTGAAGCGCGCCGCGGGGCCTCTGCGCGCGGAGTTCTTCATTCACGAAAAGTCCACGGCTCGAACGGTGAAGTTGCTCGTCGATGGAAAGGTCGTCGCGGAGCAGACCTTCCCCGGGCCTGGTGCATACTCGTTATCGGCGCAAGTTCCCGGCTCGGACGCCGTCAACGTTTCGCTGACGGTTGATCGGACTTTTTCGGTCCCCGGCGATGGCCGCCAGCTCGGCATCCTGATTCAGGGAATCGGGTTCAAGCCGTAACGCTCGCTTCCACTCTGCCCACGCCATCGATGCGGCAGCCGACTCTATCGCCCTTTTTGATCCGCGCGCCCTTCGGGCATCCCGTAGAGATGAGGTCGCCCGGATACAGGGTCATGTACTGGCTGTGGAATCGAACCAGTTCATAGGGCGAGTGCCGCATGTGATTCACGAAATCGCGCGAGCAGACGCCTCCGTTGTGCTCCGTGATCACTTCCAGCCCGCCGACGTCCTGCACTTCATCCGCGGTGACGATCACCGGACCAAACGTGAAAAACGTGTCGATGCTCTTGGCGCGCGTCAGATACCGCGTGTTCTTGGCGAGAACGTCCAGCGCGGTTAAATCGAGCGTCGTCGTAAAGCCGAAGATCGCGCCGGGCGCTTCCTCAGCGGACAAAAAGCGGCACTTCCTGCCGATGATGACGCCGAGTTCGCCTTCGGCATCGACGTCATTCGAGACCTCCGGCGGTGGCAGCACGATATCGCCTCCGGGGCGGAACATGCAGGATGCCGGCTTCATGAAACTGCCCGGCTCCTCCGGCTGCACGGCGTTAATGTCTTCGGCGTGCGATTTATAATTCAATCCGATGCACCAGATCTTCGGCGGCACGTCGTAAGGCAGCTCCGGCTGGACGGTTTCGAGCGGAATGCCATCGCCGTCGGGCGGTTGCGGCAACGCGCCAGATTGAATGATGGACAGAAGATCCTGTTCCAGAGGGAGAAGGCGGCCGCCGCGCACGATTCCCGTTCGGACGCGGCCGTTATGGGAAAATCGCATCAGCTTCATACTGTTCTCGCGATATCGATCACGTCGCTGAAGACGCCGTAGGCGGTCTGCTCCACGCCAGGACTGAGTTCCACGGTGCCGACCTCGCCCATCAGATCCGTGTCGAGCAGCAGAATGTTCGACGTGCCGCGGATGCTGGCCAGAATATCGGTTTCCTCGAGCACTTCGCCGCGAACGCGCAGCTTGACGCCATCCCCCACAATCCGCGCGCGGGCCACCAGACGGATCGTCTTGCCCTGCTGCTTCAGCTCCATCAATTTTTCCGGAGTGAGCTTGCCGATGCCGCGCCGGTCCACATCGAGAGGCGTGACGTTCGCGCCCAGCAGCGCATTGGCCAGGGCGGCCGCCTTCGCTGCCGCATCCCAGCCATCGATATCGAACGTCGCGTCGGCCTCGGCGATGCCGATTTTCTGCGCGTCCTCGATGCCTTCGGCCAGCGTGCGGCCCTGGCGCAGCGCCTCGATCACGACGTTGGTCGTCGAATTGAGAATCCCTGTGAATCCGCGTACCTTGCAGCCGGGCAGGTTGGTGCGCACCAGGTTGAATACCGGCGCGCCGTCCATCACCGTGGATTCGAATCGGAACTCGACGCCCGCCACGCGAGCCTCGTGCATCAGGGCGGCGTAGGCATGCGCGATGGGACCTTTATTCGCGGTAACGACGTGCATCTGGCGGGCAAAGGCCGCTCGGATGTGTGAAATCGCCGGCTCGCCGGTTGAGGGATTCAAGGTAGTAATCTCAATCGCCACGTCCGGCTGCGCGCGATCCAGAAACTCCTCGATCGATCCGCTGCGGGAGCCCCAGTCAGGCTCCACGGGCAGCCCCCGCGGATCAAATGCGCTGCCATGGCGCAGCGTGTGAGCGGCCACGATGCGAAAGGGATAGACCTTCCGCTGCTTTTCCAAGACCCGGGCGAAGGCTCGCCCGACGTTGCCGTAACCGATGAGTGCTAGTTTCAGAAGTCGATCTTCTCCATTAAGGCGCTGAGATCCGATTCTAACGCAGCCTTCTTGCGCTTCAGGTCGCTCTGCTGATCGCGCAGCGCGGCGAGTTTCGTCTCGGTCGAGGCAAGCTGCGTCGAATACTGCTGCACCAGTTCCTGTTGATTGCGGACGTTGTTCAGGCTCTGGATGTTGGCGCGGAGCCGCGTTTCATCCTGCGTCAGATCGGAGATCGAGCTAGTGGCCGCATTCAGTGCCGCGTCGTTGGCGGCGATCTCGCGCTTCTTCGCCGCGATCTGCTCCAATTGGCGCTTGCCATTGGCGCTGAGCGCCTTGTTCTCGAGCCACACGGAGATGGTATCCGGCGTCATGCTGCTCACCGAGTTGGTCTGATCGTAGACGCGCTCCTGGCGCAGCACGAACGTCTGCGTGGCGTTGGCCGAAAGCTTCACTTCGAACCTGTTCGTATTGGCCGTGGTCTCCGTGGCCTTGGCCGGTTCCAGCAGTTTGTAGGCGGGAAGCTGCGGCTCCTCAATGACCAGCGTCTTGGCCTTGGCGTCGACGTTCTTGATCGTGAAGGTCTTCACTTCCTCAACGGCGTATTTCGTGGTGAGCATTCCGTGGCTGAAGTGAATTTCGCGGACGACGTTCTTGGACGAATCGAATTTGGTGGTGATGCGCGTCCCGAGGTCGACTCCATAGCTGATCAGTCGCTTGTCGCCCGCCTTCACGGTTTCCACCAGCGCCTCGCCGGCGTAGGTGCCTTCGTCGTATACGGTGATCGGTCCGCCGTCGAGCGTTTTTCCGCTGGAGTTGGTCAGTTCCGCGGCGTTCTGCGGATTCACGCCGAAGGCTTCCTGATAAATGAGCAATTTTCGCGCGCCGAGCTTCTGCTGCAGGAACGGCAGCATGGCGGACTCGCCTTTTTTCACGGTGACGGGCGAGGAGAAGCTGTATTCAAACAGGTCGCCCGCATCGCGGCTGGAGGCAGTGGAGATGGTGGAGGCGGACGCTTCGGTTTGGAACTGGATCAAATCCTTAGCCATCGCTCCGGTGGGAAGGCGACCTGCCGCAGCCGCGTTGCTGCTCTTCGCGCGATAAGAGGCCGCTGGCGGAGCAGGTGCCGCAGCCAAAGCCTCCTGGACGCCCATCGTTCCTCCAAACACCTGCGGAGCAGCAGCCAGATTATCCGCCAGCTCCGCCGTCGGACGCATCACGTACTTCGGCGCGTACAACTGCGTGATGAACGAAATCGGACGGCCGGACACCACCGAAAGGCGCACGTTACTCCAATCCTCGCCCGAGGTGTTGTCGACGATCGCCCAGCCTTCAAGCGTCGGTTCGCCCTGCGGCGCGAACAGCAGACGGTAGCTCGACTTCCAAACCGGCGCGGGCGTCATATAACTGGCGACGAGCTCGCGCGCGGTCGCACCTATCGAGTCGATATACACGCTGCGGCGGTCCTTCGAACGAGCCTGGCTAACGACGGTGAGATAATCCTTCAACAACCCCTGCAATTTGGTGTCGGCGAACTTGATGGAACTCGACGCGGCCAGGTCGAACGTGCGCATCTCGCCAGCGTCGGTGAGCAGCGTGACGGTCTCATGGCCGGCCGACTTATCTTCGCCTTTCATCAGCCGCGCCCCGACAATGACGCCCGCCACCGTCTCCGCGCCGAGCTTCATGTCTACCCGCGCGCCCTTCATTTGATCGAGAAACGTCGAAAGAGGATTGCCCGAGCCGACCTGGAACGGAAAATCCTTCAGGCGCTCTTCCAAGGGCTCGCTGGCGTCGTAGCGGACGCCGCCGATCTTGCCGCCGGAGCGGTCTGTGATCGTCAACGACTTCAAAACGTCGTTCATGTCGTCGGCCTTGAAGTCAATGCGAGCGGTGTCGCCAGGGGCGAGGCTGCCGGCCCTCTCGAAGAAGCCGACGCCGTGCTTATATAGGATCACCTCGCGGATGGGCAGGTCGGCAGCGAATATTGTACCGGCCACGGTCAGGGAAAGAAGGAATCGCATTTCGAATCACCTCGCTAATACGGACATGTCGCGCCGGGCGGGATCCTTTCACGGCTCGACGTACTAGAACTATTGTTAGCTTGACACGAACCTCCGGCACGCGTCAGACTCAGAAGTGGCGTACTTCCAAGGGAATCGGAGAAAATAGGGCTTGAAAAAACGACTGATCGTACTGGCATGTTCGATCGCCTCCACCGCGGTCGCCCAGATCGGCGGCGGCTATTTGGGACCGGCCGTACTGAGCGGCGGCGCAACCGGGATCGGCAACCGGGGGGGCGAGCAGGTGGATCTGCGTTTTTTCGCCGGCGTAAATGGCACGTACGATTCCAGCCAGGAACCTGCAGCGATCGATTCCAAAGGCAATCTGATTACCACGGGCGCCCTGTATGGTGTGCAAGCAAGCTGGGGCGCGTATGGTTCTCATCGGTGGAAAATGGCAACACTGGGTCTGGATTACCACGGATCATGGTCAGACTATATCGGAGGCTCCACTGCCAACGCGAACAACTCCTTGAACCAGTCCGTGCAACTGGGTTACACCTGGCAGGAATCACGCCGGATCAAGATCGATGCCCGCGTGACGGGCGGCATTTTCAACGGGGCTTTGGGCGGATTAGGATTTGGCGCAGCGTACAACCCTTCCGACATCGTACAGCCATCGACGCTTCTATTTGACGAGAAAACGTACTATCTTCAAGGCGGCTTGAACGCAACCTATATCCAATCGCCCCGCACGAGCTACACGTTCGGCGGACAGGGCTTTGAAAACTGGCAGCAGTCCTCGCAGCTGGTCGGCATGCTGGGATACAGTGCCACCGGCAGCGTGGAGCATAAGCTTTCGAAGTACACATCGTTTGGATTCACTTACTCGCACAACCATTACGATTACAAAAATGCATATGGCCAATCGGATATCGACATGGGACAGTTGTTCATCGGAACGAGCTTTGCGCGGGTCTGGTCTATCACGCTGCAAGCGGGAGTGTACCATGCGGAGGTGACAGGGGAGCAGTCGGTGACTTTGAACCCGGTAATCGCTGCATTGTTAGGGCAAACGTCAACCATTCAGGCGTTCTATGAAGAGAAGTTTGGGCCATCCGGCGGCGCAGTCCTCACCCGAAAATTCAAGCAGGGCAGCCTGAGCGTTTCGTACAACCGCGGGATTAGCCCGGGCAATGGAGTCTACCTGACATCAGAGAGCGAATCCCTCACCGGCAGCTACAGCTATACGGGCATCCGAAAGGTGGGCCTTAGCGTTAGCGGTGGATATAACCGCCTTTCGAGCATCGGTCAGGGGATCGAACCCTATCGTACGGCGTATGGTGGAGCGGGATTTACCTACACCCTGCCCCTTTCTCTGCACTTCACGGCTCGCTACGACTATCGTTACAACCAGATCGAGAACTACGTCTATAAGAACGTCGGCTCCGCCGTCTCGGCAGGATTGTCTTTCAGCCCGGGCACGATACCTCTGTCGATTTGGTAATTCGACCATGGCCGGCAGCCGGATTCTCTTAGTAGACGACGAAGCGCCGCTGCTCGATCTCTTGAAACGGTACCTGGAGCGGCTCGGCTACCAGGTGGACGCCTGCCTGACTCCCGAAGAAGCGTTGAAATCCTTCGAGGCCGAGCCGGGGCGGTACGCACTCGTGCTTACCGATCTGACGCTTCCCGGCATGCCTGGCGACCATATGATTGAGCGCATGCGCGCCAGCGAGCCGAAGCTGCGAGCCATCATCGCCAGCGGCTACCCCTACGAGCCAAAGACCAAGCGCACCGGCTTCCTGCAAAAACCCTTTCTGCCGAACATGCTGGCGGAGCAGATCGCGGCCATGCTCAAGACGTGACCGGGGGCGTTCGCATCACCGGCGATGGGGTGGCGGCACGATGCTGCGCTCATCTGCTGCAGCGCGCCGGATATCGCGTTCATCTGGAGGCGGCGAAGCGTCCACGCGTGCCTACCATCATGCTCGGCGAAATGGCCCAGCGTCTGCTCCGCGACATCTTTGAGCGAAACGAGCTATTTCACGACCTTCCGCACATCCGGAAGCGAATCGTAGCCTGGGGGCAGCAAGCGGCGCCCGTGACGCTGGATCATTCGGCGACGATTCTTTCCGAGGAGGAGTTGCTGAACCGTTTGGGGGAACCGCCCGACGCGGGTCCGCTGGAGCTGGCGAAATGGACCATCGTGTCCGCTCCGCCTTTGCCCGAATCCTACGCCATGCAGGGTTTCGGATCGCGCCTGGCATCGCCCGTGGCCGTGGAGTTGAACGCAAGCGCGGAGCCGAACGCTTGCTGGATCGAATCGCTCGACGCAGGCTGGCTGTTCCTCAACATGGGCTGGCTGGCGGCCATCGGTGCGTCGCCGGAGGAACTACTCAAAAAGAGCGCTCTGATCGCAAAGCGAATCGCCCGCTTCGATCCATCGGCGGCGCGGTTCCCGGCGTTTCCGCGCATGGCCGAGCCTCTGGCCGGCTCCGGATGGTTCGCCTGCGGCAGCGCAGCGATGGCGTTCGATCCCATCTGCGGCGACGGCACGGCGCACGCGGTTCGAGAGGCGATTCTGGCTGCGGCGGCGATTCGCGCGGCGGACCGCGGCGAGGATCCCGTCGCGCTGCGGGCGCACTATGAGGCACGGCTCACCGCAGGCTTCGAGAGGCACCTGATTCAGTGCCGCCCGTTTTACGCCTCGGGCGGCGACGGACCGTGGTGGCGCGCCGAGTTGCACGCTATCGAACGGGGAATCGAATGGTGCCGAGCCAAGCTGCAGGCGCACGGGCCGTTTCGCTACCGGCTGAACGGGCTCGATCTGGACGTGATATAAGGGGTCGTGACTCGAAAACCGGTCATGCTCGCAGCAGGCCTGATGATGGCGGCCTGCGTTCACGGCCAGGAGCGCCTGACGTTCGAGGTGGCGTCGATCAAGCCAAGCAAGCCGGGCGGACGCGGCGGCGGCATCAAGGCCCTGCCGGGAGGCCAAACATATAAGGCTGAAAATGTTCCGGTGAAGTTGATCATCAGCCTGATGTACAAGGTCCCGATGCGGCAGATTTCGGGCGGGCCGGGCTGGATCGAGAGCGATTTTTGGGACATTGAAGCCAAGGCCGCGCACTCGTACAGTCTGGACGATCTGCACACCATGTTCCAGCATCTCCTGGAGGACGAGTTCAAGCTAACGTTTCACAAGAACATCAAGGAAGGCCCAGTCTATGCGCTGATGGCGGACAAAGGCGGGCCAAAGATGACGCTGAACACGTCCCCACAGGATTTCGAGATTCCCATCCGCGGCGGCCCGGGCGGCGCGGTGAACGGCAAGCGAGTACCGATGAATTATTTCGCCTGGTGGCTCGGCCAGGTGCTGCAACAGGAGCAGAGGCCGGTTATTGACAAGACCGGTCTCGATAAGTTCTACGACTTCCAATTGGCGTTCATGCCGGAGCTGCCGCCGGGGTTCAACCGCGACAATCTGCCTCCGGAGATGCTCGACCGGCCGTCGATTTTCGACGCTCTCAAGCAGCAGCTCGGACTGCGGCTGGAGCCGCAGAGGGGACCGATCGAGTATTACGTGATTGATCACGCGGAGAAGCCGGCAAACTAGCTGCCTTTTGCAACTTGATTCGCATGGTCCAACCGATCGCGAAGCTGGCTCGCGAGTTCGGTCACTGCCGGAGGTTTGAAAACTCCGTCAGCGATTCCGGGAACCTTGCACACGGAAAATCGGGATCCGACGACGTCACGCCAGCCCAGCCTCGGATCGTCCAGAATCTCCGTGCTGTGGCGCTCGTCGGCGGCGAGGAAGTGGACCACCTCGCACGCAAGCGGACCTGGGACATAGGCGCGGCCGACACCCTCGTTCTGGCAATCGAGCCGTTGGCCGGGCGCGATCATTTTCTGCATCCCCGCCGAAACGAGAGCGCGCCGCGTGATCGCTTCTCTCTTGCGCCGAAACAAGTCCTTCAAAGCGCCCGCATGAGCGCGCACTTGCGTTCCGACCGACCGAACTTGGCCGTGCAGCAAGGACGAGCCAAGCGCCATCGAGTGCCAGAGGTATTTCCGCCAATGTCGGGCGACCTTCGGATACCCAGGCGTCGGCGTCTCGAACAGAACCAGCAGGCGGACGTGCTGGCCGGACGCCACCAGTTGCCGGGCGGCCTCAAAGGCCAGGATTCCTCCGTAGCAATGGCCTCCTAAAATGTACGGACCTTCAGGACGCATCGACCGGATGGCCGAGCAGAACAGCGCCGCGTGCTGTTCCATCGTGTAGATTCCTCGATCGAGCAGAGGCCGCGGATCGCGAACAACAAGAAAGGGCTGATCCGGACCGAGGCCTTTGGCCAGGTCCAGAAAGTAATACGGGTTTTCATCCGCGCCTGGGATGCAGAAGAATGGGATACGATCGCCATTCGGCTGAAGAGCGAGCAACGTCGACCGCTTATCGGATGAACGCTTCACCAGGCGCGTCAGCGTTTCGATGGTGGGGGAAGAAAGAAATTCGTCGTCCTCGGAGGCGCCGAATTCCGAATCGACTTCGGCCATCACGAGCGTCAGAGCGAGCGAATCTCCACCCAATTGAAAAAAATCGTCCCGCGGGCCGACGTGATCTATCTTGAGAATCCGCTGCCAGATTTGCGCCAGCTTTGTTTCGAGCTCCCCCTGCGCGGCGGGCCCATCCGGCACGACGTCCAGCTCAGCCTTGAGCATCTCGGCCAGCGAGGCGCGCGACGCCTTCCCGGTGGCGCCCTTGGGAATGGAGCTCAAGGAAATGATCCGGCGCGGCCGCTTGAACTCCGCAACGCGGCCGGCGACGAAACCGCGCAGCTTGATCTCCGGCACGGGAGCGCCGGTCCTCAGCACGACGGCGGCCATCGCCTCTTCGCCGAGCGTCGGATGCGGCACACCAAACGCCACCGCCTCCAAAACCGATGGATGTGACATCAATGCGTCTTCAATTTCGCCGGGGAGGATCTTTTCGCCGCCGCGATTGATCATCTCCTTGATCCGCCCGGTGACGAACAGGAATCCTTCCGCGTCGAGGCGGCCCAGATCTCCCGTCCGCAGCCAGCCGTCGTGGAAGGCGCTCTGGTTGGCCGCGGGATTGTTGCGGTAGCAATGCATCACGGCCGGGCCCCGAACAACGATCTCGCCTTCTGCCTCGGGCGGCAGAAATCGACCAGACTCGTCGAGGATCCCAATCTCGGACCCCGTGCTCACGCCGACCGATCCGGGCTTGCGGCGGCGCGGGGTGTTGCTGGTGATCGCGCCCGCTTCCGTCATCCCGTAGCCTTCCAAAACCGGCGCGTGTAGGGTGTCTTCCAACTGATGCATGAGCGCGTGAGGCAACGCGGCGCCGATGGACCGGACAAACCTCAACGGCGAGCGGTGGAGAACATCCGGACGCGATTCGATGAGCGGCAGAATGGCATGGTGGAGCGCCGGTCCGGCCGTGTACCAGGTGGGATGGTAGTCCTCCAACCAGGACAAAAAAGCGTCTGCCTCAAAACCAGCGGTACACACGACGCTTCCCCCGGCGAGCAACTGGGCCAGCGAGCTCAACAGTCCCTGCAGATGAAACAGGGGCATCATGCTGAGGAAGCGATCCTCCGCCGTCAGTTCCAGAATGCCCCGTGTGTTGGCGGCCATGGCACGGAGATTGGAATGCGTCAGCGCCACGACACGCGCTTTGCCTGTAGTGGCGGACGTATGCAGCAGCAACGCAGTATCGCGGCCAGCGGGAGGATCCAACTGGCGAGCAGACGCCGGGCAGGATTCGAGGTCCAGTACGGCAATTCCCCGCTCCCGGGCGACGTCGGCGGCGGGAGAGCCAGTCCGGGGATCGACAATTACGGCGCGCGCGGCGAGATCGGCAAGGGCGCACGCGATTTCCGCGCGGCGCAACGCGGGATTAAGAATGGCGCATGTCGCCGTCGAGGCGACGCCGAGGAATCCGGCCATCAAACCGGCCCCGTCCGGCAGAATTGCGGCCACCACGTCGCTGCGTCCGATTTGCGCGTTGCGAAGCACTCGGGCAATGGCGTCAATACGGTTTTCGAGATCGGCGAAGGTGATGCTCGGACCGCCCGGCTCTACGAGGGCGACGGCGTCGGGAGACACGGCTGCGCGTCCAGCCAGTTCGTCCAGAAAATTCATTCGGCCAACATCCGCGATGAGGCCCGGCGCAGCCATATTGATCGAATTATACGACCCTTGTCTTCCACCTGTCGTTCGGGCTATAGTTGCCCCAATCAAGGAGACAGGAAATGCGCTCATTCACTCGTTTTCTCTGGACTGCCGCCACGCTTGCGCTCGCTCAAGGGCAGACCGGCTCCGATGCGTTCCGGCAGTTGCGCTACCGCTACATCGGCCCGGTGGGGAACCGGGTGATCGCGGCGGTGGGCATTCCAGGCGAGAACAACACCTATTACGTCGGCTCGGCGTCGGGCGGAATCTTCAAGAGCACCGACGGCGGCATCCACTGGGAGCCGATTTTCGATCAGGAGGATGTTTCCTCGGTGGGTTCCCTGGCCATTACGCCGAGCGACCCGAACATTGTGTGGGCGGGCACGGGCGAGACATTCATCCGCAGCCATATTTCGGTGGGCAACGGTATTTATAAATCCCTCGACGCGGGCAAGACGTGGCGGCGAATGGGCCTGGAGGCAACCGGACGCATCGGGCGCGTGATCGTCGATCCGCATCACCCGGACGTGGTGTTCGCCTGTGCAGTGGGCCATGCCTACGGGCCTCAGCCGGAGCGGGGCGTGTTCCGATCGGCCGACGGCGGCCAGACCTGGCAGCAAGTGCTGAATGTGGATGAGAACACCGGCTGCTCCGACCTGGCGATGGACCCGAACAATTCGCACATTATGTTTGCCGGGATGTGGCAGTTGGAGCTAAAGACGTGGAACCGGACCAGTGGCGGACCGGGGAGCGGGTTATATAAGTCGATCGATGGCGGGCTTACGTGGCGTCACATTACCGGGCACGGGCTGCCCGCGCCGCCACTGGGAAAGATCGCCGTGGCGATGTCGAAGAAGAACTCGAGCCGTGTCTACGCGCTGATCGAGACCGGCGACGGCGTTCCGTACGAGGGTAAGCCGACCTCGCGCGGCGAGCTGTGGGTGTCAGACGACGGCGGCGACAACTGGCGCGTGACGAATTACGATCGCCAACTGGCCGGGCGCGCGGCCTATTACACGCGCTGCACTGTTGAGCCGGATAACGAGAACGAGATTTACTTTATGACGGCGGCGTTTTCGCGATCGCTGGACGGAGGAAAGACGCTGACCGACATGCAGCAGCTGCCGGGCGGCGACAACCACGATCTGTGGATCGATCCAACTAACGGCGACCGTTTGGTCGTCTCCAACGACAGTGGCGTCAGCATTTCGGTGAACCGCGGGAGAACGTGGAATCGCGTGCAGCTGCCGGTGGCGCAGATGTATCACGTCACGGTGGATAACCAGATCCCGTATTTCGTATACGGCAACAAGCAGGATGGAAGCTCGTACCGGGGCCCGAGCAATAGTCTTTCGGCGGGAGGATTTGGCGGCGGAGGGGGAGGACGCGGCGGAGCCAGCCCGATCTCGCGCAGCACCTGGCACCAAGTGACCGGGGGCGAGAGCGGATTCGCGACGCCCGATCCGGTGGACCCCAACATCGTATGGTCCAGCGCATCCGGGAACGGCAGCATTGGCGGCATCGTGAGCGTCTACGACGAGCGCAACGGCCAAGGACGCAATGTTGAAGTGTGGCCGGATCAGGTGAACGGCTCGCCCGCGATTGAGGCGAAATACCGCTTCAACTGGGAGTTTCCGCTGCTGATTTCGCCGCACGACCATAAGAAGGTTTACGTGGGCAGCCAGTATGTCCACGTCACGACAGACGGCGGCAACAGCTGGAGGATCATCAGCCCGGATTTAACGCGGAACGATAAGAGCAAGCAGGGATTCTCGGGCGGACTGACGGGCGACAACATCGGCGTGGAGTATATCGACGTGGTGTTCGCGCTGGCCGAATCACCCAAGGAAGCGGGCCTGATCTGGGCCGGAACCAACGATGGGCTGGTGCAGATCACGCGCGACGGCGGCAAGAACTGGACTAACGTCACATCCAATATTCCCGGGCTGCCGGAGTGGGGCACGGTGTCAAACATCGAGGCGTCTCGTTATGACGCAGGCACTGCTTACATCAGCGTCGATTTTCACCAGGTGAACAATCGCGACCCGTTCATCTATAGGACCAACGATTACGGCAAGACCTGGATGCGCATCACCGACGGGATTCCGCACAGCATGTTGAGCTACGTCCACTGCGTCCGCGAGGACACGGTTCGCCGAGGGTTGCTCTACGCAGGGACGGAGAACGGCGCGTATGTTTCGTTCAACGACGGCCAGAACTGGCAGCCCCTGCAGATGAATCTGCCGCACGCGCCGGTGTATTGGATCGCGGTGCAGGATCATTTCCACGATCTGGTGCTGGCGACGTATGGGCGCGGCTTCTGGATTCTCGACGATCTGACGCCGCTCGAGCAGATGACGCCGCAGGTTGCCGATTCGGCCGCATACCTGTTCCCGCCTCGCGAGGCGTATCGTTTCCGCACGAAGGTGCAACCGGAAGCCCCGACCTATGATGCGACCGCGGGAACGAATCCTCCCTACGGCGCGTCGATCAATTATTTCTTGAAAGCCGCGCCGAAGTCCGAAGTGAAGTTCGCGATTCTCGACGCCAGCGGGCGCGCTGTGCGCACGCTGACCGGCGGAAAGCTGGCGGGCGTAAATCGCCTCACCTGGGATCTGCGATTCAATCCTACCAAGCAGATGCTGCTGCGAACCCCTCCGGAGTATGCGCCGGAAGTGGCGGAGGGTCCGGATGGCACGCGGCCAGCACCGAATACGCAGCCGATTTCCGTGCTAGCACCGCCGGGACAGTATACGGTGAAGATGACGGTGGACGGCAAGGATTACACGCAGAAGCTGACCGTGATCAAGGACCCTCATTCGAACGGCAGCGAGGGCGACATTCAGGTGCAGACCAAGATCCTGACCTCGCTGACGACCGAGATGAACAACATGGCGGAGGCTGTGAATCAGATCGAGCTGATTCGCGCTCAGCTCGCCGTGCTGGAAGCAGAGCTGGGCTCGGACCAGAACGCTGCGGCGATTCGTACGGCAGCCGAGCAGCTCAACGCCAAGCTGATGGAGATTGAGGACAACATCATTACACTGAAGGCCACCGGGCGCGGGCAGGATACCGCGCGCTGGACGCCTAGGCTGGCTTCGAAGATCGCTTATCTGGCGGGCGAAGTGGAAAGCTCGGACGATCTGCCGACGACGCAACAGGTCACGGTGAACGAGGAGTTGAAAGAGCGCGCAGCGACCTACAGACAGAGGCTGCAGAATCTGCTGGGTAAGGAAGTGGCGGACTTTAATACGCTGCTGCGGCAGAAGAACGTCGCGAACGTCGTCACAGGCGTGCCGGAGGCGCGCCCGTAATCGTTTTATCGCAGCAAGCGCCCGTCGCGGGAGATGGCGAACAATCCGGACTGGGCGATGCGCTCGGTGAAGGCCGCCTGGTCCATGGTTAGGTACGCGCCAGCCGGTTGGGAATGGGTGCTCCGGTATTCGCGGGCATGTTCTTCCGACCAGAAGAATACCGTTTGCATTCAATAATCGTGGATGATGTTCGCAGCCTTGAAGGTGTCCCATTCCGTATCCGGCTCGAAGAGCAAGGGCTCGGCGCCGGGCGAGAGCAGACGCCAGCGCAGTTCCTCGTCGACCTCCAGGCTGAGCGGGCGCGAACAGTGATGGCACTGGGAGTCGATACGGACCTGTAGCTTTTCGCCTCGTAAGCGCCCTTCGACGAAGGGCGTCGCAAACGCGTCCTCCGCTCAAGCACCGGAGATGCGTTCGCCGGTGGAGAACGTGAGCCGGTGACGCGTTGGCGTTGTGGTCACCGGGAAGGCCCATTCGACCCGCCCCTGTGCGTCGCGCACGAGGAAGAACAGGTGCTTTTCCAGATCCGCGAGGATTTGGGCCACGTGGGCGGCATCGAGGCCCATGACCATGGCGATTTCGCCCGCGGAGAGCGGGCGTGGCTGCCGCGGCAGTTCGCGGACCACGAAATCGCGGACCCTGTGGTGCTCCGCGGTCATGAACGCCAGGCGCATGGCCATGCGCTGCGGGAGTCCTTCCATCGCTATGAGAAGAGCATCGTCCGGCTCGCGTCGGATTTCCCTGCCCGCGCCGATGAGAATCGTTCCGGCCATGTTATTTCCTCGCTGCTTCCTTCTTCCTTACTTCTTTGAGGCGGTGGCTGGCGCGCGAATCCAGATTCAGTCCGTAGAATTTCTTCAGATCACGAATGCGCGAAAGGGTCTCCGGCTGGAACGCGCACTTGCCGTCGAAGGCGTGCAGCACGATGCCTTCCAGAAGGTCGCCAAGGGTCATATCATGATACTCGGCCAGGGCTTTGAGGACTTTGAGAAGACGCTTCTCGATGCGGACGCCCGTTTGCACCCGTTCTACGACATGCCATTCACTCATTCGGTACCAGTGTACCAAGGTATTTACTTAAAGGCGACGACGATCGTGACCGACGTGATCGCCTGGATTGTAGCGAAATCCAGACTGGGGGCGCTAAACGTCTGCGGAAGAGAGGACTGTACCAGTTGCAGCACCGGCACGAACGCCGGATTCGCATATTGAATGGAACCGGTGGGCATGGAGCGGGCGACAGAATCGGGAATGGTGAACTGGCCAGCGGCGGACGGCGCCGCGCAGGTGAACTCGGTAATGACGTTGGAGGCCGCGAAGTAAGTGGACCGTCCGCTGATCAGCACAAAGCCGTTTGGATCGCCGCCGGACCAGTTGACGGTGAGGCCGGAGAGGCCGGCTGACCCTCCATTCAGGCCGGCGGCTTGAGGCCATGAGATCAACGGACTGGCGAGCGTGAGGCTGGCCTGAAATTGTCCGACATCGGAGCCGCCGCTTCCGTTGTCGAAGGTGAACTGCCCGCCGCCGCCATTGGAGATGAACAGCGAGTTAGGACTCGCGTCGATTGCGCCCGTATAGGCGCCGGCGGTGTTTTGATCCAGGATCAGTCCGGAGGGAATCAGATAAGACCCAAACGCGCTGAGAGTACCGTATGCAATGGATGGATTGCTTTGATACTGAATGCCCGCCGTGCCTGCGGCGCCCGTAATATGGATGGTGTCGCCTGCGTTTAACGCCGTAGACTTCAGAGTGCCCCATGGCTGCGCGCCATTCGTGCCGGCAATGACGAGGCAGCTGCCCATGGACGGCCCGAGCTGCGTCCGCGTGAAGTCGGCTGTCTGCACGCCCAGAAATGCAGCCGTAGCGTTGTCACCAATGGCGAGGCCGGAGATGCTGAACTGCGAATCGGCCGACTTCTGCAACACCATCATCCCGGCCTGGAAGGAGTTCTTCGAGAGAAGCGTCTGCATCTGGGATGCGGTGAGGCCCAGCGTCGGCTCGGAGCACGTGCGCCCGCTGGCGGCGACGGGAAGCGTGGCGAAGTTGCTCACCATGTTCCCGCTGCGTGCGACGACGGAGACCCAGCAGCCCGGCATGACTCCCGGCGGCACGATGCCGATGACCTGGTCGAGTCCCGGATAGAGGGAGCGGCCGTGATAAACGAGCTGCGCGGGTTGGCCGCCTACTTCGATGGAAAACGGAACGTTGGTCAAATCAGCGGGCGACTGGGTGACGGTCTCATCGCCGGTCACCGGACCGACGCCGGAGCCCCACAATACGAAATAGTCGCCCGGGTTGAGGGCGTTCGTGAAGCCGAGCTGCCGATAGTTCAGATCGAAGGCGGAAGCGGGACCGGAGCCTGCGCCGTTTAGCGTCAAGATTCCGAAGGCGCTCTGGACGACGTGGATCGGGGCAGAGGCGCTGCCCCCGACGTTCGTGACGGTGATGGTGCCGTCGCCCACGGGCGTGGCGGAAGGCAGAATCCCGGCGATTTGGCCGGGGGTCACGTAGTAAAGAGGCCCGTGCGTCACCGTGCCGTTCACCGAGACATCCACGGTGACGCCGCCCAGTTTCAGGGGAAGAGGCACGCTCTGCAGGCCCGTCGGCACGCCGGTAAGGTTCGAGCCGAAGATGTCGAAGATCGAGCCTTGGGCGATGCCGTAATTGGGCAGGCCGGGCAGCGTGTAGCTATAGTTATTCGCCAGATGCTCGATGGTGGGCATGGACACGGCGAGCGAGACGGCTATCTCGATCACATTGCTCGCGGCGGCGGTGCCGGGTGCGCTCATCCCGACCCAAAAGTTCGGGAAGCCGGTGGGAGGCGACGCCGGTATCTGGAAGGTGATCTGGTAGAGGCCGACCTGTCCAGGCACAAGCGTAGCCGTGGTGCCGGAGAGAGGAGTGGCGCCACTGAGCATCACGTTCGGAGGATAGACTGTTGGCACGGCGGTTGGCGCGGGGGTTCCTGTGGGCACAACAGGATTCGTTAGGCCGAGCCCGATGGCGAACACCACGATGGTTTCGTTGGGGAGAGCCGGGTTGGAAGCGGTCACCGGGGCGCCGGTACTCTGATGGGCGGGAGAAATCACGCTACCGCTGGTGGAGTTGTACAGCACGGGCGCGAATTGCGCCAGCGTGATCGCGAAGGGTGGTGAACCGTTCGCCACCACGTTGACGCTTCCGAGCGGTGCGTCGACAGGAATCTGAATCACCATGTTGCCGTTCTGGGGCGGCGCGACGATAAAAGCCGCCTTGCCTCCAACCGTTACCAGCGGATTCGCGCCGAGGTTCACCCCGCTCAGCGAGGCGAGATCGCCGGGACACAGCGCGGCGTTGGAAAGCACCGGGTCCAGGACGGAGGTGATCACTGGACCGGTGGGAGCCGGGCCGACGGGAAGCGTCAGGCTGTTGCTCGGGGATTCTCCGATGGAGAGCGAGAGCGGATAGCTTCCGGCGGGTGTGCCTGCGGGAACCGCGACACTCACCTGATAGATGCCGATCTGGCCGGGAGCCAGTGTCGCCGCGACTCCGGTGAGGACGGTCGCGCCGAGCATGACGGAGGGCGCGGTCGCGGTGGAGACGTTCGCGGGCGCCGGCGTTCCGGTCGCCACGACGGGAGTGGTCGGCCCAAGACCAATGGCTGAGACGACGATCGTTTCACCGGGTGCGGCCGGATACCCTGCGGCCACCAGCAGGCCCGACGACTGATGGACCGGGGAAAGCACGCTGCCGCTGGCGGCGTTGATCAGGATGGGAGCGTAGGCAGCCAGGGTTATGGGAAAGGGCGCAGACGATGCGCCGCTGGCAAGGCTCAGGGTAACGGTGGTTGGGCCGACAGGAGCGTCAACCGGGATCTGGATCGTCATCCTGTTGCCGCCGATGTTCGGCAGGATAACGTCGAAGGCATGCTTACCGGCGATGGTGACCGTTGGAGCCTTTCCCATGAGGTTTCCCGTAATGAGCGCCAGCCCACCCGGGCAAAGCACGGTGCTGCCGGTGTACGGATCGACCACCGAGGTGATCGACGGGGACTGCGCGTGTACCAGGCAGGCGCACGCAATGGCAAGAATGCTCAGACGCACTTTCCCGGTATTATACGCTTCCAGCGCGGGCGCTTATTTGGGCTTTCGATTCCACCAACGATTCGGGTTGGCGGCGTCGTTCATCGCGCGCTCGATCCATCCATCGGCCGGATGGGAGCGATCAAGACCATCCTGCGGGAGCGTTATTGGCCGGGCATGACGTGCAAAGACCCGGTTCCATCGGCGTCCAGCGTGATCGTGCGCAGATACTTGAACGTCGCGGCTTCGTATAGGTCGATCGTGTTTCCGGCTTGCCAGATATAAAGCACCTTGCCGTTACTGCTGGTCGCTAGGGCCATGCGCGGCCGCCCTGGAAATTCGACCTTCCTGTCCAGACGATGGTTCACCAGATCGAACGCCCAGAATTCGTATTTCCCGATCTCCGAGTGCAGGCCATAGGCCATCTTGCGGCCCGGGGCAAGCGAAAAACTGACTCGATTCTCCGGACCGAGCGCATAGAAATCGACACTCTTTTTTTCAAGATTCACGCGCGCGATGCCCATGATCTTCCGGTTTTGAACCGCGTCTTGCACGGTAAACAACCCGGTGAAAAAGCCCGGCTCCTCGTTGTTGTCGTCCAAGGCGTTGAAGTCGATGCGGCCGAACCCGTCTTCGATCGGATGCGACAGCTCCCACTTATCGACCTGCTTGAAATCGACGGTGTCGTAAATGAGGATGTCCTCTCCAAAAAAATAGAGCAGTTTGCCGTTCGGCGAGAAATGCATATTGGCGAACTCGCGTTCCTCGCCTTTGGGCCACGGAATGGTTCGCATTACCTTGTGATCTTTGAGATCGTACTGCTGCAGCGTGGGCGCGCTGATTTCCCAGCGATCCGGCAGTTTGGTGGCTGTCTTAGTCATTACGATAATGAAGCGGTCCAACGGGTCCGGTTCGAAGCCGAAGATGCGCGCCTTCTTGTTGCCTTCACTTAGGGTAAAGGTGTCGATCACCTTCCGCGAGGCGATATCGATGATCTCGATATTCTCGAACGACATATCCACGCAATAGAATCGCTTCTTGTCCTGAGACAGCGTAATCTGAGCCGGCGTCCCCGTTTTGGTTCGGATCTCGCCAACCAGCTTTTCGGTCGCTTCGTCGATGATTGCAATGTGATTCGGCCGTCCGCCGAGGTACAGGGTGCCGTTCCCGCCGGTCAGCTTGTCATCAGCGCCGAATGCGGGCCCAATCGCCAGGAAAAATATCAGCGCGCACGCTGGCAGCATCATTTTGATTCTCATGGGAATACCAGATCGATGTTTCGCCAGTCTTTCTGGGCGGCAGCACACTTGGCGGTCCAGTCGGGCGCGTGATTCAACTGATCGGGAACCTGGGCGGGCCAGAAGCAGCCCTCGTGACAGTCGAAGATATCGCGCTCGACCGGCGTGCATAGCCCGGCGGTGCCGCCGTTGCGGTCCGCTTCCCAGCCAGGTGAGAAGACCGTGGTACAGCCGAGAGGGATATGCGGGGCCGCCGGCGTTGGCCCTTGGAGCGCGACGACGTCATTCTGCGGTTCCGTAGCGCGAACAATCCGCTGCGCCTTGCGATTAACTGACCTGAGATGCTTCATACTCCACCTTCTCGTCAAATTGTTCCAGGTACCGGGGGTTCCTCACGGACAACTCAGCGTAGATCCTGAGACAGGTATCCGTCCAGCCCCGGATCCATTCGCAATAGTGCAAGTTCGGGCGCGCGGTCTCGCCATAACGCGTATGCGCTTCGTGATAGCAGCCCCCGGAGCAGAGTGGGCGCGCCCAGCACTGGCTGCAGTCGGTCTTGTCGTCGATATGATGTTTTTCGAGGAAGCCGATCTGCACCAGCCTGTCGATTCCATCGCGCACGGTCCCCAACCTGTGCGCATCGGAGCCGGCGAAACGATGGCAGAGCGCCACGTCACCATCGGTGGAGACACCTAACAGCCCCAACCCCGCGCCACAAGGATACGCTTTGCTGACGCCCTTGTGAATCTCCTCCAGCGTCTCCTTCACGTTCGAAAACCCGTGATGCCGATTCTCGATCGCGGCTTCGAGAAAGTCGTCCGCCAGCGCGCGGAACTGCTCCAGCATGGCGTCGAATCCCGATTCGGCGATCGCATAATCGCGGTTCGGCGAAGTGGTCACCGGCGCGAACCCCACCTCCCAGAATCCAATCTCTTCCGTCAGGTGCCGGTAGATCTTGCGTATGTCCAGGGTTTGAGACGTCAACGTAACCCTAGCGCCAATCGGACGGCTGCGATGCCGCTTCAGCAGTTCCTTGATCCTGGGTGCGACGATGTCGTAACTACCCTTACCGTTGCTGAAAACGCGGAACTGGTCCTGCATCTCCTTCGGCCCATCGATCGAGATGGTGACCCCCACGCGATTTTCCGCCAGAAATTCGATGATGTCCGGGCGCAGCAGCGTGGCATTCGTGGTGAGGCTGAAGTCCACCTGCTTGCCGGTTTCCGCCGCCCGTTCGCGGGCGTAACTCATGGCCGCCTTCAGCACGGGGAAATTCATCAATGTCTCACCGCCGAAAAACGTGAGATGAACGACCCTGTTGTTTCCGGCCTCGCGCAGCATGAAGTCCACGCTCTCGCACGCGGTTTCCACGCTCATGAACTTCGGCTTCTTCCCGTTTTCGGTGTCGACGATTTTGTCCTCGCCGTATTCGTAGCAGTAGGTGCAGCTCAAGTTGCACTGATTGGTGACGTTGAGCACCATGGTGGTGAGCGGGAAATTCTCCGGCGGCATCACTTTGGGCGCCTTTCTTCCGGCCACACCACTTTCGCCGATCGCGCGCACCCGCAACAGTTCCGAGATGGTCTCGTCCACCTCGGAGGCGGGAAACATAGCGTACAATTGCGCCGCTAACTCTTCGCGCGACATGTTCCGTTCCCGCAACCGATGGATGGCGGCCGCGGAGGAATCGTCCAGCTCAAACACCGCCGCGCTCGGAACCAGATAGATAAAATCCTTGCCGGCGGCCTGGAAGGGATGAAACTCGCGCAGCGCGAGCTGGCTCACGGATTCACCTCCGGCTGATCGAACAAGATATACAACGGAACGGTGACTAATAGGTGGCCTCGCGCCCTCAGGACTTTGCCGTCCGGCAGGGTGTAGGTGGCGATCACCCACACGTCGCCATAGTTGTCGGCGTGATTCTTGCGCTTCGGATTCGGCCCATCCACATTGGGAGTGAACAGTCCCGCCTGATCGAGTGTTCCCACGTATTGCTTGTCATCGTCATCGAACGTCGCGGTGTATTCTTCAATGCTCCAGGCTACGTCGATCGGCCCCAGATTGAGATCGTCCTTGGTGTCAGGCTTGCCGTCAGCACCGTTATTGTAGGCAACGGCCTCGAACTGCTGGTATTCTTTCGGGAACCGGATGCCGCCCACGCGGGCCATCCCCGCCTGCGGCCTCACCTTGATGGCGTCGATCTTGTCGTACACCACGGCCGCGCCTTCGCGATACGTGCCGGCCAGGCCAACGTCCCGAGGTCCGATTCCGGCGCTCTTCGCCACCTCCACCTCTACCTTCACCAGATCGGACGATACGCTGGTGACGCGCTTGACGGTGACACCTGGGCCAAAGTCGATGCTTCCAGGAGAGAGGCCGGCTGGAAAATTGGTCCCGTGGATCTGTACTTCGCGAGTCGTGCCGGTCTGCAGCGCGATGTTATCGAGCCCGAGCACGATTGGATCGTTGCCGATTCGCCGCAGCGTCACATCAATGCCGGTTTCCCCGTAGGCGCCGGTGAACCAGCGCCCGGAAAGCTCGCGCTGGCTGCGCTCCACAAACATCACCTCGCGCATCCCGGCCTTGTCGTCGGATCCGGTAAAAGAGCGACCGCGCCACTGGAATCCCGTGTACACCACCGCCTTCCCCTGCCGCGTCATCACGTCGCCGGTCTTGGCGCGAACGTAGCGAGTCTCGGTGATGAACTCGTCCTCTTTATCCGTGGCCTTGATGGTGGTCACTCCATACAGTGAACCCTTGCCCACCTGATACCCATAGAACGCCCATCGACCCACCAGTTTGGGCGCACGCATGTTGGGAGCCCACTCCGACCATTCTGGCGTCTTCAGCGGAAATTTTTCCGCCAGGTGCGGAATTGCCTTGTCCATCGGGTGGCGATTATCGGGGGGACGCCCATCCGGACCAGGCTCGGTCTGCGGCGGACCCACGCGCCGGAACGCCTGAAAATCGGAAAGCGGATAGTAGCCGCGATGCATGGCAACCAGTAATTCCCATTCGCTCTTCGTGCGGCGTTGAGAAATAACGCGGCCCATGGAGTGGCACTTCGCGCAGGTGGATTCCGTATCCTTATCGGGATACTTGTAATCGATCATCCGCTTTTCCACTTCAAACGCCGCCGGACGAGCCTCTTCCGGCGCGAGACCGAGATTGTCCGCCAGATACTTCAGGACTTCGCGCGCGTCGGCGGGCTCCATCTTCAGCCCGTTCAGACTGATCATGCGCTTGATGGATTGCTCCCATCCTTCCGGAGTTGTCCGCCGCCAGGAAATGCGCGACAGGCGCTGCTTCTCATCCACTTTGTGACAGGGCTGGCAGGTTTTTCGCACCAGCTCGCTCGTGATGGGGATGCCCGCGTCGAGATCTTCTTTTTCTTTTTCCGATAGTTCCTTGGGAGGTGTGCCAGGCGCGGACCCGGGCGTTGCCTGCTGGGCCACCAGCAGCGGACATAGCATCGCGGACGCGAACGCGCAGCGAATGATCGACGTCATGGCAAGTTTAAGCACTATATCACAAGCCAGGACGGGCAACCGGGACCGCTGTTTTGGATCTAGGCTACCATTCTCTTCATGCCTTTCTCGGTGCGATCGCGCCTCAGCGCGATGATGTTCTTAAACTACGTCGTTTGGGGCGCGTGGTACGTCACTCTCAACACGTATTTGACGAGCACACTGCACTTCACGGGCACACAGGCCGGAGCCGTCTTCGGAACAACGGCCCTGGCATCCATGATTTCTCCGTTTTTTGTTGGTATAGTGGCCGACCGCATCTTCTCAACCGAACGCGTCCTTGCGGTGTTGCATTTCATCGGAGCGTTCCTGCTGTGGCGGCTGGCCAGCGCACGAACATTCGCCGCAGTCTACGGAATGCTGCTGGTATATTGCCTCTGCTACTTCCCGACAATCGCATTGACCAACTCGCTTACGATGCAACATCTCAAGGACCCTGGCCGCGACTTCCCTCTGATTCGCGTCTTCGGAACCCTGGGTTGGATCGCCATCGGGATCGCCGTCGGCTCATTGGCCATTGAGAAATCCGCGACGCCCTTCTTGCTGGCGTCGGCCGCTTCGGTCGTGATGGGGTTCTTCAGCCTGATGCTGCCGCACACGCCAGCAGCCGCAAATGGAGAAGCTTTCAGCGTCCGCCGGGTACTGGGGCTCGACGCCCTAGGGATGCTGAAGGACAAGTCGTTCCTTGTTTTCTCGATCGCGTCCGTACTTGCGTGCATCCCCTTGACGTTCTACTTTTCGTTCACCAACGATTATTTAAATGACGTCCACGTGGCGAACGCGGCGGGGAAAATGACGCTGGGCCAGGTGTCGGAAGTCGGCATGATGCTGGTAATGCCATGGGTGCTGCGGCGCGTGAGCGTGAAGGGGATTCTGATCATGGGCCTTGCGGCGTGGTCACTCCGCTACGCTCTGCTGGCGTTCGGCGATGCAGGGACGGGCGTCTGGATGTTCTATCTCGCAATTCTGGTGCACGGCGTTTGTTACGACTTCTTCTTCATGACCGGGCAGTTGTATACCGATCAGCAGGCGCCGGCCCACCTGCGCAGCGCGGCGCAGGGGTTCATCACCTTCATGACGTATGGGATCGGCATGTACGCGGGGTCCCTGATCTCGGGCAATGCGCTGGACTTCTTTACGACGGGATCGGGCGTACACGATTGGAAGACTTTCTGGCTCAGTTCGGCGGCGGGAGCGTTCGTGATTCTACTGATCGTCGCCGCGTTGTTCCGCAGCAAAGCAAGAATCGAAGCCACCTACGAGGTGTGAGGGCTTCCTAAGGCTTATCGGCCGGGAACAACATCGATCTGTAGAGTCGGATCTGCGGCGGGCACATATGTCACGGGCAGTCCAAGCTCTCGGCGCACGATATTTGCACCCTGCGCAATCGCGCTCGCCTTGTAAAACGCGATCTCCCGATTACAGCCCTGCCGACCGAAACCGCAGTCGCTCGATACGATCAAGCGCTCCGGCGGAATGTACTTCAAGGCTTTCCGAATCTCGCCTGCTACCTCTTCGGGCCGGTCCGCTTGCAATGCGCGATGGCTGACTGTACCGATGCAGATCTTCTTTTTCAGATCGTGCTTGAATGGCTCGAACAGTTCCAGGTCCCTTTGACCGCGATCCTTCATCTCGAGCGTCCACACATCACCGCGGCATCGCTCCAGATAGATCTCGATGGAGTTGGCGTAGCTGGTATCCTCCATCACGCGCTGCATATTCGGATTGCCCCAACACGTGTGGATCCATAGCTCGACGTCGTCAAGGCCCTGGACTTCACGGTTGAACGCATCGACCATGAACCACACCTCGTCATGATCCTTGCCGTAGGTGTTGGCCATGAAGTGGAACGTGGGTTCCTCAATCTGGATGCACCGGCAGCCGGCGGCGCGCAGGGCCAGAAGTTCCTTATTCATGGCTTCCGCCATATCCCAAATCACCTGGCGCTTGTCTTTGTATTTCGGCGTGTGAATGTCGAGGAACAGCGCCATCACCTGGGAGCAGCAGGTTCCGAATTTCACCGGCTTCCGCGTCTTGGCCTGCGCGAGCCGCCACAGCTTCGGATAATCGAGCGGCCGGTGCTCAATTTTGTCCACGACGTGCGGCCAGCGCCAACCCGTGTAAATCTCGTTCAGCAGCGTGCCCGGCGGATAGTGGAGCCAAGGCGCGGTGGTCTCTTCCGGTTGCAGATAGTCGCCCTCGAACCCGGCCCACCGCTGAAGTGGGTAATGATGCCACGCGCGGCCCGCCATATCCTCGTCGACGTGAAGATCGCCATGGGTCAAGATATCGAGTCCCGCGCGCTCCTGGTCGCTGATCAATACGGCCATTGCGTCCTGAAACTTCTCGCGGAAGCGAACGTCGAGCATGCAGGTGTCGAGAGGCCGCCCCCACATACTCACGTCGAACCAGCGCGGGCGCGGAAACGATCCGGTAGTCGTGCTGGGGAGAATCAGGTCTGCAGTGGCGGTGAACATGGCTGCCCCACATTGTACTTCCCCGCGCGGGCAAGGCCTGCAAGCCCGCCCGCGAACTACGGTTTGAAAGTGAAGTTAAGATCTATTTGAGTTGTCATTTCGACGGGTACGCCATTGAGCCGTGTGGGCCGGTAGAGCCATTGTTTGACTGCTTCCGTCGCTGCTTTCACAAGCGCTGGGTTACCACTAACCAGTTCCAGGTTCTTTACCCTGCCATCTTTACCGATGGTGGCTATGAACCGGACCGTTCCTTGGATGTGTAGCTGCCTGGCCATCGGCGGATAGACAGGCATGACCCTCCTTATCGGGTCCGCCGTTTGCAGGTTGGCGACCTCCATCTTCTTTGTAACGGGAACTTCCTTCACTTGTGGCGCAGGTGGGATATTCGCCGGCAGGGTAGTGAAGGTAGCGGGCAAAACGCCTGTTTCCATTGGGGCGGTGTTGGTCTGAGCAGCGGGCGGGTCGAATGTGATTGTCGGTAGTTGCGCGGTACGGTCGCCGCCGGAAGGTTTCGGTGTGAATACCCGCCGCGGAGGCTGGACCTTTGGAGGTTCCTCCACGGTATTCGCGCGCAAGAGCGCTACCGCATTGGCGCTGGGGATTGGAATGCTTTGTACTGTCTTGGCTGTCACTTGCGGACTGCCCGCCTGCGGCGGCGAGGACTGTGGAGCGGCTACCGGCGATGGGGAGGACAATGCCAGCACAGACTCTCTGGAGATCCCCCCGGCATTGTCCACAATTTCCAATTGGAACTGGACTCGCTCCGCTGAAGACCGATAGTAAATGTGTCCGCTCGCCAGTTGCTGCAGATCAAGCGGAATGACCCGCGGCGGTTGCTGGTCGCCTTCCAAAATCACGAGGTGCCCGTCGCGCGCTTGTGTGATCGGGGCACTCTGGGGATTCCAACGAACGTTCAGATCGTCGCCTCGCGCTTCGACGTATAGTTGAAGCGGGAATGCGGCCACCGTCGCGGGCGCCTTCTGCTTCAGCAAAGTTGACCAACGGTCTCGGAGCAGAAACGCGGAGAGGCCGCCAGCAGCCAACAATACAAATACTGCAGCGACCGATGCGACCGCTCGCAGGAAGACACGAGCCGGTCTCCGGCTCGAAGCCACTACCGTTCCAGGTGGGGTTGTGTCCGCTGGTTGGGTCTGATTGACTTGCCCTTGGGCGTCGGAAATCGACTGGTGCTCCTGACTCACATCCCGGTCAGGAGTGGGGATCTGCTCCTCGCCGGAACTGGATGCAGATTCCGCTACCGCCGCCGCATCCTCATCGGTGATGGAAGGTAATAACCGCGTCATCTCCTCTTCCGCGGCGGGCTGAGTCGCTGGGGTCCCGCTCGCCTTAGCCTGCAAAAGCCCTGGATCGAGGGGAAAATCCATGAACGAGAATGGAGCAAAATCGCCCTCTCTCATCCAGAAGAGGAAACCCGAAGTAAATAGCTCGTCTGAGGTTTGGATCAACAGGACCACGTCTGTTGGGTTCTGGAAATGTTCCCGGACCAGACGGATTTCGTCGTCTCGAAGAAGCAACTCGTCCCGAGCCTGGGTACGGAAGTAACCCACAACTCCGGATCGCAGCGCGTCTCCATCCTGCGCCGAGTGCTCTGCGCACAGGCGTTCCAGAGCAGACGGATCCAGACGGTATCGTGTACCGGGCTGCTCCGGGGAAGCCCACAGATAGTCGTTGATCTCGAGCGTGGTTGAGGTTCTTCGTTGGCCCAGCAACACTCCGCCAACCTCCACCTCTGAGCAACCCGAGCTTGCGCGCTGATCTAACTCCGTCCGAAGTCGGGAAATAAGGTCGATCGGTATGTCGATGCGGATCGGCGCACCCGGGAACGTCCAGCGAAACACCGCTTGCGTTGTTGCGCTCGACTGGGACTTAGCAGCTGACGGAGTGCTCATGATCAGACCTTCCGTTGCCCGATAGGAAACTAGTGTACTCGAGCCGCAAGCCGTTAGCATCCCGCATGTCGCCGAAAAGTACTGGATCTTCCCAGAAACAGCTCTCCGGGCGGCCGAAGTGGAGCAACGAATCAGGTGAATTCGGGTATTTTCCCTTTGAACCCCATCGCGAGCGGGTAATATAACCTCATCAGGGGATTGTTCGTGTCCACTCTACGACCAGGTGAGGCTTGGAAATGACAAAGGGCATGCATGTGGTGGTGGTCGGCGGGGGAATTTTGGGGCTGGCGCATGCCTACCTCCTGATGCGCCGCGGTTGCCGCGTCAGTCTGTTCGAGCGCGGACCAAGGGCGTCCGGCGCCTCCATCCGCAATTTTGGGATGATTTGGCCGATCGGCCAACCGGCTGGGGAAATGCACGCCATCGCCCTCCGCAGCCGCGAGATCTGGCTGGAAGCACTTTCGAGAGCAAAACTCGCTTCAGTCAATGCGGGCTCCCTTCATGTCGCCTATCAGGACGATGAGGCGGAGGTTTTGCGCGAATTCTCTGAGATCGGCCCCGCCGCGGGCTACCCGTGTGCATGGCTCGACCGCGCTGGCGTGCTCGAACAATCGAATGCCGTCAAGCCCGAGGGATTGCGAGGCGGCATCTGGAGCGGGACCGAAGTGATCGTCGATCCTCGACGGGTCGTCGCCGGCATAACGGAGTACCTTCGGATCTCGGGAGTGGAGATGCATTTCGGTGAGCCGGTGCGCCGCATCAAGTTGCCGATCGTGGAAACGGCGGTCAAAACGACACATGCCGATGCGGCGATCGTCTGTGGCGGCGACGATTTCGAGACGCTGTTTCCAGAGGTCTTCGCCTCCAGCGGCCTGACGCGCTGCAAATTACAAATGTTGCGCACACATCCGCAGCCGCACGGATGGCAATTGGGACCCGCTCTGGCCGCAGGTCTGACACTGCGGTTCTATAAAGCATTTCAGATCTGTTCGACGCTCCGGCGCCTGAAGGAGCGCATCGCGCGCGAAAAGCCGGAATATGACCGCTGGGCGATCCATGTCCTGGCCTCACAGACCGCCGACGGCGCCGTCACGCTTGGCGATTCGCACGAGTACGGCCTTGAAGTGGATATTTTTGACAAAACGCAACTGGACGATCTCATTCTGCGGGAGGCCGCGACGTTCCTTCGGCTGCCGGATTGGCGTATCGCAGAACGATGGCACGGAGTTTATTCCCTTCATCCGGAGAAGCCGTTCTTTGAAGCCGAACCTGCCCCGGGCGTACGGATCCTGACTGCCGCTGGTGGTTCCGGAATGACGTTGTCGTTCGGTCTGGGCGAGAGAACCCTCCCAAGGCTCTAAGCCCAGTTTGACATCGGACTGTCATCACGCATCACGTTCGCGTGGTCTATCCTGACAGTTATCGCATGGCGTCCCCGGCGGCGTTGAAACGCAAGACGGTCTTCTGGCAGGGCCTGACCATTGTACTGCTGCTCGCAGGATATTCCGGCTACTACCTTTGCCGCTCGAATTTCTCCGTTGTGTTGCCGTTGCTGATCGGGGAGTTGGCCAAGCGCGGCATTCCAACAGACACGGCCAAAATACAACTGGGAGCGATCGCGTCATGGGGGGTGCTCGCCTACGCGATCGGCAAGTTTCCCAGCGGCTCGTTGGCGGATTTCCGCGGCGGAAGGCGCAGTTTCCTGTCGGGAATGGCGGGCGCGATACTGTTCACGCTGTTGTTCGCTCTCGGCGGCGGGATTCCGGTGTTCACGCTGGCCTGGATTGGAAACCGCATGGTGCAGTCGCTGGGCTGGGCGGGCATGGTGAAGATCTGCTCGCGATGGTTCTCCTTCTCGGCCTACGGCACGGTGATGGGACTCATCAGTTTGAGCTTCCTGTTCGGTGATGCGGCCGCGCGGCAGTTCATGTCGATCCTGCTGGGGAACGGACTCGGTTGGCGCGGCATCTTTTTCGCCTGTGCGGCGGTTCTGGGCGCGCTACTCGCCGCGAATCTGGTCCTGTTGCGCGAAACTCCGGAGAGCCGGGGATTGCCGGAGCCCGAGCCCAATCCTGCCAATTTGTTTCGTGAAGAAGGCAACGCCCCCAAGCCGAAGAGCTTCAGCACTCTGCTCAAGGCCTTCGCTTCCAGCCCGGCGTTCCTGCTGGTATGCCTGATCTCGATTGGGGTCACGCTGGTGCGGGAGACGTTCAACCTCTGGACGCCGACCTACTTCAGCCAGGCACTGGGATTATCCAACGCCGGCGCCGCCCAACAGAGCGCTCTCTTCCCGCTGCTGGGAGGATTCTCGGTTCTGCTCGCAGGATTCCTGAGCGATTGGCTGGGTCCGAGAGGCCGCGCTCTGATCATCCTGGTTGGCCTGATGCTCGCCAGCGGAGTCTTGCTGACTCTCGCCACCTTGAAACCCGGAGGCTCCGCCGGTTTGCGCATATGGCTGGTGGCCTTGGTCGCTTTCCTGATGCTGGGACCATATTCCTACTTCGCGGGAGCGATTTCACTCGACTTCGGGGGTAAACAGGGCAGCGCGACGGCTTCCGGATGGATCGACGGGCTCGGTTATCTGGGTGGCGCGTTGGCCGGAGGCGGTATGGCTAGTATCTCCGTTCATTGGGGTTGGCCGGGAGCTTTCGCCGTGTTGGCCGGAGTCGCCGCGGCTTCGAGCGCCGCAGCGGCAGTCTATCTTCACTGGCTGGGCCGCTCCCGGAATCAGGAGCGCGACAGGCCTGCTCCTGCGCCCTGCGATCCCTCCTTTTCCAGCGGCGAAAGCGAAACATGGAGATAGTCTAAGTAAATGATCCATCAAGCCGGCGTCCGCGCCGTAATCTTCGACATTTCCGGAACGACTCTCGATTTCGGAAGCCGGGGGCCCGTGGTGGCCTTCGTGGAACTTTTTGCCCGGCACGGCGTCACCGTGACGGAAGCGGAAGCCAGAAGGCCGATGGGCACGCATAAGATCGATCACATCTGGAGTATGCTCTCGGACCCCTCGATCCACGAGCGCTGGGCGACGGCAAAGGGCTCAAATCCGACGCGCACCGACCTCGACACGCTCTACGCCGAGTTCGCGCCCATTCAAGTGGACGTGCTGAAGCAGTATTGCGACGTCATTCCCGGAGTGCCGGAGGTCGTCCGGCAATTGCGCGAACGCGGCATCAAAATCGCCAACACCACCGGGTTCGATACAGGGATGATGGGCGACCTGATTCGATTAGCGGGAGAAGGCGGCTACACACCCGATCTGTGGGTTTGTCCCGATCTGGTGGGGAAGGGTCGTCCCGCGCCGTGGATGGCATTTTATGCGGCGCGACAGCTTGACGTTTATCCGATGTCGACCTTCGTTAAGGTGGGCGACACTCTGGCCGACATTGAGGAAGCGCATGCGGCGGGAATGTGGGCCGTTTCGGTGGTTCGCCACGGCAATGAGGTCGGGCTCTCCCAGCAGGCTCTGGACAAGTTAAAGACCGCGGAAAGAGAGGAACTCATCGGCCACGCGCGGGCGCGCCTTGCATCCAAAGGTCCGCACTACATCATCGATGCGACGGCAGACCTGATCCCGGTCGTGGACGCGATTACGGCACGAATCGCCCGCGGCGAACGCCCTTAACGGTTCAGGTGCCGCAGCAACATCTCTCGATAAGACGAAAGCGCAGGACACTGGCATTCGGGGTCCTTCGCTAATTCGTCCCAGGAGCGGAGGCGCAGCATATCGCGCAATTCCGGCTCCTGCGAGAATGCTTCGGCGCAAGCCCTGTCCATAGGGCCGCCCTGCAGCCGCAGTGTTTCCTTGCTAGCCGGCGAAAGGCGCTCCGTGTATGCCGCATTGGTGGCCGTCAAATACCGCTTCGCGTCGACGTGGCCGCCCACCAGCTTCGCCAGCCTTTCTGAAAATCCTCTCTCGCGCAGCCAGTTCTCGCCGATTTCATCGTGATTCACGACGCCAAACATCTCGCTGCGGATGGTTTCACTGGTCTCAAGGACGTGGCCGATATCGTGCAGGAGGGACGCCAGAATCAGCTCTTCATCCGCTCCACTCTGTTGCGCATGCCAAGCGCATTGCTCGGCGTGCTGGAGTTTCGTGACCGCCTCGCCATAGTATTGCTCGCCGCCGCTATCCTGAAGAAGAAACATCACTTCGTCGACTACCTGCTCCGGGGTTTGTTGTCTTGAGGCTGGTTGCACAGAGAGCTCCTACTCGTCAGCTTAGGCTCGAAGCTCGCCCCCGATCAAGCGAAATGATCTTAGCGTTAAAGCTCCGATTTCTTCTGTCACCTAATCGTGTTTATTCGTGGAGGAGAAGTTGCTCTGAGTATTGTCGATCATGAAGTCGGAAATCCTCTCGGCGCTGGGCGAGGAGGCGCTGGGGCGCCCTTCGCAGGTGATGGCTGCGCTTGCCGCCAACGAGCGCATTAAGTACTACTTGTCCTTGCTGCAGATGGCGTTGGAGAGGGCCGATCATCCGGCGCAGTCCCCCATGAACTTGCGTCAGGAGCGAATCGCGTGTGGCGTCGATGAGCCGGATTTAGACGATACGGTGACCGCAGCCCGCCCCGAAGGTGACCTTTATCGGGTCCCGGGGTGCGCCAAAATACTCGAACGGCTCACCCAGGAGCTGCGGACTATGGCGGCTCCAGTCCTGGAGGAGGAAAACGGCCGGACGCCTCCTCCCGAGCTCCCAGGCCCGTTTTGCTCACGCTTGCGGACTCTGCTTGCGGCTCTACCTACCGGGAAGGACGACCTGATGGAGGGCCAATCCATCCGGGACATCACCTGTGTGGGCGGAGCCGAGCAGGATAGCATTCATCAGCTCGTGATGGATATGCATAAGCGCCTCAACGCGATGCAAGCGGAACTCGCGGAGGAGCGATTGGACGGGGCCGCCGTTTTCGGCATCAAACCCTCAGACCGGCCTTTAATCACCGCGTTCATGGCTGGCCTGAATCGTACCGCGCCGCTGAAGTTCAACCACCCCGGGCTGGAGACGACGGCAACGCGAGTTGGGAGTCAATTGCTGATTCAGAACGACATCGGCACCACCGGCGCGCACGTCATTGTCATTCACATAGAGGGATTAACGGTCCGGGTCACTTATACGGACGTACATCCGGAGCGGGCTGAATTTTTCCGCGCCCTGTTGAAAAAGTATCCTGTCCGCTGGAACGAGGATCGGTCAGGTCAACTTCGGGAGGTCTCCGAGGACGCAAATTTCACGATGCTCGTCGGAAGCTACGAAGCGGCGAACCAGGAGAGTTTGAAGGAATACCTGAACTTTCTGGGTTCCCGTCTGGTGTTCCTAATCGACTGGAACCGGGCGCGGAAACAACTTCGTGGATTCCTGCGGGGCACCGATGCGGCGAAAGTCTTACGCTGGGCCGCGGAAGCCGAGGTTGGGCAGCGCGGCTTTCTGGAGCTTGGGGGAGCGAAGATCATCAATCAAGCCATCGAAAGCGTATCAGGGTCGGCCGTGCACTTTGGCGACCGGCTGTGCGACGTTCTCGGCGACGAAGCCGCAGTTGAGTTCATCGAGTCCGTTTTCCGCGAGGCCGCTGAAGGACTGAAGGAACACCAATCGGCAGGATTGATTCACGATCGTGTCCGGGCTGAATTGCAGGCCTATTTTTCCAGCGAAGGGCAACGTCTGTTGGAGCTTGCGCGAGAACACGCCGGGATTGTCCTTGAGCTGGCTCTGCAAGTCACGGACGGCGTGCGCGAGATCACATTCGGGGAGGGCAACAAGGACTTTGGGAAATTAGCCCGCCGCGCGCGGGCCTTTGAGCATGATGCCGATCAACTGGTGATCGCGGCCCGCGAAGCGGTTCGGAAGCGGCCAGAATATTCGGCGCTCTTCGACATGACCGAAAGTGCCGACGACGCCGCGGACGAATTGGAGCATATCGCTTCGCTGCTCGGCTTATTGAAAGCGAGCCGGCCAAGCGGGGAGGCGCTGGAGGCGTTGGGCTCATTCGGTGCGCTGATTGTTGAGGCCGCGCGGGAGTGGATCAAGGCGTTGATCGACGCCGCGCACGTCAAGGGAGCTGGCCGCCAGGAAGATGCCAACGGCTTCCTCCTCGCCGTCGACAGACTCCTGGAGCTGGAACACCAGGCGGACGATGCCGATCTCGCCCTCACCTACGCGGCTGTGCAGCGGGCGAGCAATTTCCGCCAGCTTCATCTCTATTCGGAGATTGGCAACAGCCTCGAAGCGGCGGCGGATTCGTTGAAAAGCGCGGGACTCATTGCGCGCGATCATCTTTTTGCCAGTGTGCTGGGGGCGTAGATTTTATGGCATGCAAGGAAATCTATGAAATCACGCCTGGGGCTCTACCCAGCACATCGGCGGGAGAGGTGGGGAACAAAGCGTGGAATCTCATGCGCATGGCTGCCGCGGGGCTACCGACGCCGCCCGCATTTGTTCTGCCAGTGAACTGGTCAAGACGCCTTTCCGAGGGCAAGGAAACCGATAGCGCCCTGGCGGACACTCTTGCCGATGGGATTTCCAGGCTTGAAAAGCTCACTGGCCTGGAATTTGGCTCTTCGCAGCGTCCTCTCCTGGTCTCCGTTCGTTCCGGTAGTGCCGTTTCGATGCCCGGAATGTTGGAGACCGTACTCGACATCGGCTTGAATCAGGATTCCGTGGAAGGCCTCATTCGATCCACCGGCAATCCTAGGCTGGCTTGGGACAGCTATCGCCGGTTGATCCAGGGTTATGGGGAGGTTGTGCGGGGGCTCCCTGCAGGCGCGTTCGATGCACTGGCTGCACAGGCAGTTTCCAATGCCGACGTGGAATCGGATCGAGAACTCGACTTCAGGGCGCTGCGGCAACTGGCGCGCGACTTTCTTAGTCTTTATCGCGAACTCGCTGGCGAGCCTTTCCCCTTGGATCCTCGCAAACAGTTATGCTCGGCGGCAGCGGCTGTATTTCGTTCGTGGGATGCACCGAAGGCGGTTGTGTACAGGCGGCTGAACGGGATCAACAACAACATCGGAACGGCGGTGACCGTACAGAAAATGGTCTTCGGCAACGCTGGAGGGAATTCGGGATCCGGTGTTGGGTTCACTCGCAATCCGGCCAACGGAGAGCGCCATCTCTATCTCGATTTCCGTTTCAACGGCCAAGGAGAAGATGTAGTTGCCGGCCGCCAGAGAACGCAGGATCACGATTACCTGCGGCGCACGGTTCCCGCGGTCTGGCGGCAGATCGAAACCTCCTGCCAGACTTTGGAAACCCTGTTCCGCGACGCTCAGGATTTTGAGTTCACCCTGGAGAGCGGAACCTTATATTTCCTCCAATCGCGCGACGAAAAGCGTACCGATTGGGCTGCCGTAAGGATCGCCGTGGACCTCGTGGAAGAAGGACTCATTGACATCGACGAGGCCTCGCGGCATCTCAGCGGGATCGATCTTACCTCGGTATCGAGAACCCGCTTTGAAACACATTCCGCCAAGCCGCTAGCTCACGCGCAGCCCGCCTCCATCGGCGTGGTGAGCGGGGCGCTCGCGTTTGACGCTTCCTCGGCCGAGCGCATGGCACGAGAAGGAATCGCGGTTATCCTGGCTCGCCACGAGATCGCTACCGCCGATATTAGCGGAATTGCAAGCGCGGCGGGCATCCTCACTGCTACCGGCAGCCGGTCTTCGCATGCCGCTGTAGTCGCGAGGCAACTGGGCAAGGTATGCCTGGTGGGCTGTACGAGTCTAAAGATCGATCCGGATCACAAGTGCTGCAACATCGGAAAGAAGACCTTTCACGAGGGAGACGAATTGTCCCTCGACGGCAACGATGGCGCCGTTTATTGTGGAAGGATCAACGTACTCCTCGAACGTCCGGAGCGAGAGCTCAAGGCGATCGCAGAATGGGAGATCCAGAAAATGCACGTGTAGCAGGAAAGCAACTACTTTCCCGTCTTGTCGAAGGCCTGCGGCGGAAGGTCCGCACTCAGGATTCGCGACAACATGCGCGCCTGCGCGCTGTTGATGCCGTGCCGGTCCACTGAGCTTTCATAGAACTGCTCAATCAGTTGCCTATACAGTTCTACTTCATTTGGATTCGAGGAAAGCTCGTCCTCGCCCGAAGCATTCCTGTTCATAACCAGCCTCATTCTACTGCCGGGCGGGTTACACCGTCGTGAACTCAAGCCTACAGTTCGCACGCTCAGTCTAAGAGACTGAATTGAAGAGAAAATAAGTTTTCCCTCATCCCCGCACGGGCAGGAATGGAACCTCGTCACGCGACTAGCCCGCTGCAGCCTTCCCCTTTACCTTAACCGAATGATGGTTATTCAGATGCTGGTCAAGTTCGAAGGCGAGATGCGCTTGACGCTTGCGGCTTCGGAGGACTTCTTGTTCGACCTGGTCCTGTGTTGACGTGTCGCCACGATGCCAGCCGATGGATTTCGCTCTCTGTTCGAGAGTCGCCTTCGCCTCAGCTTCACATTCGTGGTTGTGTTCCCGGTTGAGAGCGGCACAGACTGGGCATTGCATGGGAAGGTGAACCTCCTCGTCTATTCTAGCTGCTTACAGACTAAAAGTGGCATAAGACGGCCGCAAGTTAGTTCCTGGCGTGGAATTTTTCGAATGGAATCGCATCTTCGATGTGAAGACGGAAGCTCACCACGGAAGCGGGGCCGCGGTCCTGGTTGTAGCCCGGATTCGCGACGTGTTGGTAATCGACGGCAACAGAGAGCCCCCGCCAAACGTGAGCTGTGTAATAGGTTTCGAAAATCTTTTCCGAGCCATACGTGAGCGCGCCATCTCCCAGGATGAAACCCAGCCCTCCCAGCGCAAGGTAGCGGCTGTGATCCCCAGAGATTCCATTTGCGACAAACGCGGCACCCACTCTGTCGTTTGGACGGTGCCATGGCTTGCCTCGAAAGTCGCTGCCAACTTCAACGGTTCGGTCGATTTCGGTGTAAGCGTACGATTCGTTTGCGCCGTCGTTCCAACCGAGGCGCCCAAACACTCGCCATAGGGGAGTCAGTTCCTGCTCGGCGTTCAGACCGAAACCGTATTTAACCCTTCCCTGCTTGCGGTACTCCGTAATGTCCGGCACGGCATCCTTCCCTGAAAGATAGCCGTTGATCGCCTCCCGGTAGCTGCCCATATCGGCGTGATTGATGAACGCGAGCGCCCGGACCGTGCTTTCGCGCTTCGGCAGCAATGTGGGATGGAATTCGAATTCGAAATTCTCACCACGGGCGCGAGCGATGTTCCAGTCCAGCGTGATGCCGTTGGCGACGGTAGGCATCAGCATTTCCCCGAACCTTGCTGCCCAGGACTTGTCGAAGTATTCCGCGACGAATCCGTACGTGTATCCACGTGTGTCCGCGGCATAATCATAAGCGCCGTTGTTTACCATTGCCCAGTTCATGAACTGGAGATGGCTGTCGCTGCCGACCGAGTTCAAATCAAAGAAATCGACCGTGCTCATCTTTCCAAGCCTGAGTTCCAAGCGCCGGACAGGAACCGTGGAGGCAAGCGACAGGGGATTGCGGGTGGCCTCTTCCGTCTCCTTGCTGAGACCGATGGTGTAATGCAACATGACTCGTGAGACGTATGGATCTTCACCGAGAGTAGGATTCCGAACGACGTCCACGTTGGTGAAACCGGCCACACCGAGCGCGTTACTCAGGCCCGCTCCGCCGGCGCTTTCCACATCGGCGAGGATCTCCAGATTTCTTGCGATCCGGAAGCCGGTGTAAAGGGTCTCGACGCGCGACGTGGCATGCTCCTTGTCGGCGGACAAGCTGTTCGGCCCTGAGTATTTTGCGTAGAACGCTTCGTGCTGCTGGCGAATAAAGTTTGCTTGAACGGAGATCCAAAAACGATTCCAGAATGAATCTCCATCGGAAGGCAAAGAGGCGGGCGGCTGCGAGTCTTGAGCGAAGGATAAAGAAGCAAGGATCAAGACACCTGAAAAGAATCGCAAGGCTCTACTATCGTTGGGGAAGTCCTGGCGCAGTGTCAACAATGTCCCGGCGACCGAACAGAATATTCACTGATTCGTAACACGACCGCAATTCAAGGCCCCCTATTCGATGTCAGGATGAAGAATTACGATGACTGGCTGCGGGGTGAAGTGGGTCGCGAGGGTTGTATGGTGCTTGGTGGCTGCCGGACCCTTGTTTGCCTGGCAAGGGGAGAAGACGGCGGGAATCAACCGGCTGTACGTGGAGCCATTCACAACCAAAGAAGGTTCGGAAAAGCTGCGGAACGCGGTGATCGCGGAGCTTCGCAAGCAGGGTTCGATCTCCCTGGTTCAGGAAGAGTCGAGCGCGGAGGCAATCCTCGGCGGCGGAGGCGAGATCTGGGTGAAAGGGTACCGCAGCCTGAACCCGAGGTCAGGCAGATCACCCGCGAATGGAACGCCTATTTACGGCGGATACCTCTCGGTGGAGTTGAGAGATCGAAAGGGCGAGACTTTGTGGGGAGATCTGGTGACGCCACCTGCTGGTGCGGAGGACGTCTCGAAGGACCTGGCGAAGCGAATTGCGAGACATGCGGCTGAGGCAATGGAAAAAGGGGTGGCTACCTCAACTCGAACGCAGCCCCAGCCCCTGCCAACCACGATTTTGACCGGGGCGGGCGCTACGTTCCCCTATCCGGTGTACGCAAAGTGGTTCACGAATTACCGGCGGGAGAATCCGAATGTATCGATTACCTATGTATCGATCGGGTCCGAGGCGGGGGTCCGCAAATTGCTCGCAGGTGAGGTCGATTTCGGAGCCTCGGACAGTCCGGACGCAATTCGCGAACTCGCCGGAGAGGAGGGAAATTATCTTTTCTTCCCTTCGGTGATCGGCGCGGTGGTACCCATCGTGAATCTCCCCGGAGTGACGGGAGACATCCAATTTACGCCGGAAGCTCTGGCCGGCATCTACCTGGGAAAGATCAAGAAGTGGAATGACCCGGTGCTGGTGCGCGCGAATCGAGGCCTTCGGCTCCCGGATCTGGACATCGTCGTGATTCACCGGGCAGATGGAAGCGGAACGAGTTATGCCTGGACCGATTTTCTTTCCAGGACCAGCCCTGAGTGGAAAGCCGAAATCGGCCCCAGCATGGCTCCTGCCTGGCCCTGCGGCCGGGCCGCAGGGGGTAATGACGGTGTAGCGAAGCAGGTGAAGGAATTCGGCGGATCGATTGGTTATGTCGAGTTCATCTACGCGCTCGATAACCACTTAAGTTTCGGGAAGGTTCGCAATCGGCATGGCGAATTCGTGGGCGCCAGTCTGGAAAGCCTGGCAGTGGCCGCAAGCGATTCCTTTGAGATCCGCGACGATTTGAAGATCTCGATTATGGATGCGCCAGGGGCGGGCGCGTACCCGATTGCCTCGTTCACATGGCTGTTGGTGCCAGTTCAGATCGCCGATGACGCCAAGCGCACCGCGGTCACCGGTTTTCTGAACTGGATGCTGGGCCCGGGCCAGGCACAAGCTGCCGCGTTGGGCTATCTCGCGCTACCGAAGGATCTGGTGAACAAAGAGCGTGCGGCGCTAGGCAGGATTCGCTAGTCCGAGAAAAATGAGTGTGACGCTCAGCTAATCAGAGACCGCTGAGAACTCGCGGCCTGTGCTTGGCTCAAGATGCTTTCCAGGACATCGGGCACTTCGAACACCGCCCGATTATTCAGTGCCCGAATGCGCTCCGAGATGGCGTGATAGTTCGTCGGTTTCAGGATTGAGTTCACCGCGTGGGGAAAGTCTTTCGTTCGGGCTACCGGCAAACCGACGCCCTGTTCCCTTATCCATTCGACGTTATAGCGTTCCTGGGCTAGAGTCTTGCTTCCCGCTTCGACGATCACGGGAAGGCCCATGGCGAGCGCCTCGCTCACTGATCCAGGGCCAGGTTTGCCGATGAAGAATTCGCTGAGCCACATGTAATGCGCCACGTGCTCGGTAAAGCCCTGAACGTGCACGGGGAATGGAAATGTCATGGCTCTCAACTGATCGGCCAGCGCACAATTCCTGCCGCAAAGGAAAATCAATTGTGTCTTGGTTCTTGCCGTTGCCAGGCGTCTTGCTATGCGGACCATCGATTGCGAACCATAGCCTCCAAAAAGGACGAGCCCTACAGGTAAGGCCGGATCCAGCCCAAGCTTCCGGCGCTCCTCCGCACGATTTCCAGGCATTTCCTGATAAAAGTGCGGATGCAAGATCATACCTGATACCTGCCAAATGTTGCGTTTTTCGATTCCGGCCGCCCGCGCCTGCTCGACCGCGATGTCGGAGCCGCAAATGAAGTGTTGATCTTGAGGCTCGAACCAGAAGTGAGGCGGGTAGTCAGCGAGGTCCGTGATGAGAGTGACGAACGGTGTATCGGGAAGTTCGGCGCGAAGGCTTTCATAGAGCGCGCGATTCAAGTGCGGAATCACGGAAACCACTAAATCCGGGCGCAAGGCTCTCCATTGTTCGCGCAGCAGCTTCACCTGGCGCGAATGCAGCAGGCGAATTACACCGTGCATGATCGGAATCACGTGCGCCGACCCAACTGTCCAGCCGCGGCGAAGGGTCCAGTTATAAAGCTCTCCTCCGCGCACACCCGTCGAGCGATAAATTGGGTCAATCGATTCCAGCACCTGATCCACATCGAGAATGGTGGTGCACCACGGCCGACCCTGGGCGTGCATCGTGTCGTGAAGCGCTCGCGCCGCCGCCCGATGGCCGCCACCCGCATTGAAGTATGCAAGAACGATACGTTTCATAGTTTTCACTTATCGCGGCAGACCCGCCAGCTTTTTCTGCTACGGATTTTCGATAACCGCCTTCCTGGTTTGGTCCAGGCTATTCCGAACGGCCTCGCCAGGAAGATCCCGGAGAATCGGTCCCAGCATTTTCCCCAACGCGAATGGCAGATCGCGAGTCAGGGTGATCGATTGGCATGTCACGTACACACCGCCATCGCTCTCCTCGAAGAACCAGTAGCCGTAAATACGCCAAAGGAATCCGCGGTCCTTTCCAACTGCGAGCTCATGCTCACCAGGCTTTCCTGCGTCCGCCACCTCCGCGATTCGCCGGCTATAGGCCCGGCTGTAGACCCGATGAGGATCGAGCGTCGTAAATCGAATGTCGTGCTCAATGTTGAGAACGTCGGAGAGCAAGAACTTGGCCTGGACGACCCGCATGTACACCTGAAACTCGTCACCGGTGCGGGATCGTATTTTGGCGTCGGCAACCTGGGGCTTGTAGAACTCCTTGTGATGTTCGTAGTCCTGCACGATCGCAAGAGCCCGCTTCAGAGATACGTTGGGAATGAAAACCGCGCCGGCCCAATCTTGAATCAGCCCACCCTTGATGGCAACCATTCCGCCGCGCTGAACCGGACGTACGATCAACGCCCCTTGCCTCAGTTCGTGGCGCCACTCCGGACTCTCATCGGCCCACAGAAAGTGTTGGCCGCGGAACCTCGGCTCGAGCCTCTCTTCGGTAGCCGCAATGTAGCGGTCGAATGCATCCACCGTCGCCTGCGTCAGGTCCACGGCCAAGACCGAGCCACCAATCAGCGACATGCTGAAGAAGAGAGATTTACTCGTCAAGGCCCCTCAGTAGACGGCTACGGTGAATGGGAGCAGACATCGGAAGCCTCGGCTCAACCGGCGCCCACGCTGGGTGCATGCCACAAGATAGTCGACGAACGTAGATTTGGTGTTACAACCAGGTGTCACTTTCGAAACATTGTGATCTGACGCTGAGAACCTTCCCTGTCTCTGATATTCTTTGTGTACCGCGGGCAGCTCTCTCGTCATACAGCGAGGCCAGGCGGGCTACGAATGTCCCAAACTCCTCGGCCAATCATCGAAGTTTCCGGCATCCGCAAGACCTACGGATCAACGGTGGCGGTCTCCGAGGTTTCGTTCGAGGTCGGCGAACGCGAAATCTTCGGCCTGATTGGTCCGAACGGCGCGGGTAAGACGACGACAATGGAATGCGTCGAAGGAGTACGCCGGCCGGACCGCGGCGAAATTTCGATCCTCGGTCTGGATCCGTTCCGCGACGTGTATCAGCTGCAAAATCGAATTGGCGTGCAACTCCAGCAGGCGCAGCTGCAGAAGAGGATCAAGGTCTGGGAGGCGGTGGATCTCTGGGCTTCGCTGTATACGAAGACTGTGGACGCCAATCGCCTGCTCGACCAACTCGGTCTCTCCGGTAAGCGGAACGCCTGGTTCATGACCCTGTCGGGCGGGCAGAAGCAGCGGTTGTTCATCGCGCTGGCGCTCATCAACGACCCGGAGGTTGTGTTTCTGGACGAGCTGACCACCGGGCTCGACCCCCAGTCGAGGCGGGCTATCTGGGAATTGGTGCGCGGCATCCGCGACCGCGGCAAGACGGTGTTCATGACCACCCATCTGATGGAGGAGGCGGAGCGATTGTGCGACCGTGTGGCCATCATCGAGCACGGAAGGATCATCGAGATTGGCACGCCCGCGGATTTGGTGCGGCGCCATTGTCCCGAGCGAACGGTTTTGCTGGCCACCGACAACTCGCTCGCGGAAGAACGGCTGCGCACCATTCCCTCGATGGGAACCGTAGCCCGCCAAGACTCCCGATTCACTCTTCAAGGCACGGGCGACGACTTTGTGACCGAAGTGATCCATTGTCTGTCTGAAAACCGGATACGAGTCACCGACTTTCGCACGGTGTTGCCTAATCTGGAGGATGTTTTTCTAAAGCTAACAGGCCATTCGATTCGCGATTAGGAGAGATAAGCGCATGTTCCGGGGACTTTGGAAACTAACCTGGCTGGAAATCAAGATCTTCCTGCGAGAGCCAATGGGCGCCGTCGGATCGATTGTCATTCCCGTGGTGGTGTTCGTCGGAATTGGGCGATTCCTGGGCGGCCGCATCCCTCAGCCCGCGCTGGCAGCGAGCGGGTTTCTACGGGTCGGGCTCCCTGTTTTCGCATCCGTCATGATCGCGCTCAGTGGAGTATTATCGTTGGTCACAATCATCTCGATCTATCGAGAGGGCGGCATTCTCCGGCGGCTTCGAGCCACGCCGCTCCGCCCGCAGACCATCCTCACTGCGCATGTCCTGGTCAAGTTGGCGTTGACGCTGGCCACGATGGCGCTGATGGTGTTAGCGGGTAAGCGCTATTACCCGATCAAGATGGATGTTCCTGTATTCGGATTCGCGATGGCGCTCCTGATCAGCACCTGGAGCATCCTCTCGATCGGTTTTCTGATCGCGAGCATCGTGCCAACCGCGCGCTTCGCGCAACCGATCGGCGGAGCCGTCCTGTATCCGATGCTTGGGCTTTGCGGACTGTTCGTGCCCCTGCAATCACTACCGCCGATGCTGCGCGCCGCCTCGCGCGTGGTGCCCTTGACCTACGCGGTGTCGTTACTCGAGGGGATCTGGAAGGGCGAGGCGTGGTCGGCGCACCTCAGCGACGTCGCAGCGCTGGTCCTGGTATTCGCGATTTGCACCGCACTCTCCGCGAAGGTGTTTCGCTGGGAATAGGATGAAACGCGGCGCTTCATGCTGCGGGAAGAACAGCCGCCAAATCCGGAAGAGTGCGGGGGCGACGTCCGCTGCAGCGACAGAGAAGTCCGGCGCCAGACTCAAAGATTCAAATTCTTCATTTTGTAGTCAAACTGAAGCTTTCTCCTGCGAAACTATCAGAGCTCAGATAGGAGCAAGTGTAAACAATATGCGTCTATCCAACCTCGCCCAGCGTGTGTTCACGCTTCTCACCCTTTGCGCCGCTTCGGCCATCGTCGCCTCCGCGCAGTTCGAATCCGCCACCGTGCTCGGCACCGTTACCGATCCCTCGAACGCTCCCGTCTCCGGCGCTTCCGTGACGCTCACCAACGTCCGCACCGGCGTCTCCGTCAAGACCCAAACGGATTCCAGCGGTAACTATCTCTTCGTCAACCAGCGCCTCGCTACTTATCGCATCCACGTCGAAATGAACGGCTTCAAGGCCGAAGATACTGAGGCCTTTGACCTCGCGGTCGATTCGCGCCAGCGCGTTAACATCAAACTGGTGATCGGCGCTGTTTCTGAATCCATAATTGTCAGCGATGCCGCCGGACTGCTGGAAGCCGATAATAGCTCCCGCGGCCAGGTCATCAATTCTGGTGAAATTGCCGGCCTCCCCCTCAATGGCCGGGCTTACGCCGATCTCACTCTCCTTGTTCCAGGCGTCGCTAAGTCGCTCCTTCAAAACGGCACGGATTCCAGCCGCGACGCTTCCTACAACGTCAACGGCCAGCGCAGTGAATTGAACAACTTCATGCTAGACGGCGTCGACAACAACGCCTACGGAACCAGTAACCAAGGCTTCTCGAACCAGGTGATGCAGCCCAGCCCCGACGCCATCCAGCAGTTCAAGGTCGAGACCAACAACTTCAGCGCCGAATACGACCACGCGGCGGGTGCCGTTATCAATGTGACCATCAAGAGCGGCACGAACCAGGTACATGGCTCGCTTTGGGCGTACAATCGCAACACGGTACTCAACGCCGTCGGATTCTTCAAGCCCCTTAACGGTACTCTTCCCTTCAACCAGAACCAGTTCGGCGCTGCCGTCGGTGGTCCCATCCTAAAGAACAAGCTCTTTCTCTTCGGTGATTACGAAGGGTTCCGGCGCGTCTATCACCCCCTCCAGTTCGCCTCTGTTCCCACCGTTGCCATGGATCACGGTGATTTCAGCGCTTATGGCCTCCCCATCGCGAACCCCTTAACCGGCGATGTCGCTCCAAACGGCATCATCCCCCCCTCTCAGTTCAGCCCCATCGCCAACGCCCTTACCTATCTGCCCGCACCGAACCTGCCCGGCCTCTCCAATAATTACGAATCTTCTCCTTCCGATATGATCTATAACGATAAGGGCGACATTCGCTCCGATTACTACCTTAATTCCAAGATCATCATCTTCGGCCGTTACAGCCAGCTCAACACCCGGATCTTCAGCCCGCCCAATATCCCTGGCCCTTCGGGCGGGAATGCCAACGGCAACGTCTACGTTCAGACCTATGAAGGCGTCGGCGGCGTTACCTGGAGCATTAACCCCAGCTCAATACTCGAATTTCGCCTCGGTGCGAACTATAGCCACAACGGCAAGCTGCCCTCCACCGTTGGTCAGCCTACCTCCGGCTTCACCATCCCCAACCAGCCGCTCGATCCGTCCTTCGCCGGCGGTCTCATCACCTCCTCCGTCAGCGGCTTTTCCCAGTTCGGCCGCCAAGGTAGCAACCCTCAATACCAGTACCCCCTTGTTTACGATCCCAAGGTCAACTACACCAAAATCATCGGCCGCCACAGTCTGAAGTTTGGTTTTGAATATCAGCACATCGATACCGACGTCAGCGATTTCAATCCCAAGTACGGCCAACTCTCCTTCAGTGGATACTTCAGCGACCCTTGCTACGCCACCAACCCGTCCTGCGTCAACGGTCTTAGCAGCACCGCCAAGGCTGTCTACGCCCTCGCTGACTACCTCTATGGCGCGCCCAGCAACTACACCCTCAACAACAACCCCGTCGCCCACTACCGCCAGCGCATGTATTTTGGCTACGTTCAGGACGATTTCAAGGTCAACTCCAAGCTCACCCTCAATCTCGGCCTGCGCTATGAGTTCACTACTCCGCAATACACCAGCGATAACAAGCTCGCCAACTTCAATCCGCAGAACAACAGCCTGATCTTCGCCTCCAACGGCAGCCTCTACAATCGAGCGTTGGTCCACCCCGATCCGAACAACTGGGCTCCCCGAGTCGGTCTTGCTTATCAAGTTCGTCCGAAGACGGTTATCCGCTCGGCTTACGGCATCAGCTGGGTGCTATTCAATCGCGCCGGTGGTGAGAATCTGCTCGCCTATAACGGCCCGTTTATCATCAATTCCTCCATCAACCAGCTCCCCAGCCAGGGAATTTGCACCAGCGCAGCGGCGCCCGCCGGAACGTGTTTCCGCTCTGCAGCCCAGGGCTTCCCGAACGGCTTTATCGACCCCTCGAACTTTTCGACCGCGATCTCCCAGGTCCGCTACATCCCGGGCAGCAACCGCAACGGCTATATCCAGAGCTGGCACTTCACCATTCAGCAGGAACTCGCGAAGGACCTGCTACTTGATGTCGCCTATGTGGGGAATCACAGCGTCGGACTCAATATCCTGTCCGACGCCAACCAGGCTTTGCCCAACCAACAAGGCCAGAACCTCAACCTCCTCGCCCGCCGCCCCATCCAGGGCTTCACCGACATGGAAATCGCCTATGACGGCGGTTTCGGTAGCTATGAAGGCCTCCAGGTCAAGCTCGAAAAGAAGAACTCCAACGGTCTCTATTTCCTCAATTCGTTCACTTGGTCCAAGGCTATCGACAACGCTCCAGGCCACCTGGAGAACTACAACGGTGATAACTCGCGCATCAATTACTACAACACCAAAATCGAACGCGGACTCTCCAGCTACAACCAACCCCTGAACGATACTTTGTCTGTACTCTACGATCTGCCGGTCGGCCGCGGCCGCCACTTCAACATCGATAACAAAGCTCTCGACTACGTCGTCGGAGGCTGGTCGGTCAACATGATCAACACCATGACCTCCGGCTTGCCGATCAACGTCGGTTATTCCGCCAGTTCCCAGCAGCAGATCAGCAACCTTGTCAGCGAGCGGCCCAACCTCGTTCCTGGCCAGCCGCTCTACCTGAGCACCGGTAACCCGATTTACTATCTCAATCCCGCCGCATACAGCGTGCCCAATTACACTCAGCCTTTCGGCAACACTCCGCGAAACAACGTGAAGACTCCCTTTCTTTTCGGGACCGATCTCGGTCTCCATAAGAACTTCCCGATCACCGAAGCGCGCTACTTCCAGTTCCGCGCCGAAGCATTCAACCTGCTCAATAAGACCAATTTTGCGACGGTCGGCGGCACCAACGCCAACAGCAGCGGGTTCGGCGTTTTTAACGCTACCTTCCCCGCGCGCCAAATACAGCTCGCGCTCAAGCTCGTGTTCTAGTTGATTGCGAAGTTCATCTTTTTTCAAGCCCGTTTAGCTTGAGCCCAAGGCTGAAGCTGAACGGCTTTCGTGTGCGGCGTGACTCCGGACGTGTCCCTTACCCTTGACTCCCAAGAGTATCTCCGCTACGATCCTAGGGCTGGTAGCCGCCGTGAGTGGGTTTCTCTCCAGCAAACAACTTGAAAAAGGGGGATTACAGATGACCAGAACGTTGCTCCGTCCGTTCGCCCAAGCGAGCATTGCTTCGGCGATTCTCGCCTTTGCACTACCCGCAATCGGCTTCGCCCAGACTCCAGCGCCAACCTGGATTCGGTTCACGGCCTCCACCATCAAGCCCGAGATGACGCAGGAGTACGAGGGCTACCTGAAGCAGATGGCTGCGGCGTACAAGAAAGCCGGTCAGCCGATGTATGCCGTCCTTTCGAACTTCGCCGGCAATAGGTTCGAATACACAACCGTGACGTTTGTGATGAAGTTCGGCGATATGGATGGTCCGAATCCGGTTCAAAAGGCAATGGGCGATGAGGCCTTCGCCAACTTGGTACGCTCTATGAACCGTTGCGTGGTTTCGTCAACGCGCTACTTCTCTCTGCCGTGGGATGACGTCTCCATCGACAAGCCTGGCCCGATGGGCCAGTATCTCATGCGGACGCGGGTCCCCATCGCTCCAGGTAAGAGCGCGGAGTACCGGGCGTATCTGAAGAACGAATTGAAGCCAGTTTACGAAAAAGGTGGCGTCACTTGGTATCACGTTTCGGCTCCAGTATTCGGCGGCCCCACGGGGACGGTGGAGACGGTCCGTATGCTGAAGAATCTCGGCGAGATTGACGGCGGGCCACTCACAACAAAGATCCTCGGAGCTGCAGGAGCCCAGGCGCTGGCGGCGAAGGCGCAGAGTCTGACTCGCGGAGCCTCTCAAACCACGATTATGCAGATGCGGCCGGAACTCAGCCTGTTGCCGGAACCGATGCCTGCCAAATAGACTCGCCGTTGCGAACGACGCGCGACACAATCGGGCGGGTCTCCCTGAAAGGGAGCCGGCCCGATTTTTTTGGGGATCATTGGCGCGGATTCGCTTACGATATCTAAAATGCAAACGAACGAGCGAAGCGAGATCAGCCGCTGGTGGCGGCTAGCCGGCGGACTCTTAATGAACCTGGCTCTGGGCACTCTTTATGCGTGGAGCGTGTTCGTGGCGCCGCTCGAAGCCCGGTTCGGATGGAAGCGGGCCGATACATCCATGGTGTTCACGATTGCGGTGATCGTGTTTGCCCTCTGCTTCGTGGTTGCGGGGAGAATTCAGGATAAGTTCGGGCCGCTGGGATGTTCGCTGGTGGGCGGTATCCTGGTTAGCCTGGGTTTCTATTTGTGCTCCTATACCACCAGCCTCTACTACCTTTATGTATGCTTCGGAGTGATCGGCGGGCTTGGAAACGGCTTCGGGTACGCCACGCCCATTCCGGTGATGGCCAAATGGTTTCCAGACAAACGCGGGCTGGCGGTGGGGTTGGCGGTTGGCGGATACGGCGCCGGATCGGCGATCTTCGGTCCGCTGTCGCAGTTGAAACTGATCCCGGCCTACGGACTGCCTGCGACATTTCGAATCCTCGGGGTAATTTTTCTCGTGATGACCGTCGTTGGGGCGCTGCTTCTGAGAAACCCTCCGGCTGGATACAAGCCGGCAGAATGGTCGCCGGAGGCCGCTAAAACCGCGGCTTCGGCGCGCGACTTTACTCCCGGAGAAATGCTGCGAACGCCCACCTTTTATCTGATGTGGGTGGGGTATGCGCTGGGCTGCTCGGCGGGGCTGATGGTGATCAGCCAACTGGTACCTTTTGCCAAGAGCGTAGGGATTACCGCGGCAGCGCTTTCGACCATGACGTTAGTGATAGGCGCGTTTGGAAACGCCTCCGGACGGATCCTTTCCGGATGGATGTCGGACAGGATGGGGCGCATCAACGTGCTGCGGACGATGATTGGGATCTGCATGGTCGCGATGCCGGCGTTGTACGCGGCAGGGAGCAACGTAGCGTTGCTGTATGCGGCGGTATTCGTCGTCTACTGGTGTTACGGAACACAACTCTCCGTGAATGGGGTGGCTGCGTCGGACTTCTGGGGCACGAAGAACGCGGGTGTTAATTACGGGATTCTGTTTACCGCGTGGGGCGTGGCAGGGGTCATTGGGCCGCGCATCGGCGGCGTACTGTATGACCGATATCACAACTACCAGGCGGCGTTTTACACCGCTGCGGTGCTGGCCGGCGTGGCGTTGCTGTGCGAACTTGGCGCACGCCGGCCAGTGCCAAACCCAGTGCCTGAAAGTTGAGCTTTTCCTTTTACTCCACCGTCACCACGATGAGCGACGCGTCATCGTGGAAGTTGCCGTTGCAGAACCGCGTAACGTCGTCCAGAATCCTCGTCCGGATGGCCTGTGCGCCGAGAGTCCGTGCCGCGCGCGCCGAGGCGATCACGCGTTGGTTGCCGAACTCCTCGTCGTGCTCGTTCGCGGCTTCTGTCACGCCGTCCGTCGTGAGCAGCAGGCAGTCGCCTGGGCGCAGGGCGAACTGCCGCTCCTCGTAGACGGACTTCGGAAACAGCCCCAGCACCATGCCGCCTTCGGTGAGAATGATCGCCTCGTCTCCCCGCAGCACGATCGGCGAAGAGTGCCCGGCGTTCTCAAAACGCAGAATCAACTGCTCACTGTCTATCACTCCGTAGAAGAGGGTTACGAACTTCCCCGGCGCGATGCTACCGCAAAGCACTTCGTTGAGCTTGGCGCATAGGGCTCCCGGCCCGCCGCTGACCGGCGCAAATGCCCGCACCGCTGCCTGCAGATTCGCCATCAACAACGCCGCCGTAATCCCTTTACCCGACACGTCCGCAATGCAGATCCCCAGCCGATCCGGCCCCAGCGTGAGCACGTCAAAGTAGTCGCCTCCTACTGATCGCGCCGGCTCCCACGCACACGCAATCTGGAATGGCTTCAGTTGCGGCAGCTCATGCGGCAGAAGATGGGCTTGAATCTCATGCGCTGTCTTCAATTCGGCTTCGTGGGCCTGCAGCTGGATTTGCCCGACCGTGATCTGACTCTCCAACTCCCGGTTCCGTCGTTCAAGCCGCTCCCTCGCTTTTCCCGAAATGAATAGGGCAACTCCGATCACCAGAGACATAAACGTGCCAATCCGGATATCGGACCAATCAAGCCTTAATAGCTGCTCGGAACGGCCCGAGACGATCCGGGTCACTACGGATGCGATTGAACTCGCCACGGCGGCGGTCGGGAGAAGAACAGCCAGATACGCGATCCAGTCCCAGGGATACTTCTGCCTGATAACCGGTGCCGCGAGAAGCACCGCCAGCCAAGTGCAATTCCCAATGATGAAGGTGAAGATGCAGTTCGCAATGATGAAGGTGAAGAGAACTTGCTTAGCGGGGTTGGTCAGCAGCCAGAGGAGACCCAAGATGGCTACGGCGACGCCCAACAGAACCAGTTGCAGGTGCCAGAAGCTTATGCCCCCCGCAGGCGTCGGCTTCTCAAATGGCCACAACCTTCTTGGGATGAGCATTTTACTCTTCAGCATCGCACCAATTGCCAATCGAGCGGATGGCTATCGGCGAGTTGCCAGCGGACGGACGCGAGCATCCAACTCCTGCAGAAACTTGTCCGGCATGCTCCATACCGCGAAGTGTCCAGCTCCCTCGAAAAGGACCATCTCTTTGTGGGGAGCATCGATCGCTTCGAAATACTGCCTCGTAATGGCAGTCACGGTCAACTCGTCTTCCGCTCCCTGGAAGAAGTACACAGGGACTTTGAAATCGATTCCGAGGGAAGCCAGGTCCGTGGTAAGCATCTCCTGATAGAGTCGCCAGGTCGGGATCTGCATAAACCCCCTATAGCGGTTGTACATGTCCCAGAGCGAGTAGTTCGGCGCACCAAAGATGAGCCGGCCGGTATTCATCAGCGCAGCCCGGTCGGATTCTACTTCGTACTCTCCATTCCACTTGAAGAATACCGCGGCCTGTTCCTTGCTGCGATAAGGCGGCGGACCAACGCTCTCCAGCTCTTTGACGGCGTCTCTGTTTCCTGCAGCTCGAGCTTTTTCCAAGGTATACGCTTGGGCCGCCTGTATGCTTTTCTTCATGTCGGCGGCCTGCCCCGTCCCGACATAAGCATAGAAGAGGTCCGGCCTTTGCTTCACTATGTGCACTCCGAGAATGGAACCCCAAGAGTGCCCCAGCAGGATAATCTTCTCCTTGTGCAAATGTCTGCTCAGGAACTCGGACACTTCGATCCCATCGAGGGCCATTCGATCGATCGACATCGAAGCGGCGACGGATGCACCGGTGCTCTCCAGCGTCTTGCCCGCGCCGCGTTGATCCCATTGGACCACGGTGAAGTCTTTCTCCCAAGGAGCAAAGAGTTGAGTCAGAGGAGTCCAGGTTGCTCCGGGACCGCCATTAAGACAAAGAAGAACTGGATTGTTGTTGTCCTGACCGCGAATCTGGATCCACTGGTCGATCCCGCCGATCTTGACGTACATGCTTTCATCGACGCTGTTCGGTATGTCGAGGGCGATCGCTTTAGCGGTCTCGTGTTGCCGATGAGTTCGAAGGGCAAGGACTCCCCCGACCGCGATCACCAGGAGTGCGGCCAAGGATAGAAGGACGTACTTTGCAAACTTGAGGATCCTCACTCAAGCCGATTCGTCTAAATTATATCGCGGGGTGCGCGAACCTGCGCTCATTGTTGAACAGATTGAGGTGTGCTCTCAAGGCACTGAGATTGGTTCCATTGTGTTACACATGGGGTTTAGGTAAGCTAAGTCCTTAGGTGAAAGCGGTTCCCGCCCGCAAGGCAACGCATCGTTCCGGGTGAGATCCTTTGGGCCCAAGGGTGACTGAAAGGAGCAGTTTATGAAGACGAATAAGGCTCTCAAGCGGCTAGCGAAGATCGAGGTGCTGCTATCGGGGCTGATGGAGCGGTATGCATCAGGTGCAGCCCATGTGCAGGCGGCGCTGCGAGATGCGAGGGCTGCTCTCGGTCAGGTGAAAGAAGCCGTAAGTTCTCAAACATCCACCGGTACGGCGAAGAGAGTCAATCCAGAGAAGGCCGCTGCTAAGAAGGCGAAAGCGAAAGCCCCAACAGCAAAGACAAGTAAGAGAAAGGCGTCGATCAAAAAGACTGCGGCAAAGGCCACTACAAAAAAGACGACAAGAAAGGCTGCTGTGAAGAGGCCCGCCCCTTCCGTCGAGGCGGCTCCTGTTCCAATACAGGTGGAACCAGAACCTTTCGCTGAAGAGCAAGTGCCAGCGGCGACGGCAGACTAGACTCTCCCTGCGTCTCGAATCCCTGCCTCAGCATGAGGCAGTCAGCTCTTGTCCCGCTTGGAACCAATCTCACCTCAGGTGACCCGTCGCGACAGCCTCTAGCCTCCCCCAGGCACTTTTTGGCGCCGTGCGCGAAAAACGCGACGCCCCGCGCAGGTGTCCATTCGAGTAAGGACATTCTCTAACGGCCTCGACCGCTGAGAGTTACGCCCCGAACTACCGCTCAAGAGCCCGCCCTTGCCCCTCGACTAAGCTCGTTCTTGGATTCCAGGATCGTCATTCACGACCACGCGACCGTGAAATGTTTTAAATCAGCATTCCGGTGACCTCATCTTGTCGGCGGAGGTCATCGTGAGGCATAGGCGCTTCCCTGCTGGACGGAAGGGATTGTTGAGCGCACAATCGAAAGATCCAGCGTTCCGCAATGCCGGGGCTGTTCGGTGCCTCGCCGTCCCGGCCGTGGCAGGCTGGGCGTCCATCGAGCCTGCGGTCGGGCAAGTTCAGCCCGATACGCCAAAGCCCACAGGAAAAACCACCAAGGCAGACCGCCCGGAAGGATTCCAATGAGACTCCTCGGTGCGGTGGCGGCGCTAACAACGTGTGCGTGGGCGGCAGATGGCGCGCAGGCCTCCAAACGGGTCGTCATGGTCTGCATGAATGCCGGCCCGAATGGGGCCATCGCCTATCGAGGCCAGGCAACCGCCGCCCAGATCTTTAAGCAGGCAGGCGTCCAACTCAAATGGCGGAGCGACGCGAGCGCCTGCGCCAAGGGCGCAGGCATCGTGGTCACTGTCTCCCGCGAGGTCCCGTTGAATCAGCCTCTGTGGACGCTGGCCTATGCGCAGCCATTCGACCGTACCCGCATCGTGTTGTTTTATGATCGGGTGCTGAATGCCGCCGGACCGGCTGTTGCGCCATTGCTGCTGGGGCACGTGCTTGCGCATGAAATCACCCATGTCTTGCAGGATTGCGACCACCATTCCGCGAGCGGCATCATGAAGGCCCATTGGGACAAGCACGACTATGACGACATGCGGAGAGCTCCTCTTCGCTTCACGCAGGAAGACCTCAATCTCATCGATCGCGGCGCCGAATGGCGGGCCTCTCGGCTCGCTCGGGCCGAATGATCGGAGCAGGAGGCGCATGGCGGCATAGCCGCCACTGCGCAAGAATTACTGGATCCCAGCGATCGCCTTGTTCTGCAGAACCCGAACCACAACCCGGCGATTCTGTGCCTGGCCCTCGGCCGAATTGTCGCTGCCCACTTGCCTGCTCTCGCCCATCGCGCCCGGCGCCAGCATGTTGGTCAGCGGGACGTGACCCTGCTGCAGCAAGATGTTGGTGACGTTTTCCGCACGTTCTTCACTCAGCTTCTGGTTCAAGGACGCACTGCCCACAGATGAGGCGTAGCCCTTCACCTCGATCATGTAGCCATTCACCGTCTTGGCTTTCTCCGCCAGGGCTGTTAGCTGGGGAATGTACTTGGGATCGACCTGAGTCTTTCCGTTGCCGAACAGGACCGTCAACTCGTCCCAGATGTAGTAGTCATCGAGCTGGCCAAACCGAGCGGTATTCGCCGCGATGGCAGCCTTGTTGGCTTCAATCTGTTTTTGCTGTTCCGTTAGTGCCGCCTGTTGTTGTTGCAGAGCGGCGTTCTGTGCTGCCAGCGCGGCGTTCTGTTTCTCCAACTCCTCTTTGTTCTGCTCAGCCTGCGCCTTGGTTTCATGCATGCCGGCCTGAATGGCCTGTGCCTGTTCGAAGTCGTTGCCCTTGAACCGGATTTTGCTTGCGACCATCTGATTCTCCGCGTTGTAGGTTCCCTCCACCTGGATGGGAAGCCCGGGAATCAGGGCAGCCATCGACATCTTCTTATTGCGGGCCTTGAGCATCCCTTGTAGCTGGGCCACATCCGTGCTCTCCGTCAGAAGGACCACCACTTTGGGCGAATCAGCCGTTTTCAGGAATACTTGCGGGCCGCTGCGCCCTTGGATGACGCCTTCGAGCTTGGCTGATTGGCCGAAGGCGATCGTGCCGGATAACACGACAAGGAGCATCAACAAAGTGATGATCGATACGATCTTGACTGTCTCTGTGCGAGTCATAGTCTCTTTCTTCCTCACTCTCTGCCTCTCTTATTCCCGCGGAAGAATGCTACTTCGTTTTGGGTAGCATCATCCGATCGGGAGTAAGTTTGTACGTCCACGGACAACCCGAGTTCTTCCAGCCGTTCTTCAGCCGCTGGCCCAGGAAGACGCTGTCAGGATCCTTCACCGCGTCCCCTTCCATGCCATCGATGATCTGGTAAACCTGCTTGAACCCGGCCTTGGCGAGGAGGTTGACGGCGATGGCACTGCGGCCGCCGGACCGGCACATGAGCATCAGCATGTCTTCGGGCTTGGCCACCTCACTCACGCGGGAGACGAAATCGGCCAGGGGTTTCATCGGAAACTGCTTCTTCTCGTCGTCCCACTCATAAGACTGAGCGGCAACCGGGATCTTCCAGGCCATGGTTGGATGGCCAATAAAAAGAAATTCCTCCGGTGTGCGGACGTCGATAATCATCACCTTTTCAGGCTCGGCCTGCCACTTTTGGTAGGCCTCTTTCGCCGTCACGTACAGCCCCGGCGCCGTTTGTTTTTCCTTGGGAATCGTTGTGTTTGGTTGATCCATATTCAGCTCCTTGGCTTTGGTGTCTTCGAAAGGTCGATGTCTGCTTCGCTGAACAGCGCTTCTTCGGTGGGCTCGGAATCCCAACGGCTTTCGTCAAGGAATCCGGCCTTCTGCAGATCGAATTCGACCATGTCGAGTAGGGCGAAGGTAACGCTTAGAATGACCGGCCCAGCAAACAGGCCGAGCAAGCCGAACACTTGGGTACCGCCGAGAAGCGCGAAGAGCAGAATAAGGGGATGTAGTTTCACCTTTCCCTTCATGACGAGTGGGCCTACCAAATTGTCGATGCCGCCCATCACCACGAGGCCCCACAGGACGATGGCCAGAGCTTTCATCCAGCCTGCGGTCGCAAAGAGATATAGAGCGGCGGGAATCCAGACCAAAGATGTTCCCGCCAGCGGTACTAGCGATGCGAATAGGGTGACCGTGCCCCACAGAAGGGCATTGGGCACGCCCAGGACGGCCAGTGCGGCAGTCATCAGGACGGCTTCCACGACCGCAACCGTGAGGATGCCGTACATCGAAGCCTGAATGGTTTCGCTAATGCTGAGACAGAGGCGCTCCCTGCGCCCGCGATCAAGAAGCTGGAAGCGCGTGAGCCGTTCCATGATCGTGTGCCCCTCGCGGAGCAGAAAGTACACCAGCACCATCACAATCACTGTCTGGATCGCCAGGGTAAAGATGTGTCCGATCTGTGCAGCCACGGATGACTGGACGGCCAGTCTGATTTTTTCCAATGCGTCGGCCAGGCGGGCTTTCGCGTCATCGGGCTGAATGTGGACCACCCGGCCCGCGAGGGCAGCCGCGTGGTTTAGCCAGGATTGCGTTAGCACGGCGAAGCCGCCGCTCGTCTGGGACTGCTTTCCAATCGTCTCGACCAGGCCGTAGAGCTCCTGGGTGAGGGTGACGGCGATGACCGCCAAGGGTACGATCAGGGCGAAGAGCGCGAGGAGCAGCGTTGCGAGCGCTGCGCGCGAATCGGTCTTGAAGAATCGCCGCAAACGGGTGAAGAGCGGATGAAAGGCAATGGCCAGGACCACGGAAGTAAGAAACGGCCAGAGGAAGGGCTCCAGCAGACAGTATGTGGCCCAGAGCGCGCCGGCGGTAAGGCAGATCAGCAGAATGGTGGAAACAGTTTCGCGTCTCATCAACTTCGCTCAGCTAGATTCGCGGTGCTGACGGTTTCTAACATCGTTCTATACCTTCCCGATCTCAGTTCCACGTGACATTTACGGGCTTTCTCTTGGGAATACGCAGGTAGTTTTCAGCCGGATATCCAATTAGGAACGTTCCAAACGGAATGTAGCCTTCCGATAACCCAAGGGTCTCAATCGGAGGGGGGTAACCTTGACTGGCTGTGTTGATGCTGCCGGTAAAAGTGGAACCCAAACCGACCGCAGGAGCCGCCAATTGAATATGGGCTATGGCAATCATGGCCGCCGGTGGAGCAGTACGCTCGTCTTTCGGTGCGCAGGCCATGATGATGCACGGTGCTCCCCTGGAAATGCGGTCGTGACCTAATTCCCATGGCTCGACAAACACTTCCAGTTTGGCTTCTTTATAGAGTGCAGGGTTCTTTTCCTTTACGATTTTCATCGAGTCTATGGTCATCTGGGCAATTCGAAGAACCTTGGCGGGATCGTTGATCACCACCCAGCGAATGAGCTGACGGTTCGCTCCGTTGGGTGCGTAACGGGCAATATCCAGCAGCTCCAGGATCTTTTCTTTCTCAATGGGTTTGTTGATATACGTGCGGATAGAACGCCTGGAAATCAGGTGCTGTCTGACCCGATCCCATCTCGGAATGAGATGTATATCGATCGGCTCGCAATCCTCAGGCCCCATGGAGCGCTGATGCATCGCCCCGGTCGGATAGATGGCTACGCAGTGACCACAGTCAATGCACAGGTCCCATGATTTTTCGATGGGAACGGGGAAATCCTTTTTCGCAATCAAACCCCCCGGGCAGGCCCTAATGCGGCTGCCGCTGTTAATGCATAAACTCTCATCTACCTTGATGATCGTGTCCAGCTTGTAGGACGTGTCCACTCTGCCTCCGTCCAGTTTTCGGGGGCGGGCGCGACGAGCCTTCATGCTTGGCCCGCCGTACCCCCTAAACGTTCGCTGCGCTCTCTATCGACTTACCCAAGCCGTGCCGCGGGCGCGGGGAGTTTTTCCCCGGTTACTTTGGCCCAGCGTTCCTCAAGCAGTTCTTTCGCCGCCTTCTCAAGGAATTCCGGCGCGGCCCACGTTTTTACATCGAAGTCCTTCTTGATGTAGCCGTGGCTCAGCATGAAGTCCTTCCCGATCTCCACGGAGACCAGATTCTGGGGCGACAGGTTGGGCACCATGTCGACGTGCTTGATGCCTTCGTACGTATCCTCAACGTCCAGGTAGAACGTCTGCTTGTCGAGGATCGCCGCGGCGGCGAGCTTGTGCTCGTTGGCCCAGCGGCCCACCTTGATCATGCCCTTCAAGAAGGTCACGGCCAATTCAGGGTGCTTCTCGGCCATCACGTCGGTGCAGGTGATGACGGCGGGGATGTTCGCCACCTGAAGGGTCCAGTCTGGATACCTGGACAGGTCCTCGATCGCCTTGATTTTGCCCGTCGCCTCCTGGAGATGTTGCAGGACTTTGCTTTGGGTATAGATCGCATCTACGACCCCCTTTAACAGGCCGGTTTCCAGCGGCCGGAAGGCCAGGTCGTGCTTGTGGTCACGCTTGAGCCACAATTCAGACGGGTTTTCCATGGGATCCAGCATCTGGGGATCGTCGTACCAGTCATCCGCGTAGGGGAACTCGACGATCTCCACATCCTTGCGAGTCATGCCGTTCATCCGGAGCATCAGTTCGATGCCCTGCTCCTCCTGAATGCGCCACCAGTCGTTCTTGATGGTATTCAGGCTCTTCGTGAGGCCGATCTTCTTGCCTTTCAGGTCGCTCATTCGGAAGATGTTGTCGCGGGACCGCACCATCATGCAGCCGCCTTCGTGTGGTACATGCGTCACCCCCAAGAGCCGCGTGCGGCGGATGTCCGCGTGAACCTGGACCGGGGGAAATAAACCGCCGAAGCGGATGAGGTTGTCGAGGTTGTGGATGTAGTGGGGATAGAAGTCGTTGTCGCGTGTGGAGCGGAAGAAGGCGTACTTGACGCCGATCTTTTTGTACTCCTCTCTGGTCCAACCCAGTTCCTGGTCGACGTTGCTGGCGGATATCAGGGGACAATTGGTGTAGTACACCTCTTTCCAATTCAATGAGACGGTGTGAAATTTCTTGACTTCCGGAGCTGTAATCGTAGCCATAAGTTCCTGTTCTCCTTGCTTGTGTCAATCCTCATTGGATCGGCGCAAATGGCAGTTCTTCGCAGAACATGCCATCAGGATGATGCGGCATCTACATGAAGGAACTCAAATTAATTTTGGATGACCCTAAACAGTGCGGAGAACGCTGTAATTGAAATCTATTACGGAGGACCTCCTGTCAATTGCCGAGCGTCCCGAGCATCGCGCGTGAAAGCATGCCTCCGGAGACAGTTCGGGCTCTAAACCCGTTCTGTAACAGGATGCGCGTGGCGTAGTAGGCGCGCTGGCCGGATCGGCAAATGACCAGGATGTCGCGGTCGAGGGGCAGTTCGCCGAGGCGCGAGCGCAACTGACCTAGCGGGATGTTTACTGCGCCCGTCACATGCTCGACGGCCAACTCCACCGGCTCACGCACGTCCAGGAGAAAAGCGCTGTCAATCGAATCCCAGTGGGCGAGCAGCATGTCGCCGCGAAGGACATCCGCCGCAACCATCCCCGCGAAATTGACCGGATCCTTCGCGCTGCCGAATTGGGGCGCGTAGCAAAGCTCGGCTTCTTCGAGGTCGTAAATCGTCGCGCCCATCTGGATGGCCATGGCCAGGGCGCTGATCCGCTTGTCCACCGCTGGCCCGTCCTCGCCAAGCGCCTGCGCCCCGAGAACGCGTCCATTGGACTTCCGGAAAACAACCTTCAACCCGATCATTTTGGCGCCCGGGTAATACCCTGCATGCGAATTCGGGAAGAGGCGGACCTTCTCGAAATCCTGGTCGCCGAGCCTCTTAAGCGCTTTCTCACTGACGCCGGTCCAGGCTGCCGCCCCGCCAAACAACCCGATAATGGCGGTGCCCTGGGTTCCGCGGTACTTGGAGTTTCGTCCGGCGATCGCATCGGCCGCAATCCGGCCCTGCCGGTTCGCCGGCCCCGCCAATGCCACGAGCGTCCACTCACCGGTCACAAAATCCCTGACTTCGATGGCATCGCCAACGGCGAAAATGTCCGGGTCGCTGGTACGCATGTGCTCGTCCACCCGAATCCCCCCGCGCTCGCCGATTTCGAGCCCGGCCGTCTTGGCTAGCTTCGTGTCCGGTCGGACGCCGATCGCGAGGATCACGACGTCTGCGTGGAATGACTTGCCGGACGTCGTTTGCACCTCTATGCCGCCGCCGTCCAGTTGTCTGAATCCGGCCACCCCATCGTTCAGCGCCAGGTGAACGCCGTGCCGGCTCACATGGTCTTCAATGAGACGCGCAATCTCGCGGTCGATCGGGTTCAGGACCTGATCACCCCTCTCGACCAGCGTCACGTCGAACCCGACATGGACCAGGTTCTCCGCCGTCTCGAGGCCGATGAACCCGCCTCCCACCACCACCGCACGCCGCACGGGCTTCACCATCTGGATTCCCGAGTACCTGAACATCCCCGTAAGGAACGTGGTGCCTCGCTCGATCCACTCACGGATCGCCCTTACGTCCGGCACCGTCCTTACGTGGAAGATACCCGGCAGATCGATTCCAGGCAGGGGTGGATGAATCGAGGGCGCCCCCGGCGCCAACACGAGCTTGTCGTAGGCCTCCGTCGTGACCTCGCCAGTTCTGACGTTGCGCAGGTCCACGGTCTTCTTCTTCGGCGAGATCGCGGTCGCCTCGCAGTTCGTCCGCACGTCGATCGCGAAATGCTCGCGGAAGAGCTGCTCGCTCGCGACCAGAAGATTCGATTCCTTCGGAATCACGCCTCCGACGTGGTAGGGGAGCCCGCAATTCGCGTATGAAACATACGGCCCACGCTCCACGATGAGGATGTCGGCTTTTTCATCCAACCTGCGGAGGCGCGCGGCACAGGAGGCCCCGCCCGCCACCCCGCCCACGATGATGACTTTCATTACAACCTCCTGGCTGTTGGTGGCATCCGTACGCTCCCGCGGAGTAGGCACAATTCGTCTTCCATGGTCAGCGCTAGTGAAGATGTCATTGGGGCCGTGAAGCTTTATTTTTTGATGCGACGACTACGTTTCAGATCGTCACAGCGCCGGACGGCGACGACAAGGTCATCGGATGTAGAACTGGAGCGCAATGCCTACTGCGTTGACAAATTGAGGCTTAGATGCCCAAGTGTTCTGGCGGAGATAATAGCCTTCGAGGACGATCCGTTTGGTGATGTTCCACTCCCCGCCTGCCGAGTAGCGGAACCGGGTCCAATCTCGCTTACTGAAGTCATAAAACACTTCGGCGTGAGCGTAAGGAGTTAGCTGGAATCTCCCGATATCGAAGGTCTTCTCCAGCTTCAGCCTGTTCCGGTAGCGATGCCCGGGGTTGCCATCGAGCCACCGGAAATCAACGCGGTTCCTATCGCTCAGCAGCACTCCCGCTGGCAGCCCAGCCCGGCCGGTCGCCTCTAACAGCGCCATGTGCTCTATGGCGCTTTCACTGCCGCTCCTCGGATGGGAAAACAGATAGCCGGCGCGTATCATCAACAGCTTGGAGCGGGAGACGTCCGCTGGCTTTATGAACCTCCGGTGGAATATGGGCCCGGTATAGTAATCAAAATGCACGCCGGTCTGGCCGTCAGCATACTGTCCGAGGTCCTGCTGTCTTGTCGCGGTGTACATGGCGAAAATGCGCGAGTGTTCGTTGAGCTTGATGTAGAAGTCGAACTCGGGCCAAAACTCATTGGTGCTATCCGAAGTTTGCGCCGCGGCCACAAACGTGAAAGCCTGGACCATGGAGAGTTTAATGAGCAATTGCCGGATCATTGGCGACGCGCCGGCCGGCCGCCGTTGCGAACGCAGCCGAGCAGGGATGACAAGTAGTGTCATCATCTGGCTTGATTCCAGCCTTGCTTTTCCGATTCTTTTTTGTGATCCGCCGTTTTGGAATACGGCGTCCTCCCAGAGATCCCCAAAGATTTTAAATCGTCGGACGGCAGGGAGAATCATCATCGCGTGTGGAGCAGTCCACTAGCGTTGCGCACCACCAGCTAACCCGCCCGGGAAAGGGGCGATAACCATGAAAATTAGATTCCTTCCATCAGACTCGCCATTCGGCGCGGTCCGCGGCTTTTTGGCTCTACTTTGCGTCGTGCTTCTGGTACCCGGTGAAGCCCTGTACGGGCAGGCGTCGCCGCAGCAGCAAGCAGCGCCGCAGGAGCAGGCGGCGCCGAAGATTCCGAATGACCAACTGGATTCACTCGTGGCGCCTATCGCGCTTTATCCGGACCCGCTGTTGGCACAGATGCTTGCCGCGTCCACCTATCCGCTGGAAATCATCCAGCTCCAGCAGTGGTTGCTGAAGCACAAGGACTTGAAAGATAAGGCCTTGGTGGCTGCCGTAGAGAAGGAAGACTGGGACCCCAGCGTACAGGCCATGGCGGCGCTGCCGGACGCGGTCAAGCAGCTCGCGGAAAACATCAAGTGGACCACGGATTTGGGTAACGCCTTCCTGGCACAGCAAGGCGACGTGATGGACGCGGTGCAGCGCATGCGCGCAAAGGCCCAGAGCGCGGGAACCCTCAAATCCAGCGAGCAGCAAAAAGTGGAAACGAAGGTGGTGGAGAGCAAGACGGTCATCGAGATCCAGCAAGCCAACCCCCAGGTGGTCTACGTGCCCAGCTATAACCCCGTAGTGGTGTATGGTCCGCCGGTTTACCCCTATCCGCCGATCGTCTATCCACCACCGCCACCGCCCGGTGCGTACTTGGCAACCGCTGCCGTCAGCTTTGGCGTTGGAATGATGGTGGGAGCGGCCATGTCCGGAGGCTGGGGCTACAACTGCGGTTGGGGAGGAGGCGGCAACAACACCATCAATATCAACAACAACAACAGCTTTGTGAACAACTCCAACAGGACCAACGTCAGCGGCGGGAATCGCACCAACGTCAGCGGAGGGAATAACAGCTGGCAGCATAATCCGCAACATCGCGGCGGCGCTCCCTATGCAAACCAGGCGACAGCCAATAAATTTGGCGGAGCGGGTGGCGGAGGATCCACCGCCTCGCGGCAGGCGAATGCGCGCCAAAACCAGGGTCAGGCGGGCGCAACGAATCGCGGCAGTGCTGGCGCTTCCAGCCGGCAGCAACCGACGGCATCGAATCGCGGCGGCACGGGTGGTGGTAGCAGCGCCGACCGCGTCGGTAACCGGAGCGCTCCGAGCGGCGGTTCCTCACGCGGTGGCGGAGCACTCGGTGGCGGATCCGGCGGCTACAGCGGAAGTAGTGCGAAGGCCAGCAGCTCCCGAGGATCGTCCAGCATGAGTTCGCGCGGAGGCGGCGGAGGCGGCGGAGGCGGCCGACGGAGATAACCATGAAAACCCAATACAGGAGATGCAACCCAATGAGATCCAACACATCCAGCGCCTTTGCATGGAAGTCTCTTCTAGCCTTCCTGGCGGTTGCCCTATGGTGTGCCCCAGCCATGCTCGCGCTGGGAGGGACGCAATCTAAACAAACCGCAGGTGCAGCTACACCAACGGCTCAAGCATCGTTTGCAACGCCCAAGCAGGCTGCCGAAGCGTTCATCCAAGCGGCAGATGGCTTTGACGTGCCCGCTCTAATGAAGATTCTCGGGCCGCACGGCGAGGATTTGGTTTCTTCAGAGGACCTGGTCGGGGATAAGAATCGTGCAACCGCATTTGCGGCGAAAGCCCACGAAAAAACTGCGGTGCTCGTGGACCCAAAGAACTCCAAGCGTGCCATTCTTTCCGTCGGCAACGAAGATTGGCCCTTCCCAATTCCTATTGTCGAGAAGAAGGGTAAGTGGTATTTCGATACTGTGGCAGGCCGCCAGGAGATTCTGTTCCGGCGCATCGGCGAAAACGAATTGGCCGCCATCACCATATGCCGCGGTTTTGTGGAAGCTCAAAAAGAATACGCGGAGCAGATTCACGACAACTCCGATGTGAATCAATACGCGCAGCGAATCCTGAGTACGCCCGGCAAACATGATGGTCTGGCTTGGAGAAACGCGGATGGCACTTGGGGAGGGGCGATGGGAGCAGCGGTGGCGCAAGCCCTCGAAGAGGGCTACGGGGATAAGGGCAAACCCTTCCACGGCTATTATTTCAAGGTATTGAAGGGTCAGGGCCCCGATGCAGCGCTAGGCCAACTTGACTACATTGTCGGGGGAGCAATGATCGGCGGCTTCGCGCTGGCGGCGGCGCCTGCCGACTATCGTGTTTCGGGCGTATATACTTTCATCGTCAGTTACGACGGAGTTGTATACCAGAAGGATCTGGGGCCTGACTCCGTCAAGATCTTCAAGACCATGGAGCTCTACAACCCAGACAGAAGCTGGAACCGCACGGACGACAACCCATAGTGGCACGTTGCTGGGCTGCCCGGGGAGAGAAATAGAATGACCTACCTTCGGGAATGGATCGAAGCCGCAACCATGGGAATCGAAGCCTTGGCCGTGGCGATTATGGTCACTTTTATTCTCGTCGGGACTGGGCGCTGGCTTCTTAACTCCCCGCAAGGGATCGAAAAGGGTTACGACAGATACCGCTTTGTGGTGGGAAAATCGATGCAGGTTGGTCTTGAGCTCCTGGTCGCGGCGGACATCATCCGTACCGTGGCCCTCGACGCGACGCTGTATAACATCGCGGTGCTGGGCGCTCTCATCGTAGTGCGGACGTTGATTGCTTGGACCTTGGCCGTTGAAGTGGAAGGCCACTGGCCGTGGCGGGAAACGAAGGAAGCTGGCCCTGATCCGCAGGGAGGGATCCATGGATGAGATTCTGACGAAATTCTCTGCGTAAGATGGGCGTCGCGTCCACCGGCGAGAGACGCAAGATCATGAACGAAGACAATCCTAACCAAGCGTTCGAGAAGGGTCTGGGCAGGAAACCCAATGCCGGGGGCGACACTGGGACTCGCCTGGCTCTGGATCGGAACCACTTGGCTAGCGAGCAGACGCTCGAAGACTTCGGGCCGGTCAACCGGAAGGCGCAGTCTTTCCCATCGCCTCCTTTGGCAGTTGACCTTGATGGAACATTAGTGAAGACGAATCTTCTGTTGGAGTCGCTTCTGGCTCTATTGCGGGAGAGACCGCAATACTTGTTCCTTTTACCGGTTTGGTTGCTCAAGGGGAAAGCCCATCTGAAGCAACAGGTAGCCTCCCGTGTTTCGTTGGACGTCACCGTTCTGCCATATCGCGATGGCTTCCTGGACTATCTAAGGGCTCAGCGCGCCGAAGGGCGTTTCATCGTTCTGGCCACCGGCGGCGACGGAAAGTTCGCCCGGCAAGTGGCGGATCATTTGAAACTCTTCGATCTGGTCTGCGCCAGCGATGGGAAGACGAACCTTGCCGGCGAATCCAAGCGAGATCGCTTAGTGAGGGAGTTCGGGGAGAAGGGCTTCGACTATGCCGGCGACGCTCGCCGCGATCTGGTGGTTTGGTCCTCAGCGCGGAAAGCGATCGTGGTCAATCTCGGTCCCTTCTTGAGCTCACGTGCCGCGAAGGTCGCAGCAGTTGACCGTATCTTCAAGGACCGAAGAAAAGGCTTCGTTGACCATCTGAAGGCATTGCGTCCTCATCACTGGGTCAAGAATCTGCTGGTTTTTGTGCCGCTCCTCGCCGCCCACCGCTTCGAGGACACTAAGCTAATTGGGAAAACACTGCTGGCGTTCGTGGCTTTCGGATGTCTTGCGTCGGCCGGATATCTGCTGAATGACTTGTTCGATGTGTCGTCAGACCGTCATCATCCCCGGAAACGCCTCCGGCCTTTCGCAGCGGGAGATCTCTCGATCTCTTATGCGCTTGGAATGATTCCGGTATTGGTTTGTCTCGGCTGCGTGATCAGCGCGTTGGTTTCCCCGCTCTTGCTGGCAGTGGCCTGCATTTACTTTGGGATGAGCATCACCTATTCGGTGTATGCCAGACAAATCGTTCTTCTCGATGTAATCGTGCTGGCTGGGCTTTACGCCCTGCGAATCGTCGGGGGGTCGGCGGCCGTGGCCGTGTGGCCATCCCCTTGGCTGTTGGCGTTCTCCACGTTCCTATTCTTCAGCCTTGCCTTGGCTAAGCGGTATAGCGAACTCGCCATCAATCATGTCAAGGCGCGATCGTATGAACTCAGCGACCAGGAGTTGCTCGCAGCCATGGGCGTCGCGAGCGGATACGTGGCGGTCTTGGTGTTGGCCCTGTATATCAACACTGCAACGGCCCACATCCTCTACCGGCGGTACGGATTGCTTTGGTTCTTATGCCCATTGCTACTGTATTGGATCAGCCACATCTGGCTGAGCGCTCACCGCGGGATGATGCTGGAAGATCCAATCGTCTTCTCCGCGAGCGACCGGACTAGCCGCATCCTGATGATCCTTATGGCGGCGGCGATCGCCTTTGCCTTATGAGACATTGGCGGATCGGCGCCTTGTTCCTTACGGCTTGCCTTTGGGAGCGGGGGTCGGAACCTCCCAAGACCATTTTGGACTTGCAACAGTTTCGCCAATCGAATTCCATCCCCATCCTGACAAGAGCAGGCAGAGAGGGTAATGTCACCCTGGTGAACCTGAACCCTAGTATCAACGTATGGTACCTGCTCAAGCTTGCGTGGCGGGACAGCAATGTGGAGGCCGACTACCACCTCGAAAATCCGGCGCCGCACACCAGAAAGCTCGTGCTTGACGATAAGAATTCTTCGGGCTTGGTAATTTTAGAAGGTATCAATCGGATTCCCTGTGATCTCTTTGGTTCGATGGACTTCGAAAAGGCAAAGTCCTCACCGCTCATCTACTATCCGCTGTGCGAGGGCCGGATATATCTGCGAAAGTCCGCTACCGGGCAACGCACGACTCTCGAAGCCACGACGGAGTTTCTTCGTGAGCACGTCTGGGGCGGAGAGAAGATCATCGATGTCGGCCACATCATCCTGGGAGACTCGCAGCGTGAGATTGGGAAGATTCAGAGTGGGGCTCAAACAGGCGCCAAGGCAAGAGAGCCAGTCGATATTCCGCTTCCCGCTTTGATCGATTCGAAATATGCAAACCAATTCCTGACCTCCTACAACCTGGGAATTGCATTAGAGGAGCCTGATCAAAACGGCATGGTCCCGGGGACATGGCATGCGGCTCGCGGAAACCCCGGGGTCTACGTCAGCGTCCTGCAACCGAATTTCATCGACCCCGCCATTTTGCAGAGCTACAGGACGGCCGCCAATAACCTGGATAGCGTTGAGGCGGCCTCGCTTTGTTACCTGATCGCTTTTGACCTTGATCGTTTCGAACTCGCCTTTGCACTTGGTACGGACTATCCAGGAGTGGGATGGTCCAGGCAGGTGCCCGAGCAGAGGAGAGATCCAAACTTACCGGGACCTGATGGCTTTGAAAACATTCAACCTCTCGTTGCTACCGGCCTAATCAGCCCGGATGAAGCCGGTAAGACGGTGGCCACCTTCACGGGCGGCTTTAAACGCTCACATGGGGCGTTCAAATACGGAGATCTCGCGCTGCGCAATCACGGCAGCCACTATGGATTCATGGAAAAGGGTGTGGTTTTCAGCACACTGCAGCCAGGCTTGGCGACGATCTTTGTGCTCGACGACGGCGTGGTGGAGATGAAGACGTGGGCGGACTCCGACAATAAATTACTGCCGAGGATTAAATGCGCGCGCCAAAATGGCGTCCCTTTGATCGAATTCGACGGCCCCTCCCGAGCGCCGGTTCCTGGACCTTTGGTGGCGCGCTGGGGACCGGGGAACTGGTCCGGTTCGCAAAATTCCGAACTACGCACAATGCGTTCCGGTGTCGCGTTGCAGAAGAGTCAGGGAAGGCGATTCCTGATCTATGCCGTGTTCTCGGATGCGACACCTTCCGCGATGGCGCGCGCCTTCCAGGCTTACCGCTGCGAATACGCCATGCTCCTGGATATGAATGCACTGGAGCATACCTACGCGGCGGTCTACCGGAGATCGGGATCTCAATTGGTGGTGGATCACCTCTTGAAGGGAATGAGCGTCCTGGATAAGTCTGCTTCCGGTGAACTTTCACCGCGTTTCTTGGGCTATGCGGACAACCGTGATTTTTTTTACTTGATGCGGCGCAACGGCAAGGAGGTCAAGCCATGAATTTTCCTCCCGCGGCCGCGAGCTAGGCTACACGGTGATGAAGGGTAGCTGGTCCATCTTTGACACTTATCCGGCTCACCCCCACTGGTGCCGATGGTGCGCACCATATTGGCTGGGAAACTTTGAATTACGCCTGCGCGTTGGCGAAGGCCGCCGACATGTGGATCGGCCCCTCATCGCTGAGAACCTTCGAGAAGACAGCGTCCCGCAGAATGTCCTGAACGGATCGCAATCGGCCTCCGATCACCGCCATGGCAGCAACAAGCCGAATGCCGTGGCTGTAGTCGGCGTAATCGGCGCCATGTACGGTGCTTAACGGCTGAATCGGTACGCCTGTTTCGCGGTGCCAGCCGTAAATCGCAATTCGGCCTGGATTTGAGTTCAGCCGATTGGTGAGGACGACATCCTTCTTGTGGCCCGAAACCAGCGCGCCTAACCGAAAGCCCCGCTTGCGGGATTGGTCGTCGACAATTTCGTTATGATGCCTGTAATACTCGGTGGACGTCATTCGAGGACCGGCCGGCAGGGGTTGCGGCGTGAAGCGGCTGGTGGATTGATGATAAATGGCGTCAACAATCTTCTTGGTGGGAAGGCAAAAACCGAAGCGATTCGCGATGGCCATCGCCGTGTGGAGATCCATCGGGATTCGCAAAAAATCGCTGTCCGACCCGATGGCGAGATACTCGGGTATCACAAAGATCGTTGCGGTGACGGTCTCCCCGCCAGCCACTTCGCCACGAAGCGTCACGGGCGTCAATTTTCTCAGGAAGCACGGCATATTGCCTTCTAAGACTTGGCCCAGAATGGCGTGCTCGCGCTGTTGCCGGTCCAGATTCGAAACCGATTGGGCGAACTGCGATCCCGTCAGAGCGCGGGTTGCTCGCGGAGGAATGTTCCGAGCAATGTCTGGAACTTGCGCTGGAGCAACGGTAGATTTTGATGCCTTCAGGTATCGCGCGGTGAAGACAGAATATGCAAGCTGGAGGCAACTGCGGCGGGTGTGCTGAAACCGAATGCGAGAAAACTGCACACCATCATTATACGCCTAAGGATAGCTTGAGAACAGCTTCCCCCAATCTGTCCGCAGCGCCTCTTTGACCCTGGCCCGGCCGAAGCGGTTGTACCAATAGACATCGTGATAGAGAATCGAGGCGGCGTAGGACCATGGAACAAGGAATGTGTGCAAGAGGAGCCGCTCCAAAAACTTGAGTGGACCCCAGTAGATCATTTTTTGGCCGCGGCTCACGAATGTATCGCTGACGTGAAAGTGAAAATTTACATCAGATATATCCTCGCCAACGATTTCGATCTCACGCACATCCCCGCAACCGAGTCCGTGTTCGTGAGCCAGGCGAATGAACTTGATCGAAAGAGGGTCAAAACCCATCATCTTGGCGGCCACCGCGTCAATAGCGACCATGTCCCCACTGGCAAGAATATAGTTCTTGACTAGTGGCATCATGCATCTTGGTCCTGGCCCGTCGCCCGCGAACGTACCATCCATCACCGCGAACAGACCGGGATGGATTTCCTTTTGTATGGCGAGCAGGTCCACCAGAGTCTCATGGATCACGCTATGAGTCCAATGGCGCTTATCGAAGAGCAGTCCGCCGAAAGCGTTTTTCATCGCGCCTGTGATTTGGGTGAATACGTGGGTTTTCATCGTGGGCAGATGGATGATATTGGATCCCACGAGCCGTTTGGGAATACGGATCCCTTCGGGATATATCTTATCCAGCGCCAGCATCTTTGCTTTGGGCTCGTAGCGGATCCACTCCTCGGTCTTCTCGTACAAATGGATGTTTCGCAAGCCATACTTCCCCACCACAACCTGCTTGTGTTTGTTCGCCACTTCTCCGCGCTTGGCGCTGACCACTACAGTCCGGTTGTGACATCCATAGAGGCTTTCCGGGCGATAGCCATCTTCGAGGAGTGTGGCGATGACGCCGTCAAGCTGCCACGGCGTAGTGGAACAGGCAGGGTAGAAGTAGTGCCAGCTTACGTTGATCTTAAGAGCGGTCTCCTTATCCTGGGGCAGAAACTGTCGATAATCTGCCAGCCGCATGAGGCGCTTGTAGTCGTCAATGACAGTGGCCGGAGTCGTTTTCAACACCGCCACCCGAGATCGCGCCATTGAATACCTGCTTTCTCAAGACCGGTTGCCGCTCCAACGCGCTCTTGATTCGGATCGGACCTCAGATATGAGAATGCTCACTTAGCACAACCCTTGCCTTCTTCTTCGAAGTTGTTAAAGAGTCGCGCGGCGCCGTTACCGCTAAGCGTTTCGAGTATGTGGCCTTGGCCCTTTTCGGCGGTAAACCTCGCATTTAAGCCCAACTCGCAGAATAAGTCGAACTGCTGCCGCATGACGTCGCGAAAGCCGGCATCAAGCTCACCCACATACATGTTGATGCACAATGGGGAAAGCTTGCTGAGACTCGCATCTGTGTACCGGAGGAGATAGCCGGGGAACGCAGTGATAGAGAGGAAATACTGCGGGTAAGAGGCGGCTATAAGAAATGCAGTGGTGCCGCCGTTGGAGTAGCCGGCAGCGTGAAACTTGTTGTCTCGAATTTTATAGTCGGCCAATATCTTAACGATGAATTCAGGGAAAATTTTTTCGCCGCCTTGAAAGAACAGTAAATCGTCGGGAGCCGCGGGAAGGATGACGATGTAGCCGCGCAACTCAGCTTCCTTCTGCCAGTTACGCTGGAGCGCGCGGTCAACGGATTGCATGGTCTGGGTCCCGCCGCCGAAAGCCAATATTGCCGGGTACGTTCTTGACGCCTCGAACCTCTTAGGCAACACGACCTTGTAATGCACGGTCGTCTTGCCGATTTGCGCGGTCTTAAGTTGCACCTCACTGAGAGCAGAGGGAACCGCGAAGACCATCGACATGACAATGGCAATGGCGATAGATTGAGGTTTCATCATAAGGACTGGCGTCCTTTCAAACAAGAGAACTCCGCACCACCTTTCCCTTCAGGCAGGCAGTTCTTAGGTTCGACACGCCTTGATTGCGCGACGTTACTCGCTTCTACCCCCTAAGATGCGAACCACACAACGCAGATTCTGTTTTTTTCTCTCAACGCTGCGGCCGCGAACCGGGCGCTGGATTTGCTCGAGAAGAAGCTCCGAATGTTCGCCGACCTTGGCCGCACGACAATGTCTGGCGCGATACGGAATGGCGGCTCCCATTCAAATCATTCCGATCTTGATGGGGCCGATCGAAAGCAAAGCGACCACCTCCGTTCTTGCCGATCCAAACAACAGGAACAGAGGTAGTACCTAGTAAGATGTCCCGGCGATACTGCCTGCCTAACACCGGGTCCCCGCACTAACGCGCGGGGTTACAACCCCTGGCGTGAGCCAGGGGACTCAACTCCTAAACAAAATGACCGGGACATCTTACTGGTTGACAGCGAGTTCAGGCAAGGTCGTAGCGATCAAGGTTCATCACCTTGTTCCACGCAGCCACGAAGTCCTTCACGAACGCCTTCTTCGAGTCGTCACATGCATAGAATTCCGCGATTGCCCGGAGCTGGGAGTTCGAACCGAAGACCAGATCGACCACGGTGCCGGTCCACTTCAGCTCGCCCGACGCCCGGTCGCGACCCTCCAACACTCCTTCAGATGTGGCCGACTTCTGCCACTTTGTGTTCATGTCGAGCAGGTTGACGAAAAAATCATTCGTCAACGTCTCGGGACGCTTGGTGAAAACACCATGCTTAGACTTGCCGAAGTTCGCATTCAGGGCGCGCAGGCCGCCGATGAGAACCGTCATCTCCGGGGCAGTCAGCGTCAGCAACTGCGCCTTGTCGACCAGCAGTTCCGCCGCCGATGCCTCCTGGCCCTTGCGTACGTAGTTGCGGAACCCGTCCGCGGTCGGCTCCAGGACGGCGAAGGAGTGCACGTCGGTCTGCTCCTGCGATGCATCGGTGCGGCCCGGTGCGAAGGGAACCTTCACGTCTTGTACATGAGGGCCGCCGGCCTTCTTCGCGGCTTCCTCGACAGCGGCGCATCCGCCCAGTACGATCAGGTCGGCGAGCGAAACTTTTTTCCCGCCGGACTGCGCGCCGTTGAACGTTTTCTGGATCGCCTCCAGTACCGGAAGAACCTTCGCCAGCTCGGCCGGCTGATTGACTTCCCAATCCTTTTGTGGCGCGAGGCGAATACGTGCCCCGTTGGCGCCGCCGCGCTTGTCGCCGCCGCGGAACGTCGCCGCCGACGCCCAGGCTGTCGTGACCAGTTGGGAGATGGACAGTCCGGATGCGAGGATCTTGGCCTTCAGGTCAGCAATGTCCTGCTCGTCGATCAGTTTGTGATCCACAGCGGGAACGGGATCCTGCCACAGCAGCGTCTCTTTCGGAACCAGCGGGCCAAGGTACCGCGAAACAGGCCCCATGTCGCGGTGCGTCAGCTTGAACCAGGCCTTGGCGAACGCGTCGGCGAATTCCTGCGGGTTCTGCTGAAAACGCTTGGAAATCTTCGCGTAGCTCAGGTCCATCTTCAGCGCGAGGTCCGTCGTGAACATCATGGGCGCGTGCTTTTTCGCCGGATCGTGGGCGTCCGGCACGGTGCCCGCTCCAGCTCCGTTCTTGGGCGTCCATTGGTAGGCGCCGGCGGGACTCTTCGTGAGTTCCCAGTCATAGCCGAACAGGTTGTCGAAGTAGTTGTTGTCCCACTTCACCGGATTGGTGGTCCATGCGCCCTCGAGGCCACTGGTAATGGCGTCGTCGCCTTTGCCCGTGCCAAACGTGTTCTTCCAGCCGAAGCCTTGCTCTTCGATGCCGGCAGCCTCGGGCTCGGGACCGACATACTTTTTGGCATCGGCCGCGCCATGGGCTTTGCCGAATGTGTGTCCCCCGGCGATGAGGGCCACCGTCTCCTCGTCATTCATCGCCATGCGGGCGAACGTCTCCCGGATATCCCGCACCGCAGCGACGGGATCCGGCTTTCCATTGGGCCCTTCCGGATTCACGTAAATCAGGCCCATCTGAACAGCGCCAAGAGGATTCTCGAGGTCACGGTCGCCGCTGTAGCGCTCGTCTCCCAGCCACGTGCCCTCAGGCCCCCAGTAAATCTCTTCTGGCTCCCAGATGTCCTCGCGCCCGCCGCCGAAACCGAAGGTCTTCAATCCCATCGAATCCAGAGCGACATTACCAGCGAGGATCATCAGGTCGGCCCAGGATATTTTCCGCCCGTACTTTTGCTTGACTGGCCAGAGCAACCGGCGCGCCTTGTCGAGGCTCACGTTGTCCGGCCAGCTGTTGAGGGGCGCAAATCGCTGTGCTCCAGCGCCCGCGCCGCCACGGCCGTCGGCGATGCGGTAGGTACCCGCGCTATGCCACGCCATGCGGATGAACAGCGGCCCATAATGGCCGTAGTCCGCGGGCCACCAGTCCTGCGACGCCGTCATCAAGCCATGAAGGTCCTTGATCACTGCATTCAGGTCGAGGCTCTTGAATTCCTTAGCATAATTGAACTCCTTGTCCATGGGATCGGACAGAGGGGAGTGCTGGTGGAGGATCTTGAGGTTCAGCTGATTCGGCCACCAGGCCGCATTCGTCGTGGCCCCAGCCGCCGTGTGTCTCGGAGCGCCGTGGGCTATAGGGCACTTGCTCTCCGTCGTGCCTGCTGTGGTGTTGAGTTGTTTATCCATATTTATATCTCCTTTGAATTCGTCAAAAGACTATGACAGTTAACCGGAAACGTGCCGCGGAGCGCACTTCGCGCAGAGCCCGCGGAAAATAAGTTCACATTCGCGAACAGTCCGCTTGCCGAGGGAGCCCGAGGCAGGCCTGGGCACGTCGTACCACTCAATGTCCTCAACATTGCCGCAGCGGTCGCAGATGAAGTGGTGATGCCGCATGCCTTTCGCATCGAATCGCGCGGCGCGGCCCTCGACGGCCACTTCACGCACCAAACCCGCCTGCACCAAGTCCCGCAGATTGTTATACGTCGTGGCCCTTGAAGAGCGCGGATACACGCGATTCACGGCCTCGAAGATTTCCGCCGCTGTGGCATGCCTGTTGTGTTCCATCAGGAATGCCATCACGGCGTAGCGCTGAGGAGTGCACCGCAACCCGCTACCTTCCAAGGACCGTTTAATCACTGCGGCGTCCATCACGTCTTTAGATTATGTCTAATGTGATATTTTGTCAAGGATTTGAACGCTCGGAACCGCCGCCTCGCAGGATTTGGCCACCACTTAACAGTGGTGAAAAAAATGCTGGGTGTAACCGCACTACCTGCTTATGGGTTCGTCTGCACATCACGTTGCGTTCGGATCTGAGCAGCTTTGCAAGAGCCGCCTCTTCAAAGCTGCAATCGTCGCCTTAACCTCGGGCGTTAGGGCCGATGGTCTTATCCTCTCCTGGTTAAGTACATTTTTTATCAATCGATTGAGCCTAGGTCGTGATCTCACCGCAGTTCGCCGGCTCGACGATCTGGCTTATAGAGGCTCCAACCATTCGGTGGCACTCGCGCTCTGCGCGATGGCACCTTCAACCTGGGTGAAGAGGCGCAACCAGAGCGTGAGGGGACGCACTCGCTCCACCCAAGAGCGTCCGAGCTCTGCCGCCAGTGTCTCTTGTGCGCATCGGGAAAGCCGGTGGCACGCTTTCCGAATTGCCCTAGAGGTTTCTCGTTTCCAGCTTGTAGACGTATGAAAGGAGGCATTCTGTGCCAATAGGAACTAGATTGTTTGGAACAGCCAATATTTTGGGACTTGTCTGGTTCGTAAGCGGGGCCGTTTATGCACAGGGAGTGGGTGCCTCCGGTGGTCTCCAGGGCACCATATCCGATCCGAGCGGCGCGAGCATTCCCCGCGCAAGCGTCGTCGCCGTGGATACCGCGAGGGGAGTTAAATTCACCGCTACCAGCGACGATTCAGGCCAGTATCACCTCACGGGACTGACTCCGGGAACCTATGATGTGACGGCGCAGTGCACGGGCTTCGCCACGAATATCCAGAGAAAAGTGACTGTATCAATCGGAGCGGTCACTACCGCCGACTTTAGCCTGGCCGTAGCTGGGGCGGCGACCGTGGTCGAGGTCAGCGGAGCACCGCCAGCGATCGACACAGTACAAGGAAAACAGTCGAATACCATCGATCAGGGTTATGTCGAAGGCCTGCCCATCAATCGCCGCGACTATCTTACGTTCACCTTGTTGTTGCCGGGGGTCTCCGACTCCACCAGGGTCGCCGACGATCAGGATTTTCGCGTCAAGCAAACCCCTAACAGCGGTCTCTCTTTCTACGGCAGCAATGGCCGGGGTAACAGCGTCACCGTGGACGGAGGCGATACTGGAGATGACGCAGGCGGCGTCCGGCTAACAGTAGGTCAGGACGCGGTGCAGGAATTCCAGGTCAATCGAAGCAACTACACCGCCGAACTTGGAGGCGCCACCGGCGCCTCGGTTAATATCGCGACCAAGTCGGGAACGAACGCCGTTCAGGGCAACCTCTATGGTTTCTTCCGCGATGATGTGTTCGATGCGCGCGATCCTTTTGCATTCAGTCAGGCGCTCCAGCCCGGACAGGTTTTCAATCCGGCCCTTCCGGACTCTGTAGGCTCACCGATTAAGAACGGTTTGAGCCGGCAGCAATACGGCGGTACCATCGGCTTCCCGATCAAGAAGGACAAGACCTTCCTCTTCGCCGCCTTTGAGGGCCTCCATCAGAATGCCCAGAACTCCGTCCCGATGCTGACCAATACCAATATTTTTCGCCCACAGAGCGTAGCGGAAAACAATCAGGTGGCGATTCTCAGCGCGCTTGCGAGTCAACCCGGAAACCCACCGGTGCCTTGTCTCGCCAACCCGGCGGGCGGTTTTGTCACCTTACCCGCGGCCACCTGCGCCGGTTATTTGGAGAGCGCGCTCACCGTCAGCCAGTTGACCGGCCTGTCGGCGGGCCAGAACGCGATCAACGGCTTTCTTGTCAACTCTTTTGAAAGCAACGGCGGCGTATTCAATTACAACACGCGTCAATATCTGGCCTCGGGCCGACTCGATCATTCCATCAGCGCGTCCAACCAACTTGCGTTCGCTTACCGCTATGGACATGACCTGGAGCAGTCCCCGGACGTTGAATCGCTGACCGGTTATTCGGCCGGCAGCTCTATTCACGACTATGACAGCACGTTTTCGGGCGCATGGTATCGTACCTTCAGCCCGACCGTTCAGAACGAGCTCAGAGGACAGTGGGGATACACGTCCTTCAACGTGATTCCCAACGTGCCTGCCCAGGTGGGATTAAACATCGCCGGTTACGCGAACTCTCTGGGAACGAACATCTTCCTGCCCAGCTATACAATCCTGCGCCGCTACGAGTTCGCTGATAACGTCACCATGATCCGCGGGCGTCACAGTATGAAATTCGGTTTCCATGAGTTGGTCCGCCAGAATCACACCGAGTCTCACACGTATTTCCCCGGCCGGTTTATTTTTGGCGCGCTGCCGGGCGGCTTGCTGAGCCCCTGTCTTGGCAATCCGGGCGGTTCATCCTCCTCCACGACGAATCCCGGTTGCGGGCTCGGCGGATCGTTGAACCCCGTGAGCCTCGATTCGCTGCAAACAGCCTCTCTGGGGCTGCCGCAAGTCTACCAGCAGGGCTTCGGAAATGCCAACTATGGCGGCTTCACTCGGCCCATGACGGAGGCTTACTGGCAAGACGCTTGGACGGTTGTGCCCGGCTTTACTTTGAACTACGGCCTCCGCTACTCCGTCGATACGCAATATGGTCCCCTCGTTACCGACAAGAAAGACTTTGCTCCGCGCATTTCCTTCGCATGGGACCTGAGGAAGAATCACAAGACCGTGGTCCGCGGCGGATATGGAATATTCTATGGACCGATCGACTCCCAGATCCCCAGCGTCGACTATAGCCTGGGTGTCTTGAATAAGAACAAAAGTTCCGTCCAGAACACGGGCTCGGGAAACCAGGTCACCAACTTGACCGCAACCTGCGGAATTGCGGGCATCATTCCCGGCAGCGGCTCCAGTCCTTGCTCCCGGCCGATTTCCATTGTGGTCGATTCCATCACCAATAACAGCCTCGGCCAGCAGAATGCCGCCGTAGTCTTCCAGACCTTGTTCGCCCAAGGCAAGATCCAGTGTACGACTCCCACGCCCGGCAACTCTGCTTGTATTACGCCGGCGGACCTGGCCCAATTTGGCATCCACCCCACGAATTCCGGTCCCCTTGCGCCGCTGCAGGTGGTTTTCACTTCGCAGCCCAATTTCAAGACTCCCTACGCACAACAGGTGAGTTTCGGGATTGAGCACGAACTCGGATCCGGCTTCGTCATTTCGGCGAGCTACGTGTACGTTCATACGCTCCGGCTCCCGGTGGCAATTGATACCAACCTGTTGCCGGCCCCTTATACGACCGTGAAGCTCGCGAACGGAACGTACACTTCCTATCGGAACTGGAATACAAATCCCGCTCTGGGTCCAACGCCCAGCGTCGGATCGCCGGCCTGCGCCGGTAATCTGCTCGGCGCCGCCTTGGGCTGCTTCATCAATCCGCTGATTGTGCAGAACAACGAGTACGCCTCAGTTTCTTCGGCTCTGTATCAGGGCGGTATCTTTGAAATCAAGAAACGCTTCGGTACCCGCTACACCCTGCTGGGGAACTACACGTACAGCAAGGCGTTCGATACATCGACGGATTTCAATACCGACTACTCTCCGCTGGATCCCACCAACCTGGGCGCCGACCGCGGCCTTTCGAGCTTCGATGAGCGTCAGAAAGTGGTGGCCGCAGCCGTCATCAGCAGCCCGTGGTCGAACAGGATTCTCGCGGGATGGGAGTTGTCCCCCATCGTCCAATACCACAGCGGCCATCCCTTCAATTTGCTCGCCGGGGAAGCAGTGAACGGCGACAATCATCCCACCAACGGCCGCCCCATCGGCGCGAACCGGAACACCGGACTGGGCCCCAACTACGTCGGCTTCGATATGCGCCTGAGTCGAACCTTCGCTTTCGGGGAAAAACAGAAACTGCAATTCCTTGCCGAGGGATTCAATCTCTTCAACCGGACCAACTACGCCAGCGTGAACAATGAAGTGGGGCCCTACTTCGGCCTTCCGACTGCGGAGGGCGGCCAGGGCTACACCACGTTCAAGGTCCATGGAAGCGAGAGTCTATCGCCGAGCGCCCCCCTCGGCTTCACCTCGGCTCTTGCAAAGCGCCAGATCCAACTCGGGGTCCGTTATACGTTCTAAACGCAGTATGATTGGGCGCGATCGCGCTGTGATTGCGCGGCCCTCGCCGCCGCATGAGATAAATTTCAGAAGGACGCAAACCCGCGAAGCCTCAGCGGGCGCACAGGTGGGGCGAGCGAATAACTCGTGCTGCGCCCGCCTTCAGGATTGCGCATCAGGAGGCCGTGATCGACCAGCGCGAGGGTGTCGCGATAGGCCGTGTCCTGCGAGCACTTGGCAAGCGCGGCGTATTTGGAGGTCGTGAGCTTGCCTTCGAACCCGTCGAGCAAACCGTTGACGACAATCCGTTGACGGTCGTTGAGCCAATCCCAGAACCGCGCTTTCGCACGAACGGCGCTTAAGGTCTCCCGGACTCCGTCGATGGCGCGGCCGAGGCAGCCGAGGAACCACTCCATCCACGGCGTCACGAGGCGGGTATGGTCACGATGCGGCAGGCGCCGAATCTGGACTCGCGGTTTCGAAGTGTCGATTCCCCCTGCTATCGCAAGAACTCTGGCGGAGTAAAGAGTTCGAGGCAGCAGCCGAGGCATTTCGGGAGCGCTGCCCGGATGACGCCAAAGCCCTTTTTAACTTCCGGGATAAGCAATCTGAAGTCGTGCTCGTTGCCCCGTTGAAAGGCAGTGAGATTGTCGCATTATCAGGATCGTCAAGTACGTTTGATGAGCTTTGCGATGCTGGGGCCATTCCGGAAGAGCGACGCGCTGTTCCGCAAGCTGATCGATGCCGGTCTATCCCGGTGACCCTATGCTCACTTACGCGGCCCCGGATGTCATTTCACGAACGATCTTGAAGTTTTATGAGAAGCTCGAACACCTCAAGAACATGCAACCCCCTTCCACAACCTGATCAGGCTTGAGGAGTCGTCTCAGTCAATCGGCTCTAATCTGGATGAGGCTGTTCCAGTCCGTCGTATAGGACGGCGATTCGCGCGCGGCGGTCATCGGCCATTTCTGCTGGATGCCGGAGCAGGCATAGAACAGGGTCCGTTTTCATGATGTTCTTGGATGGCGCATTCAACGCCGTACGGACCGGGCTCTACTCGCTTCGCTCCCCGAGCTTCCTTGAATCTCGGCCCGTCGGGTGACGATCCCTTGCGCAGGCTTGCGTTGCTGATATCCCTATCTAATTGAAATATAACGGTATTAGGTCGGTAGCAGGTTGTCGTGGTTTATCTTTTTGCGTTTTTGTAAACCGTGGGTTTACAAGTAGGCGGTTTTTTAAACTTGCCTCTTGGTTTAAGAATGTTGTATTTTGTAAACCGTGGGTAGTCAAACTGAAGGAAAGTTAAACCAGCTCCAGCGCACCCTTCCGGAAGGGATGGTGGTCGACGCCGCATGGCTGGAAGAGCAAGGCGTCTCCCGCCAGCTTCGGCGCAAGTACGTCAGGCACGGCTGGCTGCTTCTCCTGGCGCGCGGCGTCTATCGCCGGCCTTCTGCCTCGGAACTCCCCGGACCCCTGCCGTGGCAGGAACTCGTCGTCTCCCTCAACAGGTTTCTTCACGCGCCGACTTCCGTCGGCGGGAGAACTGCTCTTGAGTTGCAGGGCTTCAGTCATTACGTCACGGCGAGCGGTTCGCGCGAAGCTCATCTCTATAGCAACAAGAACCTGCCGAAATGGGTGTCGCATGTGCCGGTGGATACCCGCCTCCTCTTCCACAGCGCCACGCGGCTGTTCCGGCACGGCGCGCTTCCCGCAGGGGACAAGGAGCCGCTTTCGGCGTCGACAGAAGCGACAGTCACGCAAAAACCCTGGGGACAACAGAACTGGACGCTCACCGTGTCCACGCCCGAGCGCGCCATCCTCGAACTGCTCGATGAGGTTCCCAAACGCGAAACATTTCATCAGGTGGACGTCCTGATGGAAGGGCTTCGCAACCTGAGCCCGAAGCGGCTTCAGTCGCTCCTCGCCGACTGCAAAAACGTCAAGGTCAAGCGCCTGTTCTTCTGGTTCGCGGACCGCCACAATCATTCGTGGCTTCAGAAAATAGACCGTTCCGTCGTCGACCTCGGCAAAGGCAAGCGCATGCTCGTGCGCGGCGGCAAGCTCGACCCGAAATACAATATCACGGTCCCGGAGGATCTCGATGGCGGCGTCTGAAGAATACCGGCAGAAGGCGGAGCTGCTCATCCGCGTGCTGCCTTTCGTCGCGGAGGAGGCCTGCTTCGCCCTGAAAGGCGGCACGGCCATCAATCTCTTTGTGCGGAACATGCCGCGCTTTTCGGTGGACATCGACCTGACGTATTTGCCGGTGGCCGACCGGAAAACATCGCTTGCCGAGATCGACGCGGCGATGAAGCGCATTGCCGCGCGCATCGAGAAAGGCATTCGCGGTGCGCGCGTGACCTCTTCGATACAGAAGGGCGCGGGTATCATCAGCAAGCATTTCGTGGAAGTGGACGGCGTACAGATCAAGATCGAGGTGACGCCGGTCCTCCGGGGCTGTGTCTATGAACCGGAGAAGAGGTCCATCTCGGAGGCCGTCGAAGCGGCCTTCGGCTTCGCGGAAATCCAGGTCGTCAACTTTGCGGATCTTTATGCCGGAAAGCTCGTCGCGGCGCTCGACCGCCAGCACCCGCGGGATTTGTTCGATGTCCGGGACCTTCTCGCGAACGAAGGCATGACCGGCGCGTTGCGCAACGCCTTCGTCGTCTACATCATCAGCCACAACCGTCCCATGGCGGAAGTCCTGGCGCCGACCCGGCAGGACATCACGCAGGAATACGAGCGGGGCTTTGTCGGAATGACCGAAGAGCCCGTGTCATTGGATGAGTTGTTGAAGGCCAGAGAGGACCTCGTCGCCGAGGTCGTCGGAAAGATGCCGGATGAACACCGCCGGTTTCTTGCCTCCTTCAAGAGAGGCAAGCCTGACTGGGAGCTCCTGGGAATTCCTCACATTGAAAAGCTTCCGGCCGTGCAGTGGAAGATGCAGAACCTCGCGGCGATGGACCCGAAGAAGCGAGAGGAACTGATCGGGAATCTGCTCAAGGCGCTCGGGTTTGAAGAGTAGGGTCCCTTTTCCGGGTTACCTCATCATCTGAAGGTTATTCCGGGCGCATCCGACTCCGTCCGGACCGGGCTCTAGGCTTCGCCCCGAGTCCGACGGAGCGCGGGTTATCGCGGTCACCGTCGGTCTCGGCCCCGTCGGGTGACGATCCCTTGCGCGGGACTGCGCTGTTGTTCTTCTTCATGCCGTCGACCGCCACCACCACCATGACGGCGATCATGATCGTCATCATCATCACCATGTCGGCCACGACGACGAGGACGGCGGTGGTGGCGGCGGCGGCGGACGAGGACGAGGAGGAGGAGGAGGAGGAGGCGGGCGGTGCTTCAGCCCCGTTGCGCGGTGCGTGGGAGCAGTGCTCTATGCCGGCGCGCAGACGGTCGCCTTAAAGAATTCTTCAAAATGTGTGAGCAAGTGTGAGCAATAACCCTGTAAGTTGTTGATTTTATGGTAGCGCTAACGGGAATCGAAGGTGCCAACCGCTAGTTCAGTTCGGTTCAGTTGAGTCCAACTGATAGCAGTTGGGTTCAGTTGGTATGGGGAAGGCCGGGCAAAAGTCGCCACAGGTTCCCGACGTTGTCACTCGGTTGTCACTCTTGAGCAGATTTCAATAGGGCGGCGCCTCGAAGCGCAAGCCCTCGATCATTGCGAAGTGCTTCCGGTTCCTGCTCACAAGAATGCAGTTCCGTTCCATCGCGGTAGCGGCGAACAGGGAGTCGAATGTGCGCAGGCCATCTGATTTCGCATAGAGCTTCAGCAGTTCATATGCTCGCTGGCCGATCGCGGCATCAATGTGAATCACCCGATACATCGACACGAGCGAATCGATCGCATTCAGATCTCGCTGGTCTCGCGCCCCAACGATCAGCTCCTGAGCTGTGACGATTGAGATTGCCGGGTCGCTGAGGGAGTCAACGCAATTCGCGGCATCGGCATTCCCACGGGACAGATCGATCATCACATCGGTGTCGATCAAAGAGACCATTGCTCGGCACCGTTAGCCGCGCGGATTGTCACGCAGCTTGTTCACGTAGTGGACGCCATCGCCGATATCCGCGCGGTCTTTCCAGATGCCATAGAAGGGAAGATCCTTGATGGAAGGCCGCTGGCGAGTCGCCAGTTCCTCCACGGGAACAAGCACCTCGACGACGGTTCCTTCCTTGATCTTCACATCTTCAAGAGGCCGGAAGACGCCATTCTCGTATTTGGCCGCGATTGTCATGGCTCTAGATCAATCCTAGCACCGAGATCGTCCCGGAGCGCCACGCGTTGTCACTTGGCCTAAATTGACATTTCTAAGTGATTGAAAACAGATGGCGATGGTAGCGCTAACGGGAATCGAACCCGGTTCGAGCAGTCTGAGGGAGTCCGATCTAGCCGTAAGTAGTTGATTCTAGGCGGTGGCTGGCCGACCTTATCCCCACGAATGCTCCCACGGACCGCTGTGGTGTGATCAATGTGTGATCAAAACCTCCAGAAGAATGCCTTCGATTCTCACGAGGGTCAGTGATGCCTCAACCTTTGCCCGAGTCTTCCTCAATCTGCGCTGCGATCTCCGGCGGTATCCGTTTTTCGCCCGCATGCACGGAACGAATGGTCTCCAGCAGATCCATCGCCACCGACCCCTTCAAAACGTAGCCACTTGCGCCGGCTTGATAAGCGCGAACGACGCGAGCATCGCCTTCATAGGTGGTCAAGACTATGATCCGGGCTTCCGGGAATTCACTGACAATCGCAGCGACGGCATCTGCGCCGCACATCTTGTCCATCTGCAGGTCCATGAGCGTGATGTCGGGACGATGCTTTCGATACTGCTCCACAGCCTCGCGTCCGTTCGTCGCCTCCGCTACAACTTGCATGTCGGATTCACTCGCAACAAGCAACACAATCCCTTTGCGGAAAACGGCGTGGTCATC